>NZ_JBEYUN010000010.1:0-312690 GCF_040643545.1 Streptomyces sp. NPDC047117 | reverse complement strand
GTCCGCAACATGACGTACCTGTCGCTCTCCTACGACCACCGTCTGGTGGACGGCGCGGACGCCGCCCGCTACCTGACCACGGTCAAGCAGATCCTCGAAACAGCGGAGTTCGAGGCGGAGTTGGGCGGCTGACCCGGCCAAAAGCCCTTCGTGTGGCGGCCGCGCCCCGACCCCCGGCGCGGCCGCCCCTTCGTTCCCGTACCCCAGGAAAGGCGCAATCCCAGTGTGGAGTTCCCGTTACGTCCGGATCGCCGTCTGGACGCTGATCGCGGCGCTCGGCGCGGCCGGCTGGTCCGTGCTGGCGCTCTCCCGTGGTGAGCGGATCTCGGCGGTCTGGGTGATCGCCGCGGGCATCGGCTCGTACCTGATCGCCCAGCGCTTCTACGCCCGCTTCATCGCACGCAAGGTGCTGCGGGTCGACGACCGGCGGGCCACGCCGGCCGAGCGGCTCAACGACGGGGTGGACTTCCACCCCACCGACCGGCGCGTGCTGTTCGGTCACCACTTCGCCGCCATCGCCGGCGCCGGTCCGCTCGTCGGCCCCGTGCTGGCGGCCCAGATGGGCTATCTGCCGGGCACCGTCTGGATCATCATCGGCGTGATCTTCGCCGGTGCCGTCCAGGACATGGTGACGCTGTTCTTCTCCATGCGCCGGGACGGCAAGAGCCTGGGACAGATGGCACGCGAGGAGATCGGCGCGGTCGGCGGGGCCGCGGCGCTGCTCGCCGTCTTCGCGATCATGATCATCATCCTGGGCGTGCTCGCCCTCATCGTGGTCAATTCCCTCGCCCACTCCGCCTGGGGCACCTTCTCCATCGGCATGACCATCCCCATCGCCCTCCTCATGGGCGTGTACCTGCGGTACCTGCGCCCCGGCCGGGTCACCGAGGTCAGCCTCATCGGACTCGCCCTGCTGCTCGCGGCCATCGCGGGCGGCCGCTGGGTCGCCGAGTCCCCGATCGGCGACGCGCTGGTCCTGTCCCCGCAGACGCTGGCGCTGTGCCTGATGGCGTACGGCTTCCTCGCGTCCGTGCTGCCCGTGTGGATGCTGCTCGCGCCCCGCGACTACCTCTCCACCTTCATGAAGGTCGGCGTCATCGTGCTGCTGGCGGCCGGGGTGCTGATCTCGCTGCCGGACCTCGCCGTCGCGCCGGTCACCGCGTTCGCGCGGGCCGGTGACGGCCCGGTCTTCGCCGGCGGGCTCTTCCCGTTCGCCTTCATCACCATCGCCTGCGGCGCGCTCTCCGGCTTCCACGCCCTGATCTCCTCCGGCACCACGCCGAAGATGATCGAGAAGGAATCGCACGTCGCGCCCATCGGGTACGGCGCGATGCTCATGGAGTCCTTCGTCGCGCTGATGGCGCTGATCGCGGCGTGCGTGATCGACCCGGGCCTGTACTACGCGATGAACGCGCCCGCCGGTCTCCTCGGCGACACGCTCCACTCCGCGTCCGCTGCCGTCTCCTCGCTCGGCTTCTCGATCGGCCCGGACGATCTGGCCGCCGCGGCGCGCTCGGTCGGCGAGGAGTCCCTCGTCTCGCGCACGGGCGGCGCGCCCACCCTCGCGATGGGCATGGCCCTCATCCTCGCGAAGGCGTTCGGCAGCGACGGGATGATGGCGTTCTGGTACCACTTCGCGATCATGTTCGAGGCGCTGTTCATCCTCACCGCCGTGGACGCGGCGACCCGCGTCGGCCGCTTCATGCTCCAGGACACCCTCGGCAACGTCCTGCCGCGGTTCCGCGACCAGAGCTGGCGGCCGGGCATCTGGATCACCTCGGCGGCGGTCGTGCTCGCCTGGGGCTACTTCTTGTGGGTGGGCGTCACCGACCCGCTCGGCGGGATCAACCAGCTCTTCCCGCTCTTCGGCATCGCCAACCAGCTGCTCGCCGCCGTCGCCCTGGCCGTCGGCACGACGCTGCTCATCAAGTCGGGCCGCCTCAAGTGGGCCTGGGTCACCGGCGTTCCGCTGGTGTGGGACCTCGCCGTGACCATGACGGCGAGCTGGCAGAAGGTGTTCTCCGCCGACCCGAAGGTGAGCTTCTTCGCGCAGCGGGCGCAGTACCAGCAGGCGCTGGAGGCCGGTGCGGTCCGCGCGCCCGCCACATCCGCCGCCGACATGGCGACGATCGTCCACAACTCGACCGTGACGGGCGTGCTCACCATCGCCTTCGCCCTCCTCACCCTCGTGGTGGTCGTCGCCTGCGCGCGCGTCTGCGTGCGCACCGTCCGGGGCGGGGGAACGCCGGACCTCCGGGAGGCGGCGTACGTCGAGTCCAAGCTCGCCGCGTGAGCGTGCCGCTGCGGCGCGCGCTGCGCCGGGTCCGCTGGTACGTGCGCGAGTTCACCGGTGAGCACGCGTACGGCCGGTACGTCGCCCACACCCGCGCACAGGACCCCGCGGCCCCGGTCCTCTCCCGCGCGGCCTTCGAGCGGAATCGCACCGACCGCCGCGACGAGGATCCCCTGAGCGGTCGTTGCTGCTGCTGACCGGTGACGGCCCGTTGCCGGTTCGGTGGTCCATTGGCACGCCCCCGGTCCTGCCCGGGCGCGTGCCGATGGGCCAATGGCACAGTGATTCAGGGCTCTGTTGAGCCAGTGTGGTCCCGGGTGTTCTGATGGTCATGTCGATGGCGCTGCGGATTCCGCGGCGCCTTTTTCATGGCGTGACACGACGTGACACCGACGCGGCACGACGTGACGCGCGCGGACGCGTCAGCGGAACGCAGAAGGGGCGGGGATCTGTGCTCAAGAGGGTGTTCGTGGCTCCGGATCCGGGGCGGCTGCGGTTGCGCAGCGCGTTGCGGGCGGTGCTCGGCATCGGATCGGCGGTGGCCCTGTGCGTGCTGACCGGTCACTCACTGGCCGCGGCGATCACCGGGGGCCTCGCGGCCCTGCTGGCGCTCTTCACGGTCCTGGACCCGACGGTCCGCGGGCAGGCGGTCACGACCGCGCTGCTGCCTGCGGTCGGCTTCCCCGTGCTCGCCCTCGCCGCCGTGCTGCACGACTCCCCCGTGGCCAGGGACGCGGCCTTCCTCGCCGTGGTCGGCGCCGGGGTGTACGCCCGCCGGTGGGGGCCGCGCGGGCACTCCCTCGGTGTGTTCGCGTTCATGATGTTCTTCGCGACGCAGTTCCTGCACACGGTCCCCGGCCAGCTGCCCGAGCTGTACGGCGCGATGCTGCTGTCCCTGCTGGCCGCCGCGACCATACGCTTCGGACTGTGGTGCTACGAGCGCCGGCTGCCGGCGCCCGCCGCGGTCCCGCCCCTGACCGCCGGCACCGGGCTCGCCCGGCCGACCACGCGGCAGGCGCTCCAAGCGATGGCCGGCGGTGCCTTCGCGCTCGCCGCGGGGCAGGTCCTGTCGCAGGAGCGCTGGTACTGGGCCGTCGGCGCGACGTGGTGGGTCTTCGTGAACACGGCGTCGAGCGGCGAGACGCTGGTCCGGAGCTTCCGGCGGGTGCTCGGCACGGTGATCGGGATCGGCATCGGACTGGGCGTCGCGGTACCGCTGCACGGCGCGCCGGTGGCCACCGCCGCGCTCGTCGCGGTCTGCGTCTTCGGCATCTTCTACACCGCGGCCGTGTCGTACACCTGGATGATGCTCGCGGTCACGGTGATGGCCGGGCTGCTGTACGGGCTCCTCGGAGTGCTGGACACGGGCCTGCTCGTCCTGCGGGTCGCCGAGACGGGGGTCGGGGCGCTCGGCGCCGTACTGGCGGTGCTGCTCGTCCTGCCCGTCACCACGCACGCCACGACGGACGCCTGGATCCAGCGCGCCCTGCGCTGCGTGCACGCCTGCACCGCCGAGGCAGCCGCGCGCCTCGCCGGCTCCGGCACCGCCGACCCCGCGGCCCGCGTCGTCGAACTGGAGCTGCTGCTCGGCAAGGTACGGGCCTCCCTCGCGCCGCTGGTCCACCCGCTGAGCCCGGTGCGGGCCCGCAAGGGACGGGCCCGCCGGGTGCTCGCCCTGCTCGACGACTGCGCCCGCGAGGTCCGCGGGCTGGCCGCCGTCGCCGCCGACCCGGAGGCCTCCCACGACGACCGCCTCACCGCCGCCTGCCTGCGCGTGGAGGCCGCGGTGGAAGCGCTCACCGCACCGGGCCCGGCCGCCCGCGCGGAGCGGTACGCGGTGGCCGCCGCGCCCCAGCTCCACGCGACGGAACCGGCCCTCGCCCACCTGCACGGCCTGGAACACGCCCTCGCCGAACTCGCGGACCCGCTGAGAGCGCCTGCCCGCCGGTCGCTGATCGGCGCTTGAGCCCGATCGGCGCTTGAGCCCGATCGGCCAACAAGCCGGCCGGGGCCTGAGCCCGATCGCGACCCAAGCATGAGCGGGGCCGGGCGGCTCCGTGCAGATGATCTCCGGCGGGGGCGTCGCCCGGCTGTTAGCGTCGGTGACCGACCAATACGGGGCGTACGAACGAGAAGCGGGGTATGAGCGTGAACGGTGCCGGCCGAAACGTTTCCGGGTGGCGGGCGTACATCGGGTCGACGGCCGGCGGGGCCGGCGTCGTCACCGCCGAGTTCGCCCCGGAGAGCGGCGCGCTCAAGGAGCTGGCCCGCACGGACGCGGTGACCAGCCCCTCCTACCTCGCCGTATCGGCCGACAGCCGGCTGCTGTACGCGGTGAGCGAGACCCCCGACGGCGCGGCCGGGGCCTTCTCGCTCGCGGGGGAGCGGCCCGAACTGCTCGCGCCGCCGGCACCCGTCCACGGCTCGGCCCCCACCCACCTCACCCCGCACGCCGGGCACCTGCTCACCGCCAACTACCGCTCCGGCAGCGTCAGTGCGCTGCCCCTGCGGGCGGACGGCGCGCCCACCGAGCCCGGCCCCGGCGGCGTCCTCCAGCACCACGGCAGCGGCCCGAACCCCGACCGGCAGACCGGCCCGCACGCGCACGCCGTGGTGGCCGACCCCTCGGGGCGCTGGGTGCTCAGCGTCGACCTCGGCACCGACTCGGTCCGCGTGTGCGACATCGACCCGGGGAGCGGGGAACTGGTGATGCGGCGCGAGATCGCCATGCGCGCCGGCAGCGGCCCCCGCCACCTCCGCTTCCACCCGCGCGGCCACCTCGCGTACGTCATCAACGAGCTGGACCCCGCGGTGACCACCTGCCGCTGGGACGCGGTGCGGGGGCTGCTGACACCGCTGGGGGAGACGCCCGTACTGCCCGAGGGCGGTGTGACGCCGACGCTGCCGTCGGAGTTCGTGGTCTCGGCGGACGGACGGTTCGGCTGGGCCGCCAACCGCGGGGACGACAGCATCGCCGTACTGGCGCTGGAGGAGGACGGGGAAGCGCCGCGACTGGTGACGACCGTGCCCAGCGGCGGCGACTGGCCCCGTGACCTGGCGCTGCACCCGGAAGGCCGGTACCTATACGCCGCCAACGAGCGCTCCGGGGACGTCACCTGGTTCGCCGTCGACGCGGACACCGGCATCCCCGAACGCGGCGGATCGCTCCCGGTCCCGTCGGCCTCGTGCGTGGTCTTCGCGCGCTGAACGCCTGGCCGGTCTTGAGCAGCGTCATTCCGGCCGGTGCGGTGCGTTCCCGACGTACGGAAACGCGCCGCACCGGCCGACACGCGCTGCTCGGGTTCAGCCCGCTGGGTGTGTTCAGCCGATAGCGGACGTTCGGCGGTGAGATCGTCCGAATGCCGGGCGCGGCGGCCCGATTCCGGGCAGGCTGGCCGCATGACCGTCGGATTCAGTGGTGAGGTCGCGGAGTACTACGCCCGCTTCCGGCGCGGTTACCGCCCGGAGCTCCTGGACACCCTGCAAGAGACGTTCGGCCTGACAGCCGGCGACACCGCACTCGACCTGGGGTGCGGCACCGGAGCGCTGGCCGTACCGCTCGCCCCGCGGGTCGGCGCGGTCCTCGGCATGGACCCCGAACCGGACATGCTGCGGCTGGCCCGCCGCGCCGCCGAGGAGGCGGGCGTACAGAACGCCACCTGGGTGCTCGGCGCGGACACCGACGTCGCGGCGCTCGGCACACTGCTCGGCCGGGGCTCCCTGGCCATGACCGTCATCGGCCAGGCGCTGCACTGGATGGACCACGGCCGGCTCTTCCGCGAGCTGCGCCCGCTGCTGAGGCCGGGCGGCGGCGTCGCCGTGATCGCCAACGGTGTGCCGCTGTGGCAGCAGGAGACCCACTGGTCGGACGCGCTCCGGGGAGAGCTGGAGCGGTACTTCGGCATGGCCCTGGAGGCCACCTGCGGCACGGCCGACGACGAACGGTCCGACTACGCCAGGGCGCTGCACGGGGCGGGCTACGACGGGGTGCGCGAGATCGACCACCGGTACCGGGCGGAGCTGACGTTCGAGGAGCTGCTCGGCGGCGTCTGCTCCGCCGTACCGGCGGACCGGCTCCCCGGCCCTGAGGAGCGCGCGCACTTCGCCGCCGGACTGCGCGCGGCCCTGCCGGAGGGGCCGTACGCGGAGGAAGTACGGGTGAGAGTGCTGGTGGGACGCACGAGCGGCTGATGCCTGTGCCGGGTGCGGGGGTGGGGGTGGGGTCGGTGCCGGGGGCGGCAGGGTCCGGCCAGGTCGTGGGCAGGGGGCGGCCAGGTCCCGTGCAGGCCCCGGCCGGGTACGGCGACGGGCCGCCACCGCATCGTGCGGGACGGCCCGTCGGAGGGTTCAGCCACTGGAGCGGGGCGCCGGCCGCGTGGGGCGGCCGGCGACGGGTCAGCGGGTCGGCGCTCCCTGCGCCGACTGGAGCGTGATGCCCAGCGAAGCGGCGTAGTTGGAGAGGACCAGGCGGCCCACCGCCATGTATGCACCCAGCGCCTCGGCGGAAGCGCAGCCCGCCTCGGCCGCGGCCGCCCCCAGCAGGCCGTCGGCGATCTCCGGGCCGATCAGGTACGGCGCCAGCGCCAGCTGCTGCGAACCGGAGTTCCGCAGCTGCTCGGCCGTACGCGAGATCGCGCCGTCCTCGTCCAGCGCGGCGGCCAGTACCGGCACCGCGAGGCGCGCGGAGAGCAGCATGCCGGTGATGCCGGCGGCCTGCACGGCCTCCTCGCCGCCGACGGTGGCGAGGATGATGCCGTCCGCGGCCGTTGCAACCGTGAAGAGGCGGGCTCGGTCGGCACGCGCCAGGCCGGCCTCGGACAGTCGTACGTGCAGCGCCTCGGCGAGCAGCGGGTGCGGGCCGAGCACATCGGTGAGCTCGGCGGCGGAGCCACTGCTCATGATCGCCTGGCGTATACGGCGGAGCAGGGCGTTGTCGGGCCCCGCGAGCAGCGGCACGACGACGGCGGCCGGGGCGTCCTTGAGGTCCTGCGCACCGGCTTCGATGCGGGCCCTGCGCTCGGCGGCGGCGTGCGAGAGCACGGCCTCCAGCGACGGGAACTCCTCATCGCCGCCGTCGACGTACCCGATGCGGGCGTCGAGGCCGGGCAGCTCGGAGCGGGCGATGCTGGACACCTCCTCCGCCAGGCCGCGCGACGCGGCGGTGGGGGCGCCGGGAACGGCCAGGACGAGCGCGGGCGCGCCCTCGGGCGCGGCGACCGGCTCCGGTCGGCGGTGGCGTCCGGACTGGCGCGGACGCGGCATTCGTACAGGCAGGCCGGGTGCGGGCCCAGTGGGGGAACTCATGGCGCCGCATGCTAACGCCTCTTCGGCGCCCGGTGCCGAGGGAGGGCACAGTCGGGTGGTTTGTGTACCGATTCGTCCCGCGCGTCTCCGTGTGAACATCACACGACACGCCGTGTGATCTGCGCTGACTTCTCGTCCGGGTGATCCCGCGGAGAGCGGCGCCGCGGATTCCGTTTAGGGGCCGGAGAGAGCTGGGGGAGTGGAGTGGCGGGAAGGTGGCATAGGGGGCGAAGGTGTCAAAGTGGGTAAGGGGGCGGAAGAGATGGTGGGGGCGGTGGGGGTGAGGTCGGGGAGTCGCGCCAGGGGAGGGCGGAGGGGGCGTGCTTGTGTGTGCGACTGCGAATCGTCCCGGGCTCCGGCCTGGCGGGGGCTCAGTCCGTGACGTGGAGGAGGCGGGCGTCGGTGGGCAGCCGCAGCTCGTCGCGGGCCAGCGCCGACGCGATGAGCAGTGCGCCGTCCAGCGGGTCGCCGGCCGCCGCGACCAGGCGTACGCCGGGGAGCCGTACCGCGAGTGCCGCACGCAGCGGCTCCAGCAGCGGCTCGCCCATCTTGAACAGGCCGCCGGTGTAGGCGACTTCCCGTTCGCTGCGCGGGGCCTCCGGCGGGCAGACCGCGGCCGCGGCGTCGGCGATGTGGTGGGCGGCCTCGTCCAGGATCGCGGCGGCGAACTTGTCCTCGGCCGCGCAGCGCGCCACCTCCGGGGCGAAGGACGCCAGTACGGCGGGCCGGTCGGAGCGCGGGTAGAGCTTTCCGGGCAGGCCGGTGACCGGCCCGAACACCGCCTCGGCACGGGCCAGTAGCGCCGTCGAACCGCCGGGCCGGCCGTCGTGCGCACGCATCGCCGCCTCCAGTCCGGCCCGGCCGATCCAGGCGCCGCTGCCGCAGTCGCCCAGCAGGTGGCCCCAGCCGTCGGCGCGGCGCCAGCCGGTCGCGGCGGTGAGGTCGGTGCCCATCGCGATCATGCCGGTGCCGGCCGCGACCACGGCACCGGGGCGCCGGCCGAGGGCACCCGCGTACGCGGTGACGGCGTCGGACGCGAGCGCCAGCCGGTTCGTGCCGAGCGCGCGGGCCAGCGCGGACGGCAGCGTCGCGCGCAGGTCGTCGCCGAGCGCGACCATGCCGGCCGCGCCCACGCACACCGCCACGCAGCGGCTGTCGGGGCCCGCCGCGCGTACCAACGAGGCGGCCGCCGGGAGCAGCCGGGCGAGCAGGTCGCCGGCGTCGATACCGCCGGGCCCCGTACGGACGGGCTCCTGGAAGTCGACCTCGCCGAGCCGTCGCGCCGGGGCGCCGTCGGCCGGGGAGCCGTCCCCGTACGCGCGGGCGACCGCGATGCGGAGGCCCGAGCCGCCGGAGTCGACACCGAGCACCAGGTCCGGTGCCATGGGCTCACCCAAAGCCGCGGGCGTCCTGCTTGAGGGCCGTGTCGACGGTCAGGGCCGTCGCGACCACCAGGCTCAGCAGCGGGTCGGGCAGCTGCTGGTGGATCTGCAGGACGTAGTTGTCAGCCGTGGTGAACATCGTCTTCGCCAGGCCCTCCCACGTCTTGGTGATCCGGGCGATCTCCTGGTCGGCGTGGTCGACGATGGCGAAGTTCCAGGCCCGCCAGTTCTCCGCCTTGATCGCGCCGATCTGCTGGCCGTTGACCACCATGGCGAAGTTGATCTTCCCTATGGCGTTCTGCTGCACGATCTCGCCGACCGGCTGTCCGTCCGGACGCTCCACCAGCACCTTGGACTTGATGAACTTCGCCGGCCGGGTCATCACCAGCTGCGGCTGGCCGTACGTGTCGCGGATCTCCAGCTTGTGGGTCATGTACTGGTCGAGGCTGGAAACCAGGCGCAGCACCTTCTTGGCCGTGGTCTGGCCGATCTGGACGACCGAGCCGATGGTGTTGCCGTGCTGGTCGAAGACGCTGTACTCGTTCGTCATCTCGATCAGCTTGGCCTTCTGGTTCACGACCAGGACCGGCTCGGTGAACAGCGAACCGCCGCCCCCCGGGCCGGCCGGCGCGACGCCGGCCTGCTGCTGCACCTGGCGCTGCACCTGTGCCGGGTCGCCGGCGCCGGGGCCCGGCCCCTGCTGCGGGTAGCCGTACCCCTGCGGCATCGGCTGCCCGCCCGGCTGCTGCCCCATCTGCGGCTGGGGCTGATGAGGCTGCTGGTGCTGCTGGGAGTAAGGCTGGGGCTGCGGCTGGCCGTACGGCTGCTGCGGCGCCCCCTGCCCGTACGGCTGCGCCTGCGGCATCGGCTGCCCCCCGGCCTGACCACCCGGCTGAGGCCCGCCCGGGAACCCCGGCTGACCTCCAGGCTGACCGCTACCGGGCTGAGCCCCGGGGAAACCGCCGCCGGGCTGAGCCCCCGGGTGACCACCACCGGGCTGAGCCTCAGGCTGCGCCCCAGGGAAGGCCCCACCCGGCTGAGCCCCCGGCTGTCCCCCCTGGCCGGGCGCCTGCCCCTGTGCCGGTCCCTGCGCCTGCCCCTGCGCCGATCCTTGTGCCGACCCCTGCTGCTGTGCCTGACCCTGACCGGCCTGGTGCCGGCCCTGGCTGCCCGGGTGCGTGTGCTCGGTCCACCGGGTGCCGTCCCACCAGCGCAGTTGGTCGGGCGTGCCCTGCGGGTCGGCGTACCAGCCCGCCGGGACGTTCGTGTTCGTGGTCATGCGGGCACACTATCCCTCCAGGTCAGGGCAGCCGCCAGGCCACCAGGTCAGGGCGGCGGCGGCTTCCGGTCAGGGCAGCTGCCAGGCGACCGGTTCGGCCCCCTGCCGGGCCAGCAGGTCGTTGACCCGGCTGAACGGCCGCGAGCCGAAGAACCCCCGGTCCGCCGACATGGGCGAGGGGTGCGCCGACTCGACCGACGGCACCTGTCCGAGCAGCGGGCGCAGATTACGCGCGTCGCGTCCCCACAGAACGGCCACCATCGGACGCCCGCGCGCGGCCAGCGCGCGGATCGCCTGCTCCGTGACCTCTTCCCAGCCCTTGCCGCGATGGGCGGCGGGCTTACGGGGCGCGGTCGTCAGGGCACGGTTCAGCAGCAGCACGCCCTGCTGCGTCCACGGTGTCAGGTCCCCGTTGGCCGGCCGCGGCAGCCCGAGGTCGGAGTGCATCTCGCGGAAGATGTTCTCCAGGCTGCCCGGGAGCGGCCGCACCTCCGGCGCCACCGAGAAGCTCAGCCCGACGGCATGTCCGGGGGTGGGGTAGGGGTCCTGCCCGACGATGAGCACACGCACGTCGTCGAAGGGCTGTTGGAAGGCGCGCAGCACGTTGCTGCCGGCCGGGAGGTACGTACGTCCCGAGGCGATCTCCGCCCGCAGGAAGTCGCCCATCGCGGCGATCCGTCCGGCGACGGGCTCAAGTGCCTTGGCCCAGCCCGGTTCGACGATTTCATGGAGAGGTCGTGCAGCCACGGCGTCACCCTACTGGCCGTGCGGTGGTCCCTATCAACCCGCGCCCCCTTCCCCGGTCACTTCCACAGCCACCTCGCTCGGATCACGCCATCCCCGGTCACACCCGACCGGCTCACCACCCCCTCGTACGACCGCCGCCTGCGGCCATCGCCCATGCGCGGTCCCGCACGCGTCTCCGTCTGCGTCAGCGCTCGTGCGTAGCCTGCGTACGTATCCGCCCAGGCGTCTGTGGCTCCCCGCTCTTCTAAGCCACCGCCGCCGCCCGTACGCAGAGGACGTCCGGCAGGTGGGCGGCGAGTTGTTGCCAGGTGTCGCCGTCGTCCGCGCTGGCGAACACCTCGCCGTTGCGGTTGCCGAAGTACACGCCCGCCGGGTCCGCGTCGTCCACGGAGAGCGCGTCGCGCAGCACCGTGCCGTAGTGGTCCTCCTGCGGCAGCCCCGCGCTCAGCGCCTCCCAGCTGTTGCCGGCGTCGGACGTGCGGAACACCCGGCAGCGGTGGTCGGCCGGCACCCGGTCCATGTCCGCGGTGATCGGGAAGACGTACGCAACGTCGCCGCGGTGCGGGTGGGCGGCAACCGCGAACCCGAAGTCCGACGGCAGTCCGGTCCCGATGTCCGTCCACGTCCCGCCCGCGTCGTCGCTGCGGTACACGCCCCAGTGGTTCTGGAGGTAGAGGCGGTCGCGGTCGGCCGAATCCTGCGCGATCTTGTGGACGCACTGGCCGAACTCGGGGTCCGGGTCGGGCAGGAAGACCGCCTTCACGCCGCTGTTCGACGGGGACCAGCTCGCGCCGCCGTCGCGGGTGCGGAAGACCCCGGCCGTCGACACCGCCACCGTCACCGCATCGGCGGTGCGCGGGTCGGTGATCACCGTGTGCACGGCGAGGCCGCCGCCACCGGGCACCCACTGGTCGTGCGAGGGGTGCTCCCACAGCGACCGCACCAGCTCGAACGACTCGCCGCCGTCCTCGGACCGGAAGAGCGCGCCCGGCTCCGTACCGGCGTAGACCACGTCGGGCGCGGCGGGGCCGGCGGGCTGGAGCTGCCACACCCGCTCCAGCGAGCTTCCGGTGTAATCCGGGTACTTCACCGCGGCGCGCTTCGGCTCGACCCAGCTCTTGCCGAGGTCGTCGGAGTGGAACACCGAGGGGCCGTAGTGCGCGCTGTCCGCGCCGGCCAGCAGCCGGGGCGTCGCGCGGCGGGTGTCGATACCGATCGAGTAGACCGCCTGGGCGGGGAAATGGGGCTCGCTCAGCTCCCACGTGCCCCGCCTTCGCCGGCCGATGAACAGGCCCTTCCGGGTCCCTACCGCGAGAAGGACATCCTGCGTGCCCATGGTCATGTCACTGCACCTCCGAACGCCGTTGTTCCAGGTACGAGTCAGTCTGCACCCGACCACTGACAACGGCGCTCGGAGCGGTATCCGCGCAGGTCGGACAGGGCGTGGCGACCAGTGCAGGGGGCACGGGCCGACCCGGTGCCGGGGCGCGGGCGAGGCCCCGGCGTCGGCCGCCGGCGCGGACGCGCGTCAGGTCGTGTAGTCGGCGTTGACGCGGATGTAGCCCTCGGTGAGGTCGCAGCCGTAGACCGTGGCCGTGGCGTCTCCGGTGCCTAGCCCGATCGTGATGTCGACCTCGTCCCGCCGCATCGTCTCCGCCAGCTTCTCCAGCGTGTCCGGCCCCGGCTCCTCCGGGTACACCTCGGTCTCGCCGAACCGTACGGTCACCTTCGCCGGTTCGATGTCCGTGTCCTCGGTGTTCTTGCCGATGGCCATCACGACCCGGCCCCAGTTCGGGTCGGCGCCGTGTACGGCGGTCTTGACCAGCGGAGAGTTCACCACGCTCTTGGCGACCCGCTTGGCCTGCGCGTAGTCGGCGGCCTGCGCCACCGTGACGCGCAGCAGCTTGCTCGCGCCCTCCCCGTCGCTCGCCAGTTGCTGGGTGAGGTCGAGGCAGACATCGGTGAGTGCTGCCGAGAAGGCCGTGAGGTCGACGGGGCCGGTCGCCCCGTTGGCGAGCACGGCCACCGTGTCGGAGGTGGAGGTGTCCGTGTCCACGCTCAGGCAGTTGAAGGTCTTCTCGACCGCGCCCCGGAGCGCGCCGTCCAGCTCGGCGGGGGAGAGGTCCGCGTCGGTGAAGAGGTACGCCAGCATCGTCGCCATGTTCGGCTCCAGCATGCCGACGCCCTTGGCGACGCCGACGATGCGGGCTCCGCCGACGGTCCGGGCGCTGGTCTTCGGGCGGGTGTCGGTGGTCATCATCGCCCGAGCCACATCGACGGGGCCCGCTTCGAAGGCCGCCGTGCCGCGCTCCGCCGTCATCTCCAAGTGCGCGCGTATGGCGGCCATCGGGAGCGGGCGTCCGATCACGCCGGTGGACCCGATGAGGACGGCGTCGGCCGGGACGCCCAGGATCGCGGCGACCCGGCCGACCACCTCGGCCGCGTTCTCCTCGCCCTGCCGGCCGGTGGCCACGTTGGCGTTCTGCGCCAGAGTGGTGACGGCGCGCAGGTGCCCGCCGGCGGCGTGCGCCCGGCTGAGCACCACCGCGGGGCCCGCGAAGCGGCTGCGGGTGAACATCGCGGCGCTGACGGACGGGCGGTCCGACGCCACGATCGAGAGGTCGTCCCCGTGCGCCCGCAGGCCTCCGTTGCCGGTGTAGGCACGGAAGCCCACAGGCCAGTCCGGCTCGCTCGTGTCCGCCGTATCCGCGGATGACTGTGAATCAATATGTGTCATGCCGCATATAGTTACGGATCATTGTCGGCGAGGCCAGCTATTTTGTTGTGCATGGCCGGATGGCTATGCGTTACTCGCTCAGTACCCGTCCCAGGGCCTCGACCGCCGACGAGAGTTCGCCCTTCTCGATGGTCAGCGGCGGGGCGAGCCGGATGGTGGAGCCGTGGGTGTCCTTGACCAGGACGCCTTCCCGCATGAGGCGTTCGCTGATCGCGCGGCCCGTGCCCAGCGCGGGGTCGACGTCCACCCCCGCCCACAGGCCGCGTGCCCGGTAGCCGGTGACACCCTTGCCGACCAGGCCGTCGAGCCCGGTGCGCAGCACCTCGCCCAGTTCGGTGGCGCGGCGCTGGTACTCGCCGGTGCTCAGCAGCCCGATGACGGCCGAGCCGACCGCGGTGGCCAGCGGGTTCCCGCCGAACGTCGAGCCGTGCTCGCCCGGGTGCAGCACCTCCAGCACCTCGCGGCGGGCGACGACGGCGGAGACCGGGACGATGCCGCCGCCGAGCGCCTTGCCGAGCAGCAGGACGTCGGGGACCACGCCCTCGTGTTCCACGGCCAGCGTGCGGCCCGTACGCCCCAGGCCGGACTGGATCTCGTCGGCGATGAACAGGCAGCCGGTCCGCCGGGTCAACTCGCGGACGCCGGTGAGGTAGCCGTCGTCGGGGATGACCACGCCGGCCTCGCCCTGGATCGGCTCGATGAGCACGGCGGCCGTGGTCTCGTCCACGGCCGCTTCGAGGGCGGCGAGGTCGTTGTACGGGACGACGCGGAAGCCGGGCGTGTAGGGGCCGTACCCCGCGCGTGCCTGAGGGTCGGTGGAGAAGCTGACGAGCGTGGTGGTGCGGCCGTGGAAGTTGTCCGCGGCGACCACGATCGTGGCCTGGTCGGGAGCGACGCCCTTGACGTCGTACGCCCACTTGCGGGCCACCTTGATGCCGCTCTCCACGGCCTCGGCGCCGGTGTTCATGGGCAGGACCATGTCCAGGCCCGTCAGGGCCGCCAGCTCCTCGGCGAAGCCGGCCAGCCGGTCGTGGTGGAAGGCGCGCGAGGTGAGGGTGACCTGGTCGAGCTGGCGGTGTGCGGCCTCGATGAGCGCCGGGTGGCGGTGGCCGAAGTTCAGGGCCGAGTACCCGGCGAGCATGTCGAGGTACCGGCGGCCCTCGACGTCCTCGACCCAGACGCCCTCGGCGCGCGCCACGACCACCGGGAGCGGGTGGTAGTTGTGCGCGAGGACGGGGGCCTCCGCGCGGATCAGCTCCGCCGACGAGCGGGTGGCCGGGTCCTGCGGCGAGCGGCTCTGGGGGGCGGCGGAGGGGCGGGTGGGCGCGGTCATGGACGGACCTCCTGGGTGCAGCACTTGATGCCGCCGCCGGCCTTGTGGAACTCCGACAGGTCGACGGGGACGGGGACGTAGCCGTGGCGGGCGAGCTGTTCGACGAGCCCCTCGGCCTGCGGGGCGACGAAGACGTGGCAGCCGTCGGAGACGGAGTTGAGGCCGAACGCCATCGCGTCCTCCCGGGTGGCCGTCACTGCCTCGGGGAACAGCCGGCGCAGCACTTCCAGGCTGCCGGGTGAGAAGGCTTCCGGGTAGTAGGCGACGTTGGTGTCGTCGAGCGCGAAGAGGGCGGTGTCGAGGTGGTAGAAGTACGGGTCCACCAGCTGCAGGCCGATCGTCGGCACGCCGAGGAACTCCTGCACCTCCCCGTGCGCCTCCCGCGTCGTACGGAAGCCCGTACCGGCCAGGAGGTAGTCGCCGACCGGTACGAGGTCGCCCTCGCCCTCGCACACCGCCTCCGGGGTCCGTACGTCGAACCCGGCCGCCCGGAACCATGCCTCGTACGCGGCGGACTCGGGGCGGCGTTCCGGGGCGAGGAAGCGTGAGCCGAACACGCGGCCGCCCACGACGAGCGCCGAGTTCGCCGCGAACACCATGTCCGGCAGCTCCGCCACCGGCTCCACGGTCTCGATCGTGTGGCCGTGGTCGCGGTACGCCTGGACCAGCGCCGCCCACTGGCGCTGCGCCAGCGCGGTGTCCACCGGCGCGGCGTCGCGCATCCAGGGGTTGATGGCGTAGCGCACCTCGAAGTGGCGCGGTTCGCAGACCAGGTAGCGCCGCGGACGCGGTACACGAGGCGGGCGCACGATCGTGCGCACGGCCTCTTCGGGCACGGCCGCTACCGGTATGGCCCCGGCGGGGACGGGCTCGACGGGCACGGGCTCGCGCACGAGTGCGGACACGGGTTCGGGCACGGCGGGGTCCTCCGTTTCCGGCGACACGGCAAGGGGCGTCCCACCGGTGACGCGGGGTCATCGGTGGGTGACGTTGGGATGTCTCAACGGTAGAAAGCCGCTGTTGTGCCGGACAAGTCCGGAACGCTGCGTACCGGCGCAGCGAACGTGCGCAGATGGTCGGTTCCGCGCAGGGTTCGTGCGTCGGTGGAACGGGTGTGTCCGATGATCCGTGTGGGGTCGCCCTAACGGACGGGGGAGGCGGAGTCGTCGGGGCCGTAGCCCTGGACGGCGGAGGATCCTGCGCCGGCCTCCGGGCTGTCCGGGATCAGGTGCGAGAGGACCATGTAGCTGATCGTCTTGCGGATGAAGGACTCGGTCCGGATGCGCTCCAGCACCTCTTCGAAGTGCTCCACGTCGGTCGCCCGGACGTGCAGCAGCGCGTCGGCGCCGCCGGAGACCGTCATGGCGGCGGTGATCTCGGGGTACCTGCGGACGACCTCGGCGATCCGGCGGGGCGGCGCCGCGCCGTCGCAGTACACCTCGATGTACGCCTCGGTGCGCCAGCCGAGCGCGGCGGGCCGGACCGTTGCGGTGAACCCCGTGATCACGCCGGTTTCGCGCATCCGGTCCACCCGGCGTTTGACCGCGGTGGCAGACAGGCCGATGGCCGTGCCGATCTCGGCGAAGCTGGTCCTGGCGTTCGCGGTCAGGGCCGCGATGATCTTGCGGTCCAACTCGTCGAGCGGGCCGGATGCGTGGGCCATGGCGGGTGGTTCCTCCGTCGCAGGGTGCTGGCCGTACGGATCCTATGGAGCGCGCCGCGCGGAGAGGTTCAGGGCGCCCCGCCGGCCCCGGATGTCGTGGCCCGCAGGCGTCGGAGGAGCCGTACGGGGTACCCGGGCGGTCCGTGCGGTGATCACCGGCCCCGTGGTCCTACATCCTGTAGGGTTACTGACCGTGACCCTACAGGTTGTCGGATCAGCTGCAGGAGGAGCGCGTCATGCACGACCCGCCGGACCGCACCGGGCCCGCACACGCCGAAGTGGCCGAGGTCTGGCCGCGTGACGGCCGGGTCCGGATCATCGGCCGAGTCGTGGGCGCGGCCACCGGAGCCGGCGCGCTGATCGCCCGGGTGCGCGGCGCACCCGACGCGGCACTGCGACTGTCAGCCGAGGGCCGGGAAACGCGGTTCGAGGTGTCCGTCCCGCTGGACGGGCTCGCCGCCGCCACGCCGGAGGGCGAACGGGTCTGGGACCTCTACCTCGTCCCCGACGGGCAGGAGGAGGAACTCCGGCTGGGGCGTCATCTGGACGACGTGCACGGCAAGAAGAAGATCTTCACTTACCCCGCCCAGACCTCCGACGGCCGGCGGTTCGAGCCGTACTACACCATTCAGGACAACCTCTCGATCGTCTGCGACGGGGAGGTCGCCCGATGAAAATCCGCTTCCTGCTGCTCAACGCCTACGCGGTGGGCGGGACCGTGCGCACCGTCGTCAACCAGGCCAACGCGCTCGCCGCCGCCGGCCACGACGTCGAGGTCGTGAGCGTCCACCGGCACCGCGCCGAACCCCGCTTCCCGCTGCACCCCGGCGTCCGGCTGACCCCGCTGGTCGACGGCACCGACCCGCCGTCCCGCTGGACCCGTCCGCTCGCGTACCGGCGGCGGCGCCGCCCCAGCCGGCTCGTCCCGGAGGCCGAGGTCCGCTACGACCGGTTCAACCGCCTGACCGACCAGCGCGTCGTGCGCTACCTGCGCTCCCTGCGCGACGGCGTGCTGATCACCACCCGGCCCGCCCTGAACCTCCTTTCCGCCCGCTTCGCGCCCGCGTCGGTCGTCCGCGTCGGCCAGGAACACCTGCACTACTCCCACCACAAGCCGGAACTCGCCCGCGAGATCGACCGCTGGTACCCGCGGCTGGACGCGGTGACCGTGCTGACCGCGGCCGACGAGGACGCCTACCGGCAGCGGCTCGGCGACGGCGGCGTCCGCGTCGTCTGCGTCCCCAACCCGCTCTCCGAAGAGGGCGTCCCGCCGCTCTCCGCGCTCGACCGGCCGCTCGTCGTCGCCGCCGGCCGGCTGGTCAAGGGCAAGGGCTTCGCCAAGCTCATCAAGGCCTTCGAGCCGGTCGCCCGGGCGCACCCCGAATGGCAGCTGCGCATCTTCGGGGCGGGACCCGAACACGACCGCCTGCGGAAGCTCATCCACGACCGGCATCTCTACAACCACGTCTACCTGATGGGCGCCACGCAGGAGTTCGACCAGGAGCTCGCCAAGGCCTCGGTCTTCGCCCTCGCCTCACGACGCGAGGGGTTCGGCATGGTGCTGGCCGAGGCGATGAGCCACGGCATCCCGCCGGTGAGCTTCGACTGCCCGCACGGCCCCCGCGAGATCATCACCGACGGCGAGGACGGCCTGCTCGTACCCCTCGGCGACATCGAGGGGATGACCGCCGCGCTCACCCGCCTCGTCGAGGACCGCGACCTGCGCAGGAAGCTCGGCGGGCGCGCCGCGGAGGCGGCCCGCCGCTACGCCCCCGACCGCATCCGCGGCCGGTGGGAGGAGCTGCTGGCCGAGCTGCTCGCGGCCAAGGGAAAGGCGGGCCGGTCGGGCGGCGCGGGTGCGCCCTACGAGCTGTAGGGTGCACGCATGACAGGGAGAAACCCTCGTGGCAGAGGGGAACGCCGCAGCGCCGGGACGCTGGAGAGCGAGGTACTGGCCGCCCTGTGGGCGACCGAGGAGCCGCTGACGCCGGCGGAGGTGCAGGCCGGGATCGGCGGCGACCTCGCGTACAACACCATCCACACCATCCTGAAGCGGCTGCACGACAAGGACTTGGTCGTACGGGACGCCGGAGGCCGGCGCGGCGCCTACCGGCCGGCCAAGAACGCCGCCGAACTGACCGCGGAGATGATGCACCAGGCCCTGGACAAGGGGCCGGATCCGATCGCCGCGCTGGAGCAGTTCGTCACCGGCCTCAGCGCCGAGGAGGAGGCCGCGCTGCGCGGGTTCCTGGCCGCCGGCCGCGACGGTCACTGACCCGACCGGCCGCCCGGCGGCAGGACTCATCGGACGTGACGCGCCGGCTGGGTGGCCCGGTACAGCAGGTACTCCAGCGGCCCGCGCCGGAACAGCCGCCGCCACACGAGAGCGAACACCATCGCGCCGACGGCGAAGCCCAGCAGCGTCAGCGGCTCACTGGCGTCGGACCAGTCCTCCGTGCCCAGCGTCCGGATGGCCACGATGTGCAGCACGTACGCCGTCAGGGACATCGCGCCGACCGCGATGACCGGCGCGGCCACCCGCCGGAAGCCGGGCAGCCGGTCCAGGGCGAGGAAACAGCCGGCCACCACGAGGAGGGCGACGCCGGTGTTGCCCATGATCGACGGGGTGGTCTGGCTGTGCGGCGCGGCCACCAGCAGCCACTCCCGGAAGAGGACGGTGGGCTCGCCGACGGTGTCGGACCACCAGGCCGAGGACGGGGAGTCGCCGTCCGAGCCCGCCGCGACGGCGGCGGAGACGTTCGGGATCAGGCGCATGGCCAGCCAGGAGCCGCCGTAACCGAGCGCCGCCAGCGCGGCACCCGTGTACGCGAGCCGGATCCGCACCGCGGTCCGGGTGAGGTCGAGCCGGGCCACCGCCATGCCGGCGATCAGGAACGGAATCCAGGTCAGCACCGGATACGAGCCGGTGAACAGCAGGTCCATGACGCCGTCGTAGCCGTTGACCGCGCGCAGCGGATCGTGGGCGTCGACCACATCGCCCCAGCTGCTCCCGGCGATCCAGACCTTGAGCAGGAACAGGTCCTGGGGGAACACCAGCGCCGTGGCGGCGGCGATCGTCGCGAGGGCGCCCGCGCCGAGCCGGTACAGGGGGAGTGCCACGACGAACGCCACCGCGTAGTAGGCGAGGATCACGTCGATGGAGGTGTCCAGTGCGGTGAGCGCCGTTCCCAGGACCAGCAGGATGACCGCGCGGATGGAGACCCGGGTCATGGCCTGCCGGCCCGCGCGCCCGGTGCGGGGTTCGGGGCGGCCGGTGATGAGGACGATCGAGAAGCCGGCGAGCAGCGCGAAGAGGGCGGAGGAGCGGCCCCGCGCGACCTCCATGAAAAAGCCCACCGGGCCGCCGTCCGACGGGTCGGGGCCCACATGGGCCGCGAACATGCCCAGTACCGCGAGGCCGCGGGCGAGGTCGACGCCGACCAGCCGGGCGGTGCCGGTCCCGGCGGCAGGCGGTGACGGGCAGTCAGGTGTGGCGGCCCTGGACCGGCCGCCCCGGGGTGCCGTCTCCCGCGCACCGGACGGAGTGCGCGACGGCATGGATAAGTGACGCATCCTGGGCAGATTCTGCGGCATGGGCCCAAGATGCCCGCATCGGGCGGAGCGGGGAACGGTTCATGGGAATTCAGTGACGCATTCGTCACTGCGCGGTACGGTGCGCCCCGCTCAAAGGCTCCGGAATCCGGACGGTTAGGCTGCTCAACAGTTGTTGATTTTCCCCAGTCCCAGCCGCGTACGACCTGGATGACGGCTGCGCGGCGTCCGAGGGAGCGAACCATCTTGCGCATCCTTTTCACCGCCCAGGCCAGCTATTCGCACCTCGCGCCGCTGGTGCTGCCGGCGGCCGAGAGCGCCCGGCGGGCGGGTCACGAGGTGGCCGTCGCCACCGGGGCGGCCGTCGCGGACCACATCGAGCGGCGCGGGCTGACCGCGCTGCGGCTGCCGAACGTGGTGGGGCTCGGCGAGGAGCTGCAACGGGGCGACCTGCGGCCGCCGGCCGACATGCGCCGGTTCGGCTCGGTCACCATCGAGCTGGAGCCGGAGTTCTTCGCGCGCGCCTTCGTGGGCCGGCTGGCCGGCCCCTGCGCCCGCGATCTCGTCGAGGTGTGCCGCGACTGGCGCCCCGACCTGATCCTGCACGAGTCCACCGAGTTCGGCGGCTATCTGGCCGGTGAACGGCTCGGCATCCCGCACGGCGTACTGGACATCGCCCCCATGGCGCCGTACGGCCACCCGGCCGTCACCGAGGAGATCAACAAGCAGCGCGCCGAGCTGGGCATGGACCCGGTCGCCGACCCCTGGCACGTCTTCCGCACCTTCCGGGCAGGCGTCGTGCCGGAGGACTTCTACCCCGAGGCACAGCGGCTGCCCAGCGCCCACTACTACCGGGTGCCCGCGCCCGCCGCCGAGGAGATCCTCGACCCGGAGATCGCCGGGCTGCCCGCCGACCGCCCGCTCGTCCTCGCCACGCTGGGCTCCAACGCGACCCACTTCCCCGGCGACGGCGCCGCGCGCCTCCTCGACACCATCATCGGGGCGCTCGGCGAACTGCCGGTCACCGGCGTCGTCGCGCTCGGCGCCGGCAACGACCCGGCGGAGTGGACCGGCGCCCGCGCCGACAACGTCCACCTGACCTCGTTCGTCCAGCAGGAGCTGCTCCTGCGGTCGAGCGACGCGTTCATCACGCACGCCGGCTTCAACGGGACCCGCGAGGCGCTGGCCGCCGGCGTCCCCATGGTGGCCGTCCCGCTCTTCGCCGAGCAGTCCCACAACGCCGCCCGGCTCCAGGAGATCGGTGTGGGCCGCCGTATCGACGTCCAGGACCTCACACGCGAATCCCTGGCCACGGCCGTACGTTCCGTACTGGAGGACCGCGTCTGCCGTGCCCGCGCGCGGGCCCTGCAGCGCCGTTCCCACGCCCTCCCCGGCCTGGACCGGCTGGTCACGGACGCGGTGGCCGCCACGGCGGACGCGAGCTGAGGCACCGGAGCGCGACCGGCTCGTACCGTGGGGACATGATCGTTCGTCAAGGTGCGGGCCGACGCCCCGGCTATCCGGCAGCGGCGGCCGTGTTCGCCGTGGGCATGGCGGGCACCACGCTGCCCACCCCGCTCTACGGGCTGTACCGCCAGGAACTCGGCTTCTCGGAGCTGATCGTGACGGTGGTGTTCGCCGTCTACGCGCTCGGCGTCATCGCCGTACTGCTGCTCGCGGGGAACTACTCCGACCGGGTCGGCCGCCGCCCCGTCCTGTTCGCGGCGCTGGCCTTCTCCGCGCTCAGCGCCGTGTGCTTCCTGAGCGAGGGCGGTCTGCCGCTGCTCTTCGCCGGCCGGCTGCTCTCCGGCTTCTCCGCCGGGCTGTTCAGCGGCGCCGCCACCGCCGCGGTGCTCGAACTGGCCCCGCAGGAAAGGAAGTCGCGTGCCGGGTTCGCCGCCGCGGCCGCGAACATGGGCGGTCTCGGCTGCGGCCCGCTGCTGGCGGGGATCCTCGCCCAGTACGCGCCGTGGCCGCTCAGCCTGCCCTTCCTCGCCCACCTCGCGCTGCTCGTGCCCGCGTGCGTCCTGGTACTGCTGCTGCCCGAGACGGTCGACCACCCCCAGCGGTGGCCACGGCTCGCACCGCAGGGCCTGGTCGTACCGGCCGAGGCCCGCAGTGTGTTCGCGCCCTCGGCGTTCGCCGCCTTCGCCGGATTCTCGCTGCTGGGCCTCTTCACCGCCGTGGCCCCGGCCTTCGAGGCCCAGACGCTGGGCGTGGCGAACCTCGCGGTGTCGGGCGCGGTGGTCTCCTCGGTCTTCCTGGGCTCGACGGCGGGGCAGTCGCTGACGGGGAAGCTGGGGGCGCGCCGGGCGCTCCCGTGCGGCTGTTTCGTCCTCGTGGCGGGGCTCGCGATGGTGGCGGGCTCGCTCGTCGCCGAACTGCTGCCGCTGCTCGTCGCCGGCGCCCTGTGCGGCGGCCTCGGCCAGGGGCTGGCCTTCCGCGCGGCCCTGACGTCCGTCGCGGCCGCCGCGCCCGCCGAACACCGCGGCGGCACCATCTCCACCTTCTTCGTCGTCGCCTACACCGGAATCTCCCTCCCGGTCGTCGGCGTCGGCGCCCTCACCGTCGCCCTCGGACTCCGCGGCGCGGGCCTGACCTTCACGGCCTGCGTCGCCGTACTGGCCGCCTGCACCGGCGCCCACCTGCTGCGGAGGCCGCTGCCCGAGCAGAACGGCGGCTGACGGGACCGCTCGTGAGGGGGAGTGAGGCCGGAGGTGCTCTGCCGTTGCGCGGAGAACGACCTTACGGTGGTGCGTCGGCGCTCGTGACCGCGCGGACGACGCGAAGGCGCGCCGATGAGAGGAGCTGGTGTCATGCCGCTGGAACCCGTATCCCAGGCGTTTCTGGCCCAACTCGCCGAGGCCGACGGCCCGGCGATCCATGAGTCGACACCGGCGATCGCCCGGATGAGCGGGCCGGTCCTGGCCGGGCTGAGCGGGCGCGGCCCGGAGGTCGGCGCCGTACGGAACCTCCGGCTCGACGGCAAGGGAGGCCGGTTCCGGGTCCGCGTCCTCCGGCCCGAAGGCGTGCCGCGGGCGGTCATCGTCTACTACCACGGCGGTGGCTGGGTCCTCGGCGACATCGACCTGCAGTACGACCACGTGGGCCGCAGGCTGGCGAACGCCACACAGTCGACCGTGGTGCTCGTCAACTACCGCAAGGCCCCCGAGCACCCCTTCCCGACCGCCGTCGAGGACAGCTGGACCGCTCTGCAATGGGTGGCCGCACACGCCGCCGAGCTGGCGCCCGAGGGCGCTCCGCTGATCGTCGCGGGGGACAGCGCGGGCGGGAACATCAGCGCGGTGATGACGCTGTGGGCGCGCGACAAGGCGGGGCCGAGGATCGACCACCAGGTCCTGATCTATCCCGTGACCGACTGCGACCCGGACACCGCGTCCTACCTGGCGCCCGAGAACCAGTTGCTGCTCAGCCGGGACACCATGCGGTGGTTCTGGGGGCACTACCTCGCGGACGAGGCGGCCCGCACCCACCCGGACGCGTCCCCGCTGCGCGCCACGAGCCACGCGGGACTGCCGCCGGCGCTGGTGTACGTCGCCCAGTACGACCCCCTGCACGACGAAGGCGTCGCATACGCACGGGCGTTGGAGGAGGCAGGGGTGCCGGTCACGCTCGCCGAGGCCGAGGGCCAGATGCACGCGTACTTCCAGATGGCCGGCATCCTCCCCGGCCAGGAAACCGGCATGAACGTCGTCGCCGACCACATCAACCGCTTCGTCGCCTCGTTCGCCCGGGGGAGCGTGAGCAGCCATGTCTGACCGCATGTCCGGTGCCCCGCGGGGCTCGGCCCCCGATCTCGACGTCATCATCATCGGTGCCGGTTTCGCGGGCCTCTACCAACTGCACAGGCTGCGCCAACTCGGTTACGCAGCACGGATCATCGAGGCGGGCGACGACGTCGGCGGCACCTGGTACTGGAACCGCTACCCGGGTGCGCGCTGCGACATCGAGTCCGTCGAGTACTCCTACTCCTTCGACCCGGCGCTCCAGCAGGAGTGGGACTGGAGCGAGCGCTACGCCGCCCAGCCGGAGCTGCTGTCCTACGCACGGCACGTCGCGGACCGCTACGGCCTGCGCGAGGACATCACCTTCGGCACCCGGGTCGAGCGACTGGACTGGGACGAGGACACGCACCGGTGGACGGTGACGACCGACGACGGGACGTCCCGGACCGCGCGGTACGTGATCGCGGCGACCGGGTGCCTCTCGGTCCCCTCCCGGCCCGTCTTCGAAGGACTGGAGGACTTCGCGGGCGAGGTGTACTGGACGTCCGGCTGGCCGCACGACGGCGTCGACCTGGCGGGGAAGCGGGTCGCCGTCATCGGCACCGGTTCGTCCGGACTCCAGACGATCACCGCCATCGCGCCCGTCGTCGCGGAACTCACCGTCTTCCAGCGCACGCCGAGCTTCGCCGTGCCGGCCCACAACGGGCCCAACGAGGAGCGGCTGGCCGAGGCCCGGAAGCACTACCCCGAGATCCGGGAGTACAGCCGGATGTCGCGCACCGGCTTCCGGTGCCCGGAGAGCACACGCACCCTGACGGAGACCGGCGCCGAGGAGATCCGGCGCGAGCTCGACACACGGTGGGCCGACGGCGGCCTGTGCTTCTCCAGCGCCTTCAAGGACGTCCTCAGGGACGCCCAGGCCAACGAGGTCGCCGCCGAGTACGTGCGCGGCCGGATCCGCGCGAAGGTCCGGGACCCGGAGCTGGCCGAGAAGCTGTCGCCGCGTACGTATCCGATCGCCAGCAAGCGGATGTGCGTCGACACCGGCTACTTCGAGGTCTACAACCAGGACCATGTGTCGCTCGTCGACCTCAACGAACAGCCGGTCCGCCGCATCACCGCACGCGGGATCGTCACCGGCGGAGCGGACCACGAGCGCGCGTACGACTGCGACGTGATCGTCCTCGCCACCGGCTTCGACGCGATGACCGGCGCGCTGAACGCCATGGAGATACGCGGCGAGGGCCGCACCCTGCGCGAGAAGTGGGCACACGGACCGCGTACGTACCTGGGACTGATGTCGGCCGGCTTCCCGAACCTCTTCATGGTCACCGGCCCGCAGAGCCCGTCGGTGCTGTCCAACATGATGACCTCGATCGAGTACCACGTCGACTGGATCACCCGCGCGCTGGAGTACCTCCGCGAGCGCGGGCTGCACCGCATGGAGGCGGTGCCCGAGGCCGAGGACAACTGGGTGAACACCACCAACGACCTCGCGGACCTCACGCTGATGCCGCAGGCCGCCTCGTGGTACATGGGCGCCAACATCCCTGGAAAACAACGGGTGTTCATGCCGTTCATCGGCGGCGTCGGAACGTACCGGCAGATCGGTGACGGCGTGGCGGTGGCGCACTACCACGGGTTCGAGCTGGCCTGAGCCCGTGCGTCAGGCCCCGGCGGCCAGGGTGTCGAGCAGCAGGGCGCCCAGGTCGCCCGGTGCCACCTCGCCGAGCTCGTCGAACGCCCCGGAGCCCCGGCCCAGCGCGACCCCGATGATCGCCGCGACGATCATCTCGGCCCGCAGCCGGGGCCGCTCCAGCCCCTCCGCCGCGAAGCGCCGGTGCAGGGGCTCCACCAGCCGCTCGTGGAGCGCGGCGCGCGCGGCCCCCTCGGCCGCCGGCTCGGCCAGGTGCTGGACGGCGACCTGGAGGACGGGGACGAGCCCCCGGTGGTCGGCCCGCTTCAGGATGTACAGCAGCCGTTCCGGGTCGAGCAGGTCGCTCGGATCCGCGTCGCCGTGCTCGGCCTCGACCGTGGCCAGGTACAGCTGCGTCTTGCCCCCGAAGTAGCGGGCGATGAGGGCGGGGTCCACGCCCGCGTGCCGGCCGATGTCGCGGGTCGTGGTGCGGTCGAAACCGCGCTCGGCGAAGAGCTCGCCCGCCGCGCGCAGCAGCGACTCGCGACTGCGTGCCGAGTCCCTGCGGCGTGCTTCCTGCGTCCCGCTCACCGCTGTGCCTCCGTGTCCGCCGTGCCTCCGGAGCCGCGCCCCGTCGCGATCACCCTACGTGCCGCGTCGCCCGGCGCCGGCTCATGGGACTCCGACACCTTCCGGGACGGCGCGGCGGGGCGCTGCTTGCGCACCAGCAGGTACCCGGTGAGGGCGGTGAGCACCCAGACCGCGCAGCCGGCGAGCCCGGCGACCCGGTACCCGTGTTCGGCGGGCAGCCCCTGCGCCCCCGGGTGGGCGGCGAGGACGGCCGCGCTGAACGCGCTGCCCCCGGAGTACCCGATGTACTTCACCACCTGGTTGAAGCTCATCGCGCTGCTCGTCTCGTGCGCCGGCACCGCACCCACGATCAGCGCGGGCATCACGGACATGGTGACACCGGCGCCCAGACCGATGAGCCCCATGGCGACGAACGCCTCCCAGAGCCCGCCCCGTACGCCCGTGAACAGCGCGGTGCCGCACAGGCAGATCAGGCAGCCCAGGGGCAGCAGCCGGCCCGGCGGGACGGTGCGGGAGACCAGCCGGACGAGCCGGCCCGACACCATGCTGGCCACCGAGAAGGGCGTCAGGATCAGCCCGGCGACCACGACCGAGGCGCCGAACCCGTAACCGGCCGACTCCGGCGTCTGGACGTACTGGGGCACCAGCGACAGCATCACGTACATCCCCACCCCGGAGAGCAGCGCCGTGAGGTCGGAGGCGAGCACCGACCGGTCGCGGACCAGCCGCATGTCCACCAGCGGGTGCTCGGTGCGCAGCTCGTGCACCATCCACCAGACCAGCAGCAGCACCGAGACCGCGACCAGACCGAGCAGCCGCCCCGACGCCCAGCCCCAACGGCCGCCCACCGTGGTCGCGTAGAGCAGCCCGGCCAGCCCCGCGGCCAGCAGCACAGCGCCGAGGACGTCCAGCGGATGCTTGGGCCGCTGCGGCGAGGGGGGAAGCACGACGGCGAGGGCGGCCAGCGCCAGCGCAGCGGCCACCGTCGCGAACCAGAAGCCCGCGTGCAGCCCCAGGTACTGGGCGAGTATGCCGGTGAGCGGGTAGCCCAGGCCCACGCCGGCGGCGGCGGTGAGAGAAAGGGTGGCCACGGTGTGCCGGGCGCGCTCGGGCGGCAGGGCGTCCCGCGCGGTGGCCATGGCCAGCGGGGTGAGCGCGATGCCGATGCCTTGGAACGCGCGCCCCACGACCAGCCCGGTGAAACCGGTCGGCAGGGCCGCCAGCAGACTCCCCGCGAGCGTGAGCGCCAGCCCGCCGAGGATGACCCGCCGACGCTGCGGTCCGTCCCCCAGCCGCCCCATCAGCGGCGTCACCACCGCGCCCACCAGCATGGTCACCGTCAGCGACCACTGGGCCACGTCCAGGGACACATGGTCGACCCGCGCGATCGTCGGGATCAGCGGCGCCCCCAGACTGCTGACGACCGCCACCAGCATCCCCACCGAGAGCAGCACCGGCACCAGCGCCCGCTCCTTCCACGAGGGGGTCGTACCTGCGTCGCGCACAGCGGTTTCCTCCTGTCGAACCGGCCGCCCGGTCATGTCATCAAGTGATGTCATCATACGGTGACAAGGGGGTGCCCGGTGTGCGCCTGGTTGTTGCGAGCATGGCGAAGGGCGCCCACGGGCCGGAGTGTGATCTCCGTCCGGGGCGCCCTGCGGGTGCGCTCTACGTGGCCTTCCAAGGCCTTCTGGAAACTGCCTACTGCCTGCTAATAGCTGAGCGCGGCGTTCCAGTCGCCGCGGCCTCGGCGGGTGAGGTCGAGGAGGTGCCACACCGGGGCGAGCAGGTCGATGCCGCGCTCGTCGATGTCGTCGGACATCCTCGGGTGGGCCGAGTAGAAGTGGCGTACGGACCCGTCGCTGTCGCGGGTGAACACCGACACGGTCGAGTCCTGGTTGCCCTCGGCGTCCTCGCTGCCGAGGTCGTACTTGAAGGTGCTCGCTCCGGCGCTGAGCAGACGCAGGTTCGTCCACCCCCGGTCGCGGGCGTGCGCGCGCAGGGCGGGCAGCTCGGCCGCGGCGACGACCACGAGGTCCACGTTCTGCGCGATGTGGTGGGCGATTCCGTTGAACCCGTCGAGCCACATCGTGCACATGGGGCAGGGCTCCGTCTGTCGCTTGCCGTACATGAGCTGGTAGACCACCAGCTCGCGATCGGGCCCGGTGAACAGCTCACTCAGCCGCACGGACTGCACCGGCGTGTCACCGGCGCTCAGGTCCGCAGGGCCTTCCTCGAACACGTAGTCCTCGACGACGGGGCCCGGTGGCAGCCGACGCCGCATCTCAGCGACCTGCTCGCGATGGCGCATCAGGTCGATCTCGGCTTCGCGCAGCTTCTCGCGGGCGCCGGTGTAGTCAGCGGACTCCGCGGTGAGATGGGTCTGACGCATAGCTGCCTCCTGGTCGACCGGCATGTGGTGGCTGCTGCGTTGCCGCCATTGTCGGCCCGCTCGCGAGGGCCTGCCAAGGCAACCGGGCCAAGGCAACCGGGGAGCCCGACTCCCGGCGACAGCGGCTCCTGCCGCCGGAGGGCGTCCGTTTCAGGGTGCGGCAGGTGCTGACGCGTGTGCCGCGGGCTCCTTGAGCTCGATCTCGACGAAGGCCAGGAAGGAGTCGCCCGCGTTGACGACCTCGTGCTCGGCGCCTGCGGGACGTGTGTAGGACACGCCCGCCCTCAGTTCTGATGAGGCTGCTCCACCGGCTGTGAGGATCCTGGTCGTGCCGTCGGTGAGCGGCACCACGACGTAGTCGTGCTCGTGCACGTGCGGACCTGTGCTGGTGCCGGGCTCGAAATCCCAGCGGGTGACGCGTACGCGTGCATCGTCCTGCTGCACCGTGGCCCGTGCCGTGGTCGCCATCACGATTCCTTCCGTCCGGTGTGTTCGGTGTGCCGGGCACAGGCTAATCCCGCTGATCACGGCATCTGACGGGGCTCTTCGATGTCCGGGCCGACGGGGGCCGGCCGGGGTGTTGCCCGGTCGTGGACCGCTCGGATCGCCCGGGCCGCCCGGATGGCCCGGACTACCCGGACTGCCCCGACCGCTTGACGAGGAGGTCGGTGACCAGGGCGAGCGGCGGCCAGTCCAGGCGACCGTGGCGGGCGACGGCGTACGCGCGCTGTTCTACGTCGGGGGCGGTGAGCGGGAGGAACCGTACAGCCGGGAACGTGACGGTCCCCAGCGGGAGCAGGCCCACGCCGAGCCCAGCCGTGATCATGCCCTGTACGAGGTCGAGGCTGTCGGCCTGGTGGGTGATGTGCGGGGTGAAGCCCGCCATGGAGGCAAGCGTGCGGATGACGGTCTCGTCCGCGGTGTTGCGCGAGTTGACGATCCAGTCCTGCCCGGCGAGCTGGGCGAAGACCTCCAGCGAGGTCCCCTCCCGGATGCCGGCCTGCGCGGGGACACCCAGGCCCCAGCGGGCGGCCCACAGGGCAGTGGTGTTCACCACGGGGTCCTCGGCCGCGGGCGCCAGGTTGTAGTCGTAGGTCAGGGCCAGATCGGTGGCGTCCTCGGCCAGGAGCTGCAGTGCCTCGGCGGGTTCGTGTTCGCGGACCAGGACACGGAGGCGGGGGTGGCTCGTGGTCAGGGCGGTGACGATGGGCAGCAGGTGGGCGCGGATGGCGGTGGCGAAGCCTGCCACGCGCAGGGTGCCGTTGGGCTCGCCTCCCGGGGCGAGGTCGTGGCGCGCCGTCTCGACGGCGGAGAGGATCGTCACCGCGTGCTCGGCCAGCCGGCGGCCCGCGGGCGTCAGCCGGACCATGCGCCCGTGCGGTTCGGTCAACGCGGTGCCCACTTCGTCCGCCAGGGCGGCGATCTGCTGCGAGACCGTCGAGGTGGTCGTGGCCAGTGTGTCGGCCACCGCACGCATGGACCCCAGGCGGGACAGCTCCACCAGCATCCGCAGTCGGCGCGTCTCCATTCCACCATTGTCCACGATCTGCGAACGGACTGTTGATGATCGGCACGTGGACGCGAACGGTCCGAACACCGTCTACTCGGATCCATGAGCTTGCTGAAACACCGCACAGGTCCGCGCCTGCCCACGTCCGCGACCGGGGCCCTGATGGCCGTTGCCTCCATGTCCACCATCCAGCTCGGCCTGGCGCTGTCGGTTCCGCTGGTCGATCAGCTCGGAGCCCTGGGCGCGACAGGGCTGCGGCTGGCGTGGGCCGGTCTGCTCCTGCTGGCCCTGATACGGCCCCGCCTGCGCGACTTCGCCGGCCGCGACCTGGTGGCGTGCACCATGCTGGGCGCGGTCAGCGCGGGCATGATGGTGTTCTTCATGCTCGCCGTGACCCGGCTGCCGCTCGGCACGGCCAGCGCGCTGGAATTCCTCGGCCCGCTGGCCGTATCCCTCTACGGCCCGGGCCGCGGCCGTAAACGCTGGACAGCCATGGCCGCCATCGGTGTCGTCGCACTGACCGAACCCTGGCGTGGCGGCATCGACGCGGCCGGCGCGGGCTTCGCACTGGCCGCCGCGGCCTGCTGGGCGGCCTACATCCTGCTGACCCAACGCGTGGGCGACTCCGTGACCGGTCTCAACGGACTGGCCGTCTCCATGCCCGTCGCCGGCCTCATCGGCCTCCTCGTCGCAGCCCCCTCCGACCTGGAACACGCCACCTGGAAGCTGCTCGGAGCCATGCTGGGGCTGGCCGCGCTGGGCGCCGTACTGCCCTTCGCCCTCGAGTTCCTCGCCCTGCGCCGCCTCACGACCTCCGCCTTCGGCACCCTGATGAGCCTGGAACCGGCCATCGCACTCCTCGCCGGCCTGCTGGTACTCGGCCAAATACCCGACCTGGCACCCGCAGTCGGCGTCGCCTTCGTAGTGACCGCCGGCATAGGCGCCACCCACACCGGCGCCCGCCCCACCCCGCCAACCCCCGAACCCCACGACGCCCGTACGTCCACCACAGTGAGCTCGACGCCGAGCTGAACCGCCCAGCCACCGGGGCTGATTGCACTGCCGACGAGCATCATCGAACGGTGATCGCGTCCTGCGCCTGTTGCGTCGCACGGCGCAGGGCGATGGTCGCGGTGGGCAGCGGAATGTTGACATGGGTGGTGGCAGGCGTGGCAGGGGAAGGGACGGCTCCCTTTCGGGGAGTGAAGTGCGCCGGGGCAGTAGGGCGGCTGTAGGGCGTAATGGGCGCACTGGGGCGTTGGCGCGCCTCTCGCCCTCACGCGCCACGGTTGTTGCGTCGGCCATCACTGGTTGGTTTTCGCGTCAGCAGGTGCGGGCGCAGTCCATGGCTGAACACGCTCAGTGGCGCAGACAAGTGCGTCGTGATGCGTACGGCGCCTTTCTGGTGCCTGCCGGCGAGTGCGGAACGCTTTGAAGATCGCTGGACGTGCGTTCGTCGGGGAACGGGATACGGAAGAGATCGACCGCCGGCTGCAGGAAGCTCACGACCAATTGGCATTGGCGCAGGCCGCTCGCAGTGTCTACACGACGCTCCGGTCCATGCACACGACCCTCCTCGCATTGCGCGACTCCCCGGCGGACAGTCCCGATGGGAACGCCCGCTTCCTGGAACGGCACGCCGTCGAAGTGGGCCGGCTCTCGGAACGCATCGGCCACTTCGCCGCCGTGGCTCGGGATGCGCTTGATGGCGTCGGGGGCTTCGGTGTTGCCGCAATCGTGCGGAGAAGGTGAGCGGACGCGTGGACCCCGTTGCTGGAGCCGGTCGCGTGATGCAAGCCACGCGGCCTGTGGTCAGGAATGCTCTCTGGCGTGATCGTGTTGTACGAGAAGTGTCGTAGTTCGGCATCCGTTCGTCGGGCGGTCTGGTTAGTTCGATGATTGCCGTACTACGATGTCTGTCGTACCAAGGCTTCGGGCTTGCTCTGTCCGGGGCCGACTCCGCCCTCGTTCACGTACAGGGAGCCCGTTGTGAGCGCACTGTTCGAGCCGATCACCCTTCGGTCGCTGACCATTCCCAACCGTCTGTGGATGGCTCCGATGTGCCAGTACTCGGCGGCGCCGGACGGGCCCGAGCAGGGGGCGCCCAATGACTGGCACTTTCAGCATCTGGCTGCGCGGGCCGTGGGCGGTACGGGGCTGATCATTGCCGAGGCGACCGCGGTCAGTCCGGAGGGGCGGATCAGCCCGTATGACCTGGGGCTGTGGAACGACACCCAGGTCGCGGCGTTCCGTCGCATCACCGACTTCGTCAAGGCGCAGGGTGCCGTCGCCGGTATTCAGATAGCTCATGCCGGGCGCAAGGCCAGCACCGAGCGGACGTGGGTGGATCGGGGTGCGCCGATTGCTCCTGGTGAGGGGCATGGGTGGCAGCCGGTCGCGCCGAGTGCGGTGGCGTTCGACGGGAAGTCGACGGAGCCGGCGGAGCTGTCCGTGGCGGAGATCAAGGAGATCGTGGAGCAGTTCGCGGCGACCGCGCGGCGGGCGCTGGAGGCCGGGTTCCAGGTCGCTGAGATTCACGGTGCGCACGGGTACCTGATCAATGAGTTCCTGTCGCCCTTCACGAACCGGCGCACCGATGAGTACGGCGGGTCGTACGAGAACCGCGTGCGCTTCGCGCTGGAGGTCGTGGACGCGGTGCGGGCGGTGTGGCCCGAGGACCTGCCGCTGTTCTTCCGTATCTCGGCGACCGACTGGCTGAGCGAGAACGCGGAGGACGGGCGTACCGGGTGGACCGCGGATGAGACCGTGCGGTTCGCTGGTGAGCTGAAGGCGCATGGGGTGGATCTGCTGGACACCTCCACCGGTGGCAACGCGCCGGACGCGAAGATCGAGGCCGTGCCGAACTACCAGGTGCCGTTCGCCACGCGCGTCAAGGAGGAGACCGGGCTGCCGGTGGGGGCCGTGGGGCTGATCACCGAGGCGCAGCAGGCGGAGAAGATCGTCGCGGACGGCGAGGCGGATGCGGTGCTGCTCGGGCGCGAGCTGCTGCGTACGCCGTACTTCGCTCAGCAGGCCGCCCGCGAGCTGGGTGCCACGCCGCACATTGCCCAGCAGTACCACCGCGCCTGATCGCACAACGCCCAGCAGTACCAACGCGCCTGATCGCGCATACTGGGCCTGATCGTTCACACCGCCCGGCCCGTGCCGCACTCCGTCGAGTGCCGCGCGGGCCGGGCTGGAATGTCCGTTCGCCGGCCCGGAGGTGCCATGTCATGCCGCCGCAGATGAGGCTTACCGCGATCACGCTCGACTGTCCCGACCCGTTGGCGCTGGCGGCGTTCTATCAGCAGGCGACCGGGCTTGCGCCGCATCCGGAGTCGACTGGGGAATTTGCGGCGCTCCGCGGTGGGGACGAGGGCGGGGGCGGGATTGTTCTCGGGTTTCAGCGGGTGGGTGAGTATCGGGCGCCGACCTGGCCGGACCAGATCGTTCCGCAGCAGCTTCATTTGTGTTTTGCGGTGGATGACTTGGATGAGTCCGAGGAGCGGCTGGTCGGGCTGGGGGCCGGGAAGCCGGAGCTTCAGCCGTGTGAGGGGCGGTGGCGGGTGCTCACGGATCCTGCCGGGCATCCCTTCTGCCTGGTCGGTGGGGGATAGAGCAGTGGTGCCGTCATCGAGCAGGCGCAGATTCTGACCACGCACAATCTGGCCACATTGGTGCACCGTGTGGGCATCGCTCCCGTAGCCGGTCCGCGGGACCTGGCGGTCCGCTGCTTCACCGCCGTGTGCCGGCTGACGGCCCGGATACCGGGGCAGCCGCGTCCGCCGGCCACCGTCAAGGATGCGGCGTACGCGTGGCGGCAGATGGTCTTTCACTTGTCGCTGTGCGCACCTGATGAGCAGCGGCGGATCGTCGGCGGGATGGACGGGGAGGTGGCCCGGCATCCTGCCCATGTCGCCGCGCGGCTCGCACCTGTGCTCGCCGGGCTGCGGCCGGTCCTCGGTGGTGGGCAGTTCGGCGCCGACGGTATGGCGGACGGGGGCCGGGCACGCCGGTTCCTCGGCTGGACGACCGATGGCCGTCACTGGTTGGCCGAGCCGGCCGCGCCGGACCTCGAAGGCCAACGCCCCAACGGCGCGCAGAGGTGGCAGGAGTAGTCGCAACCGCAACGTGCCGCCGGGTATTGGCTGGAGATGTGCCCTCTGCGCGGCGCTGATCGGATGCGCGGAAAATGCCCTCCCGGTGCGCGGTCGCCGTTCGTAGGATGCGGCCGTGCCCGGCGCGTGCCGGCTTGCCTTTCCCGATGCGGGGGACGGTTCACCGGAGGGACGTGACGACATGCAGCGGATGGCGAGCGCCGCGGCGGTGGTGCTGGCGGCAGCCCTGCTCGTGGGGTGTCAGCCGACGGAGGGCCAGGACCGGGCCGTGGGGTGTGCGAAGTTCGCACTCGCGGTGTCCGACGCCATTGGCGACCTGGAACACGCCGTACTGGAGTCCGCCCTCGACCAGGAGGCGGACGCGGCGGTCGATGCCCTGGACAAGGCGGCCGGTGAGCTGACGCAGCGGTCGGCCGGCGCTGAGGTGCAGCAGGCCGCTGCCGCGGTCCGCGAGGCGGCGGGCCAGGTACGCGTGGCGCTGGCCGAGGGCCGTACGCCGGACCTGGCGCCCTTGCAGAGCGCGGGCCTGCGCCTGATCAAGGCGTGCCCTCGCGGAGCGGCCGAGCCCGTGCCCGGCGGCGCGGGGGGAGTAACGGGTGGCGCGGGGGAGTAACGGGCGGCGCGGGGAGTAACCGCGTGGCGCGGGGAGTAACCGGGCGCCGGGCGCCCGCTGTGCAGACGCCCGGCGACCGGGGTGAGTCACATCCCGGCTGCTACCTCTGTACCGCCGTCCCGCGTTCCGCCGCGGACGAGACGACCAGGTCGATGTCGACCGGGCGGTCCTCGCCGTGGTGCACGGCCGCCGAGGCCTGCGGGGAGTGGCCGGCGACCATGGCGGCCAGTACGTACGCGCCGCTGTCCGGGACGGCGACCGAGTAGCGGCCGTCGTGGCCGGTGAGGGCGGTACCGGCCCGGCGCCCGTGCCGGTCGATCAGTGCCACTCGGGCGCGGGCGACGGGGAGGCCGGCCGGGTCCAGGACGCGGCCGCGGAATCCGGCGGCGGGCGCCCGGGGCGCCGGTACCGGCTGGGCCGCCGAAACGGGCTGAGCCGCCGGGGCCGTGCGGGGCGCCGGGATCGCCGCGCCGGGCTGCTGCGGCCGGCTGATCTCGTCCTCGCTGCTGGCCAGCATCTGCGGTGCGGAGATCTGCCGGCTGCGCGGCAGGAAGACCGCGAGCAGCAGGCCGAGGGCGACCGCCGCGGTGGCGATGAGGAACGAGACGCGGAAGCCGTGCATGGTGGGGACCGCCGCGCCTCCCACGTGGTGCGCGGTGTTGGCGAGGACCATGCCGATGACGGCGCTCGACACGGACGTACCGATCGAACGCATCAGGGTGTTGAGGCCGTTGGCCGCGCCCGTCTCGAACGGGTCGACGGCACCGTTGATCAGAGCCGGGAGGGAGGAGTACGCGAGGCCGATGCCGGCGCCGACGATGACCGAGATGACGATGGTCTGCCAGGCGGCGCTCATCAGGCCGAGCCCGGCGCCGTAACCGATCGCGATGATCAGCATGCCGAGCATGAGGGTGAGCTTCGGGCCGTACCGCGCCGACAGCCGGGCGTAGACGGGTGCGGTGAACATCATCGTGAGGCCCAGCGGTGCCACGCACAGGCCCGCGACCACCATGGACTGGCCCAGGCCGTAGCCGGTGGCGGTCGGCAGCTGGAGGAGCTGCGGCAGGACGAGGGAGATCGCGTAGAAGGCGACTCCGACCATGATCGAGGCGAGGTTGGTGAGCAGCACCTCGCGGCGCGCGGTGGTGCGCAGATCGACGAGCGGGGCCTTCATGCGCAGCTCCATCAGGCCCCACAGGAGGAGGACGACCAGCGCGGCGGCGAAGAGGCCGAGCGTCGTACCGGAACTCCAGCCCCAGTCGCTGCCCTTGGTGATCGGCAGCAGGAACAGGACGAGACCGAGGGAGAGTCCGAGGGCGCCGGCGACATCGAAGCGGCCCTCGGCCCGGACACCGCTCTCCGGCACGACCACCAGCGTCAGCAGGATCGCCAGGACGCCCAGGCCGGCGGCGGCGAAGAACAGGGCGTGCCAGTCCGCGTGCTGGGCGATCAGGGCGGCGGCCGGCAGTGCGAGCCCGCCGCCGACGCCTATGGAGGAGCTCATCAGGGCCAGGGCCGAACCGAGCCGCTCACGGGGGAGTTCGTCGCGCATGAGGCCGATGCCGAGCGGGATGGCGCCCATGGCGAAGCCCTGGAGCGCGCGGCCGACGATCATCACGAGGAGGTCGCTGGTGAAGCCGCAGACCAGCGATCCCACGACCATGACCGCGAGGCTGCTGACCAGCATGCGCCGCTTGCCGTACAGGTCACCGAGCCGGCCCATGATCGGGGTCGCGACGGCGCCGGCGAGCAGCGTGGACGTCATGACCCAGGTGGCGTTCGACGGTGCGGTGTCCAGGAGGGTGGGCAGGTCCTTGATGACCGGTACGAGCAGCGTTTGCATCACGGCGACCGCGATGCCGGCGAAGGCGAGGACGAGGACGACTCCGCCTGTGCGTCGTTGAGCCATCGTCTGGGACATTGCCTGGGACCTCCGGGGACGGGAGCGGGCGGGCGGTGGCGAACGCACACCGCCGGTGGGCCCGCTGACGGGCCCACCGGTGAGCGGGTGTCGTACGTGGAGAACGAACTCGTGTGCACGCACGGGTATTCCGAGGAGCATCGTACGAAGGGAAGTATTTACCCTTCCATTACGTCGCTCACCTCGCCCGCGCCCTTCCTGCCCTCATCCCGCCCTTTTTGCTCCCGCTCAGGGTGTGGCGGAGGCCCCCGCGGATCCCGGCGGCTGCTCCGGCGGCCGCGGCCGCAGCACGAAGTCCTGGTGGGCGACGGTGCCGTCCCTGACGTACACCCGCTTGATGGACGGGATACGGCGCGGCCCGCCGGCGACGATGTTGACGAAGCCCTCCGGCAGCCCGGTGATGCTGTACGCGCCGTGCTCGTCGGTGCGGGTGCGCGTCAGCTGCCGTCCGTCGGTGGTGGTCACGGTGATCAGTACACCGTGCAGGGGCTGCTCCCCGGTGTCCCGGATGCGTCCGGTCAGCATCGGCTCGGACGCCCCGATGTAGTGCGTGGCCGCGCGCACCGGCATCGGGTGGGGCATCTCGAATGTCGGGTCCTGCACCGCCTCTTCCAGGTCGGACGGGGTCAGTTCCGCGTCACCGCCGGAGCGTGCCACGCGCACCCGGTGCCGCTCCCAGAAGTAGCCGATGCAGATCAGCACGGTCCCCGCGAGGATCCACAGGCTCAGTGCCAGCAGGGGGCGGAACAGCTCGACGCCGTCGAAGTACATCTCGTTGCGCAGCGCGTCGACCAGATTGCCCAGCGGCATGTACGGATGCAGCCAGCGGAAGAAGGCCGGCACCATCTCGACCGGGATCGCGCCGCCGCTGGCCGGCATGGAGAGCAGCACGAAGACGACGATGGCCACCCCGGGGAAGAACTGCCGGACGAACGGCACCAGTCCGTAGCAGGTCAGCGAGACGCCGAGGCTCAGCATGAACATGTACAGCAGGCAGACCGGCCGGTTCACGATGCAGTCCATCGCGAGTGCGATGTAGAAGGCGGCCACGGCCATCACGGCGCCGGAGGCGACGAAGGTGACGACCTTCTTCCAGCGGCTGAGGACGGTGGCCCGCAGCATCATCATCACCATGATGTACGACGGGATGGTGAGGCCCAGGCAGAGGTAGAAGAGGCTGGTGCCCATGGCGTCCTTGGGCGCGGTGGGCGCGAGCTCGATCTGCTTGAGGGAGGCGCCGCCGTGCTCGGCGATCGGCGTGAACACCTGCTGGAGCACGGCCTCGATCTCGAAGCCGCCGGCCTTGGCGGTGTAGAGGGCCGGACGGTCGGGGTCCGGGAGGTACGCGCCGGCGGTGCGGCGTTCGAGTACCGCGCTCCGGAGGGCTGCGTCACCGCCGCGTACCGGGTGCACCTCGAAGCCGCCCGGTACGGCCCGGTCGAGCGTCTGCTGGAGCTGACGGGCGGCCGGCGCCGGCACGGCCACTTTGATGTCGTGCGGGGTGGGGTTGTGAAAGGCCAGCAGGTAGCAGAAGAGGAAGCCGAAGAAGAACAGTGCCGGGAACCAGAGGCTGCTGACGAGAACCTTCGCCGTGTGCGTCCACCGCGGCTGCGGTTCGTCGTCGGCCGGTGCCGCGGCCTCTTGCTGTGTTTCGGACATGCCGTCCTTCCCTGACCGCGCTCACGCCGCCGGCCTCGCCCCGTACCGGGCGCGCCCCTTTTCGTGCGCGCCCGTCCGGGAGCCGGCCGTCGCCTCTCCGCTGCTGTGGGATCTCCGCCGGCAGGGTCCGGCACACCCGTTTTGCTGCACTCGGCCCAGCAGGTTGGCCCGCGCGGGGGCAGGCCCCGCGTCCGGCCCCTGTGTACGGACCCCGCCCCTCGCCGTTCTGCGTCAGTGGCCGCGGTCCGGTGCGGTGAGAGCGGTGAGCGCTTCCCGGAGGTGCGCGAGGGATGCTTCGATCCACGGCAGGGCCGGCGGGTCCGGCGACCGCAGCGCCGACCGGCGCTCGTCGGCCGTCTCGCCGTACAGCAGGCTCGTCGCCACCCGGGCCCGCAGCCTCTCGGGCGCGTCCCCGAAGGCCTCGCCCGCCAGCACCCCGACGCCGTGCCTCTCCAGGAGCGCTGCGGCGAGGCCCGCGCCGGTGGTGATGCCCTGTGCGGCGAGCACCGGCCGCATCGGCTCGAAGTCCGGGTAGAGGTAGAACCCCGCCTCGGGCGCCCGGCAGTGTGCCCCGGCGGCGGTGAGTTCGGCGTGCACGGCACGCGCGACGGTGCCGTGCAGCCGCCGGGCCGCGTCGATGTGTGCCCGTACCTCCGGCGGGTCCGCCAGGATGTGTGCGGCCGCGGCCTGCATGGGCGCGGCCAGGCTGGACCAGATCTCGCTGGCCACGCCGGTCAGGTCGCGCATCAGCCGCTCGCCCCAGGCGCCCGCCGGCACCCGCGCGAACCCGATCCGCCAGCCTCCCAGCGCCATGGACTTGCTCAGGCCGCTGGTGACGACCGTCCGCTCGGGCAGCCGGCGGACGGCGCTGGGAGCGCGCCGAGGCCCGGCCGACCCGCCCGCGTCCTGACCCGCCGAGTCCGCGTCCGGGCCCGCCGGGTGCAGGACCTCCGCGTAGATCTCGTCCGAGACGACCACGAGCCCGTGCCGTTCGGCGATCTCGCACACCGCGCGGACGTCCGCCTCGCGGGCGACCGTACCGGTCGGGTTGTCCGGCACGGTGAGGATCAGTACGCCGGGCCGCGCGCCGTCCGCCCGCGCGGCGGCCAGCGCGTCCTCCAGCAGCGCGGGGTCCGGCACTCCGCCCGCCGCGTCCGGCACCGGTACGTCGATGACCCGCTTGCCGGCCAGTGCGGCCTGCGCCGCGTAGCTGACCCAGGCGGGGCAGGGCAGGACCACGTCACCGGGGAGCGCGGCGAGCAGCGCGAAGAGCAGGGCTTTGCTGCCGGGCGCGAACAGCACCTGCTCGGGCCCGGTGGCCGTGCCGCGGCGGGTGAACCACCCGGCCGCGGCCGCGCGCGCCGCCTCCTCGCCCACCACGGGGCCGTACCCGTTGCGGCCCGCGGCGGCCGACAGCACCGCCGCGATGTCGTCGGGCACCGGCAGCCCGGCCTCGCCGAAGCCGAGGTGCAGGACCTTCTCGCCCGCGGCGCGGCGGGCCCGAATCGTCTCGTTGATGGCCAAGGTCGCCGAATGCATGGTCACGGCGCCCCACACTCCTCACGCGGATCGGTCCGTAGGGTCGCGGGCACGCCGCTCGACGCAATCCCGCTTGCGGCTCGAACGATACATGCAAGGAAATTTGCATTCGATGGGGTGGTGCGTCACCTGCTCCCCAAGAGGTAGGCCGCGCCGCCTATCCTCGCCGGGTGAGTACCAGCAGTCGCAGTCAGCACATCCGGCTCCCCCTCCGCTCCCGCCTGGTCGTACCGGAGGAGCACCGGACGACGGCGCCGGACGGCACCGGCCGGTCCCCGCTCCGGTCGCCGGCCGTCGCGGACGTGATGGTCACGGCGGCCGTCCTGGGGCTCTCGGTCTGGAACAGCCTCAACAACCCGTACATGGGCCCGGCTTCGCCGTGGGGCAACCTGCTCCTCTCCGCCGCGAGCGCGCTGCCCCTGCTGGCGCGGCGCCGGATTCCCGAAGCGGCACTGCTGGTCGCGCTCGTCGCGAAGGTGCTCCAGTTCGCGCCGTTCGTCCTCCCCTTCGCGTTCTACGCCGAAGGCGCCTACCGCGGACCGCACAGCCGCCGCACGGTCTGGATCACGGCGGTGGCGGGCCTGCTGGTGGCGCTCCCCAGGAACGCCGAGTCGTGGACGCATCCGCGGATGCTCCTCGGCGGGATCCTGGTCAACTTCGTCCTCATGGTCCTCGTGCCCCTGCTCCTCGGCCTCTACATCGGCGAGCGGCGGGCCGTGCTGGCCGGACTGGTGGAGCGCGCCGAACGTGCCGAGCGGGAGCAGCGGCTCCTCGCGGAGGCCGCGCGGGCCGAGGAGCGCCAGCGGATCGCCGGTGAGATGCACGACGTGGTCTCGCACCAGGTGAGCCTCATCGTGGTGCACGCCAACGCGCTGACCACCGTGGCCCACGACCCCAAGGTGACGGCCGAGGCCGCGGAGATCATCCGCACGGCCGGCCGCCAGGCCCTCACCGAACTGCGCGAGATGCTGGGCCTCCTCAAGAACGGACCCGGCCCCGAACCCGCCGCGACGGACGGGGACGGCGCCGCGGCGCCCGCCGACGCGGAGGTCGCCGCCGTCGACCGGATCGCCGCGCTGGCCGACAGCTCACGCGCCGCCGGGCTGTCCGTGGCCCTGCAGACCGAGGGCGCGCCCCGGCCGCTCGCCGAGCAGGTCGAACGGGCCGCCTACCGCGTCGTGCAGGAAGCGCTGACGAACGTGCACAAGCACGCGCCCGGCGCGCCCACGGACATCCGTGTCGCCTACGAGGCGAGCACGCTGTGCGTGAGCGTCACCAACGGCCCGGCGGCCCGCCCGGCGGACGCGTCCCCGGACGGCACCGAACCGCTGCTGCCCAGTGGCGGCCACGGCCTGATCGGCCTGGCGGAGCGGGTACGCCTGGCCGGCGGCGACCTCACGACGGGCCCCCGGGACGGCGGTGGCTTCCAGGTACACGCCACGCTCCCCGCCCCGGCGCGGACCGCCGGCTGACGGCCCGTACCGGGCCCCGGCCGGCGGACCACCGGCCCCTTCGGACCGGAGTCAGCAGTCCGCCGCGCCGAGGTGTGCCGACAGCTCCCGGACGCCCGGGGCCGCGGTCAGGAGAGTGCCGGACCCGGTGAGGAGGACGTGCCAGGGCCCCGGGGCCCCGGTCGCCTCGACACGGATCTCCGAGCCCTCCCGGCGGGTGCGGAAGACGGCGTCGGCGGCACCGTCCGGAGCCGGGACGCGCGTGGTCACCGCGTCGCCGTCGCGGAGCCGGTGCACCCGCAGCGTCACGTCGTGCCGCCAGTCGTAGACCGCGCTGTCGGGCACGCCCCCGAAGGGGAGGACGGAGCCGGGGCGTGCCAGCAGGGGCAGGCTGTCGAAGCCGAACCGCTCGCGCCGCCAGCCGGGGCCCCGGACCCGTTCGCCGGAGAGCAGGTGGGTCCACTCGCCGTCCGGTACGTAGTACTCCACGGTGCCGTCGGCGCTGAGTACCGGCGCCACCAGGAGGTCGTCGCCGAGCATGTACTGCCGGTCCAGGGTGTGGCAGGCCGGGTCGTCGGGGAACTCCAGGAGCATCGCGCGCATCACAGGTGTGCCGTGGGAAGCCGCCTGCTGGGCGGCCCGGTACAGGTACGGCATCAGCCGGTGCTTGAGCCGGGTGAAGTCGCGCGTGACGGCGACGGCCTCCTCGTCGAAGTCCCACGGCACGCGGTACGACGTACTGCCGTGCAGCCGGCTGTGCGAGGAGAGCAGCCCGAACTGCACCCAGCGCTTGAAGACCTCCGGGCTCGGCGTGCCCTCGAAGCCCCCGATGTCGTGGCTCCAGAACCCGAAGCCCGAGAGGCCCAGCGAGAGCCCGCCGCGCAGCGACTCGGCCATCGCGCCGAAGGTGGACTCGCAGTCGCCGCCCCAGTGCACGGGGAACTGCTGACCGCCGGCGGTCGCGGAGCGCGCGAAGAGCACGGCCTCGCCCTCACCCCGCGCGGCGGCCAGCGTCTCGAAGACGGTGCGGTTGTAGAGGTGGGTGTAGTAGTTGTGCATCCGGGCCGGGTCGGACCCGTCGTGCCACACCACGTCGGTGGGGACGCGCTCCCCGAAGTCGGTCTTGAAGCAGTCGACGCCCTGGCCGAGCAGCCCGCGCAGCTTGTCCGCGTACCACTCGCGCGCGCCGGGGTGGGTGAAGTCCACCAGCCCCATGCCGGCCTGCCACATGTCCCACTGCCACACACTGCCGTCCGGCCTGCGCACCAAGTACCCGAGGCGAGTGGCCTCCTCGAACAACGGGGACTTCTGCGCGAGGTAGGGGTTGATCCAGACGCAGATCTTCAGCCCGTTGCCGTCCCCGCCCTCCTTGCCGTCGCCGTGCTCGCCCTTGAGGCGCCGCAGCATGCCCTCCGGGTCGGGGAACACCTCCGGGTCCCAGGTGAAGTCGCACCACTGGTACGCGCGCATCCAGAAGCAGTCGAAGTGGAAGACGCCGAGCGGGATCTCGCGCTCGGCCATGCCGCGTACGAAGCGCGTGACGGTCTCCTCGTCGTAGGAGGTGGTGAAGGACGTGGACAGCCACAGGCCGAACGACCAGGCGGGCGGCAGCGCCGGGCGGCCGGTCAGCGCGGTGTAGCGGTCCAGGATCTCCTTCGGCGACGGGCCGTGTACCAGGTAGAACTCCAGGCTCTGGTCCTCGACGCTGAACTGGAGCCGGCCGACCGCCTCGGAGCCCACCTCGTAGGAGACATGGCCCGGGTGGTTCACGAAGACGCCGTAGCCGCGGTTGGTGAGGTGGAACGGTACGTTCTTGTACGCCTGCTCGCTGGCCGTGCCGCCGTCCGCCTGCCAGATGTCGACGCGCTGCCCGTTGCGGGTGAAGGGGGTGAAGCGCTCGCCCAGCCCGTACACCAGCTCGCCGACGTCCAGGGAGAGCTGGGCGAGGGAGTGGTGCGCGCCGTCGGGCGTCGTCGCGAAGCCGGTGCCGCGCGCCGCCACCGAGGTGAGGGTACGGCCGCCGGCGGTGAAGTCCAGCCGGTACGGTGCCGCCGTGTCGACCCGCAACGACAGCCCACCGGTGGTGAGTTCGAGCAGCGAGCCGTCGCGGTGGACCTTGCCGGCGGGGGTGCCGTCCGGGGCGGTGCGCAGGGCGAAGTGCGGGCCCCGGTCGGCCGTGCCCGCGTGGTGGGTGGCGCGGACGCCGATCACCCCTTCGACGGGTGAGAAGCACTCCACGGTGAGCAGCGGTGCGTTGAGGGTGTCGCCGCGGTGCCGGACGTGGCGTACGGCGGCGTAGAGGGTGAAGCGGTCGTCCGTGACGCGGGTGTCGGTGATCTCGGTGGCGTACGAGGCGTCTACGCCGTCCCGCATCAGCCAGTAGCCGTCGGTGAACTTCATCGGATGGACTGCCTTCCTTGTCGCGCGGTGGCTACTTGAGGGAGCCGCCGGCGATGCCCGCGGCGATGTACTTCTGGGCGACGACCAGCAGGACCGCCGCGGGCACCGCGGACAGCACGGCCGTCGCCATGACCGCGCCCCAGTCGCTGACATGGGCGCCGACGAACTGGTAGATGCCGAGCGTGACCGGCTTGACGTCGTCGGTGGTGTTGAGGGTCAGCGCGAACATGAAGTCCGACCAGGCGAAGAGGAAGGTGAACAGCCCGGCCGTGATGAGCGCGTTGCGGGACATCGGGAGCACGATGCGGACGAAGGCGGTGAAGCGGTTCGCGCCGTCGACCAGGGACGCTTCGATCACCTCGGCGGGCAGGGACACCATGAAGGCGCGCAGCAGCACGATGGAGAACGGCAGCCCCAGCGAGGCGTCGGCCAGGATCAGCCCGAGGTAGGAGTTGACCAGGCCCAGCTCCGCGTACGCGCTGTACAGGGCGTTGGCGATGACGATGCCCGGCACCATCTGCGTGATGAGCGTGGTGAAGACGATGGTGCGGCCGCCGCGCAGCGCGGACTGCGCCAGCCCGTACGCGGCGGGCGCCGCCAGCGCCAGACAGACGGCGACGGCACCGAGCGCGACGACCAGGCTGGTGAGCATCGAACGGCCCTGGCTCTCCAGCGCGAGCCGGAAGCTCGCCAGGCCCGGGTCGCTCGGGAACCAGTCGACGGCGATACCCGAAGCGGGCTGCAGCGCGGTGTTCACCATCCAGTACACGGGGAAGAGCAGCACGGCGAGGATCAGCAGCGCGGCGGCGGTGTTCCAGGCGCCGCGCAGCCGGCGGCCGGATGACGGGATCATCGGAGATCACTTCCCCTTGCCGAAGTCGGCGCGGTTCGCGCGCAGGTACAGCACGGCGAAGACCGCGCTGACCAGGATGAGGACGGTGCCGACGACGGCACCCTGGCCGAAGTCGAGCCGCAGGAAGGACAGTTGGTAGGTGACGGTGCCCAGGGTCTGGGTGGCGTCGGCCGGGCCGCCCCCGGTGAGGGCCAGGATCAGGTCCAGGATCTTCACCGTGGACATGAAGCCGAGGACGAGGACGACGGTGATCACGGGCCGCAGCATCGGCAGGGTGATGCTGCGGAACGCCCGCCAGGGACGTGCCCCGTCCAGCGCGGCCGCCTCGTACAGCTCGCGCGGTATCTCCTGGAGGCCCCCGTAGAGGATGACCATGTTGAAGGGGATGCCGATCCAGACATTGACCAGGACGGCGGAGAGCAGCGCCACGCTGGGACTGCTGAGCCACGGCACCCCGCCGTCCCCCGGCCCGAGGGCCTGCAGCGCGCTGTTCAGGACGCCGTGCTCCTGGTCGAGGATGCGCCGCCATACGACGGCCGACACCACCATGGGCACCAGCCACGGCAGCAGCAGTACGGCCCGGATCGGCCCCGCGAGCCGGAAGCGCCGGGAGAAGAAGACGGCCAGCGCCAGCCCGATGGTGAACTGGCCGGCCAGCGACCCGGCCGTGAACAGCGCCGTGTGCCACAGCGCGTCGGTGAAGAGCGGATCGGAGAGCACCGCACGCCAGTTGTCGAGCCCGTTGAAGGGGGCCTCGCCGGTGAAGTAGGTGGTGGGCGTGTAGTGCTGGAAGCTCATCAGGAGGTTGCGGACCAGCGGGTAGCCGAAGAAGGCCGCCATGTAGACGAGCGCGGGGGCGATGAAGAGCCAGCGCAGGAGGGCGGGACGCCGCGTGAGGGAGGTCATGGCCGCGCTCACTTCCCCGCCGACGCCTGCTGCTGGGCCCGTTCCAGCGCCTGCTCGGGGCTGCTCCGGCCGGTCAGTACGGACTGGAAGGCGCCCGCGAGGGCGTCCCCCACGACGGGCCATCGGGTGCCGACCCGGGCGGTGCGGGAGCGGGCCGTGGCGACCAGCTCGGTGAACGGCGCCAGCTTCGGGTTCCGCTCCGCGTAGCTGCGGGCAGCGGCAGTGCGCGTGGGAACGTTGTTGGTGGCCTGCCCCCAGGCAAGCTGGTTCGCGGGGGAGTTGAGGCAGTTCAGAATCTTCGCCGCGTTCCGCTCGCGCTCCGGGGCGTCGCTCTTCGGTACGGTCATGACGGTGCCGCCGATGGGCGCCACCGCGGTGCCGCCCGCCTTCGGCACGGGAATCGTGGCGACGGCCCACTTGGTCTTCTGCTGCGCGGCGAGCACCGGCACCTGCCACGGCCCGTTGATCATCATGGCGGCGCGGCCAGCGACGAACTGGTCGTTGACGTCCTGCTGGTTCCAGTTCACCACGGCCTTGGAGACCGAACGGTCCGCCACCAACTGCTGCCACAGCCCCAGCGCCGCAGCACCGCCACCGCCGTCGAGCCGGGCCTCGTCCCCGCCCGCCGACCAGAAGAACGGCAGGAACTGGTAGACCCCGTCGGCGTCCGGACCGGCGCTGAAGGCCAGCCCGTAGGTGCCGCCCCCGGTGAGCTTCCGCGCGGTGGTACGCAGCTCCGCCCAGGTGCGGGGCGGCTCGACACCGGCCTTCGCCAGCAGGTCGGGGTTGTAGTACAGCGCAAGGGAGTTGGCGGAGCGCGCCACGCCGTACCGGGTGCCTTGGTAGGACCCGAGGGAGACGGCGCTGCGGGAGAAGCCCGCGGCGGCCACGCCGAGGCCGGACAGCGGCCGCAGGCCGCCGGTCAGCGCGAACTGCGGCAGCTCCGAGCCGTCCAGCTCCAGGATGTCGGGGAGCGAGTGGGAGGACGCCATCCGCAGCGCCTTGGAGGACACCTGGTCGGCGGGGACGCTGAGCTGTTCCACGCGCAGGCCCAGCGGCCGGGCGCAGCGGTCGAAGAACTTCTGGTTCTTGTTGTGCTCTGCGGTGTCGGTGGCCGAGTTGAGCACGGTGACCGTGCCGGGGTCCGGCGCCGCGGCGCACCCGGTGAGACCGAGCGCGCCCGTGGCGACCGCCGTGACCACGGCGAGCACGGGTCTTGCTGCGCGGGAGTGCATGGGTGGGTTCTCCGTTCGGTGCGGCTCCGGGTACGACGGACTTGGCGTACGGCGCCACGACGGGCGCGGCGTACGGCCGAAAGGGTGTGTGGAACGGTTGCGTCAGGCGGTGGCCGCGCGTGGTGCGGTGCTCGCCCGTTCGGTCAGCCGCGGTGGCAGCAAGGTCGCGTCTGGCACCTCCCGGCCGTCCAGCTTGGCCATCAGCAGCTCGACGGACCGCTCACCCACCTCGGCGGCGGGAATCGCGACGGAGGTCAGCGGCACCGCGGCCCCTTCGGCGAACTCGTCCGGACACAGCGCGATCACCGACAGGTCCTCCGGCACGCGCATCCCCGCACCCCGGAACGCCTCCAGCAGCGGGCCGAGCGCCGGCTCGTTGTGCACGACGACCCCCGTGAGATCCGGGTGTTCGCGCAGCAGCCGGTCGACCGTCTCGCGCGCGGCCTGCGCCCCGGGCGCGCACGGCAGCACGGCCGAGGACATGCCGTACCGGTGTGCCGCCGCCGTGAAGCCCGCCGCCGTCCGCCGCGCGAAGCCGGTACCGCGTACGTACACCTCCGGCGGCGAGCCCAGCAGCGCAACACTGCGGTGCCCGAGCCGGGCCAGGTGCGCGACGCACTCCTCGCCGGTCGCCGTGAAGTCCAGGTCGATACAGGTCAGCCCGTCGGCCTCGGCGGGAAACCCGATGAGGACCGAGGGCAGCCCCAGGGAGCGGAGCAGTGGCACCCGGGCGTCGTGCAGCTGGACGTCCATCACCACCAGCGCGTCCACCAGCGCGCTGTCCGCCACCCGGCGCAGCCCGTCCTCGCCCTCCTCCTGCGTCAGCAGCAGCACGTCGTGGTCGTGCGCGCGGGCCGTGGTGACCACGGACGCAGCGAACTGCATCTGCACGGGCACATGGATGCCGCTGCGCAGCGGCATCACGAGCGCCACCACATTGGAGCGGCTGCTGGCCAGCGCCCGCGCCCCGGCGTGCGGCCGGTACCCCAGCTCGCGGATGCTCTCCTCGACACGGCGCTGAGTGGCAGCCGAGATCGACCGCTTCCCGCTGAGCACGTACGACACCGTGCTCGGCGACACTCCGGCGCGCCGCGCCACATCCGTGATCTTGACCATCCCGCTCTCCTCGCTGCCGCGCCCCGAAGACCGGCGTATCGAACCGTTTCGACAACCACCGTCGAAGCGATTCGCCGGGGAACAGTAGGGAGGGGGTGGGGGAGTGTCAATGGTGTGAACGCCGGTTCTCCCGGGGCGTTTTCACCCGCTCAGGGCGCCGCCTGTGCCGTGCTGAACGGCACAGTGACGCGGTACGGGACCGACGGGCCGTGGGTCGGGTGGGCTTCGGGGTGGAGGAGGAAGTAGGTGTGGGCGGTCGCGCGGTACATGCGTTTGGGTGCCGCGCTCAGGAACTCCGCAGGGCTTCGGGTCTTTCGGGCGCGGAGGGCCGGGTCGGGGTAGCGGTGGGTGTAGAAGGTGTCCAGGGCTGAGGGGAGGTCCGCTTCCGGGACGGTTTCCGCCGTGGCCGCCGCGTACAGGGCCTGGCCGTCGGCGTCCGCGGCGCGTGAGTCGTAGACCAGGAGGGAGACGGCGGCGTTCGCCGTGATGTTGCGTGAGTGCACCGCGTCGGACGCCGAGTACCAGTAGAAGCGGTCCGCGTCGTCCCAGGCGTAGGTGACGGGCACCGCCCACGGCACGCCGTCGGGGGAGGCGGTGCCCAGGGTGAGGTAGCGGTTGGCGCGCAGGAGCCGGGCGGCGGTACGGCAGAGGTCGTCGTGCACGGAAGTCATGGTGTGCTCCTCGGATCTGCGGTGACGGCCGGTGCGATCGGCGCCCCGTCCGGCCGGCGGCGCGCGCCGAGCCGCGCCAGCGCCCCGTACCCGGCGGCCGCCGAGACCAGGCCGACGGCCCAGGCCAGGTCGGTGCCGCCCAGGGCGTGGGCGACCGGGCCGGTGTAGGCGGAGGTGTGCATGAAGGGGATCTGGAGGGCGAAGCTCGCGGCGTAGACCAGGAGCGCGGGGGTGCGGAAGCGGCCGTAGACGCCGCCCGCCGGGGCGAAGAAGGAGGCCACGTCGTACGTGCCGCGCCGGACCAGGTAGAAGTCGACGAGGTTGATGGCGGTCCACGGGATCAGGACGTACTGGAGGACCGAGAGGAAGTCGGTGTAGGAGGCCAGGAAGGAGTCCTGGAAGGCCAGCGCCATGGTCAGGCCGGCGGCCAGCGGGGCGGCGATCAGGAGGGTGCGGGTGGCGCGGCCGGGCAGCCAGCGGTGCCGGAACGTCTGGACCGCGGTCACCAGGCAGAGCGCCGTGCCGTAGAGGTTCATCGAGTTGATGTGCACGACGACGGCGGCGAAGCCGAAGAGCACGACGGCGGACAGCGTGCCGCCGAGGACCGCTGCCAGACCGCTGATCGTGTCGTCCGCGACGGCCAGGCCCATGACCACACCGAGCAGCATCGGCAGCGCACTGCCCAGTACGCATCCCCAGTAGGTGCACCACAGCGTGGCGCGGCGCCCGGCCGTGTCCGACGGCATGTAGCGGGTGTAGTCCGAGACGTACGGCGCGTAGGCGATCTGGAGGAGGACGCCGGTCGCGGCCATGCCCACGAAGCCGGTGAGGGAGAAGTCGTCGTTCCCCGCCGCCCGTTGGAGTACGGCCGGGGCGGTCAGGACGCGTACGGCGCAGAGCGCGAGGAGGAGCAGGGCGAGCGCCGTCGCCCAGCGGCCGACCCGGTGGATGAGGTCGTGGCCGACCGTGGCGACGACCAGGCCGGCGGTGGCACACACCACCAGCCAGGCCGGGACGGACAGCGCGGGCACGACCTGATGGAGGGCCTGCCCGGCGATGACGAGGTTGGAGGCGAACCAGCCCGCGTACATGAAGACGACCAGCACGGTGACCAACAGGGCCCCGTGGCTGCCGAACTGGCCCCTGCTCTGGACGAGTTGGGGTACGCCGAGTCTCGGGCCCTGGGCGGCGTGCAGTGCCATGAGGAAGCCGCCGGCGAGGTTGCCCAGCAGGACGGCGGCGATGCCGGGCCACAGGCCGAGGCCGAAGACGACCGGCGCGAGGGTGCCGGAGACGAGGGTGAGGGGGCTGATGTTCGCGGCGAACCAGAGGGCGAAGAGGTCGCGCGGCCGGCCGTGCCGTTCGTCCTCCGGGACCGCGTCGATGGTGCGGCCCTCGATGAACCGGGCCGGGGAGGCGGGGCGTTGGCGTTTCATGGGGGCCTCTCGGTGCGGACGCGTGCCGGACGCCGGCCGGAGCCGGGCCCGGCCCGGGTCAGGGGAGGGAGCCTGCGGGCGCGACGGGGTTCGCGGCGGTGGACCGGCCGGCCCGCAGCAGGTCCCAGGCGAGCAGGCCGGCGCCGATGCGGCCCGCGCGTTCGCCGAGCGCCGCACGCACGATGTCGGGCAGGACCTGGAAGGCCACCCGGCGTTCCAGATGCCGCCGCAACGGCACCAGCAGCTGATCGCCCGCCTGGCTGACGCCGCCGCCCAGGACCAGCACGCCGGGGTCGAAGAGCGTCACCGCCGCCAGCAGCCCCTCGGCCATCGCGTCCGCCGCCTCGTCCCACACTCGGGCGGCGGCCGCATCGCCGAGGGCCGCCCGGCGCGCCACCTCGGCCGCGGTCACCGCGGGTTCCGCGTCGCCGTTCGCCGCCCCGCGCGCGGCGGCGTACCGCCGGGCGATCGCGGCGCCGCCCGCGAGCGTGTCCAGGCAGCCGCGCTGCCCGCAGCCGCACGGCTCGCCGCCGGGCCGCAGGACCAGATGGCCCAGCTCCGCCGAGCGCCAGTGGCTGCCGGCGAACGGCAGGCCGTCGAGCAGCACGGCGCCGCCGACGCCGGTGCCGACCGGGACGAAGAGCACCACGGGGTGGCCCCGGCCCGCGCCGAGCCGGGCCTCGGCGATGCCGCCGGAGCGCACGTCGTGGCCGAGCGCCACGGGCAGCCCGAGGCGCTCGGCGACCAGCCGCCGCAGCGGGACGTCCCGCCACTTGACCACCGAGGAGAACACCACCGTGCCGGCGTCCTCGTCGACCAGCCCGCAGGAGGCGATGCCCGCGGCGCGTACCGTGCTGCCGCCGGCCCTGGCCTCGGCCACGGCCTGCTCGGCGTGGTCCAGCACGGCCGCCAGCACGGCGTCCGGGCCGTCGGCCGGGCGGGTGGCGGAGCGGCGCTCGCCGGTGACGCTGCCGTCCGGGGCGACCAGCGCGGACTTGATGACCGTGCCGCCGACGTCCAGTCCGAGCACCCGGTCGGCGTCCGCCACGGGCGCCTGCTCCTCGGTACGGTTCACGGCGCCTCCTGATCAAGTGACAGCACGTCACCATTTAACGGGACGTGTGCCTTCCGGTCCCTTACCCCGCCTGCGGGCCGCGCCACCGTACGAGATGCCGGAGCAGATGGTCGTACTGCCGGGTCCCCGCATCGACGGCCAGGTGGGCGCCGCGCAGCACCTGGCAGATCTCGGCGGGCGTCAGCCGGGGCCGCTGGGCGCGCAGCCCCTCGGAGAGCTCCTGGCTGTGGCGGGGGTCGATACGGGTGTGCGCGGTGAAGTAGAGGCGGGTGTCCTCGTCGTGCAGGCCCACCCGGTCCATGCCCGCCAGCAGCTTCCGGAAGTGCGGCTCGACCCAGCTCTCGAAGACGAAGAAGCTGCCGTACGCGGCCTGGGTGCGGGACGGGCGGGTGAGCAGCGCCGTGAACAGATTGGAGGTGATCTTCGCGAACCAGGGGTGCGCGCTGCGGTACCGGGCCAGCTCCTCCCAGCCGGCGGCCGAGCCGAGCTGGCGGCGCAGCCAGTAGGTGTGGAAGTTCTCCAGCCGGCCGCGGCCGCACTCGTCCCAGAGGTTGGCGGCGGCGACCGCCTTCTGGCGGCCCTGGAGGCCGACCACCAGCAGCGCGACCTCGTCGTCCACGACCTCGTTGCGGATCAGTTCGCAGCGGATGAAGTACTCGATCTGCGGGCGGGTGGCCTCGGTGGCGAGATAGTCGAAGAGCGGGTGGGAGACGCCGCTGTTGTCGGCGGCCAGCTCGTCGAGGTAGTCGGCGGCCGCCTCCTGGCCGTCCGGTTCGGGCACCGGTGCCGGCCTGGCCCAGACGTCGATCAGCTCGCGCTCCAGCCGGGTCCGCGCCGCGAACAGGGCGATCTCCAGGTCGTCGTCGCGCGTCAGGGTGGCAGGCCCGTCGCGGTAGCCGAGGGACCGGGAGCAGAGCGTGGCCAGGTGTTCGTGCAGGAACCTGCCGTGCGCCTCGGGGTCGTCGCGGAGCCGGGCCAGCACCTCGGCCTGCGCGTCGGCCGGTGCGGACAGGAAGCGGGCCAGCTCGGGTGCGAGCCCCTGGAACGGCCGTACGGGCGGCCAGTACATGTCCTGCAGCGGTGCGGTGCTCATCGGGGTCCTCCCTGCACGGTGCCGGCCGGGCCGTCCGCGTGGGCCCGGACGCTGCCCGGCATGCGGGGGAGCAGCCCGTCCGCGACGCGCAGCGCGTTGGCGGCGATGGTCAGGCCGGGATTGACGGCCGCCGACGAGGGGAACCAGGAGCTGTCGGCGACCCACAGGTTGTCCAGGTCGTGCGCCTTGCACCCCGGGTCGACGACGCTGGTGGCCGGGTCGGTGCCGGCGGTCGCGGTGCCGCACTGGTGCGAGGTGACATCGATGCCCATGCGCCGGGCCGACACCAGCGGGTACCCGGCGCGGCGCATCATCCGCGCTGTCCTGCGCACCAGCTCGCGGTGGGGAGCGAGGTTCGCCGGGCGCCGGGCGATGCGGATGGCGCCGCTCGGCCCGACCGTGACGCGGTTGCCGGGGTCCGGCAGGTCCTCGCTGGTCAGGTAGAGGTCGACGCTGTGCCGGGTGAGGAACTCCAGCGCCGGGCCCGGCAGCCGGGGATGGAGCCCGCGGGCGGTGGCGGGCTGGAGCTTGCCGAGGGTCTGGACGTTGCCCAGCGGGCCGCGTGCGCCGTTCGCCAGGTACCAGTCGTTCAGGCCCAGGGTCTTCTGGAAGACGGTCCGGCCGGTGCGGCGGGGATCGGCGGCGACGAGGAAGGTGCTGTGGTGCGCCATGTAGCGGCGGCCGACCTGTCCGGAGGAGTTCGCCAGCCCTTCGGGCCGCCCCGTCCGCGAACGGAGCAGCAGAGCGGCGGTGTTCACCGCGCCGCAGGCCAGCACGTACCGGTCCGCGCGGATGCGCAGCTCGGTGCCGTCGCGGCGGGCTGCGGCGGCGGTCACCCGCCGCCCCGGCGGGTCGGCCAGCAGCCCGGTCACGGTCGTCCGGGTCAGCAGGGACACGTTGCCCGAGGCCAGTGCGGGCCGCAGCGCGCACACGTCCGCGTCGCTCTTGGCGTCCAGCAGGCAGGGGAAGCCGTCGCAGGTGGCGCAGCGCACGCAGGCCCCGCCCGGCCGCAGGTCGATGCCGGTGGGCAGGTCGAAGGGGGCCAGGCCCTGGGCGCGCAGCGCGTCGGCCAGCGCGGCGACGGCCGGTTCGTGCGGCACCGCCGGGTAGGGGAAGCCGCCGGACCGCCAGGGCTCGGTGGGGTCTTTGCCGGACGTGCCGTGCACCCGGTAGAGCCGCTCGGCCGCCGCGTAGTACGGCTCCAGCTCGGCGTACGAGAACGGCCAGGCGGGCGAGATGCCCTCGGCGTGTTCCACCGGCCCGAAGTCGGCCTCCCGGAAACGCGGCAGGGTGGCGCCGAAGACCTTGGTGTTGCCGCCGACGCAGTAGTGGACGTTCGGCTGGAAGCGCCGCCCGGTGTCGGCGTCGTACCAGTGCTCGGCGTTGCGGTAGCGCCGCTCGGTGAAGACCGCGTGCGGCGACCAGTTCGCCGCCTCCCGGGGCAGGAAGTCGCCGCGCTCGACGACGAGGACGCGGGCGCCGGAGTCGCGCAGCGCGTACGCCAGGGTCGCCCCGCCCATGCCGGCCCCGATGACCGCGACGTCGCAGTCCACTTCGGGCCCGGTGGGGCGCAGCAGTCCCGGCAGCTCCGGCGGGTGTGTGGTGTTCAACGCTGCCTCCTTGGCGGAGCCGTGAGGTACCGGGCGGCGATCTCGTGCGCGAAGGCCATGATCGTGCCCTGCGGGCTGACCCCGGTCGGGCCCGGCAGCACCGCGGCGTCGCACACCCGCAGATTGCGGAAGCCGTACGGGCGGCCGTCCGGGCCGCACACCCCGCCGCGCTCGGCCGGCCCCATCGGGCAGGACGCCATGGCGTGCACACAGACCAGGTCCCAGGTGCGCGGGTCGGTGCCGCGCGCGAACTCCTCGGCCGACCGCACCGAGTCCAGCACTCCGGGCGCCGGCGGGTACAGCTCCACCGCACCGGCCCGGAACAGCAGCCGCGCGGCCCGCACCAGCGCGAACCGCAGCAGGTCCACGTCGTGCGGCGCGAGCCGGTGGCGCAGCACGGTCCCCGCGCCGGGCAGCCGGCCGACGTGGATCCGGCCCGTCATCCGCACCTGCACGGTGAAGACCGCCGTCCGCGCGTAATCGGCCAGCATCGTGTCGACCACCGCCGGGCCCTGGCGCGTGAGCGCCGCCGCCAGGGTGCCGGGCGTGAGGTTGGCGGCCATGACGTGGACGCCCAGCCCGCCGAACTCGCCGACCTGGGCGGTGAAGATGGTGCCCCGCTCGGCGTGCAGCGCGGAGCCGAAGCGGGCCGGCAGCCGCAGGTTCACGTGGAAGGCCATACCGCGGCCCGCCGTCCGGCGGTGGATGCCGCTGCGCTGGAGAAGCGCGGCGCTGCCGACGGCCCCGGCGGCCAGGAAGACCGTACGCGGGCGGTACCGCACCGGTGCGCCGTCCGGTCCCACGGCCCGTACGGCGTGCACCGTGCCGCCGTCGTGGTCCAGCCGTACGACGCGTACGCCCGGTGCGATGCGTGCGCCGTACCGCTCGGCCTCCGGCAGGTAGGTCGTCGCCATGGTCCGCTTGGCGCCGGACGGGCAGCCGGTGGGGCAGCGGTTGCGGTGTGCGCAGCCCGGTGCCGCGCGCCGGGCGAGTGTCCAGCGCCAGCCCAGGCCCTCGGCGGCCGCGGCCAGCAGCCGGGAGTCCTCGTTGCCCGCGCCGTGCCGCTGCGGGGCCACCTCCAGCCGCCGGGAGATCTCGCTCAGGTGGCCGGTGAGGTGGCGGAGGCGGTAGCCGTCGGTGCCGAGGGCGTCGGCCCACCGGTCCAGCAGCCCGGCCGGCGGCTCCCACAGCAGGCCGCCGTTGACGACGGTGGTGCCGCCCACGCAGCGGCCCTCGCCGTACGGGATGACGGGGCTGCCGAAGACGGGGGTGAGCCCGGCGTTGCGGTACAGGCGCCGCAGGTTCTCGGCCGGTGCCGAGGCGGCCAGTTCGGCGGTGGACACCCGCGGGCCCTCCTCCAGGACGACGGGCCGGCGGCCCGCCCTGGCCAGCTCCAGGGCGGCGACCGCCCCGCCGGCGCCGGAGCCGATGACCAGCGCGTCGCACTCGACGGTGCGGGGTGTGCGGCCGCTCATGTCGGGGCTCCCGTCGGGACGGAGGGCGGCGCGGACGGCCGCGGGGCCGTGCCGCCGGCCACCCGGTCCGGGCCGCCGTCCAGCCCGCCGTACAGCGCCAGCGTCTCGGCCGAGCGCAGCAGCAGCGCGAACCCGGGCAGCCGCGCGAGGCGTTGGCTGCCGTACGCCAGCGCCTCGGGCCGGGACCGCGCCACGCGCACCCGGGCGACCAGCAGGAACGCGAGCGGCAGGAGGCGCAGTACGAGCCGGGCCGCGATCCGGTACGGGCGTGGCTGGACCCGCAGGCTGCCCGCCACATGGGCGGTGGCACGCGCGAGGACGTCGGGATCCCGCAGTACCGGGTGGCGCGCGGCCCACAGCGTCGGCAGTCCGGCGGCCGTCAGCGCCCGCGCCGGCGCGTCGGGCCTCACCGCCGGACCGCCCGGTCCTTGGCGAACGCCGCCAGCAGGCGCGGCGCGCCCTGCTCCAGCACGGCGTCCAGCGCCGCCAGGAACACCTCGACCTCCTTGTCCCCGGCCACCAGCGGCGGCGAGACGATCAGCGGCAGACCGTGGTTGGAGCCGTAGAACGTGAGCACGTCGTGGTCCCGGTACAGCGCGGCGATCACGGCTGCGGTGACCAGCTTCAGCCGCAGCCGCGGATCCCGCGCGAACGAGCCGGGCAGCAGCCGCAGCACCCGGTCCAGCGCCGGGTGGCCGGCCCGCAGGAACACGCCGTGCAGCGCGCCCCGTCCGGCCGTGCCCGCCACCAGGTCCGGGTGGCGGGCCGCGATCCCGGCCAGGCCGGCGGCCAGCCGTTCGCCGATCCGCACCGCGCGCCCCGGATAGTCGTCCTCGACCGCGATGGCCACCGCCTCCAGGGCCGTGACGGTCTCCTCCCCGAAGCCGTAGTAGGTGGTGCTGTGCAGGGTGGCGTCGGTGAGGTTGTCGTACGCGGCCCGGAACAGCGGCTCGCGCGTGACGTAGCCGGAGACCGACGCCTTGCCGCCGCCGAAGGACTTGGACGTGGTGAGCACGTCGGGGACGAGCCCCGGGTGGCGCATGAAGTGGAACAGCGTCCCCGTCCTGCCCCAGCCGGTGTACACCTCGTCGAAAACGAGCACGATGTCCCGCTCGGTGCACAGCCGCCGCACCTCGTGCAGGAACTCCCCGGAGCATTCGCGCAGCCCCGAGGCGCTGAACGGCTCCAGCACCACCGCGTACACGTCGCTGCCGCCGCCCCCGGTGGTGTGCCGTTCCAGCGCGAGGACGAAGGAGGCCAGGTCGTCGTAGGTGAAGGCGTCGGTGCCGGGCAGGCCGGGGTAGGGGAACGTCACCTCGGGCGAGGCGGTGAGGCTGCCCGCGCCGAGCAGCTTGCCGTGGAAGGCGATGTCGCTGTGCAGCACGGTGCCGCGGCGGCCGTGGTGGTACTTGTACGCCAGCTTCAGCGCGCCCTCGACGGCCTCGGCGCCGGAGTTCGGGAAGTAGCCGATGTTCAGGTCGCCGGGCAGCAGTTGCGCGAGGTTGTGGGCGAGCGCGGCGACGTAGGGCGAGAGGAAGTTCTTGTGCACCTCCATGGCCTGGTGTTCGGCGAAGCGGCGGCGGGCCGCGAGGATCCGCGGGTGGTTGTGGCCGTGGTTGAGGACGCCGATGCCGCCGGTGAAGTCCAGGATCCGCCGCCCGTCGCGCAGGGTGATCCAGCAGCCCTCGGCGCGCTCGGCCAGATCGTGTCCGAAGCCGAAGGAGCCGAGCAGCGACACCTGGCTGCGGCTGACGTAACGGCGGTACAGGCCGTGCACCTGACGTGGCGTCATGTGCAGGCAGTCCTCGGCGGTGAAGAGGTCAGTCATCTGCCGCTCCCGTGGTGGCCAGGGCGGGGTGCGCGGGCCGGGCCGCCGCCCGGACGCGGTCGGCGATCAGCCGGCCGGCCCGCTGCCCGCCCCGGAGGGCGTAGTTGGTGCCCCGGTCCTCGGGGAACACCTGGGCCATGCCGGCCAGGTAGAGGCCCGGTACGGGGGATTCGGTGGCGGGGACGGTCCGCGAGTAGTGCCGGGTGATCACCGGCTGGGCGTGCTCGGCGCGCCACACGTGGTACCGGCGCACCCACTCCTCCCGGAACGCGGGGAACATCCGGCGCAGATGGAGCAGGCTGTAGCGGTAGACCTGGTCGTCCGGCATCCGGTACAGCCCGGCGTCCGCCGGCAGGTACTTCGACAGGTAGACCACATGCCGTCCCCCGTAGTGCCGTGCCGGGTCGAGGTTGGTGTGCTCGATGACGCCGACGTAGGGGAAGCCGGGGTCGGTGACGTTGAGCCAGTAGGTGTCCGACAGCGGCCGGTCGTTCTCCAGCACCAGGCAGATGTTGGCCAGGTACGGGACCGCCGCGAGCTGCCGCCGCAGGCCCGGCACGGCCGGATGGGCCGCTGCCTGTCCCGCGAGGAAGCCGGCGGCGGGGCCGGGCGCGGTGGTCACCAGCACCCGCCGGGCGGCGTGCAGCGTGCCGCCCGCCCGTACCCCTGTCACGCCCCGCGGCCCGACCAGTACGTCCGTGACCGGGCAGGACGTACGGATGCGCACCCCCAGCCGGGCCAGCTCCGGCAGCCACGCGGCCAGCAGCGCGCCGCAGCCGCCGCGCAGGTAGTAGAGCACTTCGCGCCCGGCGCGGCTGCGGCTGCCGCCGCGCAGATGCAGCTTGGTCCACATCCAGGTGGCGCCGACCTCCGGCGCGTACTCCCCGAACTTGCCCTCCAGCAGCGGCCGCCAGACCCGGTCGTAGACCCGGCGTCCGGCCAGCCCCACCAGCCACTCCTCGGCCGTCAGCGCCTCCAGCTCCCGCCAGTGCCGCACCCGCCCGGCCCGCAGCACCGACCGGCCGAGCCGGAACCGGTCGGCGACCGGCAGCGGCGCGAACCGCGCCACGTCCAGCGGCGTGGACAGCCGGTGGACGGAGCCCGCGTGGTAGAAGCCGGTACGGCCCGGGTGCCGCTCGACGAGGTCTGCGCAGCCCAGCTCGGCGCAGAGCCGGAAGATGTCCGTGTCGGAGGCGAACCAGTGGTGGTAGAAGCGCTCCAGCTGCCGCCCGCCGACCGGGAAGGTGCCCGCGAGGCCGCCCACCCGGTCGTCCGCCTCCAGGACCAGGCAGCGCAGCCCCGCCCGGCCCAGCTCGTGCGCCGCCGCGAGCCCGGTGAACCCGGCGCCCACCACGACGACGTCCCACTCGCGCCCGTCCGCGGCGCTCATCGTGCCGCCCGGGTGCGGGCCACCGGCAGCGGCAGTACGGCCTCGGCGCCCGGCTCTCCCGCCCCCGCCGGGCCGTCGGACTGCGGCGGGTGCCGCTCCAAGAGGACGTACGGCGGGCGGCCGCGCAGCTCGCGGTGGACCAGCCGCAGGTACTCGCCCAGCAGCCCCAGCAGCACCGCCTCGCAGCCGAACGTCCAGGCCGCCAGCGGCAGCCGGTGGCGGCGCACCGCTGCGGTCATGGCCGCGCCGCCCAGCCAGGCGAAGCCGACCACCGCCGGCATGCGGGCGGGCGCGGGGGAGCAGGACACCAGCCCGCGGCGGGAGAGGTCGGCCATCTTCCGCAGCGAGTACTTGGAGCGGCCGGCCGGGCGCGGCAGCCGTTCGTAGCCCACGCTGGTCTCCGGGAAGCCGGCCCAGCACACCGATCCGCGCAAGTACGGCTCGCCCTCGGGCAGTTCGGTGAGCAGCCGGACGACAGCCCGGTCCAGCAGCCGGAAGTCGCCGGTGTCCAGCGCCACCGGCTGGTCGGCGAGCGCGGCCAGCAGCCGGTAGTAGACGTGCGCGGTGACCCGCTTGAAGGGGGTCTCCCCGGCGCGTGAGGTCCGCCGGGCCGACACCACCGACCAGCCGGCGCGCCACCGTGCGACCAGCTCGGGGATCAGCTCGGGCGGGTCCTGGAGGTCGGCGTCCATGGTGATCACCGCGTCCCCGGCGGCCGTCCGCAGTCCGGCGAGTATCGCCTGCTGGTGACCGAAGTTCCGGGTCAGCCGGACGAGCCGGACCGCGGGGTCGCCGCCGGCGAGCGAGGTGAGCGTGCGCCAGGTGCCGTCCCGGCTGCCGTCGTCGACGTAGACCACCTCGTGCGCGCAGTCCGGGAGGCCGAGCAGCACGGTGGTGAGCCGGAGGTGGGTGCGCTCCAGCACCGCCTCCTCGTCGAAGCACGGCACCACCACGCTGATCAGCGGCGGCCGGCCGGGGGCCGTGCCGGCAGCACCGGTCGCGCCGGCGGTGCGCGGACTCCCGGGGGCCGCCGGGAACGGGATCGAGGGCATGTCGTCTCCTCCCCTTCGAGCGGGGCGCCGGCCGGCGCGGTGCCGGGCCGGAACCCGTGCCGCGTCAGCCCAGTACCTCGTCCGCCGTGGCCCGGAAGCGCTCGGCGGCCGCGGCGATCTCGTCGGGCCCGCTGAACACGGTGACGCCCGCGTCGGCGCCCAGGTACGTGTCGGACAGGCCCACGGTCAGGGCCACCGCGCGGCCCAGCACCTCGTCGGTGCGGGGCAGCGCGCCGGGCCGGAAGTCCTGCCGCGGCCACGCGGGTTCCGGGCGCCGGGACGGGCAGGACCGGGCATCCCCGGCGGCCAGGGCGCGCAGCTCCGGCAGCCCGCCGTAGTAGTGCTTGGGCGAGTGCAGCAGGGTCCTGGTGCCCAGCCGCTTCGCCACGGCCTCGGCCGCCGCCCGGTCCTCGAAGAGATGGACCAGTACGGTCGCGCAGTCGCCCGCCGGGTCGTGCGACGGACGGCGGGCCAGCCCGTCCCGCAGGGGGATGAGGGCGGCCAGCGCGTTGTGCTGCGCGCGGGTGCGGGCCAGTACGGTGTCCAGCCGGGCCAGCTGGGCGCGGGCGACGGCCGCCGTCAGCTCGGTCATCCGCAGGTTCAGGCCGAGCATCAGGTCTCCGGGCCCCTCCTCCCGGCGGTACGGGAACCAGCCGTGGTCGTGGAAGCCGTACGCCCGCTGGAAGGTGCGGTCGTCGGCGGCGAGCAGGAATCCGCCGTCGCACGCGGTGATCACCTTGAACATGTTGAGCGAGAACGCCGCCGCGCGGCCGAAGGAGCCCAGCGGCCGGCCGTGGTACGTCCCACCGCAGGCCTGCGCCGCGTCCTCCAGCACCAGCAGCCCGTGCTCGTCCGCGATCTCCTGGAGCGCGGCCATGTCGCAGGGCGCGCCGAGCATGTGGATCGGCATCAGCGCCTTGGTGCGCGGCGTGATCCGGGCCCGGACGTCGGCGGGATCCAGGGTCAGCGTCTCGTCGATCTCGGCGACGACGGGCGTGGCGCCGCTGTGGACGATGGCGGCGACCGAGGCGACGTAGAGGTAGCCGGGGACGATGACCTCGTCGCCGGGGCCGATGTCCAGCGCCGCCAGCGCGGTGAGCAGCGCGGACGTACCGCTGTTGACGGACAGGCAGTACGTGCTGGCCAGGCGGCGCGCGGCCTCCTGCTCGAACAGCCGCGTCTGGGTGAGGTCGCCGAGCGGGTAGGAGCGCGCGGCGGTGGAACGGGACCAGGCGTTCAGTACCTGCTGGACGTTGGCGCGTTCCTCTTCCCCGAAGAAGGCATAGCCGGGACCGGGCATGGCGGGCTCCGTTACGGGTCGGCGGATCGGGACGGCAGGCGCGGGCCGCGGGTCAGAAGACGAGGGGACAGAACGGCGCCGGGTCGTGGCGGAAGGCGGCCGTGGCGGCGCGGACCGCGCCGGGGCGCAGCTCCGTCACCCGGCCGGCCAGCGCCAGCTGCACGAACGAGCCGTCGCCCAGCAGCACGGCGCCCAGCTCCCGTGCCGTGAGCGCCAGATCGGCGGCCGCGCGAGTGCGGACGCAGTCGGCCCCCGCCGGGCCCGTGATGAGCCGCCACCGCCCCTCGTTCCACGGGCAGAGCGGGTCGCTCACCTCCAGTACCAGCTCGGCCTCGGCGGCGTAGCCGCGGGCGGCCAGCGCGCGGTCCACGTCGACCGCCCGGGCGTACAGCTGGTCGCGCACGGTCGGCGCGGCGCTGCGCGGGTCGGTGAGCAGGGCCAGGACCGGGTCGTCGACCGGGCGTGCCTCGGCGACGACGGTGCCGCCGAGGTCGACGTCCAGCAGCGACCGCCACAGGAAGGCGTAGGCGGCCGGGTCGGCGGCGCACAGTTCCCGGACGGTGACGGTGAACCGCGGGAAGGAGCGGGTCCAGCCGGCGGTGAGCCGGTAGAGGGCGTAGCCGCGTACGGCCGTGCCGTCGGTGGCCAGCATGCACAGCAGGCGTCCGGCGCCGCCGCGGTCGGCGGGCGGATCGGCGAGGGAGCGGCGCAGCCAGGCGCCCTCCCGGTGCAGCGTTCCGGGGCGCTCGGCGACGCAGGCGCGGCACACCGCCGCGACGGCCGCCTCGCTCTCGGCGGGGGAGACGACCTCCAGGAAGAGCGGGGGACCGTCGCCCGCCGGGACCTCGGCGAGGTCCCTGGCCTCGACCGGGATCGTGAGCGAGACCGCCCGGCTGGCCGCGCCGAAGCCGAAGCGGCCGTAGATGTCCGGCTCGCTGGAGTTGAGGACCGCGACCGGCTCGGCCCGCGTCGTGTGCAGGTCGGTGAGGGTCCGCCGGATCAGCTCGCGCATCAGGCCGCGCCGCCGGTGCGCGGGGGAGACGGCGAGGTAGCCGATGCCGAGCACCGGGCGCGGGCCGGTGCCGGGCAGGGTCATGTCCAGGGAGTAGCCGGCCAGCGTGGCGCAGGGCCGGCCGGCGGCGCGGGCGAGCAGTGAGCGCTTGGGCTCCAGCAGCTCGGCGACGGCCGTGCGGTGTTCCGGTGAATGGTCGTACCCGCCGTAGGCCAGACCCACCACTCCGGTGAAATCGGACCAGTCGTCGGGCGGGCGGAATTCGTAATCCGGAGAAGGCGGTGAGGAAGAATGCACGGACACCTCCGACCGTTTCCGGATGATGCCCGTACGGACATCAATTCGGGAAAGGGATTCAGTCGGCGCATGCGCCGGGCAGGCCGTACTGTCCGGAGTCGAGGTCTTTTCCGCCGAGGTGTGTGCCGTCTTGCGGAATGGACCGCCGCGAGGCCCGGATCGCGGTCTCCTCATGCGCCGATGAACCGATTCGGGGCCGCCAGAGGCTGATAACCACAGTCTTGAGGCGGCCGCCTGCTGTCAACCCCTGCCGCCGGGAACGTGCCGGTCAACGCCGATTCCGGCCATTCCGGGAAAGCCTGGTACCGCGGCTTTGGCATCCGGCCATTCTCCCTGGAAGGGCCTTGCGTGGACCGGCAATGCACGCAGACTCGGAACAGCGGCCGACGGCGCCGCATGAGCTGTACATGACGTGACGGGAGCCGAGATGATAAACGGCAAGCTCGTTTCCGGCAGGACCAAGCCCGGCGAGGGGTGGGTCGCCTATCCCGACCGCAACGGCGACGGCGTGTACATCGACGTCGACACCTCGGAAGGGGAATTCACCAGCACCCCCGCTTACCTCGCGGCCCTCACCGGTGACGACCGTATGTGGATGACCACCGGCGGCAATACCGTCTACGCCGCCACTCCGGCGGGCTTCCGCATCTACGTGCGCCGGGTGGACCGGCAGGCGATCGACCCGGAGTACGCCGCCAAGAACGGCTGGCACATCGCCTGGATCGCGGCCGAGGCCTGAGCCGCCGGGTCTGACGGGCCCGCTTCCGTGAGCACGCACCGGCCCCCGCGCCCTTCTCCGCGGGGGCCGGCGCTCGTGGTGGCGTGCCGCGATTGGCATGCAGGTAATTGCCTGCCTAACGTCGGAGAGTGAGTGGAGGGACGGGGAGCACGACGGCCGCGGACTCGACGGGGTCTTCAAGGCCCTCGCCGGCCGGGCCCGGCGCTGCCTGCTTGCTGGACCTGCTGCGCGAGCGGAACGGACAGACACTGGGAGAGCTCTGCGACCGGCTGGCCATGACCCGCCAGTCGGCCACCCAGCACCTCTCCGTACTGGAGGACGCCCGCCTCGTGAGCACGGTCCGGCTCGGCCGGGAGAAGCTCCACTACCTCAACCCCGTGCCGCTCCACGAGATCCAGGAGCGGTGGATCGACAGATTCGAGCACCCGCGGCTGCGGGCGCTGAGCGCGGTGAAACGACGAGCCGAGGACGCCATGAACGACCGACCGACCTTTGTCTACGTCACCTACATCGAAAGCACTGCCGAACGCGTCTGGCACGCGCTGACCGATCCCGAGCTGACCGCCGCGTACTGGGGCCACAGCAACGTCTCCGACTGGCGGACCGGCTCCTCCTGGGAGCACCGGCGCACGGACGGCTCGGGCATCGCCGACGTCGTCGGGATGGTCGTCGAGAGCACCCCGCCGCGGCGGCTGGTCACCACCTGGGCCGCGCCGGGCGAGGAGCCGGCCGGCGGCCCGTCCAAGGTCACCTTCGACATCGAGCCGTACGGCGGGATCGCCCGGCTCACCGTGACCCACGAGAACCTGGCCGACGAGGCGGAGCGCGCGGCGGCGGCCGGCGGCTGGGCCGCCGTGCTGTCCAACCTCAAGTCCCTCGTGGAGACGGGCAGTCCGCTGCCGGAGGAGCCCTGGCACATGCCCGTCGCCTGAACCGCGTCCCCGCCCGGCCGCGTGTACCCGCCAAGCATCTGTAATGATGGGGTAAAACGTAATGACCAGGTAAAGGAGATCGCGTGCGGTCCGCGCCACCGGCGCACCTCGGCGCGATGTCCGGGGAGGACACGATGGGGACGCGACGCACTTCGCTGCCGGGCGTCGGTACGCGCTACGACTTCACCACGCACGCCGGACAGCGCCTCTCCGTGGTGGTGCACCACGACGGACGCCGCTTCCTCGGCTTCTACGAAGCCGACGACCCCGATACCTGCCGCTCATCGGTACCCCTGGAACGGGACGAGGCGACGGCGCTCGCCCACCTGATAGACCCGGCCCCGCTGGACGCCGTCCGCACCGACGGCATCGACCTGGTCACCGAGCACATCCCGATCGGCAGCCGGTCCCCGTACGGCGGCCGGCTGCTCGGCGACACCCAGGCCCGCACCCGGACCGGCGCGTCCATCGTCGCGGTGCTGCGCCGCACCAGCGCCCACCCGTCCCCGGGCCCCGATTTCCGATTCGCCATCGGCGACACCCTCGTCGCGGTCGGCACCCGTGAGGGCGTCGACGCCCTCGCCGCGATCATCGCCGGAGGCTGACATGCACGAGACCACCGCACTGCTCGTGGAGTTCGGCGCGGTCATCCTCGCCCTCGGCCTCCTCGGCCGGTTCGCCGGCCGGGTCGGACTCTCGCCCATACCCCTCTACCTCCTCGCCGGGCTGGCCTTCGGGCACGGCGGCCTGCTGCCCCTCAATGCCAGCGAGGAGTTCGTGGCCGTCGGCGCCGAGATCGGCGTCATCCTGCTGCTCCTCCTGCTCGGCCTCGAATACAGCGCCTCCGAACTCGTCACGAGCCTGAAGACGCAATACCCCTCCGGCGCCGTCGACTTCCTGCTGAACGCCGTACCGGGCGCCGTCGCCGCCCTGGTGCTCGGCTGGGGCCCGGTCGCCGCCGTCGCGCTGGCCGGCGTCACCTGGATCTCCTCCTCCGGCGTCATCGCCAAGGTCCTCACCGATCTCAACCGGCTCGGCAACCGCGAGACGCCCGTCATCCTCGGCGTCCTGGTCCTCGAAGACCTCTCCATGGCGGTCTACCTGCCGCTGCTCACCGCCCTGCTGGCCGGCGTCGGCCTCGCCGGCGGCAGCGTCACGCTCCTGATCGCCCTCGGCGCGGTCGGCCTCGTCCTCTACCTCGCGCTCCGGCACGGCCGCCTGATCAGCCGCTGGGTCTCCTCCGACAACCCGGAGATGCTGCTCCTCGTCGTCCTCGGGCTGACCGTGCTCGTCGCGGGCATCGCCCAGGAACTCCAGGTCTCCGCGGCGGTCGGCGCGTTCCTCGTCGGCATCGCGCTGTCCGGTGAGGTCGCGGAGGGCGCGCGCAAGCTGCTGATGCCGCTGCGCGACCTCTTCGCCGCCATCTTCTTCGTCTTCTTCGGGCTGTCCACGGACCCCACGGCCATCCCGCCGGTCCTGCTCCCGGCACTGCTGCTCGCCGTCGTCACCACCGTGACCAAGATCCTCACCGGCTGGTACGCGGCCCGCCGGGCCGGCATCGGGCCGAACGGGCGGCTGCGGGCCGGCGGCGCGCTGGTGGCACGCGGGGAGTTCTCCATCGTCATCGCCGGACTCACCACGGCCGTCGAGCCGCGGATCGGCCCCATCGCCACCGCCTACGTCCTGATCATGGTCATCCTCGGGCCGCTCACCGCGCGCTGGGCAGCCCCCGTGGTCAACCGCGCCCGGACCGGGCTCCTGCCGCTCTTCGGCATCACCTCCCGCAAGCCCGCGGCCGGCCCCGCCGAGGTCCCCGCCGAAGCCCCGGCCGAGACCGTCACCGACGTCCCGGCGGAGACCGCCGCCGAAGCCCCGGCCGAGGCGTCCGGCGCCCCGGAGGAGGAACCCGCGTCCCGCTAGGGCGCGCATGCACTGCCGCCACAGGGGTAACCGCACCGTCGGAACAGACCAACTCCGGCAGGTCCACCTGAGGCGAGGGGTCTTCATGGCGCGGTCATCCCGGCGCAAGGGCGCCACCAGGCTGACACTCCGGCGCTCCGGCGCCGCCAGGAAGAAGAGCCGCGGGCCCACCGCGGGCGGCGGGGCATCGCTCCCGCCGCCCGCCCGGGTGCTGGTGATGGTGGTGGCGTTCGCCGTCATGGTGGCGTTCGGCGCCGTGCTCGCCCGGCTGACCCTCCAGCCGTCGGCCGCCTCCGAAGCCCTCACCCACACCAACCTGCGGCCCGGCGACTCGCTCCGCGACTACCTCACGCAGCCCGCGTTCGTCGACACCGTCAAGCAGCTCGGCGGGAACATCGTGCTCGGTGTGCCCTTCGGGCTGCTGCTGCCGGTGGTGGCACCGAAGACCCGCGGCCCGGTGCGGGTGGTCCTGGTGACCGCGGCCGTGATGCTGCTGGTCGAGCTGGTGCAGGGCGCCCTGGTCACCGGGCGCGCCTTCGACATCGACGACGTCATCCTCAACACCACGGGCGCGCTGCTCGGTTACGTCCTGCTCGGCCGCCGGCTGGGCCGCGCCGTCCACCCCCGGCGCCGCCACTGGTGGCAGCGGCGTACCAGTACGGCGTAGCGGTCAGCCGCCGGCGAGGAGCCGCCCCGCGCCCGGTACGACGGGATCCAGGCCGAGTTCGGTGAGGATGCGGTACGTGGTGGCGGTGGCCGCCGAGAGCACCGGCAGCCCCGCGGCGTCCTCCACCGGCTGGATCGCCGCCAGCGACGGCATCTGCACACAGGCCGAGAGGACCAGTGCGTCGGCGCGCCCGAGGTCCAGCTTCCGCCAGTGCTCGCGCAGGTCCTCCGGGTCCAGCCGGGCCACCGCGAGGTTGTCGGGCACCTCCAGGCTCAGCGCGTCCACCACCTCCACGCCCGCGTCCTCGATGTACTCGACGACCAGCCGGGTGAGGTCCTTCATGTACGGCGTGAGGACCGCGACCCGGCGGGCGCCCAGCGCCGCGATGCCGTCGAGCAGCGCACCGGCGCTGGAGACCACCGGAGCCTGCGCGCCCTCGCCGCGCAGCGCCTCGGTGATCTCGGCCTCGGCCGTGCAGTGATGGCCGGGCCCCTGCGCCATGATCGCCACCAGACAGGCGGTGGCCACCACGTCGGGGCGGGCGTCGGCCAGCTCCAGCGCGGCCCGCTCGGTCTGCGCGTTCATGCCGCGCAGCTCCTCGGGCGTGACGTGCCGCATGCGCATCCGGCTGCTGTGGAAGACGAAGCGGTCCTCGGGCCGCTCCTGTTCCCGGGCCCGCAGCATGCGCGGCAGCTCGGTCTCCATCGTCAGGTTGGAGCTGGGCACGATCATGCCGATGTGGTGATCCGTCACGGGTACTCCTCAAAGAGGTACGGGGCACCCGCGCCGGCGGCGGTACGGGTGCGGGTCAGGACTCCTCGGCCAGGCCCTCCCAGTGGTCGGCCATGGAGGTCAGCAGGTCCATCAGGTCCGCGCGCTGCCCGGCGTCGTACGGCGCGAGCAGCCGTTCGTCCAGCGCACGGGCGCGGTCGTGCGCGGCGCGGAGGGTGCGCTCGCCCTCCTCGGTGAGGTACAGCAGCTTGCGGCGGCCGTCGTCGGCCGCGGTGCGGCGGACGAGCAGCCCGCGGTTCTCCAGGCGCCGGGCCACGTCCGCCATCGTGGAGGTGTCCAGCGCCACCGCCGAGGCCATCGACCGCTGGTCGTGGCCGGGCGCCGCGTCCACGGCGGTCAGCACCGCGAACTGCGGCCCGGTCAGCGTGGCATCGACGGTGCGCACCCACACCGCGAGGTACGCCTGGTAGAGCCGCCGCACCTGATAGCCCGGCGCGGCCGTCAGGGCCACGGGGATCGCCGGTACGGACTCTGCGGAAGGGGTGGTGTCAGCCCTCTGGTCAGCCATGGGGCCACTCAATCACGGCGCGACACGCCCGGATCGGCCGATGCCCCGGCGGTGCGGTCACCCCGTCATCGGGCGCAGTGCGTCGCGCAGCGCGGCGAGCCCGGCGGCGGGATTGTCCCAGAAGATCATGTGGCCGGCGTCCGGGACCGCGGCGAAGACCGCCGAGGGCAGCAGCCGCCGCGCCTCGGCCGCGCCCGCCGCCGTGACCACCGGGCTGTCCGCGCCGTACAGCAGCGCCACCGGGCCGGGCACCGCGGGCCACCAGTCGAAGAAGTCCTCCGCCTCGAACCCGCGGTGCGTGGCGACGACCGCCTCCTCCGCGCAGCTCGCCAGCCAGCGGGCCCGCAGCTCCTGTTCCCGGCGCGGCCAGCGCGGCCACGAGGCGGCCACCTCGTCGGCGTCCGTACCGCGCTGCGCCTGACGGAGCTGGCCGAGGAAGGTGTCGAGCGTGGTCGGGTACGGGCCGCGCCCCGGACCGCTCATCGGCGGGTCGGCGAGCACCGTGCCGCCGAGGGGCACCTTGCCGCGTACCGCGGTGACCGCCGCGATCCGCGCGCCCATCGAGTGCCCGAACAGCAGCGGCCGCTCCAGGCCCAGCCCCTCGACCACGGCCTCGGTGTCCTCGGCGTACTCCTCCAGGGTGTACCGGCCGCCGCCGTCCGAGAGCCCGCGGCCCCGTACGTCCACCACCAACGGCCTTACCAGATCGGTCAGTTCGCGGGCGACGAAGTCCATCGTGACGGCCGGGCTGGTGATGCCGGGCAGCATCACCAACGGGACGCCCGGACCGCCGTGGTCCAGGACGTGCAGCCGGGCGGACCCGGAGCGCACCCACCGGCCGGTGGCGGGGACGTCGGCGAGGTCGGCGAGGGCCGACTGGGGGAGCGACCTGGGATCGGTCGGCATGGCAGGTCTCCTCAGGTACGGGGGAGTCGGTCGAGGTAGGCGAGGGCGTCCGCGAGGCCGATCACGTCGCCGTACTTCGCCTGGATGTCGAAGAGGTTCGCCTCGTGCGGGCCGGACGCGCGGTCGCCCACGCACTCCCGCGGCACGAGCACCGGGAAGCCGGACTGCACCGCGTCCACCGCGGTGGCCCGCACGCAGCCGCTCGTCGTCGCGCCGCACACCACGACGGTGTCGCAGCCCAGCGCGGTCAGCGTCGCCGCGAGCGAGGTGCCGAAGAACGCCGAGGCGCCCTTCTTGACGATCAGGTGGTCCTCGGGCCGGCGCGGCAGCCGGGGATCGACGGCCACCGCCTCGCTGCCCGCGCGCAGCGTCCGCATGCCCTGCGCCTTCTGGAGCCAGGTGACGGAGTCACCGGCGGCCTCGGCGGGCGTGTAGGCGATGGCCGTGAACACCACCGGCACCCCTGCCGGGCGCGCCGCCTCGATCAGCCGGCCCGTCGCCCCGACCACGTCCGTCAGATCGGCCCCGGACGGGAAGTCGTCCTCGGTGAAGCCGCGGGTGAGGTCGACGACGACGAGCGCGGGGCGGCTGCCGCGGCGTACGGGGGCGCCGAACCCGGCGCGCTCGTAGGTGCGGTCGGTGCTCTCCCCGTACCGGCTCGCGCTCATGCCCGCCTCACGGCCTTCAGCTCGCGGCGCAGCCCGGCCATGCGCCCGAGCAGCCAGCCCTCGAACAGGCCGAAGGCGAAGGCGGCCGCCACCGGGCCGTACTTCGTCAGCGCCGGACCGGCGATCATCGACAGCCCGTCGAGCTCGGGGGCGGCCGGTGCCGCGGCCGTCGCGGCGGCCGGTGCGGACGCCGCGGGGCTCGTCGCCGGTTCCGCCGCAGGGACCCGCTGCTGGTCCAGCAGGCTGCCCAGGTTCCGCGCGAACTGCTGGAGGATCCGGTCCGAGACCGCGCCGATCGCGCCCTTCCCGAACTGCGCGATCTTCCCCCGGATCACCAGGTCGGTCTCCAGCCGCAGCAGCGCGCCCTCCGGCGCCTCCGCCACCACCAGCGTCACCTCGGCCTCGGCGTCACCGCTGCCGTGCGCGTCGGCACCGCGCGCCCGCACCCGCAGCCGCCGCTCCCCGGCATCGGCCTCCAGGAACCGTACGGTCCCCGCGTACGCAGCCGTCACTGGGCCGACCCGGACCGTCACCCTGCCCTGCCAGGCGTCGCCGTCCTGCCCGTCGAGCGCCGCGCCCGGCATGCACGACGCCACCCGCTCGACATCGTTGAGCAGCGCGAACAGGCGGTCCGGCGGGGCCTTCACGGGGACCGTGTGGGTCAGCAGCATCAGTTCTCCTTCCCGGCGAGCCGGCGGGCCGCCGCGCAGCCGTCGATGGCCTCGACGATGGTCTGGTAGCCGGTGCACCGGCACAGGTTGGCCGCGACCACCTCGCGGATCTCCTCCTTCGTGGCCTCCGGCCGCTCGGCGAGGAACCCCTCGGCGAGCATCAGGAAGCCGGGCGTGCAGAACCCGCACTGCAGTCCGTGGTGCGCGCTGAACGCCTGTTGCAGGTCGCTGAGTTCACGCCCGCCCTCGCCGCCGGACAGCGACTCGACCGTACGGATCCGGGCCCCCTCCGCCTGTGCCGCGAACATCAGGCAGGCGCGTACCGGCCGGTCGTCGACCAGCACCGTGCAGGCACCGCAGATGCCGTGCTCGCACCCCACGTGGGTGCCGGTCAGCCGCAGGTCGTGCCGGAGCACGTCGACGAGGGTGCGGCGGGATTCGGCGAGCACCTCGTGCTCCTCGCCGTTGACGTGCAGCGTCATCAGCTGCAGATCGGCCGTCGGGTCGGTGACGGGTTCGGTGCCGGGGTCGGTCATCGGGCACGCTCCAGGGTCGGCTGCCGCCGCAGTGCGTCGTGCACCGCCGCCGGCGTGATCGGCGTGTGGTCCAGTTCGACGCCGGTGGGGCGCAGGGCGTCGTTGACGGCGTTCAGCACGGCGGCGGGCGCGCCGATCGTGCCGCCCTCGCCGGCGCCCTTCGCGCCGGTCTCGGTGAACGCGCACGGCGTCTCCAGGTGGTGGATCGCCACGTCCGGGATCTCGTGCGCGGTGGGCACCTTGTAGTCCATGAAGCCGGTCGCCGACGGCTCGCCCTGCGCGTCGTACGTCACCTGCTCGAAGAGTGCGCCCGCGATGCCCTGCGCGATACCGCCCCGGCACTGGCCCTCGACCACCTGCGGGTTGACCGCCACGCCGCAGTCCTCGACGCACACGTACCGCAGGATCTCCACCTGCCCGGTGCCCTCGTGCAGCTCCACCACGCAGGCGTGGGTGGCGTTGGAGAACGTGCCGTCATTGAAGACGTCGAACGCGGCGGCGGCCGACAGCCCCGGAGAGACGTCCTCCGGCAGCAGATGCGCCTTGAGGTACGCGATCTCCGCCAGCTGCTCGTACGTGAGCGACACGGCGGGCTCGTCGCGGCGCCGCACCCCTCCGGTCCCGCACTCCGTGTCCTCCGGGGCGACGCCCCAGCGGGCCGCGGCGATCCGGCGGAGCTTGGTGCCCAGCCCGGCCGCCGCCAGCCGCACGGCGCTGCCGCCGACCGCGATGGACCGGCTGGCGAAGGTGCCCCAGCCGTAGACGATCCGGTCGGTGTCGCCCTGGTGCAGCTTCACCTTCGCCAGCGGCAGCCCCAGTTCGTCGGCGACGATCTGCGCCATGGTCGTCTCATGGCTCTGGCCGTGGCTCATCGTGCCGGTGGTGACCGTGACCGCGCCGCTGGTGTCCATCCGCACCTCGGCGAGGTCGAAGCCGGGCACCACCTCCATCTTGCGCTGCGCGAAGGCGGTGGAGCCGTAGCCGGTGCGCTCGCTGAAGCAGGAGTAGCCGATGCCGAGCCGGCGTCCCTCGGCGGCGGCCGCCGCCTGCTTCTCGTACCAGCCCTCGGCGCGTACGGTCCGCTCGCACAGGTCCAGCGCCTCCCGGTAGGAGCCGGGGTCGTAGGTGATGCCGTTGACGCCCGTGTACGGGAAGTCGGTGATGACGTTGCGGCGGCGGATCTCGACCGGGTCCAGGCCGAGTTCGCGGGCCGCGCGCTCGAAGAGCCGCTCGACGACCATCACGTACTGCGGCCGGCTCACGCCCCGGTACGGCGCGGTCGGCGCCTTGTTGGTGGTCACGGCACGGCCGCGCACCCGGTACGCGGGCACTTTGTACACGCCGGGCATCTCCGCCGACGCCATCAGCGGTTCGATGCCCGCGGTGAACGGATAGCAGGAGTAGGCGCCCATGTCGCACACCACATCGGCGTCCAGCCCCAGGACGTGCCCCTCGGCGTCGAACGCGGCCCGCACGTCGTAGTGCTGCTCGCGGGCGAGGAACGACGCGGTCAGCGCGTCCTTGCGGTCCTCGATCCACTTGACCGGCCGGCGCAGCCGCAGCGCCGCGGCAGCCGCGGCGATCTCCTCCCGGCCCACGACGCACTTCAGCCCGAAGCCGCCGCCCATGTCCGGCACCCGCACCCGCACGGCCCGCTCGTCCAGGCCCAGACAGCGCGCGGCCACCGTCCGCACCTGGTGCGGCACCTGCGTACAGGTCTCCAGTACGAGCTGCTCCTCGCGGTCGTCCCAGTGCGCGACCGTGCCGCGGGTCTCCAGCGGCAGCGCGTTCTGCCGTCCGGTCCTGGAGTCCACCCGGACCACGCACGCCGCCTGCGCGAAGACCTCGTCGATGCCCTCCGTGGCGAAGAGCGAGACGTCGACGAGGGTGTTGCGCGGCGCCTCGTCGTGGAGCAGCGGCGCGCCGTCCGCGAGCGCCTGCTCCTCGCAGGTCACCGGCGGCAGCGGCGCGTAGCTCACCCGGGCCGCCTCCAGGCCGTCCTCGGCGGCGTACGCGTCCCGGGCCACCACGACCGCCAGCGGCTCGCCGACGTACCGGACGCGGTCCCTGGCCAGGACGGGCATGGCCGTGGGCACGAACTCGGTGAGCGGGCGGTCCAGCCGCGCGGTGATGTCCGCGAGGCCGAGATCCTCGGCGGTGAACGCGGCGATCACGCCGGGCACCCGGCGCACCGCGCTCAGGTCGACGCCGGTCACCTCGGCGTGCGCGACCGTGCTGCGGACGAACTGCGCGTGCAGCATGCCCGGCAGCTCGATGTCGTCCACGAACCGGCCGCGCCCGGTCAGCAGCCGCGGGTCCTCGCGGCGGGCGACCGATTGGCCCACCAGCCGGCCTTCCGATGCGGATGTCCGCGATGCGGATGTCCGCGATGCGGATGTCACGGGACCATCGCCTCCTCACAGGCGCGCCGGACCAACGTACGGATGAGATGGCGGCGGTACTCCGGGCCGCCGGCGGCGTCGCCCGGCGGATCGCTCGCCTCGGCCGCCGCTGCCGCGCACTCGGCGAACGTGCCCCCGCCGGCCAGCACGGCCTCCGCCTCGGGGACCCGTACCGGCGCCGGGGCCACGCCGCCCAGCGCCACCCGTCCGCCGTGCACGGCGCCGCCCGTCACGTCGAGGTCGACGGCGGCCGCCACGATCGCGAAGTCGCCGCGGCGCTCGGCGAATTCGGTGAGCGCGGCGTGCGGTGCCGGACGCGGGAAGACGATCTCGACGAGGAGTTCGTCGGGGTCCAGCGCGGAGGTGTAGTACCCGAAGAAGAAGTCCTCGGCGCGGATCCGGCGGCTGCCGCGCGGCCCCTCCGCCACGATCTCGGCGCCGAGCGCGACGGCCAGCAGGCACCACTCCGCGGTGGCGTCGGCGTGCGCGAGGCTGCCGCCGACCGTGCCGCGGGTCCGGATCGGCAGATGCCCGATCCAGCCCATGGCCCGGCGCAGCACCCCGAAGCCCGGCTCCAGCACGCCCGGCGGCGCGGTCTCCACGGTGTGGTGCGTGGTGAGCGCCCCGATGCGCAGCGCGCCGTCGGCGTCGGTGTGCAGGTGGTCGAGGGCCCGCAGGCCGCCGATGTCGACCAGGTGGGCCGGCCGGGCCAGCCGGTAGTTCATCATCGCGACCAGGCTCTGGCCGCCGGCGATGACCTTCGCCTCGTCGCCGAGCTCGCTCAGCAGCCGGGTGGCGTCCTCGGCGCTGCGGGCCCGGTGGTAGCGGAAGGGGGCGGGCTTCATGATCCTCCTTGTCGGGTACGGGCGGGCGGCGTGCGCGCGGTCGGCGGGCGGTCCGCTAGAGCGCGGTCCGCGGGGCGGCCTCCGGTACGTCCTGGGATTCCGGGTCGGTGCCGTCCAGCTCCGCGCCCTTGGTCTCGGGAGCCGCGACCGCCGTCCAGAGGACGGCGAGCAGCACCGCCACGGCGAGCACCGCGAAGGTCAGCGGCAGCCCGATCAGCGGCCACATCACCGAGCCGAACAGCAGCGGCGCGAACCCGGTGAGCACCCGGCTGACCGAGGAGGCCCAGCCGAACCCGCTCGCCCGCAGCCGCGTCGGGTACAGCTCCGCGACGTACGCGTACATCGCGGGGATGGCCAGCTGCATCAGGAAGCCGAAGACGCCGATGGCCACGAGCGAGCCGGCCGGCAGGTGCAGCACCAGCGCGAAGACCACCAGCGCGAGCGCGGCGACCGGCGCCGAGACGCCGATCAGCCACTTGCGGCCGACCAGGTCCACCAGCGCGGTGGAGACCAGTACGCCCACGATGCCGACGCCGCTCATCAGCGTGGTGTTCATGAACGCGGCCGTGTCGCCGAGCCCCTGCTCCTTCAGGATGGACGGCAGCCAGCTCAGCGCCGCGTAGTAGACGAGCATGACGGTGGCGAAGAGCAGCCAGGCGGCCGAGGTGATCCGCGGGCTGAACGACCAGATCCTGGCCAGTTGTTCGGCGGCGGCGCGCGGCCCCCGGGTCCGCTCCACCGCCACCGGCGCCGGGATCACGTACGGCTCGACGGGCGCCCCGGTGCGGGTCACCAGGTCGTCGATGACCGCACGGGCCTCCGCCTCGCGGCCCTGCCGGGTGAGGTACACCGGCGACTCGGGCACTCCGCGGCGCACCCAGAAGAGCAGCAGCGCCGGCACGCTCATCGTGGCGAGCATCCACCGCCAGTTGCCCTCCAGCGGGAGCAGGGCCGTGGACACCAGGCCGCACAGCGTCACGCCCACCGGCCACCACGCGTCCAGCGCGGTGAGGACCCGGCCCCGGTACTTCTTCGGCGAGAACTCGCCGACCAGCGCGTAGTCCACGGGGATGCAGCCGCCGAGCCCGATCCCGGCGAGGAAGCGCAGCGCGAGGAAGACCGGGTAGGCCGGGGCGAACGCGCCGAGCACCGAGAACACCGCGAAGATCAGCAGAGTGACGCTGAAGGCCTTCTTGCGGCCGATACGGTCCGCGACGGCGCCCCAGACCACCGCGCCCAGGGCCATGCCGACCAGATTGGCCGTCGCGACCAGGCCGCGGGCGCCGAGCGAGAGGTCGAAGTGGGCGCCCACCAGCGGCATCAGGAAGCCGTTGAGCGCGATGTCGTACGCGTCGAAGAGATAGCCGAGGCCGCCGATGAGGAAGATCCGGCCCTGGACCCCCCATTTCCACGGGAGGTCCTGGACGATCCGGTCGCCTGTCTTCATGTCGCTCCTGGGTCCGGGGCGGGGTGCCGGTGCGGTGGGTGAGCGGAAGAACTGTCAGCGGGCGAACGGGTAGGAGAAGGCGACGGAGTCGGGGTCGTGCAGCGGGGTGCCGCGCCACAGCCACTCGTAGGACAGATCGGACTCACCGTCGAATCGCTTGAGCGTCTCGTCCCGCGCGGACTGCTCGGGGCCGTCGGGGAAGTGGTAGAAGGTCTTGTTCTGGAGCGAGGCGTCCTGCACCATCCCGGCGTGCTTGGCCCGCCGGTCGACGTAGCGGCGCAGCGCCGCCTCCACCTCACCGCTGTTGACCGCGCCCAGCTCCTCCGCCAGCACCGCCGCGTCCTCCATCGCCTGCGAGGCGCCCTGCGCCTGGTAGGGGAGCATGGCGTGGCAGGCGTCGCCCAGCAGTGCGACGCGGCCGTCCATCCAGACCGGGTCCCGGCGCCGGTGGTACAGCGCGAAGCAGCTGACGTCGTCCTTGGCCTTGGAGAGCATCGCGGGCACCCGGTCGTCCCAGCCGGGGAACGCGTCCACCAGGTCCTGCGGTGTGGACGCGACGGTCCACTTCTCCGCGACCTCGTCCGTGCAGGGCACGCACGCGACGACGTTCAGGAACTCCCCGCGGCGGATCATGTAGTGGACCAGGTGCCGGCCGGGGCCGTACCAGATGGTGCTCTGGTACCGGTCGACCAGCCAGCGGGTCGCGGGGTCGGCGGCGACGAGGTCGCCGGGGATCAGCGCCCGGAACGCCATCTCGCCGGAGAACTCCAGTGTGTCCGGGGCGCCGATCAGGTCGCGCACCCGGCTGCGGATGCCGTCGGCGCCGATCAGTACGTCGCCGGGGTAGCGCCGCCCGTCGTCGGTGACGGCCACCGGCCGTGCCGGGTCGGACCGGTCCACCTCCGCGACGCGGCTGGAGGTGTGGATCCGGACCACCGGTCCTGGCCCGGCCGGGTCGAGGCAGGCGTCCATGAGTACGCGGTGCAGGTCGGCGCGGTGGTAGTGCCAGTAGGGGGCGTTGTACCGGTCCTTGCAGTGCTGGCCCAGCGAGGTGAGGCCGACGACGCGGCCGTCCTGCCAGCGCCGCCTGACCTGGTCCAGCGGCTCGGTGTGGATGGCCTCCAGCCGCCGGCGCAGCCCGAGCCCGAGCAGTACCCGGCTGGCGTTCGGCGCGGTCTGGATGCCCGCGCCGACCTCGCCGAGCTGCGGTGCCTGTTCCAGGACGGTGACCCGCAGGCCCCGTTGGCGCAGTGCCAGCGCGGCGGTCATGCCGCCGAGGCCGCCGCCGGCGAGGGTGACTTCGTAGGACTGACTGGGCGCCATTGTTCCTCCAGGGAGTGGTGAGGCAAGGCGTTGCCGGGATACGGGGTCCGCGGGGCCGCGGCCGGGCCCGTCAGCCGTCGTCGGTGAGCCTGCCGTCCACGACGACATCGGTGCCGTCGACCGAGACGGTGCAGCCGCGCATCGCGATGTCGAGGTGCGCGTAGGACTCGCGGCCGAGGACCGGGTGCGGTCCGGTGGACCACAGGAAGTTCCCCGCGAAGGCCCGTGCGTCCATGCCCATCAGCTCGTCCTTGCCGTACATCGCGGTGGCGAACCAGTCGGCGGTGCGCATCAGGCCCCACCCCATGTGGGACAGGCTGCGTCCCCACTTGTCGTCGAAGTCGTCGAAGAAGGTGTTCAGCAGGTCGGCCTCGGCCCCGCCGCTGATTTTGTCGATGTGCCCGCCGGAGATGTCGAGGGTGACCGGCTCGCGCACGTACTCCTTGAACGGCAGCAGGATGTCGCCCTTGCCGAGCACGATGTGTCCGTCCGAGATCTCCGGCCAGCACAGCACCATCGTGCTCGGCCAGTGGTCCCAGCGCCCGGGGTCGTCCGCGAAACCGCACTGGAACTCCGGCTCGGAGCCGGTGAGCCGTACGGTCAGGTCCGTACCCGCGGCCGAGGTGACCCGCATGACGGACGACCGCTTCAGCAGGTCGACACCGGCCAGAACCGCTTCCTTGTCCGCCTCCTTGGGCAGGTTGCGGATGAGGACCTCGGGGGCGTCGCAGACGAAGATGATGCGCGTCCCGGCCTTGAGGATCTCCTGCTGCACGGGCGCGTGGATGAACCCTTCACGGGTCAGGTCCACGACCAGGTCGGCGGATTTCAGCAGCTCCTGGGCGGTGGTGTCGTTCAGTACCGACGTCAGGCCGGGCCCTGCGCCGGTGTGGGTGCTGGGAAGGGGCGCGGGGGTGCCGCCGGGCACGGTGGCCGCGATGACGTGGGCGCCGCAGGCCTTTGCCGCGCCGAAGGCGGCCGCCACGTAGTCGCCGCGGCTGCCCGGCTCGGCGAGGACGACGACGTGCTCGTCGTTGCGGAGCTTGCACAGGCGCAGTTCGCGGGTGAAGGCGTCGAGGAGGTCGACGGAAGAGAGGTCGAACACGGAATCCTCCAAGGGCGTACGGGTGTGGCTCGTGGAGTTCGTCGTGAGGTGCGGCGGCAGCGCCGCCCGGGGCCGCGGCGGGCATGCTTCATGAGCCCGCCGTACATGCTCTGATCTGCGGAGACGCGTATTCCCTGCGCGCCCCGACAGAGATAATCCGAACACGTACTATCTTGGCTTGGCAAGGGGTCCGGCGCGAGTTCACCCGGTGAATGCGCGCCGGAACGGTACGACGAAGCGCCGCACCCGGAACTGGTGCGGCGCCTGAAGAGGCGTCCCTGGCGGTCCGACCGGTGGAGAACTACGATGGTTCTCGTACATCGGGAACGCACCGTCCGGGAGCGCCGACCGACAGGAGCTGTCCATGCCGCCCGCCGCCACCTCCACACCCGCAGGGGGCGGCCCGCGCGTGCTCGCCCACCCGAGCCGCGACGCCATCCGGCTGGAGGACGTGCTGCACGCGCTCGCCGACCCCGTACGGCTCGGCATCGTGCGGGTCCTGGCCGACGCCGAAGGGGAGTGCTCCTGCTCTGTCTTCGACGCGCCCGTCAGCAAGTCCACGCTCACCCACCACTTCCGGGTGTTGCGCGAGCACGGTGTGATCACCCAGACCTACCGCGGCACGGCCAAGATGAACGCACTGCGCCGGGACGACCTGGCGGAGCTCTTCCCCGGCCTCCTGGACACCGTCCTGGCGGCGGCCCGGCGGCAGGACGCGGCCGGCCTCAGCGCAGATGCGGCCGCAGCAGGTGCGACCAGCCCGTCCTGAGGTCCTGGTACTCCTCCCGGGAGTACTCCGAGCGGCTCCGCGTGAGGTGCTTGCCGTCGACCAGCGCGGCCCACCGCTTCGGAGCGGCGCCGTAGAGGTAGGAGCGGTAGTTCGCGGCGCGCGCGGCGCTGGGGGAGTGCTCGTCGGAGAAGTCGACGTGGCCCGCCTCCTGACGCGCGTACAGGTCGTAGTTCTCCGCCGCGGCGAGCAGCGACCGCTGCCCCTTGGCGCCCTGCGGGACGAGGTGGTACGCCGCGAACTGGTCGGCCGCGTCCTCCTCGTGCCCCGTGAACGGCAGCCGCAGCTTGTCGATCAGCGCGTGCGCCGACTCGTGGTACAGCGTCTCGGACACCACGCCCGCCGTCCGCTCGCCGACCCTGCCGTACCGGGCGTCCTTGAACATGTCCCGGACCTCCGCCACGAACTCGTAGCAGACGTCGATCCGGCCCTTCTCCGGGTCGTACGCGATGTCGCTGTTGCCGCACGAACGGCCCGTCATCCGGATCTTCGCGGGGATGTCCAGCTTGCCGTTGAGCTTGCCCGAGACGCGCTCCAGCAGGCGGTTCCGCTGGAGGAAGGCCCGCTCGTCCGCGCCGCCGCGGCCGGGCTTCAGATACTGCGGCACCAGACCGCGGTCGGGCGCGGCGTGCCCGACCGCGGCCCGGCCGGAGTCGGCCCAGCCGGGCGAGGCGGCGACCAGCGTGGCCGAGAGGCCCGTCAGTGCCGTGGTGGTCAGTACGGTCCGGCGGAGCGCCGCGCTCCGCCGGGACCGCGCCTTGGGGGCGGCGTGCTTTCCTGTCATGCCCGCCACCCTCGCCGTCCCCGGCCCGCCGGCGGATCCCCCGCCGGACTTCGGCACGCCCCGCCGACCGGCGGGGGCGGACACCGTCGATCTCGTCTTCAGGTGCCGCTCCGACGCCCCTTACCTGCCGTAACCTCGATCGTGGAGAGCGCCGCCGGATCCGGCGGCGGACAGCGCCGGAACGAGGAGCACGGGTGATTCGGGTCGTGGTCGTGGACGACGAGGAGCTGGTCCGCTCCGGGCTGCGGCTGATCCTCGGCTCGGCGCCGGACATCGACGTGGTCGCCGACTGCGGCGGCGGCGAGGCGCGCGCCACCCTGCTGGCCCACCGCCCGGACGTACTGCTGCTGGACATCCGCATGCCGGACGTGGACGGGCTGACCGTCCTGCGCGGGCTGCGCGACCTGCCGGACCCGCCGAAGACCGCCATGCTCACCACCTTCGACGGCGAGGAGTACCTCGGCGCCGCGCTGCACGAGGGCGCCGCCGGCTTCCTCCTGAAGGACACCGCTCCGGAACAACTGGTGCACGCGGTACGGGTCCTGGCCGACGGCGGCCGGGTGCTCGCACCCGGCGTCACCCCGGCCGTCATCGGCGGCTACCTCGGCGGCAAGCCGGACGCCGCCGCGGCACGCAGCGTCGGCGGCCTCACCGACCGCGAGCGGCAGGTGCTCGCGCTGGTCGGCGAGGGCCTGTCCAACGGCGACATCGCGCTCCGCCTCCACCTGGCACACGGCACGGTCAAGGACCACGTCAGCGCGCTGCTGGCGAAGCTCGGCGGCCTCAACCGCGTCCAGGCAGCGGTGATCGCGGACCGCGCGGGCCTGGTGGGCCCGGTGGAGCGGGACAGGGCGTACGGGGACGCGCGGCCGTGACCGACGGCGCGACCGTCGTCGCCCGGGTCCGCCACCACGCCGTACCCGCCCGCGCCCTCCTGACGCAGGTGCTCCCCGTGGCCCTCGGCCTGCTGGACGCCTTCCTCGTCAACGGTACGGAGCCGGGCCTGCCGCTGTGGCTCTCGCTCGCGTCGGCCCTCGTCCTGCTCGTCCGGCGCCGCTGCCCCGAGGCCGCCCTCGTGGTGTCGCTGCTGGGCATGTACATCGGGTACATCTGGTTCGCCCCGATGATCGCGCTCTGCACGCTCGCCGCGCGCCGCGCCAGTACCGCCGTCGTGGTGGCGGGCGCTCTGGCCCTGGCCCTCGCGCACTACCTCCCGTACCCGCTCGGCGACTGGACCCCCACCGCCGGCCGCCAGAGCACCCTGGACGTGCTCGACTCCTGCGTCCTCGGCGCCGGCGCCGCCGTGTTCGGCCGCTGGGCCCGGATGCGCAGCCAGCTGCGCGACCGCGTCCGGGACCTCACCGAGAGCCGCCACCGCGAGGCGGAGCTGCGGGCCGAACGGGCGGTGACCACCGAGCGGGCCCGGCTGGCCCGCGAGATGCACGACGTCGTCGCCCACCAGGTGAGCCTGATCAGCCTGCAGGCCGGCGCGCTCCAGGTGACCTGCCGGGACGACGCCTCGCGGGAACGCGCGGGCACGGTGCGCGACCTCGCCGTGAAGACCCTCGAAGAGCTGCGCCACATGGTCGGGGCGCTGCGCTCCGGCGGCGGCACGGGCGCCGGGCTCGCTCCGCAGCCCCGGCTCGCCGACCTGCCCCGCCTCGCCGCGCAGAGCGGCCTGCGGGTCGCCCTCGACCTCGGCGGCGTGCTCGGCGACGGCCCCGAGGCGCACGCGCGCAGCTGGCCGGAAGCGGTCGAACGCGCCGCCTACCGCACCGTCCAGGAAGCGCTCACCAACGTCCGCAAGCACGCACCCGGTGCCGAGGTCCGGGTCACGGCGGAGGTACGGGACGCCGGCACGGCCGGGGAGCAGCTGACCGTGGACGTACGCAACGGACCCGCCGCGCCGGCCGCCGCCCCCGAGGAGCCCGGCCACTCGCTCCCCGAGGGCGGCCACGGCCTGCTGGGCCTGCGGGAACGCGCACTGCTGCTCGGCGGCACGTTCGCCGCCCACCCGACGGGCGACGGCGGCTTCCTGGTCAGCGCGGGGTTCCCCACGGGGCGGGGGTAGCGGGGCCCTCCCTCGTGGGTCGGTCACCGGCACGGGGTCCCTCGTGGATCGGTCACCCGTGCGGGGTCCCTTGCGGATGGGTCATCCGTACGGGGCCGCCCTCATCGTCCCGCCCGCGCCGCCTCCAACAGCTCCTCCCAGTCCGGGATCTTCACCGTCGTGCGGCCCAGCTCCTGGCCCAGCGCCGCCTCCGCCGCCTCGATGCCCAGCCAGCCCGGCCACGGCACCGGCCGCTGCCCCGCCCGCCGCAGCGCCGCCACCGGATCGTCCGGCAGCTCACGCCCGGCCAGCCCCGGCGCATCCTCGAGCAGCGAGCCGACGGTCTGCTTCGCGCACGGCCGGTTCGTGCCGATCACGCCGGTCGGCCCGCGTTTGATCCACCCGGCGACGTACTCACCCGGGCACGGTGTGCCGTCCCGCAGCACACGCCCCTCCACGTTCGGCACCGTCCCCGTCGCCGTGTCGAACGGCAGCCCCGGCTGCGCCACGCCCCGGTACCCCACCGACCGCAGCACCAGCCCCGCATCGATGTCCTCGTACCGCCCCGTGCCGCGCACCCCGCCCTTCCCGTCCGGCGCCGTCCGCTCGAACCGCACGGCGCGCACCCCACCCGCCGCGTCACCGATCAGCTCGGCGGGGCGCAGGTAGAACCGCAGGTGGATGCGGCGCCGCGGGCCGTCCGGCGGGGGAACGGGCCGCCGCGACCACTCGCGCAGCACGTCGACGTTGCGGCGCACGACGGCCGGCAGCGCACCCGGGTCGGCGCTGCACGCCGGATCCATCGCCAGCTCGTCCGGGCGTACGACCACATCGGCGCCGGGCAGGACGCCCAGCTCCCGCAGCTCCTTCGTGGTGAACTTCGCCTGGGTGGGGCCGCGCCGCCCCACCATCCAGACGTCGCGCACACCGCTCCCGGCGAGCGTTTCGAGGGCGGGCTGCGGCACGTCCGTCGGCACCAGGTCACCGGCCGCGCGGGCCAGGATCCGCGCGACGTCGACGGCGACGTTGCCCATGCCGATCACCACGGCGGACTGCCCGCCGAGCGCGAACGCGCCGGCCGCCGCCGCGTCCGGATGCGCGCTGTACCAGGCCACGAACTCCGTGGCGGAGCGGCTGCCGGGCAGCTCCTCACCGGGGACGCCGAGCCGCCGGTCGGTGGCGGCGCCCACGCAGTAGACCACCGCGTGGAAGATGCGGCGCAGCTCGGCGTGGTCGAGCCCGCCCGTGCCGACGTCCACGTGGCCGAGGAAATGGACACGCGGGTGCTCCAGCACGGTTCTGAGCGTGCCCTGCAAGGTCTTGATCTTCTCGTGGTCGGGTGCCACGCCGTACCGGACGAGGCCGTACGGGCATGGCAACCGGTCCAGGACGTACACCTCGACGTCCGGTACGGCTTGCTGCTGGACGAGAGCCTGAGCGGTGTAGACCCCGCTCGGTCCCGATCCGATCACTGCGACACGAAGCACTGGGAGGCCCCTTCCGCGGGATACCTCCAGGATCGCACCGTCGGACGGGGTAGGGGAGGCCACCGCGCGGTCGCGCCCCCTGGAGTGGCGCAAAACCCCACGGGAACGCACCGAAACACATGCCCGGCCCCGGCCCACCCGCCGCAGAGCCGACCGGACACCGGTCCACGCCTCGAACGGCCCGCGCGCTCAGCGACGCCTCTGCCGAGCAGCTCGCGTGGCGCCGGGCCACCGCCCGCCACGGCGACCGCACCCTGGTCGACGAGGGCAGCGAGCAGATCTAGGGCGTCAGCTTCCGCATGCGGTCGATCTCTGCCGTCTGCTGGGCGATGACGTCGGTGGCCATCTCCTCCACCCGGACGTTGTTGCCGTCGGAGAGGGCTTCGGTCGCCATGGTCACCGCGCCCTGGTGGTGGGTGATCATCAGCGTGAGGAACAGCTCGTCGAAGCCCTTGCCGCTGGCCTTGCGCAGGTTGTCGAGCTGGGCCTCCGTCGCCATGCCCGGCATCGCGGAGTGCTCACCGCCGTGCTCATCGGAACCCTCACCCTGCCCACCGTGATCTCCGTGCTCACTGCCCTGATCCCCGTGTCCGTCGTGCCCCTGCAGCTCGCGCGGGCCGCCGTGGCTGGTCAGCCAGCCCTTCATCGCGTCGATCTCGGGCCGCTGCGCCGCGTCGATCCGGTCGGCGAGCCGCTGCACGGACGCCGCCCCGGCGTGCTTCTCCGCCAGCGCGGTCATCACCAGGGCCTGCCGGTGATGCTCGATCATCATCTGTACGTATGCGAAGTCGGCGGAGTTCGGGGAGTCGTCGCCCGCCTCCTTGCGTGCCTCGTCGGCGGAGAGGGTGCGCGCCGGTTCGCCGGGCTTCCCGGGGGCGATGACCCGCTGCCCGGCCTCACCGGCAGCCGCGTCCGTCGCACCGCCACCGCCCGCCGAACATCCGCCGGCCCCGAGCACCGCGGCGGTTGCGGCCGCGACGATTGCGAGGGCGACTCTCCTGGAACGCTTCACGGGGGAACTCCTGTTCTCGGCCGGACCGTTCACTGATCCCGCAGGCCATGTGTGACATCTTCTTTGCGGCCTATTGAGATGTACATGAGCAGCGCGATACTACCCAGGGTCAACTCCGGGGCCAGAACAACCGTTCCCACCCCGAACGGACTCCAAGGGAGGACGCTGTGACGTCGTCGACGCACAGACCCACCGTACGAAGACCACTTCTGCCACGCCCCCTCGGCCGCCGCGGTCACCTCCGCGCGGCCGTCGCCGCGTGCGGCCTGCTCGCCTCGCTGTTCGCGGCCGGACCGGCCGCCGCCACCCCGGACCCGGGCGACACCCCGTCCGTGCAGCGGGAAGTGAGCAGCGGCCAGCGGGCCGACACCAAGGAGGCCATCAAGGACGGTGAGATACCCGGCGTGGACGAGGTCGTCCACAGCGACAACGTCCGGCACCTCGCCAATCTCCCCAAGACCGCGCTGAAGAGCACCAACTCCGACCTCGCCTTCCAGGGGAAGTACGCGTTCGCCGGCAACTACGACGGCTTCGCGATCTACGACATCTCCCGGCCCAGCAAGCCCCGTACCGTGAGCCAGGTCCTCTGCCCCGGCTCGCAGAACGACGTCTCCGTCTCCGGTGACCTGCTCTTCCTCTCCACCGACTCCTCGCGCAGCGACGACTCCTGCAGCAGCACCACGCAGCCCGCGACCGAGAAGTCCTCCTGGGAGGGCATGAAGGTCTTCGACATCAGCGACAAGGAGAACCCGAAGTACGTCGCCGCCGTCGAGACCGCCTGCGGCTCGCACACCCACACCCTGGCCCCGGACCGCAAGGACGTGTACGTCTACGTCTCCTCGTACTCACCCAGCGAGGCGTTCCCCGACTGCCGGCCGCCGCACGACGGCATCTCCGTCATCAAGGTGCCGCGTTCCGCGCCCGAGAAGGCCGCGGTCGTCGACTTCCCCGTGCTCTTCCCGGACGGCGGCAACCCCGGCGGCTCGACCAACCCCGGGGTCTCGCAGACCACCGGCTGCCACGACCTCACCACCTTCCCGAAGCTGAAGCTGGCGGCGGGCGCGTGCATGGGTGACGGCATCCTCCTCGACATCAAGAACCCGGCCGCGCCCAAGGTCATCGACCGCGTCCAGGACAACGTGAACTTCGCCTTCTGGCACTCCGCCACGTTCAACGAGAGCGGCAAGAAGGTCGTGTTCACCGACGAGCTGGGCGGCGGCGGTGCCGCCACCTGCAACGAGAAGATCGGCCCGAACCGCGGCGCGGACGGCATCTACGACATCACCGGCAAGGGCGACCACCGCAAGCTGGTCTTCCGCAGCTACTACAAGATCCCGCGCCACCAGGCCGACACCGAGAACTGCGTCGCGCACAACGGCTCGCTCATCCCGGCCAAGGGCCGCGACATCATGGTCCAGGCGTGGTACCAGGGCGGCGTGTCCATCTGGGACTTCACCGACTCCGCCAGGCCCAAGGAGATCGGCTACTTCGAGCGCGGTCCGCTCTCCGCCGACACCCTCGTCGGCGGCGGCTCCTGGTCCGCGTACTACTACAACGGCCACATCTACTCCAACGACATGGCCAAGGGCTTCGACGTCCTGAAGATCGACGATCGCCGCACGGACAGCGCGCGCTCGGTCCACCTGTCCGAACTGAACGTCCAGACCCAGCCCGACTACCGCTGACCGGCGGGTAGTTCGGTCTCGGGCGATCGCCCGGACTCCGGCGACCGCTCCGGCCCCGGCGTCGCTTCCGACGCCTGCGCCACGATCGACGGCGGGCCCGCAGGCAACAGCGGGCCCGCCCCGGGACCCACCTCCGCCGACACGGCACCCTCCGTCGGCACGGCACCCTCGGGCGGCGCCCCGAGCCACCAGTCCAGGCCGTACCGCTGGAACAGCTCGCCGCGCAGCCGGCTGACCGGCATCGGCGCGCCCGGCAGCAGTACGGCGACCACCGCACCCATCAGCAGCGCCCGCAGCAGCGGATAGTCGGTGTCCGGATCCGCCGATCCGTAACGGACGACCGTGTCGCGCAGCAACTGTGCGAGCCGCTGCTGTTCGGGACACTTGATGAACCCCTCGGCGGTCAGGATGCCCGCCATGTGCGTCCGCATCAGCGTGGGCCGCTCCTGGGCCAGCCCCAGGATCGCGTCGATCGCCCGCGCGAGCAGCTCCCGCCCCGCGTCCGGCCCGTCCGGATACGGTTCCCGGGTCAGCCCGGCCTCCAGCGACAGATGCATCAGCCGGTGCACGGCGGACTGCAGCAACTGCCGTTTGCCCGGGAAGTAGTACGAGATCAGACCACGTGCCGACCCGGCCCGGTCCGCGATGGCCCCCAGCGTCGTCGCCTCGTACCCCCGCTCGCCCACCAGCTCGACAGTCGCCTGCAGCAGCCGCTCCCGGGAACGCCGCCGCAATTCTTCGTTGACCGATGCGCTGCGGGGGGACATTCTGTAACTCCTGCGTTGACTGGCTCTGGGCCAATATACTCAGTCCGTCTCCGGACACCGACTCCCCCTGGAGCGGTATCCGGTCAAGCTGCCTGCTTCGGGCGACGCGGGGGATCGCCCGAAGCAGGCTTTCGCGCCGTGCAGAGCTCGAGTTGCGGGTGTGGTCAACTCTGACCCGCACTTGCGGTATCGGGGAGGTCTGCGGCCGTTCATGGGGTCCGGCGGTGTCAACCCCCGGCGGTCGGCCAGAAACCGGGCGGAACAAGCCCTGCCGATATTGTCCCGTTCATGACAAGGGCATGTGCGTGATCTCCTCGCGGCATGAGAACAGCCGGAAGCATCAGGATCACCGTCGCTGCCATGGCCGCCTCAGCTTTACTGGCTGCCCTCGGCAGCACCGCACAGGCCGCCGCGCCCGGTGCCGGCGAGGGCAGCCGCCTTCCCGGAGTACAGGTCGACCGTGAGACCGCGAAGCCCAGTACGGTGCGCGCCTACTGGACACCCGAGCGCAGAGCACAGGCCATGGCCCACCCCGCAGACGGGGGGACCGCCCACCCGCCCTCCGCGCGGCAGCAGAGAACCCCGACCGGCGGCGCCGACCTGCCCGACGTGTCCATGTCCGCCGGCCCGACGCTCCCGAAGGGCGCCAGGAGCGCGGACCAGAAGGCGCGGCCGGCCGCCGACGGCCCCGAGCTGTCCCGGTCGCTGCGCACGCCGTTCCCGCACCGGTGGCCGTGGCGGCAGACCGGACTCCTCCTGTTCCAGCAGGCCAACGGCAAGCCCGCACAGTGCACGGCGTCCGTCATCACGCACGAGAACCGCTCCACGCTGTGGACTGCCGCGCACTGCCTCTACGACAAGAAGAGCGGCGGCTGGACCAAGAACAGCATCTTCCTGCCCGGCTCCCAGGGCGGTGACGACCCGTACGGCGGGTGGCTGAAGGACTACTCCGTCGTCCCTCAGCAGTGGATCGACGAACCGGACTACCGCTACGCGGACATGGGCGCCATGGTCGTCAAGAAGGACGCGCAGCGCGGATACCTCCAGGACGAGGTCGGCGCTTACGGGTACGAGTTCCGCTCCAACTCCCCGGACAACGACATGGTCTTCTCCCTCGGCTACCCCGGCCGCGGCTACAACCGGCCGGACAGCGACTTCAGCGGCGAGGACCAGATGTACTGCGCCGGCGACACCGTGGACGCCTCCGAGTGGAACCCGTTGGACGAGCGGCTCCAGATGGACTGCGACATGGGCGGTGGCGCTTCCGGCGGCCCGATGGTCAAGAACCTGGTCAGCACGCCGCAGATCGTCGGCACCAACAGCCACCGCAACGTGGACTCGTCCGGCAACTACACGGACAACCACCTGTTCTCCTCCGAACACGGCGCACAGGCGGTCTCCGTGTACCAGTCCGTCGAGTAACCGCCTTCTCCGGCTCGGGGGACCGAAGCAGCCCGGAAAGTTGACATGGTCCGGGGAGTTCAAGCGGAAAGAGCGCCGCTACTTGAACTCCCTGGGCCCGTCGTTGCGCAGGATCTCCCGCAGTTCCTTCTCCGTCATCCAGGACTCCCGTTCGGCGTGCGTCGGCCGCTTCACCACGGCCCCGCCGCCGTCCCCGGGAGGACCGCGAAAACCGGCGAGGGCCGCGATCCCGGCGGACGCGGCCAAGGCTCCCGCGAGGAGCCGCCGCGTGCCCGGTTTCCAGTGGCGCATCGCATCTCCTGTGAGTCGGGTGTGTCCAGGATGCCGTCTCCCGGCGGTGCTCGTGAAGGGCCGGCCGTCAGCCCGGCGGCGTAACGACGAGTTCGGCCGGTTTCGGACGGGCGCGGATCGTGCGGGGCCCGAGGCGGGTGAGATCGCCGTGCCAGGTGGTGAAAAGCGCCGGGTCGAAGGGGACGTGGACGATCCGGGAGGTCAGGACGCCACCGCGGGGGATCTGCCGATCTGCCTATGGCAATCTGACCCAGCCACCGATGGGGTGCGGAATGGCTGAAGGGGGCCGACGCTATGGCGGTTGAGGTATCTGAGGACGTACGGGAGCAGTGCGCGCGGTCGGGGGCGGGTGTTGCGTACGCGCTGAAGGTGTTGTGCGGCCGGCTGGCGGAGGATCCGTTGCTGGGCACTCCGGGGTGGGAGCCGTCGATGTATGTGGTCCACGTCGACGGCGAGACTTTTGACGACTGTCCGGGGCTGGACGTGCACTACGCCTACGGGCTGCCGGAGCTGGACGAGGGCACGGTGCAGGTACGCAGGGTGGACGTGCTGACCAGCTTGCCTGCACGGACGGCAGAGCCCGAGCGCGCCGGTCGGACTGAGGGGCCGCTTGAGGATGCCGTGCAGGTGCGGCAGGTGACCGAAGCCTGGCGGCGGATCGAGATCTGGCTTCGCCGGCACGCCCCCACCACGCACGCCGCGCTCAAGCCCGGCGCGTCGGAGAGCGAGGTGGCCGCGCTGGAGGAGGCGATCGGTGTGCGGGTCCCGGTGTGGCTGCGGGCGCTGTGGCGGCTGTGTGCGGGAAGCCTCGATGTTCGCGGGGCAGGGCTGTTCCCGGATCACGGCTGGGCCTTGATGGACCTCGACGCGGTGGCGAGGTCGTACCAGGGGCACATGGACAGCCGGCGCCGGCAGGTGCGGCGGTTCGGCGAGGGTGAGGAAGAGGGGATGCCTCTGTGGAGGCCGTCCTGGTTTCCCTTCTGCTCGTGGAGCGTCACGGATCTGAGCTATGGCAGGTTCGTGGACGGCGAGACGGGCGAAACCGGGGGGTGGGACGAGACCGCCGTGCGCACGGTCGAGGACAAGTCGTTGACCATGTTCCTGGAGGAGACGGCCGACAGGCTGGAGTACCCGAAGCTGTTCCCGGGCTACCGGCCGGGGCTGATCGACGGCATGCTGGTGTGGGGCCCGCCGGACAGCCCGGACGAGAAGGCCTTGTGGGAGCCTTGGAACGGCTAATCATCCTTCCGTACACGCCAACAGGCCTACAGCTGCCATGACTTCGGGGGACAGTCCCGCCGCCCCCTCGGCGGCGAATCGGGACAGGCGGGTGCGCATGCGTGGGTCCCAGAATCTGCGGAGGTGGCTTGCGACGGCTTCTGCGGCCTGGTCGTCGGGGAGGTGCCGGAAGGCTCTGGCGATGTCGTTCGCCATCCGGCATTCCGGCGGTAGGGGCGCTGAGGTACTCATTCAGTCCCTCACCGCCAGTAGGTCGTCGTTCTCGACCGCCTCGGTGCTGGTACTCCCACGGGTATTGCCGACCGGCCCCACCTGTACCGCGGTCACCTTGTACTCCGGGCAGTTGGTTGCCCAGTCCGAGATTTCGGTGGTGACGACGTTGGCGCCGGTCACGGGGTGGTGGAAGGTGGTGTGGACGACGCCGGGCGGCATGCGGTCGGAGACGGACGCGCGCAGTGTGGTCTCACCGACGCGGCTGGTCAGCCGGACCGTGTCGCCGTCGTTGATGCCGCGTACCTCGGCGTCGTGCGGGTGTACCTCAAGGAGGTCCTCGGCGTGCCATGCCACGTTGCCGGTGCGTCGCGTCTGCGCGCCGACGTTGTACTGGCTGAGGATGCGGCCCGTTGTCAGGATGAGGGGGAAGCGTGCGGTGGTGCGTTCGTCCGTCGGTATGTAGGCGGTGACTACGAATCTGCCCTTGCCGCGGGTGAAACCGTCGACGTGCATGGTCGGTGTGCCTTCCGGCGCCTCGGTGTTGCACGGCCACTGGACGCTGCCGAGCTTGTCCAGCAGCTCGTAGGAGACGCCCTGGAAGGTGGGTGTGACCTGCGCGATCTCCGCCATGATCTGGCTGGGGTGGTCGTACGTCATGGGGTAGCCCATGGCGGTGGCGATGTCGCAGATGATCTGCCACTCGTGCTTGCCGGTCTTCGGTGGCATCACCGCACGTACCCGGTTGACCCGGCGTTCGGCATTGGTGAAGGTGCCGTCCTTCTCCAGGAAGGACGCGCCGGGCAGCAGGACGTGTGCGTACTTCGCGGTCTCGTTGAGGAACAGGTCCTGCACCACCACCAGCTCCATCGACGCGAGGGCGGCGGTGACGTGGTTGAGGTTCGGGTCGGACTGGGCGATGTCCTCGCCCTGGACGAACAGGCCCCGGAAGTCGCCGTCGAGGGCGGCGTCGAACATGTTGGGGATGCGCAGCCCGGGTTCGGGGAGCAGTTCGCGGCCCCACAGGTTCTCGAAGACGGTACGGACCGCGTCGTCGGCGACATGGCGATAGCCGGTGAACTCGTGCGGGAAGGAGCCCATGTCGCACGAGCCCTGTACGTTGTTCTGGCCGCGCATCGGGTTGACGCCCACGCCTTCGCGGCCGACGTTGCCGCAGGCCATGGCCAGGTTCGCCATTCCCATGACCATGGTGGAGCCCTGGCTGTGCTCGGTGACACCGAGGCCGTAGTAGATGGCGCCGTTGGGTGCCTGCGCGTACAACCGGGCGGCTGCGCGTAGTTCTGTCGCCGGGACGCCGGTGATGCGTTCGGTGGCTTCCGGGCTGTTGTCCGGGCGGGCGACGAACTCCGCCCATTCCTCGAAGCCTTCGCACCGTGCCGCGACGAAGGACTTGTCGGCCAGGCCCTCGGTGACCACCACGTGCGCGAGGGCGTTGATGACGGCGACGTTGGTACTGGGCTTGAGCTGGAGGTGGTGTGCGGCCTCGACGTGCGGTGAGCGCACCAGGTCGATGCGGCGCGGGTCGATGACGACGAGGCCCGCGCCCTCGCGCAGCCGGCGCTTCATCCGGGAGGCGAACACGGGATGCGCGTCCGTCGGGTTGGCTCCGATGACCATGATGACGTCGGCCTGGGCGACCGAGCGGAAGTCCTGCGTGCCGGCGGATTCGCCGAAGGTCTGCTTCAGCCCGTATCCGGTGGGGGAGTGGCAGACCCGTGCGCAGGTGTCGACGTTGTTGTTGCCGAAGGCGGCGCGCACCATCTTCTGGAGGACGTAGACCTCTTCGTTGGTGCAGCGCGAGGAGCTGATGGCGCCGATCGAGCCGGGACCGTGGCGCTGCTGGATGTCCCGCAGTTTGGTGGCGACGGTGGCGATGGCCTCGTCCCACTCGACCTCCCGCCACGGGTCGGTGGTCTTCTCGCGCACCATGGGCTTCAGGAGGCGGTCGGGATGGGTCGCGTAACCGAAGGCGAACCGGCCCTTCACGCAGGAGTGGCCCTCGTTCGCGCCGCCGTCCTTGTAGGGCACCATCCGTACCAGCTCGTCGCCGCGCAGCTCCGCCTTGAAGGAGCAGCCGACACCGCAGTACGCGCAGGTGGTGACCACCGAACGAGTCGGCATGCCGAGGTCGACGACGGACCGCTCCTGGAGCGTGGAGGTCGGGCAGGCCTGGACGCATGCGCCGCACGAGACGCAGTCGGAGTCCTGGAACAGCTCGCCGGACCCGGGGGAGACCTTGGAGTCGAAGCCGCGGCCCTCGATGGTCAGCGCGAAGGTGCCCTGCACCTCGCCACACGCCCGTACGCAGCGCGAGCAGACGATGCACTTGGACGGGTCGAAGTCGAAGTAGGGGTTGCTGCGGTCCTTCTCGGCGTCGAGGTGGTTCTCGCCCTCGTACCCGTATCTGACCTGGCGCAGCCCGACGACGCCTGCCATGTCCTGCAGCTCGCAGTCGCCGTTGGCCGGGCACGTGAGGCAGTCCAGTGGATGGTCGGAGAGGTACAGCTCCATGACGCCCCGGCGGAGCTTTTCCACCTTGGGTGTCTGGGTGCGCACCCGCATGCCCTCGGCGACCGGCGTGGTGCAGGAGGCCGGGGTGCCCTTGCGTCCGTCGATCTCGACGACGCACAGCCGACAGGAGCCGAACGCTTCGAGGCTGTCCGTGGCGCAGAGCTTGGGTACGTCGACGCCGGCCAGTGCTGCCGCGCGCAGGACGGAGGTGCCGTGCGGCACCGTCACGGCCAGGCCGTCCACCTCCACCGACACCGTTGCCTCCCCGGGACGTTCCGGGGTGCCGAAGTCGGGTTCCTTGAGCAGGCTCATGCCGTGCCCTCCATCCTGGCAGCGTTCGCCCGCGCGGGCTGTGTCGCTCCCCGGGAGCCGCGGGCGAGGAAGTCGTCGGAGAAATGGGTCATCGCGCTGCGCACCGGCATCGGTGTCAGCCCGCCCATGGCGCACAGTGAACCCTCGGTCATCGTCTCGCAGAGGTCTTCGAGGAGGGCGAGGTTGTCGTCGCGCCGCTCACCGGCCACGATCCGGTCGATCACCTCGACGCCGCGTACCGAACCGATCCGGCACGGGGTGCACTTGCCGCAGGACTCCGCGGCGCAGAACTCCATCGCGAAGCGGGCCTGGGCCGCCATGTCCACGGTGTCGTCGAAGACCACGATGCCGCCGTGGCCGACCATCGCGCCGGCCGCCGCGAACGCCTCGTAGTCCATGGGCAGGTCGAACATCGAGGTGGGCAGGTAGGCGCCCAGCGGGCCGCCGACCTGGGCCGTACGGACCGGGCGCCCGGACAGCGTGCCGCCGCCGTAGTCCTCGATCAGCTCGCGCAGGGTGACGCCGAAGGCGGTCTCCACGATGCCGCCGCGGGCGATGTTGCCGCCGAGCTGGAAGACCTGGGTGCCGCGCGAGCGTTCCACGCCGAGCTGCTGGTAGGCCTCGGCGCCGCGGTCGAGGATCACCGGCACGGTGGCGAGGGTGAGTACGTTGTTGACCACGGTCGGCTTGCCGAAGAGTCCTTGCAGGGCCGGGATGGGCGGCTTGGAGCGGACCACGCCCCGTTTGCCCTCCAGGCTCTCCAGCATGGAGGTCTCCTCGCCGCAGATGTACGCGCCGGCGCCGACCCGCACGTGCAGGTCGAAGGAGAGGTCCGAGCCGAGGATGCGGCCGCCGAGCCAGTTGTGCTCGCGGGCGATGTCGATCGCGGCGCGCATGGTGGCCACCGCGTCGGGATATTCCGAGCGGATGTAGAGGTAGCCCTCGCGTGCGCCGACCGCGTGCGCGGCGATCGTCATGCCCTCGATGAGGAGGAAGGGGTCGCCTTCCATGACCATGCGGTCGGCGAAGGTCCCGCTGTCGCCCTCGTCGGCGTTGCAGCAGATGAACTTCAGGTCGTCCGCGCAGTCCAGTACGGTCTTCCACTTGATGCCGGCCGGGAAGCCCGCGCCGCCCCGGCCGCGGAGGCCGGACTCGGTGACCGCGGCGACCACGTCGGCGGGCGGGAGTTCCAGTGCGTTGCGCAGCCCTTCGAGGCCGCCGTGCTGTACGTAGTCCTCGGGTGAGAGGGGATCGGTGACCCCGACTCTGGCGAAGGTGACCCGGGTCTGGCGGGTCAGCCAGGGCAGTTCGTCCACGACGCCGAGCCGGCGGGTGTGCTCGGCACCGTCGAGCATGCCCGCGGCGACGAGGTCCGCGACGTCCGCGGGGTCGATGGGCCCGTAGCCGATCCGGCCGTGCGGCGTCACCACTTCCACCAGCGGCTCCAGCCAGAGCATGCCGCGGGATCCGTTGCGTACCACCTCGACCGGCCGCCCCTGTTCGGTGGCGGCCCGGCGTATGGCCTCCGCGACCGCGTCGGCGCCGACGGATCTCGCCGCCGAGTCGCGGGGGACGTACACCGTCACGGGAGAGTCCGGTACGACCGTCATGAGGAGACCGCCTCGTCGAGGAGGGCGTGCAGACGGTCCGGGCTCATCCGGCCGTGCACCGTGCCGTCGATCTGGACGGAGGGGCCGAGGGCGCAGTTGCCGAGGCAGAAGACCTGCTCGAGGGTGACGGCCCCGTCCGCGGTCGTGTCGCCCGGTGGGATGCCGAGCCGTTCGCGGGTGCGGGCCATGAGTGCGTCGGCGTCGAGGGCCTGGCAGGCTTCGGCACGGCAGATGCGCACCGTCGTACGGCCGGTCGGCTCGCGCCGGAAGTCGTGGTAGAACGAGACCACTCCGTGCACGTCGGCGCGGGAGAGGTTGAGTTCCCGGGCGAGCTGCGCGATCGCCTCTTCCGGTATGTGACCGAGTTCGGCCTGGACGGCATGGAGTATTGCCAGGAGAGGGCCGCGCCGGCCTTGATGGGCGGCCACGATCGCGCTGACCGTGGCTTCCGTCGACCCGTCACGCACGCTTGTCGTCATGATCGAACCACCTCACCGTCGAGCGCGGGAGTCATGCCGTCGTTGGGTCAAGGCGGGCGCCCGGTAAGCCCGTTGGCCCCGTACCACCTGCCTGGCGGCAGCGTATACACGTAGACTGTATACGGTCTACCGTCTGTGCCCTTCCGGTTGTCCCGTCGGCGGTCACGGCATCGGCAGCCTCTCTCCGGCAGTCGAGGTGACAGGCGTCGCGGCCAGCCACGGCAGGACGGAGCCCAGTACGAGGTCGAGCCCACCGCCGTTCGGCCCGAGCATCGCGCCCGCCGGGACCAGGACGGGATCGGCGCAGACCGTGGAGGTCGCGCTGCCGCGCGGGCCCTCGCCGTCCGGCCGGGCCGGCACGAACAGGCCCGCGGCGTCCGCCGGTACGAGCCAGAGCGTCATCCCGTCGCGCCCGTCGACGGGCCGGGAGGACCAGAGGTAGCTGTCCGCCTCCGCCGCCCCGACCACGTCGCGCTTGCGCGCGCCGAGCGCCACGACCTCTCCGGTGCGGGTCGCCGTCGAGCGCGTCCCGGGAGCCGGACCCCCTGTCGCGCTCTCGCCGGCCTCCGTCAGCGCCAGTGTGCTCAGGTGCTCTCCGGCGGCGATCCTCCGGCGCAGCCAGGGGCTGCCGTAGGCGTCGATGACGGCGACGGCCGCGTAGTGGGAGCGCAGTACGGCCCCGGTGGCCGGGCAGACGCGGGAGATCTCCCGCACCACCTCGGCGGCCTCGGCCGGGCCCCGGCCCCCGCCGCCGGCTTCGGCGGAGACGGTGAGTCCCAGGAGGCCGGCCCGGCCCAGCGCGCGCACCGCGGCGCGGGGGAACCTTCCGTGCCTGCCGGTCTGTTCGGCGCAGGGTTCGATGACGCTGGTCATGACGTGGGAGAGGCCGGTGCGGTACGACATGGGGCGCCCCCTGGAGTGTTGGCGGAGTGGTCCGCGACGGCTGTCGGGCACGGCTCGGAAGGTGACCGCGGGGTCGCGTCCGCCATGCTGATTGCATACAGTATTCCTTCGGTGTTCGGCTGCGAACCCTTTCGCGACAGTGCGATCTGATGTGGCATCACCGGACGCGGCGCCCCCTCGCGTCTCACCTGGAACTTCCTGCGCGGCCCTGGACACCCACGCATTGCATACAGTATTCGTTTCTCTGGGCCCCGCAGTCGTACGGCCAGTCGGCCCGCACGCCGGGCAGCCACGGCGAGGAGGTTCGTTGCGCTCTTCCCTCCGGTCGCACAGGCCGCCATCCCGAACATCCGGTGCGCTCCGCACGCCTGTGTCCCGGAACCACGGACCCACCACGGACAAGTGAGGTGACCACAGTGACGACCAAGGCACTCGACGGCGTACGTGTCCTCGACATGACGCACGTACAGTCAGGCCCCTCCGCCACGCAGTTGCTGGCCTGGTTCGGCGCCGACGTGATCAAGGTGGAGGCGACGAGCGGCGACATCACCCGCAAGCAGCTGCGGGACGTCCCGGACGTCGACTCGCTCTACTTCACGATGTTGAACTGCAACAAGCGCAGCATCACCCTCAACACCAAGACCGACCGCGGCAAGGAGCTGCTCACCGAGCTGATCCGGCGCAGCGACGTGATGGTGGAGAACTTCGGGCCGGGCGCGGTCGACCGGATGGGGTTCACCTGGGACCGCATCAAGCAGATCAACCCGCGGCTGGTCTTCGCCTCCATCAAGGGCTTCGGCGAGGGCCCGTACACCTCCTACAAGGCGTACGAGGTCGTCGCCCAGGCGATGGGCGGCTCCATGTCCACGACCGGATTCGAGGACGGCCCGCCCACGGCCACCGGCGCGCAGATCGGCGACTCGGGCACCGGCGTGCATCTGGTGACCGGCATCCTCGCGGCGCTGCTCCAGCGCGAGAGGACCGGGCGCGGGCAGCGGGTGACGGTGGCCATGCAGCACTCGGTGCTGAACCTGTGCCGCGTGAAGCTCCGCGACCACCAGCGGCTGGCCCACGGCCCGTTGAACGAGTACCCGAACGACGACTTCGGCGACGAGGTGCCGCGCTCCGGCAACGCCTCCGGTGGCGGACAGCCCGGCTGGGCCGTGAAGTGCGCGCCCGGCGGCCCCAACGACTACGTCTACGTGATCGTGCAGCCGGTCGGCTGGGAGCCGCTCGCGAAGCTCATCGGCCGGCCCGAGCTGGCCGAGGACCCGGACTGGAACACCCCGGAGGCGCGGCTGCCGAAGCTGGACAAGATGTTCCAGCTGATCGAGGAGTGGTCGGCCACGCTGCCCAAGTGGGAGGTGCTGGGGGCGCTCAACGCCCACAACATCCCGTGCGGCCCGATCCTCTCCACGAAGGAAATCATCGAGGACGAGTCACTGGCCGCCAACGGCATGATCGTCCAGGTCGAGCACCCCGAGCGCGGCACCTTCACCACCGTCGGCTCGCCCATGAAGCTCTCCGACTCCCCGGTGGAGATCACCTCTTCGCCGCTGCTCGGCGAGCACAACGAAGAGGTGTACGGGAGCGAACTCGGGCTTTCCGAAGAGGAACTGGCGCTGCTCAAGGCGAACGGAGTGATCTGACCCATGTCGTTCGACACGAAGGCCGTGCGCGAGGTACTGGACGCGGCCCGGGCGGAGGGGCGTACGGCCCTGACGGCCCCCGAAGGCAAGCGGATCACCGACGCGTACGCCATCCCGACACCTGCCGAGGAGCTGGCGACGACCGCCGACGAGGCGGTGGCCCTGGCGGACCGCATCGGCTTCCCGGTCGCCATGAAGATCGTCTCCCCGCAGATCCTGCACAAGACGGACGCGGGCGGGGTACGGATCGGCGTGGCCTCGGTGGCGGAGGTGCGCACCGCGTTCACCGAGATCGTCGCCAACGCGAAGGCGTACGACCCGGAAGCAGGCATCACCGGCGTGCAGGTGCAGCAGATGGTGCCGACCGGGCAGGAAGTGCTGGTCGGTGCCGTCACCGACCCCACCTTCGGCAAGGTGGTGGCCTTCGGGCTCGGCGGTGTGCTGGTGGAGGTGCTCAAGGACATCACCTTCCGCCTCGCCCCGGCCGGCCACGACGACGCCCTGTCGATGCTCGACTCGATCAAGGCGGCGGACGTACTGAACGGCGTGCGCGGCGGGAAGGCCGTGGACCGGGAGGCGCTCGCCGGACTCATCGTCAAGGTCTCCCGGCTCGCCGCCGACTTCCCCGAGATCGCCGAGGTGGACCTCAACCCGGTGTTCGCGACGGAGGACGGGGTGATCGCCGCCGACGTACGCATCCTGCTCAGTGACGGGCAGCCCGCCGAGCGGCGCCGCTACCCGCGCGAGGAGATCCTCGGGGCGATGCGGCGGCTGATGGAGCCGCGGTCCGTCACCGTCATCGGTGCCTCGAACGAGCAGGGAAAGATCGGCAACTCGGTGATGCGCAACCTCATCGACGGCGGTTTCCCCGGCGAGATCCACCCGGTGAACCCCAAGGCCGACGACATCCTGGGCCGCAAGGCGTACAAGTCCGTGACGGACGTGCCGGGCGACGTCGACGTGGCGGTGTTCGCCATCCCGGCGAAGTTCGTGCCGTCGGCTCTTGAGGAGGTGGGCCGCAAGGGCATTCCCAACGCCGTGCTCATCCCCTCCGGCTTCGCGGAGACCGGCGAGCACGCGCTCCAGCAGCGGATCGTGGAGATCGCCGAGGAGCACGGGGTACGCCTGCTGGGTCCGAACATCTACGGCTACTACTCGCCGTGGCAGGACCTGTGCGCGACCTTCTGCACACCGTACGACGTGAAGGGCGGGGTCGCCCTCACCTCGCAGTCCGGCGGCATCGGCATGGCGATCCTGGGCTTCGCGCGCACCACGAAGACCGGCGTCTCGGCCATCGTCGGCCTCGGCAACAAGTCCGACGTGGACGAGGACGACCTGCTGACCTACTTCGGCGAGGACCCCCATACCCAGTGCATCGCCATGCACCTGGAGGACCTCAAGGACGGCCGGGCTTTCGTCGAGGCGGCCCGCGCCACCGTGCCGAAGAAGCCCGTCGTGGTGCTCAAGGCCGGGCGGACCAGCGCGGGAGCGAAGGCGGCCGGTTCGCACACGGGCGCACTCGCCGGGGACGACGCCGTCTACGACGACGTGCTGCGCCAGGCGGGCGTGATCCGCGCGCCCGGACTGAACGAGATGCTGGACTACGCCCGGGCGCTGCCCGTCATGCCCGCGCCGAAGGGCGCCAACGTCGTCATCATCACCGGTGCCGGCGGCTCCGGCGTGCTGCTCTCGGACGCCATCGTCGACAACGGGCTGTCGCTGATGGAGATCCCGCCGGACCTCGACGAGGCGTTCCGCGGCTTCATCCCGCCCTTCGGTGCCGCCGGCAACCCGATCGACATCACCGGGGGCGAGCCGCCCGCCACCTACGAAGCGACCATCCGGCTCGGCCTGGAGGACCCCCGCATCCACGCGCTCGTGCTGGGCTACTGGCACACGATCGTGACCCCGCCGATGGTCTTCGCCGAGCTGACGGCGAAGGCCGTGGCCGAGGCGCGGGAGAAGGGGATCGAGAAGCCGGTGGTGGCGTCGCTCGCGGGCGACGTCGAGGTCGAGGAGGCCTGCCAGTACCTCTTCGAGCACGGTGTCGTCGCCTACCCCTACACCACGGAGAAGCCGGTGGCGGCGCTGGGCGCGAAGTACCGCTGGGCACGCGCGGCAGGACTGCTCTAGGACGCCGGGTCCGTACGCGGACGCAGCGGCTGCCGCAACAGCCGTGTGGAGGAAGGAAGGGGTGAGACAGGAGGCGCAGTTCGGGTTCTTCTCGATGCCAAGGGGACAACATGACCTCAGAACGGCAGCAAGTCCCCGGTGGGCCGACGACGGCGTACCGGGAAGTCACGGACAGCAGAGGACGCGTATACCGACTGGGCGAGACGGACCGGGACATCCTCGGTCACTCGCGCAAGCTGATGGTCTACCTTCCGTGGATCGCGATGATGGCCATCAGCGTGTCGGAGTACGCCTACGGATCGGCGGAGGACACACTCGGGCACGCCCACGGCTGGAGCCAGACGGACACCTTCTGGATCCTCAGCATCTGGGTCTTCTCCCAGGCGGGCATCGCCTTCCCGGCCGGCTGGCTGCGGGAGCGGGGCATCCTCACCGCCAGGGGTGCCATGTACATCGGCGCGGTGCTGAACCTCATCAGCTTCGCGAGCCTGTCGCACATGGACAACGTGTGGCTCGCCATCCTCGGCTTCGGTGTGGTGGGCGGCATCGGCTCCGGTCTGGTGTACGCCACGTGCATCAACATGGTGGGCAAGTGGTTCCCGGAACGGCGCGGAGCGAAGACGGGGTTCGTGAACGGCGGCTTCGCCTATGGCGCGCTGCCCTTCATCTTCATCTTCAACTACGCCTTCGACACCAGCAATTACAACGAGGTGCTGGACCTCATCGGCGTGTACGTGCTGGTGATCGTGGCCGTCTGCGCCTACTTCTTCAAGGACCCGCCGAAGAACTGGTGGCCGAGCCACGTCGACCCGCTGACGTACGCCAGCGCGCCGAAGAACACCCGCAGCCTCCAGAAGAACCCGCCGGCGGTGCGGCAGTACACGCCCAAGGAAGCCATGAAGACCGGCCGGCTCCCGCTGATGTGGTTCAGCCTGGTGATGTGCGGCGGTGTGTCGATCTTCGGCATCTCCTTCCAGGTCGCCTTCGCCAAGGACGTCGGCTTCGGGCCGCTGGTGGCCGCGTCCTCCATGGGCGTCATGTCCGTCGTCAACGGCGTCGGGCGGGCGATCACGGGCTGGCTGTCGGACATGCTGGGCCGCAAGCAGACCCTGGTGTACATCATCGTGATCCTGGGCCTGGCCCAGTTCGGGGTGATCTGGGCCGGCAAGACGCACAACGAGTGGCTGTTCCTGGCCTTCGCCTTCCTCTCCGGATTCGGCGGCGGCGCGTTCTTCCCGATGTTCGCGGCCCTCACGCCGGACTACTTCGGTGAGAACTACAACGCCACCAACTACGGCATCGTCTACAGCGGCAAGCTGGTCAGCGGCCTCTTCGGCGGCGGCATGGGCGCCATGGTGGTCGAGGACTGGGGCTATTACGGCGCCTACGCCCTCGCCGGTGTGATCTCCATGGCGTCGGCCCTGGTCGCCCTCACGCTGAGCCAGCCGGGCCGGCCCCGAGCACGGGGCATCACACCCAACCCGCAGCCCATCAGCCGCGAGGCGGTCTGACGGCCGCGAGGCCGCCCTACGGGCACGGCCGGCGGAACGATCGACGGATGTGCGTGCAGTGCGCCCCGTGCCGCACGCACACCCGCCGGGGTGCGGCCGGGACCGATCGCATAGCCGAGTGCCCGCGAGTTCCATGACGTACTGACGTACTGAGGTACGACCCAGAGCGCAACCGTCCAGGGAGGATCCTGACCATGACCGACGCAACCATCCCGGAAACGGCGAACGGGGGTGCCGATGACGCCCCGGCCACCCTCACCGACGGAATCCACCTGGTCGTCGACGCGCTCAAACTCAACGGGGTGCAGAACCTCTACGGTGTGGTCGGCATCCCGATCACCGACCTGGCGCGCCTCGCCCAGCGCGAAGGACTCCGCTACATCGGCTTCCGGCACGAGAGCGACGCCGGGCACGCCGCGGCCGCGGCCGGATTCCTGACGAAGAGGCCGGGCATCTGCCTGACGGTGTCCGCTCCGGGATTCCTCAACGGCCTCGTGGCGCTCGCCAACGCCACCACGAACTGCTTCCCGATGGTCCAGATCTCCGGGTCCAGCGAACGGCACCTGGTCGACCTCCAGCGGGGCGACTACGAGGAGATGGACCAGCTGGCGGCGGCCAGGCCCTTCGCCAAGGCGGCGTACCGCGTCCACCGCGCCGAGGACATCGGCCGCGGCATCGCCCGCGCCCTCCGCACCGCGGTCTCCGGCCGTCCCGGCGGCGTCTACCTCGACATCCCCGCCGCCGTCCTGGGCGAGGTCATCGACGCCGAGAAGGGCGCGGCCTCGCTGTGGGCCCCCGTCGATCCCGCACCGCGCCAGCTGCCCGAACCCGAAGCCGTCGACCGCGCGATCGACCTGCTCGCCAACGCCGAACGGCCGCTGGTCGTGCTGGGCAAGGGGGCCGCGTACGCGCAGGCGGACGCGCAGATCCGCGAGTTCGTCGAGGCCACCGGAGTGCCCTACCTGCCGATGTCGATGGCCAAGGGCCTGCTGCCCGACGACCACCCGCAGTCGGCGGCCACCGCCCGGTCCCTCGCCCTGCGCCGCGCCGACGTGGTGATGCTCGTCGGCGCGCGGCTCAACTGGCTCCTCGGACACGGCGAGGCGCCCCAGTGGAGTCCGGACGCCAAGTTCGTCCAGGTCGACATCGCCGCCGCCGAGATGGACAGCAACCAGCCCATCGCGGCGCCCCTCGTCGGTGACGTGGGCTCGGTCATGGAGGCGCTCACCGAGCGGAGCAAGCCCGGCCGGATCGCGGTACCGGGCCAGTGGCGGGAGGAACTCGCCGCCCGCACGGAACAGAACGTCGCCAAGATGGCGAAGCGCCTCGAAGCCGCCAGGACCGCGAGCCCCATGAAGTTCATGGGCGCGCTGCAGGCGATCCGCGACGTACTGGCGGAGAACCCGCGTACCTACCTCGTCAACGAAGGGGCCAACACACTCGACCTCGCCCGCAGCGCCATCGGCATGTCGTCCCCGCGCCGCCGGCTGGACAGCGGTACCTGGGGCGTCATGGGCATCGGCATGGGCTACGCGATCGCGGCCGCCGTCGAGACCGGCGAACCGGTCGTCGCCCTCGAAGGCGACAGCGCCTTCGGATTCAGCGGCATGGAAGTGGAGACCATCTGCCGCTACCACCTGCCCATCGTCACGCTCGTCTTCAACAACAGCGGCGTCTACCGGGGCGACGGCGCCTCACCGACCGACGACCCGGCGCCGACCGCCCTCAAGGCCCGCCACGACGTGATGATCGAGGCCTTCGGCGGCAAGGGGTACCGGGCGACGACGCCCGCCGAGGTCGCCGCCGCGCTGCGCGAGGCCCTGGCAGCGCGTACCCCGGCACTCATCGACTGCATGATCGACCCTTCGGACGGCACGGAAAGCGGCCGGATCGCCCACCTCAACCCGAAGGGCATCGGCGGCTGAACCACCTCGGGCCGTCCGGCTCCGCTCCTGCACCGATAGGGGCGGAGCCGGACGGCGCGCTGCCGGAGCCCAGCCCACGGAAATCCCGCACCGCACGGCCCTCTTCCCCCTCCCGCCCCGCTCTGCCAATCTGTGTCGTCAGCATCGAAGTGATTGGACGCGTACAGCGGCTTCCGGGAGTCTGGCACCGTGGTGAGGGTCCCTCGTTTCCTGGCCGCACGCCGATTATCCGGCGGCGGGCTCCCCACCGTGCCCCAGGGGCCGGAGGAGCAGTTCGCGTACGACGCCTTCCTCTCGTACAGCAGGGCCGCCGACGGTGAAGTGGCCCGCGGCCTCCAGCACGGTCTGCACGCCTTCGCCAAACCGTGGTACCGGCTGCGCGCCCTGCGGGTCTTCCGCGACGAGGGCAGCCTGGCCGCGAGCTCCCAGCTGTGGAGTTCCCTCCGGGAAGCGATCGACGCGTCCCGCTTCTTCGTCCTCCTGGCCTGCGAGCAGTCGGCCCGGGCGCCCTGGGTCGAGCAGGAGGTCGAGTACTGGTGCACCCACCGGGGCGTCGACAACCTCGTGATCGTCCTCACCGACCCGCCCCCCGATGGCAGCCGTCAGCCACCCGGTATGGCCTGGGACACGGCCCTGGGCGATTTTGACTGGCGGCGCACGACCGCACTGCCGAGATGCCTGTCGGGCCGCTTCCGGGAGGAGCCCAACGCGGTGCTCCTGGGGTGGGCCCGCACCAGGCCCGAACTGTCGCTGCGCGACCCGGAGTTTCGCACAGCGGTGGCCACCCTGGCGGCCCCCCTGCGCGGCATCGCCAAGGACAGACTGATCGGTGAGGACATCCGCCAGCACCGCAGGTCGCGGCGCCACGTCCTGCTGACGACCGCCGTCCTGGCCGCCCTCGCGGTCATCGCCGCACTCGCCGCCGTGACCGCGGTGCAGCAGCGGAACACGGCCCGGGAGCAGACGGCGCTCGCCGAAGTCCGCCAGTACGCGGCGCAGTCCCGCAACGCCACCGACCCGTACGCGGCTCTTGGCTACGCCATCGCGGCAGAACAGCGCGTCACCCCGCCTCTCCCCGAGGCCCGTGCGGCGTTCGCGGCTGCGGTACGCGGGCTCGACTCCTGGAAGGCGCGGCTGGTCGGTGAGGTTCCGGCGCAGGATTTCTTCGACGCCTCGGTGCGATGGTCCCCGGACGGCTCGCGGATCTGGGTGGCCGACACGACCCAAGGAGTGGCCGGCTGGAACGTGCGGGAGGGCAGGAAGGCCGTTCTGTACCGGAAGCCCGCCGAGCTCAAATTCGACCGGCTGCGGCTCAACTCGGTCCAGTGGAGCGGGAACGGCCGGTCGTTGCTGCTGTCCCGCAGGGAATCCACGTACGGCCCGCCCGCCTACGCCGTGCGCGACAGCGCCTCCGGCAAGGTCACCGCGGGGCCGTACGCGCTGCCGGACGACAACGCCATCGTCACCGCCATGGAGTTCTCCCGGGAGGGGGACACGCTCGCCGTGGCCAGGGGGCGGGACGGCGTCAGCCTGTGGAGTGTCGGGACCGGCCGACCGCTCGTGAAGGATCCGCTGCCCCGGTCGCGGTCGTCGGAGAGGATCTACGGTCTGTCCTGGTCGCCCGACGGCAGGTTCCTGTGCTCCCTCGCCTTCGAGTCGATCAAGGTCTGGGACGTACGACGGGGCAGGCTGCTGTGGACCGCGCGGGCGGGGCGCGAGTTCATGAAGCCGTCCTGGTCCCCGGACGGCCGCCGTATCGCCGTCGGGAGCAGGGACGGGCGCATCACCTGGCGGGACGGGCGTACGGGGAAGGTCACGGCTTCTTCGTCCGACCGGCTCGGCGGCGGGGTCAGTGAGATCAGCTGGTCGCCCGATGGCACTCGGGTGGCCGCGGCCGACTTCGCCGGCACCCTCCGGCTGTGGGATCCGGACACCGGTGAACCGGTCGGCCCGGCACTCGGCCGGGACAGCAGCCGCTCGCTCACCGGCGGACTCGCCTGGTCTCCCGACGGCCGTTTCCTGGCGGGCACGTTCGTCAGCGACGCGTCGGACGGCCAGAACGGACCGGCGAAGCCCGTCATGCGCGTGTGGGAGGTCGCACCTCCGCCGCCGCCCGAGGCCCGTTTGTCCGGACCCACCGAGACCATCAGCTCCGTGGCCTGGTCGTCGGACGGCCGTCACATCGCCGGCGGCAGTGGCGACGGCACCGTGTGGGCCTGGGATCCCCGTACGGGTAAACCCGTCCTCGACAGTCCGCAGCGGCGGCGCCGGGCGGGCGACGACGTCACGGCCGTCGCATGGGATCCGAAGGGGCGTCACCTGCTGAGGGCGGGGCAGGACGGCCTGCTGCCACGTACGCTGCCCGGCGGTGCGGCCACCGGCGCGCACTGGTGGGGCAGTGGGGGTGCCACCGCCGCTGCCTGGTCCCCGGACGGGACGCGCGTCGCCTCCGGGACGCGCGACGGTACGGTCCGGATCTGGCACGCCACCACCGGAAAGCCCGTGCGCCGTCAGCCGCGGGACGCCACCGGCGGGGCGGAACAACACGGTCGGGGGGCGCGCTCCGTGGCCTGGTCCCCGGACAGCCGACACGTGGCCGCCGTGCTGCCCGACGGCTCCCTGCACCTCTGGGACGCCGCGAGCGGGCAGCCCTGGGGTGCTGCCCCGAAGGAGTCCTCGCACCTGGGGCGCAGCATGGCCTGGTCGCCGGACGGCAAGCTGATCGCCGTCGGTGGCGTGGACGGCACGATCCGGCTGTGGGACGGCGAGACCGGCACACCGCTGCCGGACGTGCTCAGGTCCGGAGACAGCTCCGTCGAGGCGCTGGCCTGGTCCCCGGACTCCACGCGGCTGGCCGCAGGCGACGGCGCGGGGACCATCCGCTGGTGGGAACCGCGCCGGGACGCGCCGCCACAGCTCAGGGAGAAGGCGCACGACGGACGCGTCACGGCCCTGAGCTGGTCCCCGGACGGAAACCGGCTGGTCAGCGGCGGTGCGGACGGGGCGGTGCGACTGTGGCAGGGCAGCACCGAACGGCACCTGTGCCGCCTGGTCGGCAAGGCACTGCACCGCACACGGAACACCCCCGAACTGACCGGTGCCACCGGCGTCGCCGCACAGATCTGCGCCGACCCCTCGCGCATCCGCGACCAACCGGTCCTCCCGCTCCAGCCGCACTCGACCGAGGAGAGCAGACGATGACGCGCTCCGTCCCCAGTGCCCGGCGGCCCCTGGGCCGTTCACTCCTGCTGTGCCTGTCCGTTCTGCTGGCGCTCCTCGCGACCCTGCTCGTCGCCGGCTGCGGGGGTCCGGAGGCGGGCGACAACGCGAAGGGCAAGGACCACTCCCGCACCACAGAGGCCACCGGCGAGAAGGCGCCACCGGGCGAGCCCGGCTCGCCCGAAGCGACGCCACTGGCGGACACGGACTGGGCCACCGTGATCGACGACATCGACTGCACCGGCGCGGGCAACGAAGGGGTCGAGATTCTGGACACCCGGTTTGCCGACGTACGTGGTACGGGAGTGCCCGACGCCTTCGTCTGGTTCACCTGCCGCCACCAGGCCTCCACCTATCCCCAGCAGCTGGAGGTGTACGACGGCTCGTCGTCTCCGGACGCCCCGCGGCGTATCGGGGTGCTTCTCAGCGCCGCGGAGAAGGCGAACGGCCCTGGACCGAGGGTTGGCGGCGTCTCCTTCTCCGGGAAGTCCGTGACGCTCAACCTCGCCGCCTACACTCCTGACGACCCTTTCTGCTGCCCTTCGTTGCGGGTCGAGCGCACCTTCACCTGGAACGGCAAGAGCTTCGAGCGGAAGCCGGGTAAGTAGGACGGGACATCGAACGGGGGACCATGCCTGTATACGAGGACTTTCCGGCGCTCTTCAGGGCCGCCGACGTCAACTCCCTTCGGGGGCAACGGCGTTACCTGCTGGCGACCAAGTGCCAGCTGGGAGCGCTGATCGCCGCGGCCGCACTGGGCGTGTTCAGCTGGCAGGTCAACGGCGCGGACGTCGCAGCGGCCGGATCGGTGGTGGCGTTCTGCGCGGCCGTGGTCACCGAGGTGTATCTGCTCAAGGAACGCCCGGACCGCATCTGGTACGAGGGGCGCGCGGTCGCCGAGTCGGCCAAGACGCTCACCTGGCGCTATATGGTCGGCGGCAGCCCGATGGGCACCGAGGAGACCGAGGACGAAACCGCCGCCGAGTTGCTGCTGACCCGGTTCGCCGAGATCGAGGCCGATGTCGAGGCCGCCTGGCTCGTCCCCGACGGGGGCACACCGGAGCAGGTCACCACCGGGATGACGCGGGTGCGCCGGCTGCCCCTGGAGGAACGCCGGGCGATCTACCTGCACGAACGCATCGAGGGCCAGCGTGAGTGGTACGGCTCCAAATCGCGGTGGAACGAGCGCAGAAGCACGGTGTGGGCGCTCACGCTCACGGTCCTCGAACTGCTCGGGGTCTGCGCGGGCGTCGCGAAGGTGACGGGCGTCATCGACGTGGACCTGCTCGGCGTGTGCGCGGCGCTCGCCGCGGGCGGCACCGCGTGGGTGCAGACCAAGCAGCACAAGACCCTCGCCGTCGCGTACGCCGTCGCTCGGCACGAGTTGGCGACGATCGCCTTCCGCGCCCAACGCCCGGAGACCGAGGCGGAATGGGCGACCTTCGTGGCCAACGCGGAGGACGCCATCTCGCGCGAGCACACTCTGTGGCGCGCTTCCCACATGTGAGCCGCCAACGTGTCCCCCGCTCAGCCTTGGCGGGCGCGGTGTGCGAGGCGGTCGGCGAAAGCGAGGACGAGGTCGCGGAGTTCGCTGGGGCGCTCGATGACGAAGGGCAGGTCGAGAGCGGCGAGTACCGGCGGCAACCAGTCGAGCCGCTCCGCCCGAATCTCGACGCGCAGCCAGGGCTCGGGCGTCCCGCCCTCGCCCGCCGCGGCCTCCAGTTCCTCGCCCGCCGCGGGAGCCAGCTCCTCGCCGGACGCGGCCTCCAGCTCCTCCAGGGTCGCGACACCGGCGGGCAGGCGGGTGCGGATCTGCTCGGTCGTGCCCTGGATCCGCAGGGTCACCTCGTGCCGGTAGTCGGCCGTGGCGAAGCCTGACAGTACGCGCTGGGCCGGGCCCGGCCCGTCCGGCACTTCGAACGATCCGGGCAGGGTCCGCGCGTCCGCGATGCGATCGAGGCGGAAGGTCCGGTTCTCGCCGATCCCGGCGTCCCTGCCCGTGACGTACCACCGGCCCGCGTGGGCGACGATCCCGTACGCGTGCAGCGTGCGCTCGCTGGGGCGGTCCGTACGGTCGGTGTACCGGATCGCGACCGGCCGGCAGTGGCGCACCGCGTCGGCGACGGTCAGCAGGATCTCGGCGTTCGGATTGTCGAACTCACCGGGCCGGTCCGTGAAGGCGACGGACTCCAGCAGCGCGTCGAGCCGGTGGGCGACGTGCCGGGGCAGTACGCGCCGGATCTTGGCCGCGGCCGTCTCGCTCGCCGTGTGCTCCGTGGTCGTCAGCCCCGTCCGCCGGCCGGCTTCCAGGCCGAGGAGCACGGCCAGCGCCTCGTCGTCGCCGAGCATGAGCGGCGGCAGGCGGTAACCGGGGGCGAGCCGGTACCCGCCGTAGCGGCCGCGCACCGACTCCACGGGTACGTCGAGGTCGAGCAGGTGGTCCACGTACCGCCGCACGGTGCGTCCGTCGACGCCGAGCCGGTCGGCGAGTTCGGCCATGGTGCGGGTGCCGCCCGACTGCAGGAGCTCCAGGAGTGTCAGTACGCGGCCGGTGGGTCGGGGCATGTGCCCAGCGTACGGCGAATACTGGACCGATTCTGTCCACTATTTCTCCTAGCCTGCGGAGCGCACGACTTCAGCACTGCCGAGGAGAACCCATGAACTTCGTCTCGATCCGCATCATCACCGGCGACGTCGCGCGCCTCGTCGAGTTCTACGAGCGCGCCACGGGGGTGGCGGCGACCTGGGCCACCGAGGAGTTCGCCGAAATCGGGACCCCGCACGCCACCCTCGCGATCGCCGGCGCGCGCACCGTCGACCTGTTCGCGCCGGGTTCCGCCCGCCCGGCGGCCAACCACAGCGTGATCATCGAGTTCCTCGTCGACGACGTGGACCGTGTGCACCGGAACCTGACCGGCTTCGTCACCGACTTCGTCAACGAGCCCACCACGATGCCCTGGGGCAACCGGGCGCTGCTGTTCCGCGACCCGGACGGCAATCTCGTCAACTTCTTCACCCCGGTCACGCCTGCGGCCATCGCGAAGTTCGCGCGCTGACACGCCGCGTCGCGGTCCCCTGGGCCGGCTGCGGATGGCTTGCCGGTGCCGTACGGCAGTGACCGCGCCGCATGGGCCGGGTCTTGCGGGGCACACGGGACATACGCCTCGACCAAGGAGCCTCCATGATGATTCTCGGCATAGTCGCCGTATGCGTCGTTCTGGCAGTCCTGGCCTTCCTGGTGCCCCGGCTGTCCCGCCACCCGCAGCGTGGCACCCAGCGCACGCTGCACGCCGGGTCGCGGGCCGGCGGCAGGGCCCCCGGCCTCCTGGGCCGAGTCCTCAGCAAGCCCTTCAGCAGCAGTTCCAAGGCAGTGGGCCGCAGCGGCTCGGCCGGCCGGCGCGCCCGCGGCCGGATGCCGTTCTAGTACCTGAACCGGCGACGACCACCGGCCGCTCACCCGGCACTGACCCTCGGCCCGCCCACCCGGCAACCTTTTCCGTCCCACCGGCGACCACTGCCCGAAGAGCCGGACAAGCGACTTCGGGAGAGGCCGGGAGATGGCAACACGACGCGACAGAACACCTCGCGCGCGCAAGGGACGGCACGGGCGGCGCGGAGCAGGTGCCGGGTGGGGCCTGCGAGCGGGCGTGCCGCTGGGCGCGCTCGTCGCCACGGGCCTCGCCTGCGGCGGTGCCTTCGGCGCTTTCGGTGCGACGGGCGCGGAAGCGGTGGAAGGCACCGGCGGCGCCGGGCGGCCCGCCGCGGCGGCCCCCGCCCGGGCCGGGGAGGCGGCGGACGGCTTCGCCTCCGTGAACGCGCTCGGCCAGAACGGCACCTACGGCGGGCGGGACGGGAAGACCGTCACCGTACGGTCGCTCGCCGACCTGGAGAAGTACGCCACCGCCGCGGCGCCGTACGTCATCGTCGTCGACGGCGCGATCACGATGGACCCCAAGGGCAAGGAGATCAAGGTCGCGTCCGACAAGACGATCGTGGGGGCCGGGACCTCCGGCGAGATCGTCGGCGGCGGTTTCTTCCTCGGCCAGGGCGTCCACAACGTGATCATCCGCAACCTCACGATCCGCGACTCCTACGCCGGGACCTGGAACGACAAGGAGCACGACTGGGACGCGGTGCAGATGGACGGCGCGCACCACGTGTGGATCGACCACAACGACCTGCGCCACATGGCCGACGGGCTGATCGACAGCCGCACGGACACCACGTACCTGACGGTCTCCTGGAACCGGCTGGAGAACCACAACAAGGCGTTCGGCATCGGCTGGACCGACAACGTCACGGCCGACATCACCGTCCACCACAACTGGTTCCGCGAGACCGAGCAGCGCAACCCGTCCACGGACAACGTCGCGCACGCGCACCTCTACAACAACTACCTCCAGGACGAGCCGGGCACCGGCATCACGTCCTCGTACGGGAACTACTCCCGCGGCCGGACCAGCATGCTCCTGGAGAACAGCTACTTCGACGGCGTCGACAACCCCGTCATCAAGGACGACACCGCCTCGCTGGTGCAGCGCGGCAACGTCTTCAAGGGCACCGAGGGGCGCAACGAGAGCGGGGGCACGGCCTTCGACCCGAAGACGTACTATCCGTACTCGCTCGACGCTGCGGCCGATGTGCCCGGCCTCGTCAAAGCCGGCTCCGGGCCGCGTGCCACGCTGGGCACCGAGGCGACCCCCGCGGCCGCCACCCTCACCGTTGCCGCGGACGGCAGTGGGCAGTACCGCACCGTGCAGGCCGCCGTGGACGCCGTGCCGTCCGGCAACACCGCGCGGATCGTCATCGCCGTCAAGCCGGGCACGTACCGGGAGGCGGTGAAGGTGCCGGCGAACAAGCCGCACGTCACGATCCAGGGCACCGGACCGGCCGCGGCGGACGCGCAGATCGTCGAGGGCCGGTCGGCGGGGACGGCCAAGCCGGGCGGCGGTACGTACGGCACCTCCGGCAGCGCCACCCTCGCCGTCGAGGCCGACGACTTCCAGCTGCGCAACCTCACCGTCAGCAACGACTTCGACGAGGCCGCCCACCAGGGCCAGGAGGGCCACCAGGCGGTCGCGTTGCGTACCGCGGCGGACAAGGTGGTGCTCCGGCAGATCGTCGTCAAGGGCGACCAGGACACCCTGCTCCTCGACACCGCCGCGAAGGACAAGCGCGGGCGGGTGTACGTCGACCGGTCCACGGTCGTCGGCAACGTCGACTTCGTCTTCGGCCGGGCCACCGCCGTGATCGACCGGTCCGTCCTCACCCTGAAGAAGCGCTGGGACGGGACGTCGGCGGGGTATGTCACCGCGCCGTCCACGGCCGCCGGGAACAAGGGCTTCCTGATCATTGGCTCGGCCGTCGAGGGCGGCGTCGGCGACCGCAGCCACTACCTCGGACGGCCCTGGCACGCGGGCGGCGACGCCACCCTCGACCCCCAGACCGTCGTCCGCGACACCCGCCTGAGCGCCGCGGTGAAGACCGCTCCCTGGACGGACATGGGCGGCTTCTCCTGGAAGGACGACCGCTTCGCCGAATACGCCAACACCGGCCCGGGCGCGGGCCCGGCCGGTGCGGACCGCCCCCAGCTGACGGATCAGCAGGCGACCGCGTACGAGAGCGCCGACTGGCTGGGAGACTGGAGGCCGTCCGCGTCCTAGCCGGCCCAAGGCGCAGCTCCCCGGCTCGTCACGCTTCGCGGCTCGCTCCTTGTGGAGCGGGCCGTAACCTCCTCCATCAGCCTTTCGTTTCAGATGATGTGACAAGTACGACCGTCGGAGCGGTGGCTCCGCCGGAGGCGGGCGCGCCGGACGGCGCCTGTCTGGGAACGGGCTGGAGCGCCGTCGCGTCGGCGCCCGCCAACTCGCAGCTCGCGGGCGTCCTGGCAGGCTTCGTGTTCGCGGGATTCGTCATGATCCTCACCGAACGCAGAATGAGCCCGCTCCGGACCGCCACCCTCCGATTGTTCATCGCCGGATTCATCGTCCTGGCCCTCGACAGCTATGCCTTCTCGCTGCTCACCGGTGACGTCGCGGAGCAGGCGTGCGGCCGCGTGTGGACCGAGTCCCTCATCGCCAGCGGCATGCTGGTCGTCGGTGCCGTCGCCGTCATCAGCGGCATGTCGTGGCTGCTCGCCTCGTACGTCGAGGTGCAGAGCGACGAGGAGCCGGACGGGGGCACGGCCACCGCCGACGGACACCAGGAGGCCATGCGCACCCTGGAGCGGCTGCTCCGCAGATCCGTCTACGGCATCACGACACTGACCGTGCTGCTGCTCTCCACGGCCGCGCACGACTACGTCAACGTGGTGTTCGGCGGCCGGCAGCCGCCGGGCTGGGCATCATGGGTGTCGCCCCTGTACGTGCTGCTGGTCGGTACCGCGATGATCGTGACGGTGTGGCGGCGGCAGCGGAGACGGACGCGGCGGGCCGGGGAGCCGGCGGCGCCGCCGCGCAATGAACTGCCCATCGCCTTCACCTGCGCGGTCTCCTACGCGGTCCTGGGCACGGCGGCGATCGGCGTCACCACCAGTACGCCGGTCAGCGCCTGGAACCCGGTCCCCGAGGCGGTGGCCGCCTGCACGGTCGGGGTCGTGCTGATCATGCCCGTCCCGACCGTGCTCGCCCTCATCTACGCCATGCCCCGCTCGGCACCCCGGCTGCCCGGCCCGCGGACCTCACCGGACTCCGGGACGTTCACCGACCCGGAGTCCGCAGGTCCAGACGGAGCATGACCTTGCTGCTGCCGCTCCTCCGGTCGGCGGCGACGGCCAGCGCCCGGTCCGCCTCCGCCAGGCCGAAGCGGTGGCTGATGACGGGGGACACGTCGAGGCCCTGTCGCAGGGCTTCGAGCGCGTCGTCGATCTCCTCGGCGAAGCGGTACGAGCCGACCCAGGTGATCTCGCGGGTGACGAGGTCGCCGAGGGCCGCGGGCGCCGCCGCGCCGGGGAGGTTGCCGACCTGGACGAGCGTGCCGCCGCGAGCGGTCGCCCGGAGAACGGGGCCCAGCGCGGCAGGGGCGCCGGACGCCTCGAAGACCAGCTCCACGTCGTCGGGGAGCGCGGCGCCCTGCCCGAGGTCGACGGTCTCGTCCGCGCCCATGGCCCGCGCCACCGCGAGGGAGGCGGCGGAGAGGTCCGCGGCGATCACCGTGCCGGCACCGCGGTGCTTGGCCGCGGCCACCACCAGGGAGCCGATCGGCCCGGCCCCATTGACCAGTACGGTCTTGCCGCGGACGTCCCCGGCCCGGTGCACGGCGTGCAGGGCGACGGCCAACGGCTCGGCGAGCGCGCCGTGTTCGGTGGACACGTTCTCCGGCAGCGGCCGGACCTGCGCCGCGCGGACCACCCGGTACTCGCTGAACCCGCCGTCGGTGTGCGGATGGAAGGCGGCCGACCCGAAGTAGCGGATGCGGGGGTGCAGGTTGGTCCGGCCGGCGAGCCGCTCGGGCAGCGGCTCGTCGCCGACCGGCGTGGCCGGGTGGACGGTGACCGCCAGGCCCTCCGTCAGGCCGGTGACGCCGTCGCCGAGGGCGGCGATCCGGCCGGCGACCTCGTGGCCGAGCACCAGCGGGTCCTTGAGGACGGCCGTACCGGTTCCGCCGTGCTTCCAGTAGCCGATGTCGGAGCCGCAGATCCCGCCCCACTCCATGGCGAGCAGCACCTCGCCGGGGCCCGGCACGGGGTCCGGGCGGTCGTCGATCCGGAGGTCGCCGGGGCCGTGGACGACAACAGACTTCATACGGCGTCCTCCAGACGCACCAGGTCACGCCCGCGCGTTTCGGGGGCGAGGACGATCGAGACGAGGGTGATGAGCGAGTAGACGATCAGCATCGCCGCGACGGGCCACCAGCTGCCGGTGACGGCGGTGAGGGTGGCCGCGACGACGGGGCCGATGGCGGTGGCGAGGATGCCGCCGATCTCCTTGGCCAGCGCGAGCTGGGTGAAGCGGGTCCGGGCGCCGAACAGTTCGGCCATGGTCACGCTCTCGAGCGAGAACAGTCCCAGGACGCCGACGTTGAGGCCGATGATCATGCCGGCCATGACGCCGGCCGTGCTGCCGGAGGCGATCAGCAGCATCACCGGGAACGCCAGCACCATGGTGAGCACCGTGAGCGCGATGTAGAGCGGGCGGCGGCCGAACCGGTCGCCGAGCAGGCCGATCAGTGGCACGGTGGCGAAGCCCAGCAGCGAGCCCCAGACGATGGCGTCGGTCGGCACGGATCGGTCGGCGCCCAGCGTGGTGGCGATGTAGCCGACGAGGAAGGTCTGGACGAGGCCGGAGTTGCCGGCCTGACCGAAGCGCAGCCCCAGGGAGAGGAAGAACGCCTTGCCCTTGCGCTGGCGGATGCCGGCTTCGAGGACGCTCTGCTGCTGCTCCTCGACGGTGTCGTGGGCGACGGCGGTGGCTACCTCGGCGCGGGACATCGCCACGCCGTCCACGACGTCGGCCCGCTCCTCGAAGACCGGGCTCTCCTTGAGGTTCCGGCGCAGCCAGACGGCGAAGAGCATGAGGGCGAAGCTCAGCAGGAACGGCAGCCGCCAGCCCCAGGAGACCAGCTGCTCCTCGCTCAGCACGGCGAGCAGGACGGCCCACAGGCCGGAGGCGGCCAGGGTGCCGGAGTTGGTGCCGAGGGAGACCAGGGAGGAGATCAGTCCGCGGCGCTTGGCGGGCGCGTACTCGGCGAGCATGACCGTCGCGCCGGCGATCTCGGCGCCGGCTCCGAAGCCCTGGACGAGGCGCAGCGCCACCAGGAGGATCGGCGCGAAGATGCCGATCATGCCGTACGTGGGGAGCACGCCGATCAGCGTGGTCGAGGCGCCCATCAGCAGGATGGTGAGGAAGAGGACCTTCTTGCGGCCGATGCGGTCGCCCATCCGGCCGAAGTACAGGGCGCCGGCGAGCCGGGCCACGTAGCCGACGCCGTAGGTGGCCATGGCGGCGATCAGGCCGATGGCGGGGCTGACGTCGGGGAAGAAGATCTTGTTGAAGACGATGGCGGCCGCCAGCGAGTACAGCTGGAAGTCCATGAACTCCATGGCGGTACCGAGCCAGCCGGATACGGCTGCCCTGGTGAGGTCGCGGGTCGTTCTCCGCGCGGGGCTGTTCGGCTCCGTCTGTGTCGTGTCCGTCATGAGGAACTCCGTTGTTCTCTGGCCGTGCGGGAGCGGGCGGTACGGGGCTTTCGGGGGCCTGTTCTGGTGGCGGGTCAGATCTCCACGCGGCCGGCGCGCAGGGCCGGGAGCCGGGCGGCGACGGCGGTGACCAGACCGGGGTCGGCGGCCAGGTCCGTGGCGCCGAGCGTGTGGAGCAGCCGGCGGACCGTGTCCTCGGGGCCCGTGCCCTCCTGCCAGCAGCGGCGGAGGGCCGCGGCGGCGGGGTCGGTCGTGCCGAACAGCTGGCCGCCGTCGGCGGCGGGTCGGGTGGCGTTGGCCCAGGCGGCGAGGGCGAGTTCGAGCACCGGTGTGGCGGCGGAGGCGGCCCGCAGCGTCCGCAGGGCGTCGAGCCACCGTTCCGGGATCTTCAGGGACCCGTCGGAGCCGATCTGGCGCAGCAGGTGCCGGATGCCGGGGTTGCCGAACCGCTGGACCAGGTCCTCGGCGTACGCGGCCGGGTCGGGGCCGCCGGCGGGCAGCGTCGGGGCGATCTCGGCGCACAGGGACCGGACGAGCCGCTCGCCCCAGCCGGCCGCCATGGCGTCGGCGACGGTCGTACGGCCTGCCGCCGCGCCCAGGTAGGCCAGCGCCGAGTGGCAGCCGTTGAGCAGCCGCAACTTGGTGAGCTGGTACGGCACGACATCGGGTACGAACAGGGCTCCGTCCAGCTCCCACGGGGGCCGCGGGCCGGCGAAGGAGTCCTCCAGGACCCACTGCCGGTACGGCTCGCCGACGACCGGCAGCGCGTCGTGCACCCCGAGCGCGGCGCGCGCCGCCTGCCGGTCCGCTTCGGTGGTCGCGGGCACGATGCGGTCCACGATCGTCGAGGGGAACGCGACCGAGGCGGCCATCCAGTCCAGTACGGCCTGCCGGTCCGGCCACGGCGCCGCCGCGACGAAGTCGCGTACCACCCGGCCGAGCGCGGCGCCGTTGGCCGCCATGTTGTCGCAGGACACGACGGTGACGGGGGCCCCGCCGGCGCGCATCCGCGCGGCGAGGCCGGCGGCGATCCGGCCGACGACGGTGGTGAGCGCCGCGGTGTCCGCCGCGGCGAGGTCGGCGGCGACCGCGGGCGCCGCGGTGTCCAGCGCACCGGTGTCCGCGCGGCGGTGGTAGCCCTTCTCGGTGATGGTCAGGGTCAGCACGGAGACGTCGGGCGCGGCGAGCAGCGCGTCGAGCCGTGCGGCGCCGGGCCGCATGCCCAGCGCCTCGACGATCGCCCCGGACACCCGGGTGACGGTGTCCGCGGGGTGCAGCTCGGTCAGCGAGTAGAGGCAGTCCTGGGCCCGCAGTTCCGCCGCGGTCCCGGCCGAACGCGGGGCGACGGCGACAATGCCCCAGGGCTCCCCGGAGCGGTACGCGGCGTTCTCCGTGTAGCGGGCCTGGTGCGCCCGGTGGAAGGCGCCGAGCCCGAAGTGGACGATGCGGGGCCGGAGTTCGCGCGGGTCGACGGGCGGCCGCAGGTGCTCCGGGACGCGGGGCAGGGCGGCCAGGTTCAGTACGGGGGAGGTCATGGCGGTCACCAGTCGTGCACGGAGCCGTCGAGGCGGCGCGCGACGGGCAGGTAGCGGGCCTGGTACGGGAAGCGCTCGGCGGCCTTCTCGTCGTACTCGACGCCGAGGCCGGGCTCCTCGGACACGTGCAGCATGCCGTCGGCGAACGTCACCCCGCTGCGGAAGACCTCGCCGGTCTCGTCGGCGTGCTCCATGTACTCCTGGATGCCGAAGTTGGGGACCGCGGTGTCGAGGTGGACGGCCGCCGCGAGGGTGACGGGCGAGAGGTCGGTCGCGCCGTGCGAGCCGGTCCTGACCTGGTACAGCGCGGCCAGGTCGAAGATGCGGCGCAGGTGCGTGATGCCGCCCGCGTGCACGACGCTGGTGCGGACGTAGTCGATCAGCTGCTCGGTGATCAGGTGCTGGACGTCCCAGATCGAGTTCAGTACCTCGCCCACGGCGAGGGGCGTCGTGGTGTGCTGCCGGATCAGCCGGAACGACTCCTGGTTCTCGACCGGCGTCGGGTCCTCCATCCAGAACAGCCGGCAGTCCTCGACCTGCTTGCCGAAGCGGGCCGCCTCGATCGGGGTGAGCCGGTGGTGGACGTCGTGCAGCAGGTGGAAGCCGAAGCCGAAGCGCTCGCGGACCGCCTCCAGGTAGGTGGGCGCGAAACGCAGGTACGCCTCGGTGTCCCAGGGCTGCTCCTCGGGCAGCGCGCTCGCGGCCGGCTCGTAGACCTTGCCCTTGCGCACTCCGTAGGTGCCGCCGACGTCCGGGACGGCGGCCTGGGCGCGTACGGCCTTGTAGCCGAGGTCGAGGAAGCGGTCGACGTCGTCGAGGAGGGCGGGGGTGTCCGCGCCGCTGGCGTGCCCGTAGACCATGACGCCGTCGCGCGAGCGGCCGCCGAGCAGCTGGTAGACGGGCAGGCCCGCGACCTTGCCCTTGATGTCCCACAGGGCGGTGTCGACGGCGGCGATGGCGGTCATGGTGACCGGGCCGCGGCGCCAGTACGCGCCCCGGTACAGGTACTGCCAGATGTCCTCGATGCGGGCCGGGTCCCTGCCGATCAGCAGGGGGACGAGGTGGTCCTGCAGGTAGCCGGCCACGGCCAGCTCGCGGCCGTTCAGCGTGGCGTCGCCCAGGCCGGTCACGCCGTCCGACGTGGTGATGCGCAGGGTGACGAAAGTCCGCCCCGGTGAGGCGACGAAGACCTCGGCACGCTCGATCTTGCTCACAGAAATCTTGCTCCTTCGGAATCCGCATCGCGGCCGGTGGCCTGCGCCGATCCGGGCGTACGGCACACGTCGCCCCGGGGCGACTGGTCGACCAGTACTGGTATACAAGCATTGGTCGTACAGGTGCGCAATACTTTGGAAACATCGATCGACCTGCGGGACGGCGAGAGCGGCGCGCCCCGATACGATGAGCGCATGGCCCGATCGAACCGGCAGCGAACCAGTCGCCGCGCCGTCTACGAGACGCTGCGCCGCAAGGTGCTGACCCTTGAGCTCCCGCCGGGCGCCGCGCTGTCCGAGAACGAGCTCGGGGCGTCCCTCGGGGTGAGCCGGACCCCGGTCAGGGAGAGCCTGATCCTGCTGGCCCAGGAGGGCCTGGTGCAGATCTTTCCGCAGGTCGGGTCCTTCGTCTCCCGCGTCGACCCGGCCAGGGTGGCCGACGCGCAGTTCCTGCGGGAGGCCGTGGAGCTGGCGGCCCTGGACGACCTCCCGGCCGAGCTCGACCCCGAGCTGGTCGAGGAGCTGCGCCGCAATCTCGCGGAGCAGCGGCGGCCGGGCCTGGGCCTGGAGGAGTTCTTCGAGCTGGACGAGACCTTCCACCACGCCCTGCTGCGGCTGAGCGGCCACGGCAGCGCCTGGGCCACCGTCGTCTCGGCCAAGGGCCACCTGGACCGGGCGCGCCGGCTCGGCCTCTACGAGACCGCCTCGCCGGACGGGTTCGCCGCCCAGCACGTCGAGATCTTCGACGCGGTGCTCGCGGGCGACGCGGCCCTGGTCCGCTCGGCCATGCGCACCCACCTCCGGGCCGTCTTCGACGACGTCGAACGCGTCCGGGCCCGCTCCCCGGAACTCTTCGCGACGGACACCGGCTCCGTCCCGGTACGCCGCAACGTCGTCGTCTGGGAGTGACGGGCCGCCCTCAGCGACGCCGTACGGGGAGCGGCAGCCCGGCGGCGCGGGAGGCCAGCGTGCGGCGGCAGACCTTTCCGGTCGCGCCGAGCGGCATCTCGCCGACGCTGAGCAGGAGTTCGGGGAACTTGCGGCGTTCCAGGCCGCGGTCCGCCAGGAAAGCGGTGAGCGCCGCCAGCGTCAGCGCGGGCGCGCCGGGCGTTCCGCGTACGCAGGCGCACAGCCGCTCGCCCAGCTCGGGATCGGGTACGGCGACACACGCGACCTCGGCGACGGCGGGATGGGCCGCCACCTCCCGCTCCACCTCGGCGGGGCTGATGTTCCAGCCGCCGCGTACGACCAGCTGCCGGAGCCTGCCGAGTACGTGCAGCCGTCCGGCGGTGTCCAGCAGCCCGCGGTCGCCGGTGCGCACCCAGCCCGTCGCGCTGCGGTAGCGCGCGTCGAGGTCCGGGCTCGCGACGTAGCACAGCGGGGTCATCGGGCCCCTGGCGAGGATCTCGCCGGGCCGCCCCGGGCCGAGGACGGTGCCGTCCTCGGCGGTGATGCGGATCTCCGCGACCGCCGGGTCGGGGCGGCCGGTACCGGTCTCCGGAGTGAGGCCGGTCGCCGCGGTGTGGCAGTTGACGCCGTCGGAGGAGCCGTACACGGCGATGACCGGGCGGCCGAAGCGCCGTCGGCAAGCATCCGCCGTGGCCGGCGGGAGGGCGGCGCCGCTGGCGACGAGTGCCCGCAGGCCGGTGAGGTCCTCGCCGGGGAGCGGCGGGTGGTCGGCGAGGCGGCGGAGCATGGTCGGCACGCCGAGGACGTGGGTCGGACGGTGCTCGGTGATCATGCGGAGGGCGCCGGCCGGGTCGAAGGAGTCCTGCACGAGGAGGGTGCCGCCGAGCGCGGCGACCGTGACGGGCGTCCCGCAGGAGCCGAACGACGAGGCGAGCGGGACGAGGACGAGATGCCGGGGCGGCGTGCCGTCGGTGTGCAGCGCGCGTACGTACGCGGCCCGGCCGCCCGCCATCGCGTTGTGCGAGTAGGCGACCATCTTCGGCTCGGCCTCGGAGCCGGAGGAGACCAGGATGCGGGCGGGGGACTCGGGACCGGGGGCGGCCGGGCGCCAGTCAGGGGGCGGTGTGCTGTGGTGCTCGTCGCCGGGGGAGGGGAGCGGCCGGACACCGGGAGCGGCGTCACCGGTGGTGAACACCGTACGCAGGTAAGGTAGTTGACCCCGCAGGGCGAGGTCGTCCGGGGAGGAGAAGACAGCGCCGCGAGCGCGGGCGCGGCCGAGCAGGTTCACCGTGTCGCGTGTGCCGCGGCCCGGCGGGTACGGCAGGGACACGGCGCCGATCGCGGCCACCGCCAGCTCGGCCACCACCGCGTCCCGCCCGTTGGGCAGCCGGATCGCGACGATGTCCCGTGCGCCCAGCCCGGCTGCGGTGAACGCGGCTGCCGTGCACCGCACGCGGGCGGCGAGCGCGGCGTAGTCCAGCACGCCCGCCGCGTCGATGACCGCTTCCCGGCCGGGGTGCCGGCGCGCGTGCCCGGCGAAAAGGGCGTACAGATCCCGGTCCGGGCAGTGGCCGTCGGCGGCCCACGCGCGGCGGTACCGCGCCGACACCAGGTCGGGGACGGCGATCCCGTCCCGCGAGGTCCATACCGTCGCCGGGGCTTCCGCGGTGGTCATGTGAACTCCCATGGGGTGCGCGGGAACACGTGCTCGGCGCTCGCGAGGACCCGGTGGAAGGCCGGGGCGCGGGGCAGGTCCCGCAGGTCGGTGCAGACCGGCGTCGCCGTCAGGCCCGCCTCGTGCAGCAGCGGCGACCAGTAGCCCGTCGGCCGCAGCCGGAAGCGGAGCAGCGTCGTGGCGAGGTCAGCCGACGTGCCCGGTCCGGTGAGCCGGGCGACCAGCTCCGGCCGGGCGCGGGCGCCGGGGCCCAGCGCGAGATAGCCGTCCGCGGTACGCAACGGGTGGTCCAGCGGCGTCCATTCGACCCGGCGCCGGCGGCGGGGGATCACCGCGGCGGCGGACAGCAGCGAGGAGTCCACGCGCCCGCCGTGACCGGTCCGGACGCGGGTCAGCAGCGCCGCGAGCACGCCCTGCGCCGACACCAGTCCGCCCAGCACGTCGGTGAGCGTCATCAGGGAGGGGACGGGCATCTCCTCGGCGGGGCGGAGCGCCGCCGCCAGGCCGCTGCGGGCCTGCACCAGATAGTCGGTGCCGACCGGCGGCCTCGGCCCGAGCGCGTCGCCCCAGCCCGAGGCCCAGGCGTACACCAGGCCGGGGCGGGTGCGGCGCAGGTCGTCGGCGTCCAGCCGGAGTTGGGCCGCCTTGCCCGGTGCCCAGTTGTGCAGGAAGACATCGGCCCGGGCGACCAGGTCGTGGACCTCGCGCCGCCCGGCGTCGGTCGTGATGTCGATCTCCGCGACGGTCTTGTCCGCGTTGAGCGCGCTGAACCGCGCCGAGCAGGTGCCCGCCATCGGCGGGATGCCGCGCATCGGGTCGCCGCCCGGCGGTTCGACGCGCATCACCTGCGCGCCCAGCAGCCGCAGGACGTGCCCGGCGAGCGGGCCCTGCACCCGCCGCGTCGACTCCACGACGCGCAGGCCGTCGAGCGGCCGCTCCCGCGCCGGGAGTGGGCGGCCGGCCGCCCGCTCCGGGAACGGCGTCCGGGTCCACGGCCGGATGCCCATCGGGGGGAACGGGTCCTCCCGGACGGTCAGCACGCTGACGCCCACCTGCCCCGCGGCGTGCCGTACGGTCCGGAACGGTACGCGCGCCACCGCCTCGTGCAGGCCGAGGGGCAGAGGGCAGGTGGCGGTGGCGAAGCGCTGCTGGAAGGGGAGCCAGCCGCGGCTGACGTCGGCCGGGGGCGCGCCGAGCAGCCGCCAGAAAGCCTGCCAGCGGTGCGGGTCCAGGGTCTCGAACTCGAAGAGCACCCCGTCGGACGTGGTCCACGAGCAGTCGCCCGGTGGGAAGGGCTCGGGCGGGCCGTCGTCGGCGGTCGCGGCGGCGAGGTACTGCGTGACGGAGAGCAGCGCGGCCTGGGCGACCGAGGTACGGACCGCGTCCAGCGCGAGCCCCCGGGAGCGCGCGATCAGGACGGCCAGGGCGCCCTGCGCGGCCAGCACACCGGCCACGGCCGAGGCGTAGTCGACGGCGAGCGGCGCGGGGCGGCCGCCCGCGCGGCCGTGGACGTGCATGATGCCGCAGGCCGCCTGCACGGCGCGCTCCTCCGACAGCGGCAGGCCGACCGGGCCCGCCCAGTCGATCTCGTACGGGGGCCGGCCAGCCCGGGGCGCGTCCGCGAGGTCCAGGGCGCGGGCCGCGACGCGCTCCGCGACCGCGGCCTCGGCGTGCGGCGCCGGTCCGGTCATGAACCGGCTCCCGGCAGGGGACGGCGCCCTTGCGTCGAGTACAGGATGCTGGACGCCGCGCGGAAGGACGGGTCCCGCATCAGGGCCCTGACTTCTTCCAGCTGGCCCTCGGTCATGCCCTCGGCGAGCAGTTTGCCGCGCAGGTGGTAGGTGTGGTGCAGCTGGAGCCGGAGGCCCGCCGAATCGGCGTGCCGCAGCTCGATGAAGGGCCGCGGATCGATGTCGACGAGCCCGGCGGCCCGCATGGCGGCCGGTACCCGGCGCCCCCAGTGCGGGTCGCCGCCGCCGGCCCGCATCGCCGCTGCCTTGGCCCGCAGGAAGGTGGAGTACAGCTCCGCGGCGCGGGTGTCCGGGGCGAGCAGGGGCGGCTCGTAGGAGGTGTCGAACTCGTCGATCTGGAGCACGCCGCCCGGCTTGAGCGCGCGTACCAGCTTGTCGAGCACGGCCAGGCGCTCGGGGAGGTGCTGGAGGACGAGGCGGGCCACGACGAGGTCGAAGGCCGCTTCGGGCAGCGGGTCGGTGACCACGTCGTGCTGTGCCACGACCAGACGCGGTGTCTCGACGATGTGGTGCGGCTTGACGTCGGTGGCCAGGACCTCGCCGGTCGGGTCGACCCGGCCGGCCAGCCAGCGGGCCACGCTGCCGCCGCCCGAACCGACCTCCAGGCACCGCCAGCCGTCCCCGACACCCGTCGCGGCCAGCCGCTCCAGGGTCACCGGGTCGTACGCGGCGGCCAGGCAGCGGTGCTGCTCCCGGCTGTGGGCGCTGTCGTTGTCGAAGACGTAACCGGGCACGGTCTCCAGGGACTGGCGCAGGGTGCTCTCCGCCTCTCTGCGGTACATGGGTTCGGTCCTCCTTCCTGCCGGGGCCGGTCAGGTCCACCGGCCGGAACCGCAGGTGTCCGTACGGCCGGTGAGCCGGGACCGCAGGGCGCCGCGGCGCACCTTGCCCGTGCCCGTGCGCGGTACCTCGTCCCAGGTCAGGACGGTGGGCGGGCGCAGGGCAGGGAGGTCGGCCACCGCCTCCTTCCAGCGGGCGGGGTTCAGCGTGCCGTCCGCGGTGACCACGACGGGCAGGGGCGGCTCGCCCGGGGTGGCGAGCAGTACGCACTCCAGGACCTCCGGCAGCCGGTCCTCCACGACGTCCTCCGTGGCCAGGCAGCTGAGCCGGTGCGCGCGGTCGACCTCGCGGTCGAGCAGCCGGACACTGCCGTTCCGGTGCCGGACGCCGAGGTCGCCGGTGTTCCACCAGCCGCCGTGCTGCTTCGCCTCCCACCGGCCGTCCTCACCGACGTACGCGAGGCCGCGCGCCGAGGTCCTGACCAGCACCAGGCCCTCCCGGCCGCGGGGCAGCGGGGCGAGCGTGTCGGCGTCGACCACGCGCAGCCGGGTCTTGAACGGGACGGGACGGCCGAGGTTGCGGGCGCCGGCACGGCCGGCGGCGCCGTCCGCCACGGAGCGGCGGGTGTGGAAGCGGAAGGTCAGCGGGCCGGTCTCGGTCTGGCCCCAGCCCTGCATCCACAGCGGCGCGCGGTGGCTGCTCGCGCGCAGGTAGGCGCGGAGGGTGGGCGGATGCACCGCGTCGTACGTGCTGATGCAGAGCCGGACGTTGCGGAAGGGGTTGTCCAGGCGTGCGGTGAGCGGCCGGAAGCGGACGAACGTGGCGGGGAGCGCCTCGACGATCGTCGGCGGCGCCTCCCGCAGCAACGGGTCCACGGCGTCCGGGTCCTGGCCCGTGACGATCGTGATCCGGCGCGGCGCCAGGCAGAGCACGCTCGCGGTCCAGCAGAACGTCCGGCCGTGGGCGAACGCGCTCGCGTTGAGGAGGGAGTCGGTGCGCCGGACGCCGATCTTCGGGTAGCGCACGGTCTCGAAGCGGGCCAGCTTGCCGATGATCGTGCGGGTCGAGTGGACCACCAGCTTGGGCACGCCGGTCGTGCCGGAGGTGTGATTGATGACCAGGGGCTCGTCGTCGTGGCGGCGGCGCGGGGCCGGTACGGGGTGCCCCTGCAGCGCTTCCAGGGCGAGGGTGCCCGGTAACTCGCCGTCCAGCACGACGCAGACGTCCGCGGCCGGCAGCAGGTCGGTGCCCTCGGCGCGGCAGCGTTCGAGCAGGCCGGAGGAGATCACGAGCAGGGCGGGGCGCAGCCGTTCGAGGAGGAGCCGCAGGGCGTCCGGCGGGAGCTGCCCGGAGAGCTGGGCGGGGAGGGCGCCGATGCGTACCGCGGCGCAGGCCAGCAGGTCGTAGTCCCAGTGGTTGTCCTTGACGAGCGCGATCCGGTCCCCGGGCCGGGCCCCGGCGGCGGCCAGCCGGCCCGCCATGTCCTGGACCAGGGCGGCCAGCCCGGCGACGGAGTGCGTCGTACCGGTCTCGGGTGCGATGTCGAAGGGCCGGTCCAGCCGGAACACCGTGTCGTGGCCCCGCTCGGCGCACTCGTCGAACAGGACCCCCATGTCATGCGGCTTCATGCGTCGTCCTCCGGTCGGTCGCGTCGTTCGGGCGAGGGCCGCGCAGCCGGCCGATGACCCGCGAGGCGGCGAGCGCTGCCGCCCGCACGGCGCCCTCGGAGGACGGCCGCAGCATCACCCAGTCGCCCGCGTACTCCACGGGTCCGGTGGCGCGGGCCATGAAGCGCGCACGGCGATTCAGCGCCGCGGGCGTGGCCTCCGGCAGGCCGTGCCGGAACGCGTGGACGAAGGTGCGCATCCCGGCGCTCTCCAGGCCCGGTACGTAGCGCCGGGCCGCCGTGGTGAGGCGTGCGACGGCCTCCCGGTGCGGCGCGGTGAGCAGCTCGGGGACGGTGCGGGCGTCCGCCAGGAGCGTCAGCAGCCCCTTGCCCGCCGGGGCCCGTGCCGGGTGCTTGACATGGTCGGCGATGATGCCGGAGAGCGCGCTGTCCTCCGCGTCCGGGGTGAGGAGGAGGTAGGACGGCCGGCCCGCCACCGGGCCGAGCGGCCGGTCCAGCAGACAGCTCACCTTCAGTGTGGGGGTGAACGTGCACGCGGTGAGGTAAGCGGCCACCTCCGGGGCCGGGTTGGCGTGCAGCCGGGCCGCGACGGGCGCCGGTACGCAGAGCACCGCGGCGCGTGCCGTGACGACCTCGCTGCCGATGCGCACGCCGGCCGAGTCCCGGTCGGCGACGACCTCGTGCACCTCGCAGCCGGTCACCACGTCGAGGTCGGCGGCGAGCCCGCGGGCGAGGCGGTCCATGCCGCCGGCGTACGTACGCCAGGCCGCGGGCGGGCCCACCTCCCGCAGCAGGCTCAGCATCGGGGCCGCGGCGGAGCGCGCGGTGTCCCAGCCGAAGAAGCAGCCGGCGACCGGCTGGAGGAGGTAGTCGTGCAGGTCGGGGTGGTAGCGCCGGGCCAGCTCCTGGAGGGTGATGCTGCCCAGCGGGGTCCGCTCGGGGTGGTCGGTGTCGAACTCCTCGCCGTGGCGCGCGAGCCGGCCGAGAAGGCGGGCCAGGTCGATGCGGGCCCGCGGGCCGAGCCCGGCGCCGGTGACCACCGCCGACCGCTCCGCCAGACCCGGCCGGGCCTTCCCGCCGCGCCACACCGCGAGCCGGCCGCCGAGCGGCGCCACCTCCTCGCGGGGCAGGCCCAGCCGCTCGATCAGCTCCCAGGTGGCGCGGTAGCCCTGCCGGGAGATCTGCTCGGCGCCCTCGTCGACGGTGTAGCCGTCGTGCCGGAAGCTGTGCATCCGGCCGCCGACGTGCTGCCGTTCCTCGTACACCCGCACCGTCAGCCCGGCCCGCCGCAGTTCGTGCGCGGTGGTGAGGCCCGCGATCCCGGCGCCGATCACGGCCACGTCCAGGTCCGGCCTCATGCGGCGGCCCCCGCGGCGACGAGGAGGTTCGCGGTCACCAGGAGCGCCACGCCGACCCGGTGCACCGCGAACCCGGTCTTCCGGGCCCGCATGATGTCGCCGAGGACGAACCCGGTGACGAACTGCTTGGTCCGCAGCGCCGTCGCCGGGAGCATCAGGAGCACGAACCACCACGGGGCGAGTCCCACCGCCGAGGCGACCGCGCCGAGCAGGAACTCGGCGGCCGACAGGCAGCCGATGAAGACCGCGTTGCCGCGCTCCGACACCAGCGCCGCCACGGTCGGCCGGCCGACGGCGCGGTCGCCCTCGACGTCGTTGGTGTTGGAGTACACCCCGAACATCAGCGGACCGAACCCGAACAACAGGCCCTGGACGAGGAGGAACCACGAGAAGCGGCCCACGGCGAAGCCGTACGGCGCCACCACCAGCACCAGCCCCAGCCAGACGAGGAACGCCTCCTGGAAGCCGTGGTAGCTGAGCTTGAGGCCGTAGGAGTACTGGAGGGAGACCACGAACAGGGCCGCGGTCAGCACCACCGCCCACAGCGGCCGGTGCGGGGCGACGGCCACGGCGCCCGCCCACAGGGCCGCGCCGGCCAGGGCCGTCCATCGGGCGAATCTCATCGCCTGATGCTCCGTCAGGGTGCCGGCCACCAAGGGCTTGCGGAGCTTGTTGCGCAGGGGGTTGTCCGGGCCGTAGTTGGCGGTGTCGCTGCCGTCCCGGAAGCCGGTCACATCGTCCAGGGCGACCATCGCCATGATCACGCAGACCTGGCCGAGCAGGAACAGTAAGAGCATCGTGGCGGTGGCCGGGCCGGACCGCGCGAGTGGCAACAGTACGGCCGCGAGCACCACCAGGATGCTCAAGTAGTAGTCGAAGACGTCGAGTTTGCCCAGCCGGGCGTAGCTGCGCAGCCGGTGCTCCGGCCGGCTCGTACCGGCCGTCCGCAGGCCGGATCGGAGGTCGTGAGAGGCCATCGGCTTGCTCCTTCCGCTCAGGTGCCCGCGAACTCGCACACGGCGTCGGCGACGTACTCGACGTCGGCGTCCGTCAGGCGGTGGTGCACGGGCAGTGACAGTGCGCGCCGGCCGGCCCGCTCGGCGTGCGGCCAGCGGTCCCCGGGCGCGGCGAACACCGCGAACGCCGGCTGCAGCGGCAGCGGCAGGGGGTAGTACGCGTGGCAGTCGACGCCACGCTCGCGCAGGTGGTCCGCCAGCGCCTGCCGGCGGTCCGCGAGCACCGTGTAGACGTAGTAGCAGCGGCCGTCCCGGCCGGCGGGCGGCGGGACGATGCCGCGCTCGGCGAGCGGCGCGAACCGCTCGGTGTAGTACGCGGCGATGGCGGCGCGCCGCTCCAGCCGCCCCGGCAGCCCGCCGAAGCGGTGCACCTGGAAGGCCGCCTGGATCTCGTCGAACCTGCTGTTCCGCCCGATGATGTGGTGCAGGAACCGGCGGCTGCCGTCCTGCCCGTGGTTGCGCAGCATCCGTACCCGCTCCCCGATGGCGGCGTCCCGGGTCACCACCACGCCGCCCTCGCCGGGCATCCCGAAGGACTTCACCTGCACGAACGAGAACACTCCGGCCTCGCCCCACAGTCCGGCGGGGGTGCCGTCGAGCACCGCGCCCTGCGCGACGGCGGAGTCCTCGATCAGCCGGACCCCGTGCCGCTGTGCCAGCTCGGTGAAGGCCGGCATGTCGGCCATGACGGAGAAGACGTGCGCCGGCATGACCACCTTGGTGCGGGCGGTGATCCGGCGCTCCACCTCCACGGGGTCGGCGACCATCGTGTGGGGATCGATGTCGGCGAAGACCGGGGTGGCGCCGAGCTGGACGACGGACGCGGCGAGCGGGGCGCAGCCGAAGGCCGGCACCACCACCTCGTCGCCGGGGGCCACGCCCACCGCGGTGAGCGCCAGGTCCAGCGCCGAGGTCCCGCTGCCGCACGCGACCACGTCCGCCGCGCCGAGGGAGTCCTGGAGCAGCCGCTCCAGCCTGCGGGTGTGCTCGCCCAGGATGAAGCGCTGCTGCGGTGACATGCCGAGCTCCAGCAGGAGGTCGAGCAGGACCGTACGGTCGTCCTCGAAGAGGTCCGGCGGGAAGAAGGGAATGCGCGCTCGGGTGGTCATTCCGTTCTCCCTCGGCAGAAGGCGCGGATCGCCTCGCAGACCCGGTCGAGCTGCCGCTCGGAAAGGTCCGGGTGGAAAGGCAGCGCCACCGCGTGCCGGCTCGCGGCCTCCGCATTCGGGAAGTCGCCCGGGGAATGGCCGGTTTCGGCGAAGCAGGGCTGCAGGTGCAGTGGTGTCGGGTAATAGACCTCGGTGCCGATGCCGTGCCGGGTGAGGTGCGATACCAGTTCGTCCCGGCGCTCGACTTCGATCAGATAAACATAGAAGACGTGCGAGGAGTCGGGTCCGCGGTCGACGACTTCGGGCAGCCGGCGGATGCCGGGAATTCCCGTGAGCCGCTCCCGGTAAAGCGCGGCCAGTTCGTCGCGGCGGCGGATGTCGGAGTCCAGCCGGGTCAGCTTGGCCAGCAGCACGGCCGCCTGGATGTCGTCCATCTTGCTGTTCACCCCGGGCAGCGCGCTCCGGGTGGAGATCGCGGGGAAGTCGTCCAGGGTGCGGCCGAGCCGGCCGTGGTGGCGCAGCCCGGAGACCAGTTCCGCCGTACCTGGGTCGTCGGTGAGCACGGCCCCGGCGTCGCCGAGCGCCCCGAGCGTCTTGCTCGGGAAGAACGACAGCACCCCGCCCGCGCCGTGCAGGCCGGCGTGCACCCCGCGCTGCCGCATGCCGATCGCCTCGGCGCTGTCCTCCACGAGCACCAGGCCGTGACGTGCGGCGACGGCGGCCAGCGCGGGCATGTCGGCCATCTGATGGAAGAGGTGCGCGGGCATCACGAAGCGGCTGGCCGGGGTGATGGCGGCGGCCAGCGCCGCGGGATCCATGGCGTACGTCACCGGGTCGATGTCGACGAACTGCGGCCGCCCGCCCGCCAGTACCACGGAGGTGGCGGTGGCCGCGAAGGAGTACGCCGGGACCAGTACGCCGTCGCCCGGGCGGATTCCGCAGGCACGTAACAGCAGTACCAGCGCATCCGTCCCGCTGTTCACTCCGATCACATAACGAGCTCCCGTGAACTCGCACAACGCCTTTTCCAGTTCCGCCACCTGACGGCCGTGCGAGAATTTTCCGTTGGCGAAGACCTCGTTCACCCGGCGCTCGATCAATGGCCACAGCCGGGCGAATGTCGCCGCCTGCGAGAAGAATGGGACTGTATGACAATGCACGTGAGAGGACGCCGCGCTCTCATCGGTCGTACCGCGGCGATCCATGCCGAGAGATACCTCGACCACCCCCTGGGACGCATTCGGCGGTTTCCCGCAGGGTGAGACTCCCCGGTTTGCTGCATCCGACACTCTTCCCCTGTCATATTCACACTTTGCGGTAAGCCCTCTTCATATTTCTTGACTCACCAAACGGCGGCACGGAGCATTCGCTTGTCCGATGAACGGCGCGCACGCCGCGCACCGCCTTTGGAGGAAGATGCTGCAGCCCCTCGTGATCGGGCTGGGCCGTTCCGGAGCCGGACTCCACGTGAAGGCTCTCGCCCGCCTGGCCTCCTTACCCGAAGCCCCGTTGACCGTCGACCCGTTGGTGGCCTGCGACCCCCGCCCGGAGGCCGGCCGCGGCCTGCCCGGCGTGACGGTCACCCACTCGCTCGCCGAAGCCGCCCGGCTCGTCGCCCCGCAGCGCACCGTCGTCCACGTCTGCACCCCACCGGCGTCGCGCACGCCCGTCCTCACCGAACTCGCCGCGCTCGGCTTCCGCAGGTTCCTGGTCGAGAAGCCCCTGGCGGCCGACCGCGCGGCCCTCGACGACATCGTCCGGCTGCGCCGCCACTACGACCTCGACCTGGTCGTCGTGAGCCACTGGCTGGCAGCCGGCCTGACCGGCCGGCTGCGCCGGCTCGTCCACGAGCGCCCCTTCGGCGCCCTGCGTCACATCGCCTTCACCCAGCACAAACCTCGCTTCGTACGGACCTTCACCCGCGAAGGCCACCCGACCGCCTTCGACGTCGAGATCCCGCACTCCCTCGGCGTCGCCCTCGACCTGGCCGGACCCGCCGAACTCGTCGACGCGCACTGGAGCGACCTGCGCTGCGACGACGGCGTACGCGCTCACATGGGCAGCGCCCGGATGGCCCTCCGGCACCGCTCCGGCATACGGACCGAGATCACCTCCGACCTCGCCTCGCCCGTCCAACAGCGCAGCGTCACGCTGCGGTTCGAGCGGGGCCCGGTGACCGGCCACTACCCCCTCAGTGAGCACGACGACCACGCCCAGCTCGTCCTCCCGGACGACCCGCACGGCCCCCACGTCTTCCGCGACGACGCGCTCACGGCCTTCATGCGCCGCACCTACCAGGACTTCGCGGCGGGCCGGCGGAACCACTCCGCCGTGCCCTACGACGTGGTCCGCCTGCTGTGCGACGCGAAGGACCACTGCCGGGCCGCCGAACGCACGACCGCGGGGGAGACCCCGGACGCCCCGACAACGGAGGAGCAGCATGTGCGGTGAACCCCCCTTCCCCCGGGACCGGCTGGCCGGCATTGGTGACGAGGCGGCCCCCGGCCTCGACGGGCAGCTCGCCGCGCTCGGCCGGCTGGGCTGGGGCGCGCTGGAGCTGCGCTCCGTCGACGGCACGGCCGTGGCCGACCTCGATGACGGAACGTTCCGCGACGTCGCGGAACGCGTCCGGGACGCCGGGCTCGACGTGGTCTGCCTCGCCTCCCGGATCGGCAACTGGGCCCGCCCGGTCACCGGCCCCTTCGCCGACGACCTCGCCGAACTGGACATCCTGGCCGAGCGCTGCGACGCGCTGGACTGCCGGTACGTACGGATCATGTCGTACCCCAACGACGGACTCGCCGAGCCCGAATGGGCCGCCCGCGCCATCGACCGCGTCGGCTGCCTCGCCGACCGGGCCGAACAGGCCGGCCTCACCCTCCTGCACGAGAACTGCGCGGGCTGGGCCGGCGACCGCGCCGACCGCATGCTGCGCCTGGTGCGCGAGGTCGGCAGCCCGGCCCTGCGCCTCCTCTTCGACACCGGCAACGGCGTCCCGCACGGCTACGACGCCTTCGGCACGCTGGAGAAGGTGCTGCCGCACGTCGCCCACGTCCACGTCAAGGACGCCGTACGGGCGCCGGACGGCACGGTGGCCTACACCCTGCCCGGCGACGGCCGCGCCCGCGTCGCCGACTCCCTGCGGCTGCTCCTGGAGACCGGCTACACCGGCACCTTCTCCCTCGAACCGCACCTCGCCTTCCGCCCGCACGAGGAACCCGACGCGCGGGACGGCACCCAGGCCCCCTTCGTCGAGGCCGGGCGGCGCCTGGAACGGGTGCTCGCCCGGCTGGCCCCGTACGCGCGGCCGGCCGCCGTCCCCGAAGGAGCCCGCCGATGACCGGCCGCACCCTGCTCGGCCCCGCCGACCACGACCTGCTCCTGCGCTTGCTGCGGACCCCGACCGCCGGCCCCCTGGAAGCCGGTCCCGAGGACGGACCCGCCCGGCTGTGGGACGCACAGCGCGCCTACGCGCGGGCCGCCGGGGAGTTCGGCATGCGGGTCGTACACCACGCCCCGCCGCCCGCCGGCTGCCTGGACCGCCCCGACGTGCCCGCCGTCGTACGCCGGACCGCCGCTGCCGACCCCGGCTTCCTCGACGCACAGCCCAGCCTCGTCCTGCGCCTGGGGCCCGCACTGCCCCCGGCGGCGACCGTGATGTGCAACGTCCACCTCGACACGGTCGCCGGGCAGGAACCGGTGACCTTCGACGGGCGCCGCTTCACCGGGCGGGGCGCCGTGGACGCCAAGGGCCCCGCGGTGGCCCTGCTCGCCGGAGTGCGGGCGGCGGCAGCGGCAGAGCCCTCGCTCGGGCGGGACACCGCCGTCCTCGTGCAGGCGGTCGCCGGGGAGGAGGGCGGCGCGCTGGGCACGTACGGCACCCGGCCGCTGATCGAGGCCGGACACCACGGACGCCTCAACCTCTTCTGCGAACCGACCGGGCTGCGGTACCTCCCGAGGGCCACGGCCGCCATGACGGCGCGGATCACCGTCGACGGGCAGGACGCGATCGACGACCGCCCGGACGCCGGACACAACGCCACGGTCCTCCTCGGCTTCCTGGCCCAGCACCTGGCAGCGGCGCTGGACGGCGCGCTGCCCGACGGCCGGGTCTGCGTCGCCGGGCTGCACACCGGCGACCGGCACAACCGCGTTCACGGCAGCGGGTTCCTGCTCCTCAACCTCTCGTACGCGCGCACCGCGGACGGCGCCGCCCTGGAGCGCGCGGTGGCCGAGGCGCTCGGGACCGGCCTCCGGGCCTTCGCCGAACGCTTCGGCCGTACCCGGGAGTTCGCCCGCACGGCCGCCGACGCGGCCCGGATCACCCGGCTCGACTGGGACAAACGCGGGCTGCCGTGCCTGGCCGGCGCCGACCCGTGGGCCGAGGCCCTCCTCGCGGACGCGGGCGTGCCCCGATGGCCCGCCGGCGAACCGGCCTTCACCTGCGACGCCCTCTGGATGGCGGACCGCCCCGGCACCTTCACCGCGGTCCTCGGCCCCGGCTCCCTCGACGCCAACCACGCACACGCACAGGGGGAGTTCGCCGACCTGGCCGAGCTGGAGGACTTCGCCGCCGCGGTGTGCGCGGTGCTCACGGCGTTCACCCGGCGCACGGCCCGGCCGACGGACCGTCCCGCGGACCGGCAAGGGAGCCCCGTATGACCCTGCCCCGACAGCATCGGGCACCGCAGCAGCCGGTACCGGTCGACCACAATGCCCTGCGCGCCGCCGTCACCGGCCGCTTCGCCTCCTACGGCATCCCGCACCGGCGCGCCCGTACGGCCGCCACCGCGCTCTGCCACGGAGACCTCACCGGGCTCGACTCCCACGGCGTCTTCAATCTCGGCCGCCTCTACCTCCCGCTCCTGGACAGCGGTCGGGCCGACCCGCTGGCCGAGCCGGCGACACTCACCGATCTCGGCGCCTGCGTCGTCCTCGACTCCCGCCGCGCGCTCGGGCTGTGGGCCGCCGCCGAGGCGATGGACCTCGCGGTGGAACGGGCCGGGCTGTACGGCATCGGCCTGGTATCGGTACGCAACGCCACCCATTTCGGCTGCGCCGGCTTCCACACCGCGCGCGCCGCCGACCAGGGCATGATCGGTGTGCTCGCGGGCAACTGCGGCGGGCAGCGCATCGCCCGCCCGCCGGACGGCAGGCTCGCCATGCTCGGCACCAACCCGCTCAGCGTCGCCGCGCCGGCCCTCACCGACCACCCCTTCGTCCTCGACATGAGCACCACGGTCGTGCCCACCGGCCGGATCCGCACCGCGGCCCGCCGCGGCGAGTCCGTTCCCGAGGGCTGGCTGGCGGACGAGGCGGGCGAGCCGCGTACGGACCCGGCCGCGTTCGACCGCGGTGAGGCGTACCTGCGCTGGCTCGGCGGCACCCCCGAGACCGGCGCCTACAAGGGATTCGGACTCGGCCTGGCGGTCGAACTGCTGGCCGCGCTGCTGCCGGGCGCCGCCGTCGGGCCGGCCCCCGAGGCGCTCCAGGGGGACGGCCGGCCGCACGGCAGCGACGACGACATCGGCTTCCTCGCCCTCGCCGTCGCACCCGAGAAGCTGCGGCCGGACGGCGACTTCGCCGGTGCGGCCCGCGGGCTGTTCGGCACGCTGCTGGCCTGCCCGCCCGTCCACGAAGACCGTCCCGTGCGCTATCCGGGCTGGTGGGAGGCGGAGCGCGCACGCAAACGCCGCCGCGAGGGCATTCCCCTCCCGGCCCACCTGTACGAGGAACTCACCGCCCTCGGCGTCCTCGACCCCGCGGACGGAGGGGTGCGATGAGGACCCGCCGCATCGGCGTGATCGGGCTGGGGGCGATCTCCCGGTACTACCTCGCCGCGATCGACCGGCTGCCCGGCTGGACCCTGGCGGCCGTGTGCGACCCACGGCAGGAGGCCCTGGCCCCGCACCGCGGCCGCGTGGCCTGCCACACGGGACACCGCGCGCTGCTGGCGGAGCCGGGACTGGACGCCGTGGTCGTCGCCGTACCGAACCACGCGCACGCCGGGATCTGCGCGGACGCGCTCCGCGCCGGCCTCCCGGTCTGCGTCGAGAAACCGCTCGCCCTGCACGCGGCGGAGGGGCGGGAGCTGGCCGCGCTCGCCAGGGCCCGGGCGGCCCCGCTCTTCACCGCGTTCCACCGCCGCTACAACGACGGGGTACGGCTGCTGCGGCGCGACCTGGCAGCGGCGCGCGCACCCATCGCGTCGGTCCGGGTCCGCTACCTCGAACGCATCGAGGAGCACATCGCGGGCGACACCTGGTACCTCGACCCCCGGCGCTGCGGCGGCGGCTGTGTCGCGGACAACGGTCCCAACGCCTTCGACCTCGTACGGCTCTTCCTCGGCGACGTCGAGGTCGACGGGGCGGAGGTCACCCGCGACGCCCGGGGCACCGACCGGCAGGCGGTCGTCGCACTGCGGGCGGCCGGCGGGGCGACGGCCACGGTGGAGCTGGACTGGTCGTACCCCGGCGAGACCAAGGACATCGAGGTACGGCTGGCGGACGGCACCGTGCACCGCACCGACATGCTGGCCGGGCACACGGGCTTCAAGGCATCGCTGTGGCATGAGTACGAGGGCATTCTCGACGGCTTCGCCGCGGCAGGACCACCGGCGCACGGCGGGGCCGACGACGGCCTCGCCGCGCTGGAGCTGGTGGCGGCCGTCTACCGCACCGAACAGGCCGTGAGGGCAGAGGGGGGACGACAGTGACCGGTCGGACGCCGGAGGAGAACGGCGCGAAGCGCTCCGTGCGGGGCGACCTCGTGAAGGTCCTGCTGCACCGCCGTACGGACCGCGGCATGACGCTCGAACCGCACGCCAGCCGCTGTGTGCGCCGCGGCGAGGTGCACGAACTGGTCACCACCGACCAGCGGGACACCGGGCCGGGCGACCGCATCGACCGGGTCGGCTTCCTCGGCTTCGTGGAGCTGGCCTGCGCCGGGGTGATCGACCGCGGCGACGACGTGTGGATCGACGGCCTGCGCGTCGGCACCGTGGTCGGCTTCGACGCCTGCCACTTCCCGAACCACTACAACATCCTCATCGGCAGCGGCCGGCTCGTCACCGGCGGCGACCTGGAGCTGTGCCCGGAACTGCCGGTCGCCTTCACCCAGGTACGGCCCGCTGCCCCCTGACCGGGACCGCACACACCACGGCCGGTGGCCCCTTCCGGGACCACCGGCCGCACCCGTTCCGGGGTGGTGTGGTGCGTCAGCCGAGCAGCTCCACGTCGAGCCGGCCGAAGTGGTACTCGCGTACCGCTGCGAGCAGTTCGTCGACGGACAGCTCGCCGTTGTCGTCGGAGTCCACCTTGCGGAAGGCCTCCTGGGCGGCGGAGCGGTCCACGCCGACGCCTACCAGCCAGGCCTCGAACTCACCGGCGTTGATCTGCCCGTCGGCGTTCTTGTCGCAGAGACCGACGATCCCCTTGACCACCGGGCCGAGCGCGCGGTTGAAGTCGGCCTCGCCGCCCTCGAAGATCAGGTTCTGCGTGACGCTCATGAACTGGTCCTTGGTGAGCGGACCGTTCGCGGGCGCCCCGGCCGCCTGCGTGAGGTGGTCGAAGAGGTTGCGGAAGCCTTCCCGCAGCGTCTTCGCCTCCTTGGAGCGGGCGTCGGCCCCGAAGTTCTGGGCGACCTTGGCCGCCTCCTGCTCGAAGTCACCCCATTCGAGGATTCCATTGCCGTCCGAGTCCCACTTGTCGAAGCGCTTCTCGAGGCGCTGATTCGCCACGGGAGTAGCCATTGCGGTGTCCTTTCCTCGGTCGTACTGGGCATGCGCGATGCCGGAGCGGTTTTCCGGCACCGCCTCGCGCGGCCTTCCTTCCCCGAAAGCCGGCAAGTCTGATGAAGCTCCGTGGAATGCTGGAACGCTCCGCCGGCCGGCGGAATTCAGAATTCCGTCAGAGCAGGGTGACCCGGGGCCCGGAGGCCTTTCCACGGGTGTCGAGCAGGGCGCATTCCGCGCCGGCCAGTGACGCCATGTCGTAACAGGCGTGGTCCTGCAGGAGAATGGCCAGATCCGCGCCCGCCAGGGCGTCGCGCAGGGATTCCACGCGACGCAGCGGCACGCCGTCGGCGGCGAATTCCGGTACGTACGGATCGTGGTAGCGGACCATCGCTCCCTGCGCGCGCAGTCCGCGTGCCACCGGTGCCGCCGGCGACTCCCTGGCGTCGGCCACATCGGGCTTGTACGCCACCCCGAGGAGCACCACGGACGCCGCTTCCGGCGGCTTGCCCAGCCCGTCGAGGAGTCCGACCGCCCGGCCGACGACGTGCGCCGGCATCCGCGACACCACCTCGTGGGCCGCGGCCAGCATGCGGAAGGAGAAGCCCTCGGCGTCGGCCTTGGCGGCGAGATAGCGCGGGTCGACCGGTATGCAGTGGCCGCCCACCCCGGCGCCGGGCCGGAAGGGCGCGAACCCGAAGGGCTTCGTCCCGGCGCAGTGCAGGACGTCCCAGACGTCGATGCCCGTCCGGTCGCAGTACAGCGCCACCTCGTCGACCAGTGCGATGTTGATGTACCGGTAGGTGTTCTCCAGCAGCTTGGACATCTCGGCCTCCCGCGTGCCCCGTGAGACCACCAGCGTCCGCACGAAGCGGCCGTAGAAGGCGACCGCGTGCTTGGCGCACAGGGGAGTGCAGCCGCTGACCACCTTCGGGGTGTTGTGGAGGCCGTACTGCCGGTTGCCCGGGTCGATGCGCTCGGGCGAGTAGGCGAGATGGAAGTCGGCGCCGGCCCGTAGCCCGCTGCCTTCCTCCAGGAGCGGCCGGACGACTTCCTCCGTGGTGCCCGGGTAGCTCGTGGACTCCAGCACCACGAGCATGCCGGGCCGCAGGCAGCGGGCCACGGTCCGGGTCGCCGCGCGTACCGCGGAGAGATCCGGGGCGCCGCCCGCGCCCAGACCGGTGGGCACGCAGATCACCACGGTCTCCGCCAGCCCCGGCGCCCTCGGATCGGAGGTGGCGCGGAAGCCCGCCGCGCGCATGTCGGCGACGGCCGCGTTCGCGACCCCGCCGACGTGCGAACGCCCCCCGTTGAGACCCGTCACCACGGCGTCCGCGACGTCGTACCCCACGGTGGTCAGCCCCGCGGCGCACGCGGCCCGCGCCAGCGGCAGCCCCACGTGTCCCAGCCCGATCACGGTGAGATCGGCAGTCATGACATGTCCCCCTGTCTGTGACGGCTCGTTACCGGATCAGGCGGAGAAGCTCCCCGTGCCCGCGGCGAGATGCGAGCCGTGTCCCGGCTGCACGGTGAAGCTCGGGGTCATGCAGAACGGGTCCGCGTACACCTGGACGGGGCCGTCGGTGCGATTCGCCAGCACGTGGGAGCCGAGCGGCAGTTTGGTGCAGCCGCTCGGATTCTCGTACGTCGTGAGAGGCTGGAGTTCGGTCTCGAACACAATGACCTCGCCCTCGGCGGCGGCCGCCGGAACGGTCGTCGCGGCCGTGGTGAGAACCGCGGCTGCGAGGAGGAGGAGAGCGGAGCCGATTCGGCGCATATGCCTTTCCTTTCGTGGAGAACAATCACCGCCTGAATGCTGCCCCTGGGCCGCCTCGCGTAATATTCACCCGTCAAGGTGCACCCGAATCAGCGACAATGCGGGGATCCGGTCGCATGAGGCGATCGTATGATCGGCACCGCCGGGAATGGATATATTCGCGACCATGGACGAAATGGCCCTGATGGCACACTCCGACGGCCCGGTCACCCGCGCCCGTCTCCGCCGCGACCTCACGGCGCTCGGCCTCGCCGAGGGCGACACCGTCATGTTCCACACCCGCCTGTCGGCCCTCGGCTACGTGGCGGGCGGGCCCGAGACCGTCATCGGCGCGCTCGGCGAAGTCGTCGGCAGGGGCGGCACATTGATGGTCACCTGCGGCTGGAACGACGCCCCGCCCTACGACTTCACCAGCTGGCCCCAGGCGTGGCAGGACGCGCTGCGCGCCGAGCACCCCGCCTACGACCCGCTCATCAGCGAGGCGGACCATGCCAACGGCCGGCTCCCGGAGGCCCTGCGCCGGCTGCCCGGAGCCGTCCGCAGCCGGCACCCCGACGCGAGCTTCGCCGCGCTGGGCGCCGCGGCGGAGGAGTTGATGGCCGACCACCCGTGGGACGGCCCGCACGGCCCCGGCAGCCCGCTCGCGCGGCTGGTCGCCACCGGCGGCCGGGTCCTCCTCCTGGGCGCGCCGCTGGACTCCCTCACACTGCTGCACCACGCCGAGGCGCTCGCCGACGCGCCGGGCAAGCGGTTCGTGACGTACGAACAGCCGGTCGTGGTGGGCGGCGAGCGGGTGTGGCGGCGCTTCCACGACATCGACTCGGAGGACGGCGCCTTCGACTACTCGGCCGTCGTCCCCGAGGGAACCTGGCCGTTCGAGGTGATCGTCCGCGACCTGCTCGCCGCCGGCTTCGGCAGCAGCGGGCGGGTCGGCGCGGCGGAGAGCCACCTCTTCGAGGCCCGGGACGTGGTGGAGTTCGGCGTCGCCTGGATCGAGGAGAAGCTGCGCGGGTCAGCGTCCTGAGGGTCGCGGGACGTGACCGTTACGTTTTCCGCCCGCCGCGGAGTGCGGAGCCGGGGGCCTCGTCGACCATGTCCCGGCGTCCGGTGGACTCCGCCTGGTCCGCTCGGAGGATCTCGGGGTGGTGCAGGTCGAAGGCGGGGGATTCGGAGCGGACCCGGGGCAGCGCGTGGAAGTTGTGCCGGGGCGGCGGGCAGGACGTCGCCCACTCCAGCGAACGCCCGTACCCCCAGGGGTCGTCGACCGCGACCCGCGGCGCGTACCGGGAGGTCTGCCAGACGTTGTAGAGGAACGGCAGCGTCGAGATGCCGAGCAGCAGGGCTCCGATGGAGGAGAGCGTGTTCAGCACGGTGAAGCCGTCGGCCGCGAGGTAGTCGGCGTAGCGCCGCGGCATGCCCCCGGCGCCGAGCCAGTGCTGGACGAGGAAGGTGGTGTGGAAGCCCACGAAGAGCGTCCAGAAGTGGATCTTCCCGAGCCGCTCGTCCAGCAGGGTGCCGGTGAACTTCGGCCACCAGAAGTGGAATCCGCCGAACATGGCGAAGACGACCGTGCCGAACACCACGTAGTGGAAGTGGGCGACCACGAAGTAGCTGTCGCTCACGTGGAAGTCCATCGGGGGCGAGGCGAGGATGACGCCGGTCAGCCCGCCGAACAGGAAGGTGATGAGGAAACCCAGCGACCAGAGCATGGGTGTCTCGAACGACAGGGAGCCGCGCCACATCGTGCCGATCCAGTTGAAGAACTTCACCCCGGTCGGCACCGCGATCAGGAACGACATCAACGAGAAGAACGGCAGCAGGACGGCGCCGGTGACGAACATGTGGTGTGCCCACACCATGATCGACAGGCCGGTGATCGAGATGGTCGCCGCGACCAGCCCGATGTAACCGAAGACGGGCTTACGGGCGAAGACCGGGATGATCTCGCTGATCACGCCGAAGAACGGCAGCGCGATGATGTAGACCTCGGGATGCCCGAAGAACCAGAACAGGTGCTGGTACAGCAGGGCGCCGCCGTTGGCCGGGTCGTAGACGTGCGCCCCGAACTTCCGGTCGGCGGCGAGGGCCAGCAGCGTGGCGGCGAGCACGGGGAAGGCCATCAGCACCAGCACGCTGGTCAGCAGGACGTTCCAGGTGAAGATCGGCATCCGGAACATCGTCATGCCCGGCATGCGCATGCAGATGATGGTGGTGATGAAGTTGACGGAGCCGAGGATGGTGCCGAATCCGGAGAGCGTCAGCCCCAGCACCCACATGTCCCCGCCGATCCCGGGTGTCCGGGTGGCGTCGGAGAGGGGCGTGTACGCGAACCACCCGAAGTCGGCCGCCCCGTCCGGCGTCAGGAACGATCCCACCGCGATCAGGGAACCGAAGAGGAAGAACCAGTAGGACAGCATGTTCAGGCGCGGGAACGCGACGTCCGGCGAGCCGATCTGCAGCGGCATGATGGCATTGGCGAAGCCGGAGAACAGCGGGGTGGCGAACATCAGCATCATGATCGTGCCGTGCATGGTGAATGCCTGGTTGAACTGCTCGTTGGACAGGAGCTGCAGGCCGGGCCGGGCCAGTTCGGCCCGCATCGACAGCGCCAGCAACCCGCCGAGCAGGAAGAAGGCGAAGGCCGTCACCATGTAAAGGGAGCCGATCTTCTTGTGGTCCGTGGTGGTCAGCCACATCACCACCGCCGCGCCCCGCGTACGGCGCGGCCTCTCCCGGACCGTCAGCCGATCCGGATCTTCCGTCTGCGTCCCCATGGCGCCCGCTCTCTTCCCGCGTCCCGTCCGGTACCGGCCGGTATACGGCACCGGGCGGGAGCGGCCGGGCCATTGCGCCGTACGTGGGAGGGGACGGTGGGTCCGGTACCCGGCGTCAAGGTTCCGGGATGAGGGCCTGCTCCAGGACGTCCCGGGCCACCTCCCGCAGCAGCCGGCTGTGGCTGCGGGCGTGACCGCGCATCGCGTCGAAGGCCTCCTGGACGCTCACCCCCATGCGGTGGGACAGGAAGCCCTTGGCCTGCTCGATGGTGACGCGGCTCTGCAGGGCCGTGCGCAACTGGTCGTTGACCTTGCGGTAGGCGCTCAGGGACTCCTGGTGGCACAGGGCGGCGGCCGCGACATGGGCCAGCGCCTGGCTCAGCCGTACGTCCCGCTCGGGCACGGGATCGGTGGTACGGAGCAGCAGCAGCGCTCCGTCGGGCCGCTCCCGCCAGGCCAGCGGTACCGCACCGGCGAAGCGGTAACCGGCCGCGAGGGCCGTCTTGGCGAAGCGGGGCCAGCGGTCGGCGGTGCGCATGAGGTCCACCGGGCCGATCGGGGCGGCCGTGCGGTAACTCTCCCGGGCGGGCCCCTCCAGCGGAGAGGTGGCCAGCAGCCCGGTGAAGGCCGGATCGGTCTCGCTCGCCGCGGCCGGCCGGAGTCCTTCACCCGGCGGCGCGCAGAGCACGCCCGCGGCCGACACGTCCAGCAACTGCACGCACCGGAGGGCGAACCGCTCCAGATATCCGCTGGTGTCGACGAGATCCCCGCAGCAGGCGCCGGCGAGGTCCACGAAGACGTCGGCCAGGAGCTGTTCACGACCCATGTTCATCCTTAGAGCACCGAGAAGGGAGCGGAAAACGATCGTCCGGCCGGCAAGAGGGCGGTCCGCACCGTCGGCCGCTGCGCCCTCCTCCGGCGGTGCCGCGCACCGCGCAGTCACCGCGCGGTGCCGGCACCCTCTCAGGATCTCGTACAGGTCCGGGTCCATGACTATGACTCGGACATGTACACCTGGCCGCCTACCCCTGGAGTCCGGATTCACCCCTCTCACGACCGATCGGTTGCGGCAGCCCGGCTCTCTTCGGGACCAGCGACCTTGCCGCTGGAGCATGCCCCGGGGACAGCCGGGTCTGTCGTACCCGGCCAATCGGCGGGCCCGCGACATTGGCTCGTACGGGACCCGGTGTTCCGTCCCGGTGTTCCCGTACGTTCAGGACCTCGCGTCCCGCCCCAGCAGAGCCGGCACCTCCTTGTGGCCATTGGCGAGGAACGAGCCCTGGGGCCGCAGCTCGTGCGGCGGGACGGCGAGCGCCAGGTCGGGGAAGCGCGTGAAGAGCCCGCGGAGCGCGATCTCGGCCTCCATACGGGCCAGCGGCGCGCCCAGGCAGAAGTGCACCCCGTGGCCGAACGCCAGGTGCTCGCTGCTGGGCCGGGACAGGTCGAACTCCTCGGCGGTGGGCCCGTGCAGCGCGGGATGGCGGCCGGCCGCCGAGTACGAGGCGAGGATCGCGTCGCCCGCCTTGATGGTCTCGCCCGTCGGGAGGGCGATGTCCTCGGTGGCGAAGCGCATGGGCAGATGGGGGACCGGAGCCTCCCAGCGGAGGGCCTCCTCGACCACGGTGCTCCACTCGGCCCGGCCGTCGCGCACGGCGGCGAGCTGGTCGGGGTGGCTGAGCAGGGCGGTGACGGCCTGGTCCAGGAGGTTGACGGTGGTCTCGTAACCCGCGCTGATCACGAGCAGCAGGGTGTCGAGCAACTCCTGTTCGCTGAGGCGTGAACCGTCGCCCTCGACGTCGCGGGAGGCGATCAGCGTCGAGGTCAGGTCAGCGGCCGGTGCCGCCCGCTTCGCGGCGACGAGCCCGGCGAGGAGCCCGTACAGCTTCTCTGTGTTGGCCGTGGCCTCCTCGGGCGTGAGGGTGGTGGCGAAGACCGCGTCGACGGCCCCGCGGAAGTCGCCGATCGCGTCCTCGGGCAGGCCCATGAGATGGCCGATGACCTGGATCGGCAGCGGGTACGCGAAGCGTGCGCGGAGGTCCGCCGGCTCGCCGGGCGGCGTGGCCGCGAGGTCGTCGAGCAGCCCGTGCGTCACCTCCTCGATCCGCGCCGACAGCGCCTGCACACGCCGCGCGGTGAAGGCCGGGCTGACCAGACGGCGCAGCCGGCGGTGGTCGGCGCCGTACGCGGTGAACATGTTCCGCACGGCCACCCAGAGAGCCAGCGGCCACTTGCCGACGATCTGATCGGGGAAGAGCGGCCAGTGCTGGTGGGGGTCCTTGGAGATCCGGGAATCGGTCAGCAGCTGCTTGAGCAGGGCGGGATCAGTGACGGCCCAGGCCGGTACGCCGAGAACGTCGACGCGCGCGGCCGGGCCGCGGGCGCGCAACGCCGCGTCCTCGCCGTGCCGGTCGCTCCCGGTGGGATCCAGAACGATGATCTGCTGGTCGTCCATGCGGTTCTCCTCGGTGTGTGCGCTGTGAGTGGAGGGGGAGCTGCACGTGGACAGGCGGTGCTGCACGTGAGCTCGTGGAGCGGCGGGTCCGTACGGGCCCGGGGGTACGGGCGCTGCCGTGATCAGTCCTCCGTATCGCCGCCCACCACCGACTTCCCGGTCAGCCGGCCGTGCGCGAAGCAGAGCCGGTAGGCGTCGGCGGCGAGGACGCCGGTGCTGTAGTACACGCACCGCTGCCCGCGGGGCAGGGGCGGTGCGCCGTCCGGTGGCCCGTCCCGCGTGAAGACCGGCAGCCGGGCCTCGGCCGCGGGCTGCCGTTCGCCCACCCGCAGCCGGTCGTACGCGGCGCGGTCCAGCACCGAGAACGACGAGCTGAGCAGGGCGACCGGGATCATGAGCAGGAGGATGCCGGTCAGTACGGCCAGGGGAGCCACGACGGTCTGCGTGAGCCGTCGTCGCACCCGCGACCGGGCCCGTTCCAGCTCCCGTGCCGACGTGCCGGTCAGGGCGGGAGAGCCGGGGGCGCGCGGAGTCGGTCCCGGGGCGGTCGGCAGGTCGGCCACGACCTCGAAGCCGCCCCCGGGCGCCGGCCCCGCCCTGAGCGTGCCGCCCGCCAGCCGGACCCGCTCGTCCAGGCCCACCAGCCCGGCGCCGCCCGAGGCCACCCCGGGCGGTGGCGCGCCGCCGCGCGGCGGGTCGTTGACCACCGCGACGGACACGGTGCCGGCCGCGTGGCCGATGCGTACGCGTACGGTGGCGCCCGGCGCGTGCTTGGCCGCGTTCGTCAGCGACTCCTGGACCACGCGGTGCACGGCGCGGCCGGCCATCGGGGGCAGCCCGGCAGTGTTTCCGGCGGGCTCCGGATCGGCCTCGTTCCCGGCGTACTCCAGACGGACGTCGACACCGGCGGCGCGGGCCCGTTCGGCCAGTTCCTCGACCGTCTCCTCGGACGGGGCGACCGGCGCCCCTTCGTCGTCGGCCCGCAGCACGCCGATGATCTCCCGCAGTTTCCCGGTGGCGGCGGCCGCGGCCTCCCGCAGCTCGCCGACGGCCGCCTGCTGCCGGGCGTCGAGGGTGGGGTCGACCTCCAGCGCGCCCGCCCGTACCGCCAGCAGCGTCAGCTCGTGGCCGAGCGAGTCGTGCATGTCCCCGGCGATGCGGGCCCGTTCGCGGATCCTGGCGCGGTCGGCGACGGCCTGCTGCTCGCGCTCCATCCGGTCGGCCAGCCGCCAGCCGCTGCCGGCCAGTTCGGCGTACTGCCGCCCGAGCCGGCCCAGCAGCCAGGGCAGCATCACGGCGAGCAGCAGGGTGAGGAGCAGGGTGGGCCAGCCCCACGGGTCGCGGCCGACGATCGTGCACAGCGGCAGCCCGGCCACCGCGACCGCCGCGAAGAACCACAGTGCGGGCCGGATCTCCGTCGTACGCCGTCCGGCCAGGAAGGCGAGGACGGCGAGCGCCGGCCAGTACAGCGGGCTGACCAGCTCCACGCTGTGCGCCAGGGCCGGCAGCACGGGTAATCCGAGGGCGGCCAACGGCCTGCGGCGGCAGAGCGGTACGGCCACGGCGAGCAGCGGGACGGCGGCGGCCGCCACGTACCGGGGCAGGCCGGCGGGCAGGGTGCCGACGGCCACGGCCGGCGGGGCCGCCAGCGCCGCCCACAGCGCGAGATCGATGACCCGGGCGAGCCGACTGCTGCTGCCGGGCAGGCGGTTCAGCCTTCCTGCGTGGCCGGGCACCGCGGCTCAGTGCTCGCCCACGAGGCCGGCCTCGTGGGCGAGGATCGCGGCCTGCACACGGTTCCTGACATCGAGCCGGTCGAGGATCCGGCTCACGTACGCCTTGACCGTCCCCTCCACCACATGCAGCCGGCGGGCGATCTCGGCGTTGGACAGCCCGGCCCCCACCAGGGCCAGCACGTCCTGCTCGCGGCCGGTCAGCACCTCGATGCGGGACCGGGCGCCGGCCTGCCTGCCGAACTGCCCGGCACCGAGCCGGCTGATCACCCGGCGGGCGACGGCGGGGGAGAGGCACGCGCCGCCCTCCGCGACCGCATGGACACCGGCGATCAGCTCACGCGGGTCGCCGGACTTCAGCAGGAACCCGGAGGCCCCGGAGTCCAGCGCGCTCGCGATGTACTCGTCCTCGGAGAACGTGGTGAGCATGACCACCGCGGTACCGGGCACCACCCGGCGCAGCTCCGCGGCGGTCCCGAGCCCGTCCAGCCGCGGCATCCGGATGTCGAGCAGGCACACGTCCGGACGGTGCCGTACGGCGAGCGCCACGGCCTCGTGCCCGTCGGACGCCTCCGCGACCACCTCGATGTCCGGTGCCGCGCCGAGAATCGCCCGGATGCCGGCCCGGATCATCGCCTCGTCGTCCGCCAGCAGCACTCGCGTCATGATCTCCCCCTTGACCGGGGCCCAGGTTACCGCCGGGTCGGCCCACGGCACCCCGCCGACATCCCCCTTCCTCCACCCTTCACCCCCTGCACATCCCGCACCCGGAGACTCCGAACCCCCACCGGAGGAGGAACACCACGCCATGCACCGCACCGGATCGGCCCCGCTCCGTACCGCCGTCCCGCGCCGGCTCCTGATGTGCGCGCCGCGCCACTTCGACGTCAGGTACTCGATCAACCCCTGGGTGGTGCCGGAGAAGCCGGTCGACGCCGGGCTCGCCCTCGCGCAGTGGGAGCGGCTGCGCGCGCTCTACCGCGAGCTGGGGCACACCGTGGAGACGATCGAACCGGCCGGCGGGCTGCCGGACATGGTCTTCGCCGCGAACGGCGCCACCGTCGTGGACGGCAAGGCGCTGGGCGCCCGCTTCCGGCACGAGGAGCGCACCGCCGAGGGCCCGCTGTACTCTCCTGGCTGCGCGCCAACGGCTTCACCGAGACGTACTGGCCCGAGCACATCAACGAGGGGAAGGGCGACCACCTGCTCGCCGGGCGCCGCCTCCTGGCCGGTACCGGCTTCCGCACCGACCCCCGCGCGCACGCCGAGGCACAGGAGTTCTTCGGCGTGCCGGTCACCGGCCTGACGCTGGTCGACCCCCGCTTCTACCACCTGGACACCGCGCCGGCCGTGCTCTCCGACGACGAGGTCATGTACTACCCCGAGGCGTTCACCCCGGGCGGCCGGGCCGTGCTGCGCGAGCTGTTCCCCGGCGCGCTGACCGCGACGGCCGAGGACGCGGCGGTGTTCGGCCTCAACGCGTTCTCCGACGGACGCCACGTACTGCTCCCGGAGGCCGCGACGGGGCTGATCACGGGCCTGCGGGAGCGCGGCTTCGAGCCCATCGGCGTGGACCTCACCGAACTCCTCAAGGCCGGCGGCAGCGTCAAGTGCTGCACGCTGGAGCTGCGCGAGGGCTGAGGGGTACTCACCTCCGCCCGGGCCATGGGGAATTCGTGACGGGAGGCCTATCGTGAGGCGCATGGACAGCATGCCGCGCGACGCCTCCGCCGAAGCGAACCCGCTGCGCCGTCTCACCCTGGCCGAGCTGCGCCGGCGGACGAGCATGAAGTGGCGTACGTACCCCGACGACGTGCTGCCGCTGTGGGTGGCGGAGATGGACGTGCCGCTGGCCGAACCGGTCGTCCGGGCGGTCACCGAAGCGCTCGCGCTCGGCGACACCGGCTATCCGGCGGGGACGGCGTACGCAGAGGCGTTCGCGGAGTTCGCGCGGGAGCGGTGGGGGTGGGACGGGCTCGCCGTGGAGCGCACGGCGATCGTGCCGGACGTGATGCTGGGCGTCGTGGAGATGCTGAAGCTGACCACCGGGCCGGGTGACGCGGTGGTCGTCAACTGCCCCGTCTACCCGCCCTTCTACCAGTTCGCCGGCAACGCGGACCGGAAGATCGTGGAGGCGCCGCTCGGCCCCGGCCACCGGATCGACCTCACCGCCCTGGAAGCCGCCTTCCGCACCGCCGTCGCGGACGGGCGCCGGGCCGCGTACCTGCTGTGCAGCCCGCACAACCCGACCGGCACGGTGCACACGGCGGCGGAACTGGCGGCGGTCGCCGCGCTGGCCGCCCGGTACGGCGTCCGGGTCGTGGCGGACGAGATCCACGCGCCGGTGGTGGGCCCCGGCGTCTCCTTCGTGCCGTACCTGAGCGTGCCGGGCGCGGCGGACGGACTGTCCCTGCTGTCCGCCACCAAGGGCTGGAACCTCGCCGGGCTCAAGGCGGCCCTCGCCGTCACGGGCCCGGCGGCCGCCGACGACCTCGCGCGCCTGCCCGAGGAGGTCGGCCACGGCCCCAGCCACGTGGGCATCCTCGCGCACACCGCGGCGCTCCGGGACGGCCGCGGCTGGCTGGACGCACTGCTCGCCGGACTGGACGAGAACCGCCGCCTGCTCACGGACCTGCTGGCCGCCGAACTGCCGGCGGTGCGGTACACGCCGGCCGAGGCGACCTACCTGGCCTGGCTGGACTGCCGCGGCCTCGGCCTGGGCGACGACCCGGCGGCGGTCTTCCTGGAACGCGGCCGGGTCGCCCTCAGCCCCGGCACGGACTTCGGCACCGGCGGCGCGGGCCACGCCCGCCTCAACCTCGCCACCTCCCCCGAGGTACTGACCGAGGCGGTACGGAGAATGGCGGCGGCGGTGCGCTAGCCGCACGCGCCGTGTGCCGCGCTCAGCCGTCGTCGGCCGCGGACTCCTCCGCTTCCCGGTGGGAGCCGGTCGGCTTTCCTTCCTGGTGGGAGCCGGTGGGCATGGCGGGGTGGCGGCCGAGGAGGAAGACGCCGGCCACGACTGCCGCGAGGCCGGCGAATTCGCCGGCCAGGGCGCCGGGGGTGACGCGGATGCGGTCGCCGAGGAAGCCGATTCCGCAGGCGATGCCGGCCAGTGGTTCGGCGGCGGTGAGCGCGGGCAGCGACATGCGCAGCGGCCCGGCCTCGAAGGCGCTCTGCACGAGCATCAGGCCGGTCACGGCCAGCACCACGATCACGTACGGCTCCCAGCTCACCAGCAGCCGGGCGAGGCCGTGCTCCTCCGCGATCGAACTGGACACGCGGGTCAGCGCGTCCTGGAGGCCGTACAGCACGCCGGCGGCGGCGGCCAGCAGCGGCGGTTCCTTCACCAGCTTCAGGTGACGGGCCGTCAGTACGAGGAGCAGGGCGATGCCGAGGACGCCGCCGAGGACCAGCCAGTGCCGCAGCGAGCCGGTGTCGTCGGGCCCGCTGTGCGGCGCGCCGGCGATGATGAAAGCCGTCACGCCGCCGCTGAGCAGGAGCACCCCCGCCCAGCCCGAGACGCCCAGCCGTTCGCCGCTGAGCCACCGGGCCAGCACCATGGCGAAGAGCAGGTTGGTGGCCAGCAGCGGTTCGACCCGGGACAGATCGCCGCGGCTCAGCGCGAGCACGCTGAAGATCTGGCCGGCGACCATGCAGCCGATGCCCGCGAGCCACAGCGGCACCTTCACCAGGTCCAGCAGCAGCCGGAAGCTGAGCATGTCGGACAGCGGCGCGTTGCGCGCCGCGTGCTGCTGGAGGACGAAGCCCAGTCCCAGCATGCACGCGGCGAGCACACCGAAGAGATAGAGCATGCGGCGACTCCCTGTGTCCGGGCGGGCTCAGCGGGGCGGTGGCGGGGATCCGGCGGCGGGTGCCATCCGGTCCGCCTCGATCAGCGCCTCCTCCCCCTTCAGCAGCGGGGAACGGGTCAGCACGACCACGGAGCACGCCATCAGCACCCCGCCGGCCACCGCCGGTACGACGTACCAGCCGCCCCGGACGTGTTCGGCGAAGGCGAAGCTGCCCCACAGGATGGCCACGATCGGGTCGGAGAGCGTCAGTCCGGGCTGCGCGGCGAGCAGGTTGCCGGCGTGCAGCGCCGACTGGAGGAGGAACATCGCGAGGATGCCGGCCGCGACCATGGCGTACAGCTGCCAGGTCGCGAGCACCGCGCCGATGCCCTCCTCGCCGTGGCTCATCGCGCCCTTCATGAAGGCGGCCGTCAGGCCGAACTGGCAGCCGGCCGCCACGCCGAAGGCGCCGGCCCTGCGGCTGCCGCCGCCGGGGCGGGCGGGCGCGGCGCGGCGGCCCCACTCCACGGCGACGACCACGATCAGGAGGTTGGCGGCGACGCCGACCGTCCAGGCCTGCCAGCCGGCCACCTCACCCGCGCCGGCGGCGGGGGAGAGGAAGTACAGCAGCGCGGCCAGCCCGACGGTCATCCCCACGGTGGACAGCCACTCGCGGTGGTGCAGCCGGGTGTGGAACACGAACGACGCCAGCAGCAGCGTCGCCGGCAGTTCGACGACGAGGATCGGCTGGACGACGGACAGGCTGCCGGTGGCCAGCGCAGCGGCCTGCAGGAGGAAGCCGAGGATCACGCAGAGGAAGCCGGCGAACCACACGGGGCGGCTCAGCAGGTGCAGGATCAGCCGTGGCCGCAGGCTGTCCTCGCTCGGCAGGTCGCGGCTCGCGCGCCGCTGCAGCACCGAGGCGGCCGCGTTGGCGCAGGCGGCGAGCACGGCCAGGAAGTAGCTCAGCACGACGTCCTTCCTCGGCCGTCCTCCCGGGAGGACGGAGCGGTCGGTCCCTCAGGCGAAACGCGTGGCCAGCCGCCGGAACAGGGCCGGGGCGAGCCCCTTGAAACGGGCCGGGAGCTGCAGCCAGCCGGGCACGAAGACCTCGCTGCGTTCGTGCGCCACCGCCTCCCACACGGCGTCGGCCACCCGCGACGCGTCGATCGGCCGGGGCCGGGAGCGCTGGTACGGCGCTCCCCTGCGGGCGAAGAAGGGGGTGTTCACCGCGCCGGGCACCACGAGGGACACGCGCACGCCGGTACCGGCCAGCTCGTACCGCAGGCTCTCGGCGAAGGCCGCGACCGCCGCCTTGGCCGCCGAGTAGACGGCCTCCTCGCGCACGCCCACGGCGCCCGCGATCGAGCCCACGAAGAGCAGATGACCGCGGCCCCTGCGCACTATGTGGGGGAGGACGCGACGGGTGAGGTGCAGGACGGCGGCCAGGTCCACCGCCAGTACCTCGTCGATCGCGTCGGGCGGCATCGTGGCGAACGGCCCGGCCCAGCCGATGCCCGCCCCGGCGACCAGGACGTCGACCCCGCCCGACACGTCGAGCGCGGCGCCGACGAGCTGCTCGCAGCCGGCCGGGTCGCTCAGGTCGCAGGGCAGTGGCGTGGCATCGCAGCGGGCCGCGACCCGGCCGAGCCGTTCCTCGTCCCGGCCGTTGAGCAGGAGCTGCCAGCCGCCCTCGGCGGCGAACCGGGTGGCCACGGCGGCGCCGATGCCCGACGAGGCGCCGGTGATCAGAGCCACCGGTGCCCCGGTCCGGTGCGGCCGCCGCGCGGCGCCGTGGGGTCCGGGCCGGCCCTCGGGGAGCACAGGGCTGTGCGGCAGTGGTCCCGTGGCTTCCACAGGAGACCTCCTCCGGAGACGGTACGCACCCTCAGCGGCTGTGCCCGGGCCCGGTCGGGGCGGGGCACAGGCTCCGACATCTCATCAGCATGCCACGGCTTTCGTGATGATCCGGGCAATTGCCACCACAGGGGTTACGGCCCCGTGTCGTCGGCCCCGTGGTCGCGCAGCGGGCCCACCGTGAGCCCCTGCCGCCGGCAGTTCCGTACCAGCACGGGCAGGGCCTGGAGCGTGGCGCGCCAGGAGCCGGGTGCCGAGGTCCGGTCGCTGTCGTGCAGCAGCACGGTCCCGCCGCCCTCCAGCCGGTGCTCCACGGTGCGCACGATCGTTTCCGCGGAGGCGCCCGCCACCCAGTCCCGGCCCCACGCCGACCACAGCACGGTCCGCAGCCCGAGGCGGTGCGCCGCGGCCCACCGGCCGCCGGTGAGGATGCCGTACGGCGGCCGGTACCACCGCGGCCGGTGCCCGCAGATGTCCGTGACCGCGCGCACGGCCCGGCGCAGGTCGCGCAGTTCGCGCACCGGTCCCGGCCACCACGGTCTGCGGTGGTCCCAGCCGTGCAGCCCCACCTCGTGCCCGCGTGCCACCAGCTCCCGCCCCGTCTCGGGGGCCTCGGCAAGCGCCGAGCCCAGCAGGAAGAAGGTCGCCCGGACGTCCAGGTCGTCCAGCGCGTCCAGGAAGCGCGGCGTGCTCGCCCGGTCGGGTCCGTCGTCGAAGGTCAGCGCCACGTGCCCGGGCTGCCCCTGCCCGTCCAGGCCGGGGAAGAGCATGCGCCGTACCGGAGGCAGCCAGGTCCCGGCCGGTCCGATGTGCAGCGCGGCCGTCGCCGTGGCGGCCGCGGCCGCCACCTGCCACGCGGCGGCTCCGAGCGGAGGACGGTCGATGCGCATGCGGTCCAGTATGGTCGCGTACGTTGCGAAATGCTCGGGAATGGCATCCGGACCGGGGGCGTGGGCACATGGGCGGACGTTTCGTCATCCTCAGCGCCGGCATGGGGGCCGGCCACCACGCGGTGGCCGGCGAACTGGCCCACCGGCTGACCGGCCGCGGCCACCGCGTCGCGACGCTCGACGTCCTGGACCTGCTGCCGGCCGGTACCGGTGCCGCGCTGCGCGGCTTCTACGCCGCCACGATCCGGTACACGCCCGCGCTCTACGAGGCGATCTACCGCGCCTACTTCGCCCCCCGCCCGCCGGCCGGCCCCGGCCGCCCGCACCCGGGCCCCGACACCTCACCCGTGGTCGCCCCCGCCGCCCGGGAACTGCGGCGACGCCTGGCCGGCGAGCCCCCCGACGCCGTACTCGCCACCTTCCACCTCGCCGCACAGGTCACCGGCCGCCTCCGGGACGCCGGGGCGCTGCGCTGCCCGAGCATCGTGGTGGTCACCGACTTCGCCGTGCACCGCCAGTGGCTCCACCCCGCCAACGACCTGCACCTCTGCCCGACCCGGCAGACGGCGGAGGACGTCGGGCGGCTCGGCGGCCGGGCGGCCGAGGCGGTCGGCCCCGTCGTGCCCGCCGCGTTCCACGCCCCGCCGGACCCCGCCCGTACCGCCCGCTTCGCCCGCCGCTTCGCCGCACTGGCCCCGGGCCGCACCCCGGTCCTCCTCTCCAGCGGCGCCTGGGGCGTCGCCTCGCACCTCGCGCGCACGGCCGCGCTGCTGCGCGACGGCGGCTACCTCCCGGTCGTGATGTGCGGCCGCAGCCGGTCGCTGCGGCGGCGGCTCGGCCGGGTGCGGGGAACCGTCGCCCTCGGCTGGGTGGCGGACGTGCCGGCGCTGATGGCGGCGGCCGGGGCGCTGGTGGAGAACGCCGCGGGGCAGACCGCGGCGCAGGCACTGGCGGCCGGGCTGCCGGTGGTGACCCACCGCCCGATCCCCGGGCACGGCGCGGCGGGCGCCCGGCGGATGGCCGAGGCCGGGCTGTCCGCCCTCGCCGACGGCCCGGCCGACCTGCTCCAAGCCCTCGCCGACCTGACCTGCGACGGCCCGGTCCGGCGGGCCCGGATCGCCGCCGGCCGCGACCTCTTCCGGGCCGATGCCGCCGACGCGGTGCTGGCGGCGGCGGGCCGCTCGGCGCCGATGGCCTGACCCGACGTCCCACCCCGTACGGGCCTCCGGTCAGACGCGGCGGTGCGTCAGCCGGACCCACGGGTCGTCGAGGGCCTCGGTCAGCCAGGCCAGCGGGTCCCGGCCGGTGCGGACCGGGTTGACCAGCCGGCCCACGCCGTCGACGGCGATGTCCACCAGGTCGCCTGCGCACAGGGTGAAGTCCAGCTCCGGCACGATGCCCGTACCGGTGGAGAGCACCGCGCCGTCGGGGAACGGCTGACTGTGGAAGAGATGGCGTACGAGGTCCCGCGGGTCGCGGTGGAAGGCGGCGGTGGAGGTGGTGGCCTCGTAGGCGGCGCCGCCGTCCCGGGACACCGTCATCGTGATCTTCAGGGCCGACGGATCGTCGATCTCCCAGGCCGGCACGATGCCCGCCGAGAGCGCCGTACTTCCGGCGTAGACCTTGGCCTGGGGGAGGTACAGCGGGTTCTCGCCCTCGATGGAGCGGGAGCTGACGTCGTCGGCGACCAGGTAACCCACCGTCTCGGCATGCCGGTTGAGGACGAGCGCCAGCTCCGGCTCGGGAACGTTCAGCGCCGAGTCGTCCCGTACCGCGATCGGCTCGCCGTCGGTCACCACGCGCCACGGCACGGACTTGAAGAACAGCTCGGGACGCTCGGCGTCGTAGATCCGCTCGTACACCGACTGCTCGGTGCTCTCCGCGATCCGCGCCTCCCGCGACCGCTCGTACGTCACACCGGCCGCCCACACCTCCGTCAGCCCGTCGACCGGCGGCAGCAGCAGGACCTCCGCCTCGGTGGCGTCCGGCTCGCGCGCCGCCGTCTCCTCGGTCAGCGCGCGCAGTTCGGCGGCGGTGCGGCGCAGCAGCCGGGCGATCTGCGGCGTACCGGGGAAGACGCGGATCGCGCCGCTGTCGTCCGCGAGTCCGGTGCGGACCACGCCGGTGGTGTCAGCGAAGCGCACGATGCGGGTCATCGGTGATCTCCTCCTTCTCGGTCTTCGGGTGCGTGGTGGGGGAGGCGCGGAGGCCCGCCCAGCGGAAGCCGGTGACGACCGCGGCGCCGGCGGCGACGATCAGGGTGATGGCGTAGAGGCCGTTGGTGCCGGAGCCGGTGGCCGACTCGGTGACGCCCATGACGTACGGGCCGAGGAAGCCGCCGAGGTTGCCGAAGCCGGAGATCAGCGCGATCGTGCCGGCCATCTGCACGCCGGTGAGGATCGTCGGCGGCACGGTCCAGAACACCGGCTGGGCGCCGAGGAAGCCGAACGCGGCCACGCACAGGGCCAGCACCGCGGGGACCGGCGGCAGCAGCGCCCCGCCGACGAGGCCGGCCGCGGTGAGCAGCAGGGCGAGGCGGAGCGGGCCGCGCCGGTTGCCGCTGCGGTCCGAGAGCCAGGGCAGGACCAGCACGCCCAGCAGCGCGAACACCCAGGGCAGGGCCGAGACGAAGCCGATGCCGACGTCGTCCAGGCCGTCGATCCGGCCGACCAGCGCGGGCAGCCAGAAGGTGACGCCGTAGACGCCGATCTGGATCGCGAAGTACACGAACATCAGGCGCAGTACGCGGCTGTCGCCGACGATCTCGCGGATCCGGCGGGGCGGACGCGCGTCCTCGGCCGGGCGGTCCGCCTCGATCCGCGCGGTCAGCAGCGCCTTCTCCTCGTCGGTCAGCCAGCGGGCGTCCTCGGGGCGGTCGGTGAGCAGCCACGGCACGGCGAGCGCCAGCAGTACCGTCGGCGCGCCCTCCAGCAGGAACATCAACTGCCAGCCGTCCAGCCCCGCCAGGCCGTGCAGCCCGATGAGGTAACCGCCCACCGGATTGCCGATGATGCTGGAGACGGCCACGGCGGACTGGAACATGCCGGTCGCCTTCCCCCGGTCGGCGGCCGGGAACCAGTACGTGAGATAGAGGATCACGCCGGGGAAGAAGCCGGCCTCGGCGGCGCCGAGCAGGAAGCGCAGCACGTAGAAGCCGGTCGGGCTGCTGGTCAGTGCCATCGCGCAGGAGAGCAGCCCCCAGACGAACATCAGCACGGCGAGCCAGCGGCGGGCGCCCCAGCGGTGCAGCACCAGGTTCGAGGGCACCCCGAGCAGGGCGTAGCCGACGAAGAAGACGCCGGCGCCGAAGCCGTACGCGGCCGCGTCGATCCCGGCGTCGGTGGCCAGGTGTGTCTTGACGAGCGCGACGTTCGTGCGGTCGAGGAAGCTGAGCACGAACATCAGGAAGAGGGGAGGGAGCAGGCGCCTGGCCACTTTCCGGCGCACGGTGTCCGCGTTCATCTGACCTCCTGCGGGAGACATCTGACCGCTGGACCGTACGAGTCGTGTGCTTGTCCGGCAATACTCCGTGCACCGGCAATTTTTCTCGACGGGATCTCTGGCCGAGGGGTGCAGACATCTGACATCTTGGTCGCGCTGCGCCGCAGCGCCCCTCACCCGACGCACCCGTACAGGAGTGAGCGCCGATGACCGCCCGTATCGTCGACGTCGAGACGATCGATGTCCGTTTCCCCACCTCGCGGCAGCTCGACGGCTCGGACGCCATGAACGAGGCCCCCGACTACTCGGCCGCGTACGTCGTCCTGAAGACCGAGGGGGCCGACGCCCCCGAGGGCCACGGCTTCACCTTCACCATCGGCCGCGGCAACGACCTCGCCGTCCACGCCGCCCGCGCGATCGGCGAACGGGCCGTCGGCCTGACGGTCGAGGAGATCACCGGCGACCTCGGCGGCTTCTCCCGCCACCTGCTCGGCGACAGCCAACTGCGCTGGCTCGGCCCCGACAAGGGCGCCATCCACCTCGGCACCGCCGCCGTCGTCAACGCCGGCTGGGACCTGGCCGCGAAGCAGGCCGGCAAGCCCGTCTGGAAGCTGCTCGCCGACATGACGCCCCGGCAGATCGTCGACCTGGTGGACTGGCGCTACCTCAAGGACGCGCTCACCCCCGAGGACGCGCTGGCCATGCTGGAGGAGAAGGCCGCCGGGCGGGCCGAACGCGAGGCATACGTACGGGAACACGGCTACCCCGCCTACACCACGAGCGCCGGCTGGCTCGGCTACGACGACGCCAAGCTCGCCCGGCTCTGCCAGGAGGCAGTCGACGCGGGCTGGGACTCCGTCAAGCTCAAGGTCGGCGCCGACCTCCAGGACGACATCCGGCGCTGCCGCATCGCCCGCGACATCATCGGGCCCGGCCGCCGTCTGATGATCGACGCCAACCAGACCCTCGGCGTCGACGAGGCGATCGCCTGGGCCAAGGCCCTCGCCGAGTTCGACATCTGGTGGTTCGAGGAGCCGACCAGCCCCGACGACGTCCTCGGCCACGCCGCCATCGCCCGGCAGATCGGCCCCACCCACGTCGCCACCGGCGAACACGCCCACAACGCCGTGATGTTCAAGCAGTTCCTCCAGGCCGACGCCATCGGCGTCTGCCAGATCGACGCCTGCCGGCTCGGCGGCGTCAACGAGGCCGTCGCAGCCCTGCTGCTCGCCGCGGCGCACGGCGTACCGGTCTGCCCGCACGCCGGCGGCGTCGGCCTGTGCGAACTGGTCCAGCACCTCTCGGTGTTCGACTACATCGCGGTCAGCGGCTCCATGGAGAACCGCGTCATCGAGTACGTCGACCACCTCCACGAGCACTTCCACGACCCGGTACGCGTCCGCGGCTCGCGCTACCTCGTCCCCGAAGCACCGGGCTACAGCGCACGGATCCGGCGCGAGACGCTGGACGCCCACCGCTACCCGGACGGCCCGGTCTGGAACGGCGGCGGCCGGGTGGCATCCTGACGTCCATGCCCACCAAGAAAGAGCGGCCGGGCCGCGCCGACGGGGCCGGCGGCGGCAGCGTCGTCGACGAGGCGATCGGCCGGCTGCGCAAGCGCATCGAGAGCGGCGAGTTCGCGCCCGGCCACCGCCTCCCCCCGGAGGCGGTGCTCGCCGCCGAGCTGGAGCTGTCCCGCCCCTCGCTCCGCGAGGCGGTCCGGGCGCTGGCCATGGCGGGGGTGCTGGACGTACGGCGCGGGGACGGCACCTTCGTCACCGACCTGCACCCGGAGCGGCTGCTCAGCGCGCTCGGCAGCTTCCTGGACCTGGCCCAGGACACCGGACTGGAAGAGATGCTGGAGTGCCGCAAGGTCCTGGAGCCCGGCGCCACCGCGCTGGCCGCCACCCGCATCGACGACGCCGCGCTGGACGGACTGCTGGAACGCATCGAACGGATGCGGACCCTGCAGGACCCGGAGGAACTGGTCCGCGAGGACCTCGCCTTCCACGCGGACATCGTCGCCGCGACCGGCAACCGCACGCTGACGTCGCTGGTCTCCTCCGTCACCCAGCGCACCGCCAGGGCCCGCATCTGGCGTGCCCTGGTCAAGTCGGACGTCCTCTCCTGGACCCATCAGCAGCACATGGACATCTACGCCGCGCTGCGCTCCCGCGACAGCCTGGCCGCCTTCACCGCGGCCGGCCGCCACGTGGGCGACGTGGAACGGTGGGTCCGCGCACGCCTGGACCCGCTCCGCGGAAGCACGGAGCGGGCCGAGGAGGAACTCTGACGGACGTACCGGCCGCCGGCAGGCACGCGGAGGCCGGTACGCGCGCCGCCCTCACTCGCCCCGCGGCCAGTAGTCCAGGTCGCCGCCCCGCCACTCGATGAGCGCGGGATCGGCCAGCGGGATCTCCTCGGCATCGGACACCCCGGCCCGGCGCAGGAACTCCGCGACGTCCCCGCGGCCGTGGGCGAGCCCCACGATCTGGCCGTGAATGGTCACCCGCCGCCCACCGGCGGCGGGCGGATACACGATCACCGGTGGATGTGTGGTCATACCCCCAGGCTGTCCCCCCGCTGCCCGCCGCGCATCCCGAAGCCCCGAATCCGCTCGTGAGGATGGCGGGAGGCGGGTTCCGGTACGTGCTCCGGACGGCGTCACGCGCGGTCGAGACCGGACCGGCGGGCGGCTACCATCGGCGCATTCGTGGCTGTCGCCGGGAGGAAGAGGAAGAGATGGGCCTGTTCCGCCGCGGACCGAAGAGGGATCCGCGCGACACCCCGCGCGACGCGGAGTTCGGATTCTTCTCCGACCGGGAGGGCGGAATCTTCCGCGGCCAGGTGCGGACGGCCTTCGCAGAGCAGGGCCTGGAAGTGACCGTGTACGCCGGCATGGTCGCCGATTCCTCCGGCCGGCAGTTCGGCCTGGGCAACCTCGCCGCCGTCTGCCACCGCGACCGGCGCGGCGAGCGCGCCTGGCCCGCACTCGTCCGGGACCACGTCGGCAAGGTCCTCCGTACGATGGACGGCCCCCAGCCGCTGGAGACGCTGTCCGAGGACGAGATCCGGGCCCGGCTCTACCCGCGCGTCGTCGCCGAGGACTCCCTGCCCGCCTCCGACTCCTTCCGGTACGCCCGGCCGCTCGCCCCCGGCCTGCGCGAGGTGCTCGCGCTCGACCTCCCCGAAGCCGTGCAGATGCTCGGCGAGGACTCGCTGCTGGACATCGGGGACCTCGCCGAGCTGCGCATCCGCGCGCTGAACAACCTGCGGGCGCTGCCCGTCGAGGGGCACGAGACGGTCCGCCGCGGCGACGGCTCGAACTTCGAAGTGGTGCTCGGCGACTCCTTCTTCACCGCCAGCCGGGTGCTGGTCCTCGACGAGCTGGCGGAGCGGCTGACCGGCGCGCCGCTGACGCAGGACGGCGCGCTGGTGGCGCTGCCCTTCCGGCACCAGCTGGCCTTCCACCGGATCCACGATGCCCAGGTCATTCCGGCGCTCCAGGCGATGGCGCAGTTCGCGGCGGCCGGGCACGAGGACTCGGCGGGCGCGATCACCCCGAATGTGTTCTGGTGGCGGCGGGGCACGATGACCCGGCTGAGTGAACCGGACGGGGACGGGCTGCGGGTGATCGTCGACGAGGATTTCCAGACCATGCTGGACCGCCTGGTCCAGGACGAGGCGTAGCAGGCCGCGACCGGCTTCGGCCCGGGGCCGCGGGCATTGGTGAGGCCCCGCACACGGGGGATGATGCGGGGCCTCACTCTGTACAACGGGCGGACCCGCCAAGAGGTTCCGCCGTTCCCGAATTTTTCGCGAATAAATCCATGGGGCGCCCGGCAGGGCGGGCAGATGCGGGCAGACCCGGAGATAATTCCCCGGGGGGGGATGCGGGGAACAGGTCCGATCCCAGGGAGCGACAGTGATCCGGGTTCTTCTCGTCGAGGAAAACGGGCTCATGCGCGGAGCGCTCGCCGCACTCCTGACCCGCGAAGCGGACATCGAGGTCGTCGCGCAGGCCGAGGGAGACGGCCAGGTCCTCGCGCGGGCCCTGACCTACCGCCCCGACGTGGTCGTCATCGACGCCGACGGCCGGCAGGACGAGGTGCTCGCCGCCGCCGGCACGCTGCGCGAGCGGCTCCCCGAATGCCGGACGCTGCTGGTCGCCGGAGCGCCGACGCTGGAGCGGCTGCGCAGCGTACTGGCCCTGCGGCCGCCGGGCCTCGTCTGCAAGGACGCGCCCTCGGACCGGCTCGTCGAGGGCATCCGCAAGGTGGTGGGCGGCCACCGCTACATCGACCCGGCGCTGGCGCTGCTGGTGCTCGACGCGGCGCAGGACCCGCTGACGCCGCGCGAGCGGGAGGTCCTGCGGCTCGCCGCGGCGGGAACCCCCGGGCGGGAGATCGCGGACCTGCTGTCGCTGTCCGCCGGCACGATCCGCAACCACCTCTCGGCGATCACTCGCAAGGTCGGGGCACGGAACCGGATCGACGCGATCCGGATCGCCCGGGAGTCGGGCTGGCTCTGAGCCCCGGGCTCCCGCCGCCCCCGTCCTCCCAGTGCCCCACCAGGTCCCGGTAGAGGGCGGAGCCCGCCATCAGCTCCTCGTGCGTGCCGAGCGCGGCCCGCGTCCCGTCCAGCACCATCACCCGGTCGGCCCGCAGCGCCGAACTGATCCGGTGCGCGCACACGATCAGCGTCCCCGGGCGGCGGGCGAACGCCTCCTCCGCACGCGCCTCGGCGGCCGGATCGAGATGGCAGGTCGCCTCGTCCAGCAGGACCAGCTCCGCCGGCGGCAGATAGGAGCGCACCAGGGCCACCAGCTGGCGTTCCCCGGCCGACAGCCGCTGCCCGTCCACGGCCGCTTCGTAACCGCCCAGCCGGTCCACCAGCGGCCGCGCCCCGACCTCGTCCACCGCCTCGTCCACCGCTGCCGCCGCGACGTCCGGCGCCAGGTAGGTGAGGTTCTCCCACAGTGTCCCCGCGAACACGTACGCCTCCTGCGGGATCAGCACCCGATGCCGGGCCGTGGCCCCGTCCAGGGAGGCGACCGGTACGCCGCCCAGCCGGACACCGCCGGACCGGGGCGTGAGCACCCCCGCCACCAGTGCGGTGAACGTCGACTTCCCCGCCCCGCTCGGCCCCACGACGGCCAGATGCTCGCCCGGCCGCAGCGCGAGATCGAGCCCGTCGATCACCGGTTCGGCGGACCGCGCGTAGCCGAACGTGACGCCGCGCAGCTCCACCCCCGCGTCCCGGGGGTGCCCGGGCTCCCGGGACGCGGGAGCGGTGCGCTGCCCCTCGGCCACCTCCGCGATCCGGCCGAGCGTCACCAGCAGCCACAGCCCGCTGTCGCCGACCCCCGAGACGAGCTCCTGCAACGACGGCTGGAGCCCCTGCGACACGTACGTCACCGCACCCAGCACCGCACCCGCCGTCACCCCGCGCTGCACCAGCCACGGCGCGCCGGCCAGGACGAGGACGAGCGGCAGCCAGCCGCCGACCGCCAGCGAAGCGGTCCGCACCGCCGTCATCCGGGCCAGCGCCCGGGTGGCCCGCGCCGAGGCGTCGATGTGCCGCCCCGCGCGCTCCCGTACGACGTCCTCGGCGCCGCACGCCACCACGTCCCGCAGCCCGCCGGTCACCTCGCTCGCGGTCCCGGCCACGCGCTCGTCGGCCAGCGCCACCTCCCGCTGGCGCGCGGCCATCGCCCGCAGCGCCCCCGCGAACAGCCCGAGCCCCACGAGGAGCGGCGGCAGCACGAACAGCAGAAGGGCGGGGTCCAGGGTGGCCAGGCCCAGCAGCGCCCCCACCGAGGAGGCGGCGAACCCCTGCACGAACATCACCACCGCCGCGTACGCCTCACGGGCGATCTCCACCTGCTCGGTCAGGCGTGCCACGCCGCCGGTGTCGGCCGGCCGGTCGGTCCGCCGAGCCGACCGGTGCAGCGTGCCGGACGCGACCATGGAGACCAGCTCGTCCCGGAGCGGCTCGACGACGGCCGCGAGCCCGAGCGTCGCGTGCCGCGTCGCCCACGCGCCGACCACGGCCGCCACCGCCAGCACCCCCAGCCAGGCGAAGCCCGTTCCGGCCCGGCCGGCGAGGAAACCTTCGTCCACCGCGCGGGCGACCACCCACCCCGAGAGGAACGCCGGCACGGCCTGGATCAGCGACCACCCGGCGAGCCGCAGGAACTCCCGGCGCCGGCGGCGCAGCGACGACCGCAGCAGCCCGGCCGCGCCCGTCACGCCGCGCCCCCGGCCCGCGTGGCGCCGTCCCGCGCGGCCGGACCCGGTGCGGGGCCCGCGCCGGGCGGGTCCGGCCGGAACGCCGCCCGGTACCCGGGCCGCGACCACAGCTCGCGGTGCGTGCCCTGGCCGCGTACGCCGCCGCCGTCCAGCCACACCACCCGGTCGGCGCGGGCGGCGGTGGACGCGCGGTGGGTCACGACGAGCCGGGTGCGTCCCGCCAGGGCCCCGGTGAGGACCTGGCTGACGTGGTGCTCGGTCACGGTGTCCAGGCTGGCGGCCACATCGTCCAGTACCAGCACCCGCCCGGCCTGCACGAATGCCCGGGCCAGCCCGACGCGCTGCACCTCGCCGCCGGAGAGCGGGGCGTCCGCCGGACAGGTCCGGTACCCCTGGGGCAGCCGGCGGATGAAGGCGTCGGCCCGCGCCGCCGCGGCCTGCCGCGCCACCTCCTCAGCGCTTGTCGGCCGCGGCCCCATGCCGATGGCGTCGGCGAACGTCTCGCCGAGCAGCACCGGACGCTCGAAGCCGTACGCCACGGCGCCGCGCAGCGCGGGTCTGCCGAGGCGCCGCAGCGGCACGCCGTCCAGCAGCACCTCGCCCTCGTCCGGGTCGGCGAGCCGCCCGGCCAGCGCCGCCAGCAGGGACTTCCCGGACCCGGACCGGCCCACGACCGCGACCAGGGCGCCGCCGGGGACGGTCAGCCACACGTCCTCCAGGACGGTGCCGCCGGGGCCGCGCCCGTCGCCGTCCGGCTCCCGCACGGTGACGCCACGGAACTCCAGCGTCCCTGGCCCGTCGGGGAGGCTGGTGCCGCCGTACGTCACCGGGGGCTCGGCGAGCACCTCGGCGACCCGGCCCGCGGTGGCGCGGGCCATGGCCAGCCGGCTCGCCGACGACACCAGCGCGCTGATCCCGGTGGCCAGCACCACGTACTCGCCCGCCGCGAGCACCTGGCCCGGCGTGATGCGGCCGCGGGCCAGCTCCAGGCCGGCGACCGCGAGCACGGCGACCTCCAGCAGCGGGATGACCAGGGCCTCCCGCGCCGAGACCCGCGCGAGGGCCCGCCACATCCCGGAGCCGTGCCGGCGCAGCTCCGGCAGGGGCCCGAGGACGCGGCCCACCTCGCGGTCCACGGTCCCGGCCGCGGTGATCGTGCGGATCCCGGTCAGGGCGTCGACGAGCCGGGCGGCCACCCGGCCCTGGGCGGCGTAGTAGCGCTCGTTGATGTCGGAAGCGTCGCGCACGAACGTCCGCACCAGGGACAGCACGATCGGCAGCCCCACGAGGAAGGTGAGACACAGCCAGGGGTCGATGAGGGCCAGCGCGACGACCGCGCCGACCGGCGGCACCAGGTCCATCACGGCCCACACCAGCGTCGACGCGACCTGCCCGGTCCGCGCGGAGTTGCCCACCAGCCGGCTGACCAGGTCCCCGGCCGTGAAGCGGCGGGTGGCGCGGGTGCCCAGGTCCAGGACGTGCCGGAGGAGGGTGTGCCGGAGCCAGGCCGTGGCACGCGCCTCGGCCAGCTTGCCCACGAGGTCGTCCAGCAGGTCGCACACCATGAGGACGGCGATCGCCGCGATGCTGAGGGTGAGCCAGCCGGCGGCGTGGCCGCCGGCGAGCACGGCGTCGACGGTGCGGCCCATGAGGGCGGGCAGCACGGTGTACACACCGGCGAGCAGCAGGGAGGTGGCCAGCATGGCGGGCACCCAGGGCCCGCCCCGCCGCGCTGCCGCCAGCAGCAGGCGGTCCGCGGCGTGTCGGTCCATGGCCCACTCCCGGTACGGATACACGAAGGGGCGGGGACGTGTCGCACGTCCTCGCCCCTACGGCCTTCAGCAGAGCAGCAGGCTCAGCCGGCTGGTGCCGCCGCAGTACTTGCTGGCACCGCTCCTTCTCGGCTTGCCGCCGTGGTGAGCGGTGGTTTCCATGCGTTGCAGGTCAAGAACGGTCATGACGTTTCACCTCCGTACTTCTCCATGGGGACGGGGACTGAATGGCTCGGGGGCCCGGCGTGCCGGGCGGGCGGCGGCGCGAGGAACGGCAGCCGCACGGGGGAGTCGTGGAGGGCGGCACCGAGCGCCAGCAGCACCCCGGCGCTGCCGGTGGCCAGGTCCAGGGAGAGGCGCAGCAACTCCTCGCCGGGGAAGGCGAGCCGGCCCTCGTGGACCACGGCGTACCGGGCCAGCCGGCGGATCTGGTCCGCAACGGCCGGGTCGCGCTCGGCCGCGGTGCCGGCCGGGTGCGCGCGGCTGAGGTGCAGGATCATCCCGGCCAGGCCGTCGAAGAGGCCCGGTTCGACGTAGAAGCGCCCCTCGGCGGCGCGGCGGATCGCCTCGGCGGCCGCCGTGAAGCCCTCGTTCTCCCGGTGTACCAGGTAGTCGTCCAGGGCGAGGCCGATGCCGACGCTGCCGTCCGCGAGGTACGGCATCGTCCGCCAGCCCTCGTCGACCTCCATGACGCCGTCGTCGTCCCGGAGGAGACAGCGGCGCAGGTCCTGCCGGAGCGCCGTCGCGGCGAGGTCGAGGAATTCCGGGTCGCCGGTGTGCTCGTACCACCGGAGGAACAGCAGTGCGGGGCCGGACGAGCCGCGCAGCAGGCCCGCGTACGGGTGTCCGCCGCCGCTCACCTCCGGCACGGCGTCGGCCGGGCCCAGCCGGGCGGCCACGGCGTCCACCGCCTCGCGGGCCGCGTCCTGCAGGGCCGGCTCGCCGGTGGCCGTGGCGAAGTGGAGGAGGTTCAGGCCGATGCCGGACAGCCCGCCGTGGAGGTCGAGGCCGAGCCGCTGCCAGTGCTCGCCCGCCAGCTGGTCGAGGATCTTCAGCGCCTCGTGCCGGTGCCCGAGATGGTCGAGGACGTACGCGACGCCGTGCAGCCCGTCGTAGAAGCCGAGCAGCGTGCCCGGCTGCGGGCGCAGGGCGCGCCGGATCAGCCACTCCTCGTGCCCCGGGTGGCGCCCGGCGCCCGTCACGTCCAGCGCGTACAGCACCCCGGCCGCGCCGTACGCCACGCCCAGGCCGCCGCCCGGCGAGGCGAACTGCTCGATGTCGCCGGGGAAGAGCCGGTCGTCGCGCCCGGGCGTGGCCGCCGCGAGGACGGCACCGGCCAGCGAGTCGCGGGCCTCGGCCCAGCCGGCACGGTCCGGCCGCAGCCGCGGTTCGGCCGTCGCACTTCCGGCCGTCCCGCCGCCGCCGGTGAGGAGGCGTACCGCGGCGTCGAAGTACCCGTCGGGCAGCGGGAAGGTGCGGACCGCCTCCCGGGCGAACTGCCCCGCCTTCCCGGGCGCGAGGGTGAGCAGGCCGGTCAGCGGCAGGAAGAGGAAGAGCTGCAGGCAGGCCAGGGCGTAGTCGTCGACGGCGGTGCCGCGCATGCTCCGCGGCGCCGTGAAGCCCTGGGCGCCCAGGGCCTGCCGCCGCCCCTCGGCCTCGTCCGCCGCTCCTTCGAGGTCGATGAGGACCACGCTGCCGTCGGGGCGGACGATGATGTTCGACGGCTGCAGGTCGCCGAGGACCACCCCGCGCGCGTGGACCTCGCCGACGGCCCGCGCCACGCGGTCGTACACGTCGAGGGCCCAGGAGGTGTAGTCGGCCGTCGCGGCCTCGTCCGGGCGCGCGAGGGTGAGCGGGTACCGGTCGACGAACAGGTCGTTGAGCTCGGTCCCCTCGATGAACTCCTCGACCAGGAAGTGGTGGCCGCCCATCTCGAAGTGGTCGTGCAGCGCGGGAACGCAGTCCAGTCCCCGCAGTCGCGCCAGCATCTCCCGCTCGCGCCGCTGCCGGGCGACCGCGTCCCGGCCGTCCGGCGTCAACCCCGCGTACGGCCGGGCCTCCTTGAGCACCACACGCTCACCGGTACGCGCGTCCGTGCCCGCGTAGATGCCGCCGCCGTTGGAGAAGTGCAGCGCGCTCTCGAACCGGTAGGGCAGGTCGGCGAGGGCGGCGCCGTCGCCGCGCCGCGCGAGGTGCGGGGCGAGGAAGTCCGGCAGCTCCACCCAGTCGGGCACCTGGAAGGACGGCCCGCGGACGTCGGGCACCAGCTGCCCGTCGCCGTCCGTCACGGCCGGTTCGACCTCGCCGTCAGCGGAGACGCAGTACCGTTCGGCGAAGGCTCCGTACCGGACGTAGAGGGGGCCGTCGCCCCAGCGCAGGTCGCTGAGGATGTACGGGCCGGTCCGGCCGTCGAGCAGCCGGCCCAGCTCGGTGAGCACGACCTCCAGCTCCGCCTCGTCCGCCGGGTAGACCGTCACGAACTTGCCGCTCGAACCACGGTGCGCGTACTTGGCGTTGGCGAGCAGCAGGGTGTCCCGGTCGGGCAGGAACTTGAAGGCGATCCGGCGCGGTACGCAGTACTCCCGAACCGTGGTGAGAATGTCCGCCGCGTTGTCGAGACACGCCGAGACGTGGATCTTCCAGCCCTGTGCGGGGAGCGTGCCGCCGCCGGGCCGGAAGGCGATCCAGTCGTCCACTTCTGCGCGGCGCCAGCCGTCCGGCGCGGGCCCCAGGGCTTGCGGGAAGGCGGTTTCCCCGCCCTCGGCACGGGCCGGTGCGTCGTAGAAATGCGGGTCCATGAGGCAGTAGACCTCGTACCTTTTGTCCACTGAACCCTCCGGTCCCGGAGCGTCGGCCCCTGAATTCGCCGCGCGTGTGACGCCGGAGCGGATCCGTTCCGCGGATATCGCTGCGGCACCACCTATTTGCGACCATCGCAGAGTTGCCCGGCGCGCAACAGCGCCGTCCGTCACGTGCTGACCGGGAAAGACGCACGGCCCACCCGTGACAAACGCACGGTGGGCCGGGTGCGGGTGCGGGTGCGGGTGCGGTGCCGGGTCAGTCGGCCGGCGGCACCGGGGCGTCGGCGCGCAGCCGCAGGCCGTCGGCGGTGATCACGTCCGAGGTGACCAGGGCCTGCTCCGCCGAGACGTCCGTCAGGTACACGAAGGGCGGCACGAGCGGGGGCACGGGCAGCCGGTCGGGCGTGAAGGTCAGGCAGAGCACGCCTTCCACGCAGCCGCTGAACTTCGTGAGGTAGAGCGTCACGTCCCCGCTGAGCTGCAGCTTCTTCGCGCCCAGCCCCAGCTCCTCGCTGCCGTCCCGGGTGAACAGCCGGTAGTCGGAGAGCGAGGCGGCCTTCATCCTCAGCACCATCGCCCGCACCGGGCCGCGTGCCGTGGGCACCTCCTCGACCCCGGCCAGTGTGAAGCCCTTGGGCGCGAAACGGCTGGTGGTGACGGTGGGGACGGCGGCGGGCGCGGGGATGCCCGGTCCGGCGGCGCGCGCCTCGGTGGCGGGCGCGCCGAGCGTGACCAGCAGGGTCACCGGGAGCGCCACGGCGAGGGCGGTGCGCGGGCCCGTACGGCCCCGCGGGCGAGCGGCGTCCTCCTCCGCGACGCCTTCCTCCGCAACGCCTTCCTCCGCAACGCCTTCCTTCGCAACGTCTTCCTCCGCCGCGGGGTCCGGTTCCGCGGGCAGTGGTGTCCAGCCGAAGCCCATCGCCGCGCCGGCGATGCCCAGCCCCATGCCGACCAGAAAGCCGCCGAGGTTGGTGGCCGCGAAGGAAATCACGGACAGGATCAGCGCGTTGACGCTCACGTAGTGCCGCGCGCCGGGGGTGCACCACAGGAACAGCCCGGCCACGATCAGCGCCAGCCCGATGCCGAGCGCGGCGAGCCCGCCGATCCCCAGGCTGACCAGGACGCCGAGCGGGGAGAGCGGTACGAGCAGCAGTTCGGCGCCGCCGAGGATCAGCAGCAGCCCGGCCCAGAACGGCCGGGCCCGCCGCCACCTGCCGAACCGTGCCCGCGCCTCGGGCCAGGGAAGGCGCGCGTCCAGCCGGGCCCGGAGCGCCGTCAGCCGGGCCGGCGGGCGCGGGCGCCTCAGAAGCACTTCTTGCCGCCCAGGCTGACGCCCAACTTCAGCCCCTTGAGGCGGAAGTTCCCGCCGGTGGCCGACCAGGCGTGCGACTTCACGCCCGCGACCTCGATGTCCCCGGCCTGCAGCCCGAACTTGCCCTTCGGGCCGCGGATGCCCGGTACCTCGTCGAGCGTCGAGGCGTCCCGGCCGATCTGCGCGGTGCCGAAGCGCGCGTCGCCGACCAGGTCCTCGCCGTCGATGACGAGGCTGTCCGCGGTGACGGGGCCCGCGGCACCGCCCGCGGTGAGCTTGAAGACCACCGGTCCCACCGGCGTTTCGACCTGCGCCGACTGGCAGATGTCGGAGAGCGAGGCCTTGCCGATGCCGAGCAGCGCGACGGGGTGGCCGGTGCCGTCGGCGGCGCGGTCGGTGTGTACGTACGAGGACAACCCCTCGCTGGTCAACTTGCCGGAAGCCACCTGGAAGTTGGTGCCGGAGACGGCGAAGGACGCGGCGAGGACGCCCTGCGCCATCACGGTCGCCAGCGCTCCGACGGCCAGTACGGCGGGGACGGCCACGGCCGCGCTCTTCTTCCAGGACGTGCGGCCTTCCGGTACGGCCCGCTGATCACTGCCCACTGCTTCCTCCCGGGGGAGCGCTCGGTCATGGCGTATGGCGTGCGGTCACAGCGCTGACGTGCGGTTACTTGCGGTAACGAAGGTAGCTGTCGAGAGATTAGGGCCGTTGTTGACGGCGCGTCAACAGTGCTGCACGACGAAGGGCGGGAGGCCCACGGCCTCCCGCCCGACGTGCGGTTGATGCGATGCGGCTACCGGATCGCCTTGATCAGCTCGCCGTTCGCGGTGTCACCGCTGAGCTCCCAGAAGAACGTGCCGCCCATTCCCTGCGCGTTCTTGTAGTCCATCTTCGTGCCGATGGTCTCCGGGGTGTCATAGCTCCACCACTGGTCACCGCACTTGGCGTACGCGGTGCCGCCGACCTTGCCGGTCGCCGGGCAGCGGCCCTTGAGGTCCTTGTAGTCCTCGATGCCCGCCTCGTACTTGCCCGGTGCCGCGCCGGTCGCGGTGCCGCCCGGCGCCGACTGCGTGACGCCGGACCAGCCGCGCCCGTAGAAGCCGATGCCCAGCAGCAGCTTGTTCGCCGGGATGCCGAGACCCTTGAGCTTCTTGGTGGTGTCGTCGCTGTTGAAGCCGGCCTTCGGAATGCCGCTGTACGAGGTCAGCGGGGAGTGCGGGGCCGTCGGACCCTTCGCGTCCCAGGCGCCGAAGTAGTCGTACGTCATGGGGTTGTACCAGTCGACGTACTGCGCCGCGCCCGCGTAGTCGGCCGCGTCGATCTTGCCGCCGGAGGAGGCGTCGGCGGTGATCGCCGCGGTCACCAGGTTGGAGCTGCCGAACTTCGCCCGCAGCGCCTTCATGACGTTGGTGAAGGCGGTACGGCCGCTGGTGTCGCAGGTCAGGCCGCAGGCGTTGGGGTACTCCCAGTCGATGTCGATGCCGTCGAAGACGTCCGCCCAGCGCTTGTCCTCGACCAGGTCGTAGCAGGACTGCGCGAACGCGGCCGGGTTCTTGGCGGCCTCGGCGAACCCGCCGGACCAGGTCCAGCCGCCGAAGGACCAGATCACCTTGAGGTTCGGGTGCAGCGCCTTCAGCTTGCGGAGCTGGTTGAAGTTGCCGCGGAGCGCGCCGTTCTCCCAGGTGTCGGCCTTGCCGTCGACGCTCTGGTCGGCGGTGTAGGCCTTGTCGTAGTCGGCGTAGGAGTCGCCGATCGCGCACTTGCCGCCGGTGACGTTGCCGAAGGCGTAGTTGATGTGCGTCAGCTTGTTGGCCGAGCCGGAGGTCTCAATGTTCTTGACGTGGTAATTGCGCTGGTAGACACCCCAGTTGGTGAAGTATCCGACCACCTTGTTCCCGGCCGCCGTGGTCCCTGCGCCCGAGGCGGGCTGCGCGGCCTTCGTGGTGGTGACGGGCTTCGCGGCGGTGTCGGCAGGCGCGGCCGCGGCGGTTCCGGCGAGCCCGCCGGCGGTCAGCGCCACCGTACACAGGCCGGCGGCGACCGCGGCGAGTCTGTGGGGGAGGCGCTTCTTGTGCGGTCTGAGCATGGTTGCTCCTCGGAGTGGGAGTCCATCGAGGGGAGAGTGCTGTGACCTGCGTCCGCAGTGGCGCCGAACGCGTGGAGCGTCGGAGGAGAAGGTAGAAGGACTAGACCAACTCGGTCAATGGTTTGGACCAATTTGCTGAACTCCCGAAGGCTCCCGGGCGTCCTCCGGAAGAAGTCGATCAACCGGTGACGGACACCGCCGTACCGGGCATACTCCCTGCGCCACCGCCGCAGGTCGTCGCCTTCCGCGATCCGGAGAGGGATCATCACCGCGGCAGTGGCAACCGGCCGCGCCGCACCACCCGGGCGGCGCGGCCGTATCGCCCGACAGGGAGGAGAGCGCCGCCATGACCGAGTACGGCCCCGGACCCGTGGACCGCAGGCTGCCCACCGACGAAGCCCGCCAGCTGATGACGCTCGTACGCGATCTGGCCGCGCGGGAGATCGCGCCCCGGTCGGCAGCGGAGGAGGAGGCGGGGCACTTCCCCCGCGAACTGTTCACCCTGCTCTCCGAGTCCGGCCTCCTCGGCCTGGCGTACGCGGAGGAGTTCGGCGGGGGCGGCCAGCCCTACGAGGTCTACCTCCAGGTCCTGGAGGAACTGGCCGCCGCCCGGCTCACCGTCGGCCTCGGCGTCAGCGTGCACACCCTGGCCTGCCACGCCCTCGCCGCCTTCGGCACCAAGGAGCAGCGCGCCGAGCACCTGCCCGCGATGCTCGGCGGCGGGCTGCTCGGCGCCTACTGCCTCTCCGAGCCCGCCGCCGGATCGGACGCGGCCTCCCTCACCACCCTAGCCACGCGCGACGGCGACACCTGGGTCCTCGACGGCACCAAGGCCTGGACCACCCACGGCGGCCTCGCCGACTTCTACACCGTCCTCGCCCGCACCGGCGGAGCGGGCGCGCACGGCATCACGGCGTTCCTGGTGCCGGGCGACGCCGAAGGGCTGAGCGCCGCGCCGCCCGAGCGCAAGATGGGCATGAAGGGGTCCCCCACCGCGCAGATGCACTTCGACGGCGTACGGATCGGGGACGCGCGCCGGATCGGCGAGGAGGGCCAGGGTTTCGCCATCGCGCTCGCCGCGCTGGACTCCGGCCGGCTCGGGATCGCCGCGTGCGCCGTCGGCGTGGCCCAGGCGGCGCTGAACGAGGCGCTGGGGTACCTGGCGACACGCCGTCAGTTCGGCCGGCCGCTCGCCGACTTCCAGGGCCTGCGCTTCATGCTCGCCGACATGGCCACCCAGCTGGAGGCCGGCCGCGCGCTGTACCTCACCGCGGCCCGGCTGCGGGACGAGGGCCGCCCCTTCACCAAGGAAGCGGCCATGGCCAAGCTCTTCTGCACGGACATGGCGATGCGCGTCACCACCGACGCGGTCCAGCTCCTCGGCGGGTACGGCTACACCGCCGACTTCCCGGCCGAGCGCTACATGCGCGAGGCGAAGGTCCTGCAGATCGTGGAGGGCACCAACCAGATCCAGCGCATGGTGATCGCGCGGCAGCTGACGGGGCCGGAGAGCCGCTGACGGGGCCCGAGAGCCGCTGACGGTACGTCACGCGTGGGCCGGCCCGGGCGGCCGGGACGTACCGGTGGCAAAGGCGTGCGAGTGAGTCCTACGGCTCACTCGCACGGTTCTGCTCGCGCCGGGGCTTCAGAGGCGCCGGCGCATCATGGGCACCCGCACCGGCCGGGAGCCGGGACCGCCCACGTGGGAGAAGGGCTGCGTACGCCAGTTCAGGCCCTCCGGGAGGGTCAGGAGCATGCCGCTGTCCTGCTCCTGGGGCTCCAGTGCGTCGTCCGGCGAGTCCGTCTCGGACACCGCCCGCCCGGACCCCTGGCAGACCGTCAGGCCGAAGGGGTTCCACGGCGAGGAGCAGACCGCGTGCTCGGGCAGCGCGTCCTCCTCGGCGAGCAGCGCGATGGGCTGCGCGCAGTCCGGGCAGCTGACCCGGTAGAGCTCGACGGTGTCAAAGGCGTCGTGGAAGTCGTCGTCGCGGAAACTGTCGCCCTCCTGGGCGGCGGTGTTCTCCAGCGTGGATTCCTGCTTCGGGCGTCGCATGATGTCCATCCCCCTCGGGTGGGCTGCGAGATACCGCCATCTTCCGGTGTCGGGCGGCCTCGACCACCACGAGCATTTCCCTGCCTCTCCTCTGCATAATCTCGGCTGCGCTCCGGACACGGAGTGATGGGTGTGGTGTTCGTCACACAGGGGGCGTGCGATGTCCACGATCCGGCGCAAGCTGCGCCGCAGCGCCCCGGCACAGTAAGTTGATCGTGTGGAGGAGCTGGACCGACAAATCGTGGATCTGCTCGTCAAGGACGGGCGGATGAGCTACACCGACCTGGGCAAGGCCACTGGCCTGTCCACCTCGGCGGTGCATCAGCGCGTGCGCAGACTGGAGCAGCGCGGCGTGATTCGCGGCTATGCCGCCATCGTCGACCCCGAGGCGGTGGGGCTGCCGCTGACCGCCTTCATCTCGGTCAAACCCTTCGACCCCAGTGCCCCGGACGACATCGCCGAGCGGCTGGCCGAGGTACCCGAACTGGAGGCCTGTCACAGCGTCGCGGGCGACGAGAACTACATCCTCAAGGTCCGGGTCGCGGCACCCCTGGAGCTGGAGCACCTGCTCACCCGCATCCGCACCCTGGCCGGCGTCTCGACCCGTACGACCGTGGTCCTGTCCACGCCGTACGAAGCCCGGCCGCCCCGCATCTGACCCGCCGGGACACGCGGGGGAGGGACGCGGACGGCCGGCCCGTACGGATCCGGCCGCGTCGTGGCGACCCCGCGCGACTGCCGCGCACGTGCAGGGGCGAAACTGTCCGGTATGAGTGAACGCACCCCCGTACCGGCCCCCGACCGCACCGTCCTGCTGCGCGGCGGCGAGGTCCACAGCCCGGCCGACCCCTTCGCCACCGCCATGGTCGTCGAAGGCGGCTCGGTCGCCTGGGTCGGCTCGGAGGGCGCCGCCGACTCCTTCGCCGACGGGGTCGACGAGGTCATCGACCTCGACGGCGCGCTCGTGACCCCTGCGTTCACTGACGCACATGTGCACACCACCGCCACCGGGCTCGCGCTGACCGGCCTGGACCTCGGCGACACCCGCTCCCTCTCCCACGCCCTGGAGCGCATCCGCTCCTTCGCCGCCGCCCGTCCCGCCGACCGCGTACTCCTCGGCCACGGCTGGGACGCCGCCGCCTGGCCCGAGGGCCGCCCGCCGTCCCGGGCCGAGCTGGACGAGGCCACCGGCGGCCGCCCGCTCTACCTCAGCCGCATCGACGTGCACTCCGCCGTGGCCACCACCGCACTCCAGGACCTCGTCCCCGGCCTGCGCGAACGCCCCGGCTTCCACCCCGAGGCGCCCCTCACCGGCGACGCCCACCACGCCGTGCGCGAAGCCGCGTACGCCACCGTCACCCCCGCCCAGCGGACCGCCGCACAGACCGCGGCGCTCGCGCACGCCGCGTCCCTCGGCATCGGCACCGTTCACGAATGCGCCGGCCCCGAGATCTCCGGCGAGGACGACCTCGTCGCGCTGCTCGCCCGCGCCGCCGAGGGCGACGGGCCGCGCGTCGTCGGCTACTGGGGCGAACTCATCACAAACGCAAAGGAAGCGGAGCGGATCAGGGAACTGGGCGCCGTCGGCGCGGCAGGCGACCTCTTCGCCGACGGATCCCTCGGCTCGCACACCGCGCACCTCTGCACCCCCTACACCGACGCCGCACACAGCGGCAACGCCCTGCTCGACGCCGACACCGTCGCCGCCCACGTCGCCGCCTGCACCGAAGCCGGCCTCCAGGCCGGCTTCCACGCCATCGGCGACGCCGGCATCAACGCCGTGATCGAAGGCGTACGGGCGGCCGCCGCACGCGTCGGCCTCGACCGCGTGCGCGCCGCCCGGCACCGCGTCGAACACTGCGAAATGCTCACCGCCGACACCATCGCCGGCTTCGCCGAGCTCGCCCTCACCGCCTCCGTACAGCCCGCCTTCGACGCCCTCTGGGGCGGCACCGACGGCATGTACGCCACCCGGCTCGGCGCCGAACGGGCCCGCACCCTCAACCCGTACGCCGCCCTCCTCAAGGCCGGCGTACCGCTCGCGCTCGGCTCCGACAGCCCCGTCACCCCCCTCGACCCCTGGGGCACCATCCGCGCCGCCGTCTTCCACCGCATCCCCGAGCACGGCATCTCCGCGCGGGCCGCGTTCACCGCACACACCCGGGGCGGCTGGCGGGCCGTCGGCCGCGACGACGCGGGCGTGCTGGTACCGGGCGCACCCGCCGACTACGCGATCTGGCGTACCGGCGAGCTCATCGTCCAGGCCCCCGACGAGCGTGTGGAACGCTGGTCGACCGACCCCCGCTCCGGCACTCCGGGCCTCCCCGACCTCACCCCCGGCCGGGCGCTGCCGCAGTGCCTGCGGACGGTCGTGGGCGGCCGGACGGTCTTCCAGCGGCCGAACGAGTGAACCTCCTGTGGCGGGTGCCGCCGGGCCGCGTGCCCGGCGAGTACTCGCCCTACCTGCGGCAGTTCGGCACTGACCTGGTTGAACGCAAAAACGACGCAGGTAGAACAGCTGTTGACAGCAGGCCGCCGTCGGCCGGTAGGTTCGGCCGAGTCCACCACAAGGACGTCCGACCGGCAGACCTCCGCGCAGCCGTCGAACGCAGCTGGGCCATGGGGTGGTGCACCGCACAGGCGCACCACAACTGGGAGCCAGGTCCACCCCTGCGGCACGGAAGCGACGGACAGGCTTCAGTCGGCCGGCGGGTGCGACCCGGGTGGGGCCCGGACGCTCAGTAGACAACGGCTCTCGGTCGACCCGCAGCCAGCGGGTCCCAGGTCGGCCCGAAGGGCTCCGGGCCCCTATCCGCACCGCGGATCCGCCCCACCCCGCACCTGCACGCCCCGCCCCGTACGGCCCGCGCCGCGCCCCTCACCGAGAGCGACCGCGCGCCCCCGTACCCGCCACCGGCGTCCCGCAGGCCCGCGCCCCGTTGTACCGTCGGCTCACCACCGCACGACCTGCAGGAAGGCCGCGACCGTGCCATCGGGCTCCGAAACCACCGCCGAAGCCGTGCCAGGCCCTGCCCAGGGACCCGGCGGCGACGGTCCCGCAGCCGGCGGCAGCACCGTGGCCCCCGAGGCGACCGCCGCCGGTGCGCGCCGCCCCGGGCGACTGCGCCGCCTCGCGGCCCTCGTACGCCGCGAGACACCCCGTACGGTGCTCGCGGTCCTCGCCGGAGTCGCCCTCGGACTGGCCTTCCCGCCGTACGACCTGTGGCCCCTCTCGCTCGTCGCCGTGGCCGCCTTCAGCCTCCTCACCCGCGGCCGCACGGCCCGTCAGGCGGCCTGGACCGGCCTCGTGTTCGGCTGGCCGTTCTTCTTCCTGCTCCTGAAGTGGCTGCACGTCATCGGCTGGGACGCCGTGATCGGCCTGTCCTTCGCCGAGGCCGTCTTCGTGGCGCTGCTCGGCGCCGGCCTCGCCGTCACCTCCCGCCTCAAGGCCTGGCCCCTGTGGGCCGCCTGCCTGTGGGTCGCGCAGGAATGGGCCCGCGACCGCGTGCCCTTCGGCGGCTTCCCCTGGGGACGCCTCGCCTTCGCCCACACCGGCACGCCCTTCACCCCGCTCGCCGCGCTCGGCGGCGCACCCCTGGTCACCTTCGCCGTCGCCCTCACCGGCACGCTGGCCGCCGCGATCGTCGTCACCCTGTGGGGACTGCGGGGACAGGCCGACGGCGGCGGCACGCGACTGCGCCGGGCACTGCCCGCCCTGGAGGCGTTCGGGCTGGCCGCGGCCCTCACCGTCGCCGGATACGCCGTCCCCGTACCGACCAAGGCCACCGACCACCTGAACATCGCCGTCGTCCAGGGCAACGTCCAGCAGCCCGGCATGGACTTCCTCGGCCGCCCCATGCAGATCCTGGACAACCACGCCACGGCCACCGAGAAGCTGGCCGCCGACGTGAAGGCGGGCCGGGCCGAGAAGCCCGACCTGGTCATCTGGCCGGAGAACTCCTCCGACCTGGACCCGTTCCAGTACCCGGAGGCGAAGGCCCGCATCGACGAGGCGGTACGGGCGATCGGCGTGCCGGTCCTCGTCGGCGCCCTCGTGGACCACCCCAGCAAGCCCGGCTACGTCTTCAACGAGGGCATCGTCTGGGACCCCAAGACCGGGCCCGGCGCCTCGTACACCAAGCAGCACCCGGTCCCCTTCGGCGAGTACGTGCCCTTCCGGGACCAGCTGAGCAAGGTCATCACCCGCCTCCAGCGCGTGCCACGCGACTTCTACCCGGGCGACCACACCGGCGTGCTGGACATGGCGGGCGCCAAGCTCGGCGACGTCATCTGCTTCGAGGTGGCGTACGACGAGATCGTCCACGACACCGTGAACGCCGGCGCCCGCGCCCTCATCGTGCAGACCAACAACGCCACCTACGGGCGCACCGGACAGCCCGAGCAGCAGCTCGCCATGTCCCGGCTGCGTGCCGTCGAGCACGGCCGCGCCGTGGTGACCGCGGCCACCAGCGGCATCAGCGCCGTCGTCGCCCCGGACGGCGAAGTCACCCACCGCATCCCGGAATTCACCCGGGGCGTGGTCAGCGCGAGCCTTCCGCTACGGGAGGAAAAGACGGTCGCCGACCGCGTCGGCGCGTCTCCGGAATGGGTGATCGCTATGGTGGGCCTTCTGTCCTGCGCTGCCGCGTTCGTGCTCGGCCGGCGCGGGCGTACGAAGGACGAGAAGGGGCAGCAGTGACAGACGGCCGACAGGACGGCGGGCAGCGGCAGTACGGACCGCTGGGCGACACCTTGGTGATCATTCCGACGTACAACGAGGCGGAGAACATCAAGCCGGTCGTCGAGCGGGTGCGCGCGGGGGCGCCCGACGCGCACGTACTGGTCGCGGACGACAACAGCCCGGACGGTACGGGCAAGCTCGCCGACGAACTGGCCGCCGACGACGACCACGTGCACGTCCTGCACCGCAAGGGCAAGGAGGGGCTGGGCGCCGCCTACCTGGCCGGGTTCCAGTGGGGCATCGAGCACGGCTACGACGTCCTGGTGGAGATGGACGCCGACGGCTCCCACCAGCCCGAGGAGCTGCCCCGCCTGCTGACCGCCCTCAAGGGCGCCGACCTCGTACTGGGATCCCGCTGGCTGCCCGGCGGCCGGGTCGTCAACTGGCCCAAGTACCGGGAGGTCCTCTCCCGCGGCGGCAGCACATACTCGCGGCTGCTGCTCGACGTGCCGATCCGGGACGTCACCGGCGGCTTCCGGGCCTTCCGCAGGCAGACCCTGGAGGGCCTGGGCCTGGACGAGGTCGCCTCGCAGGGCTACTGCTTCCAGGTCGACCTGGCCCGCCGCGCCGTCGAGGCCGGTTACCACGTGGTCGAGGTGCCCATCACGTTCGTCGAACGGGAACGGGGCGACAGCAAGATGAGCCGCGACATCGTCGTGGAGGCCCTCTGGCGGGTCACGGCCTGGGGCGTCGGCTCCCGCCTGGACAAGCTGCGGGGGAAGAAGAGCGGCTGACGGGGGTCTGCAGGCTGCGGCACGCAGCGCGGCCGGCGAGTGTCTGCGGCGGGCGGCTGACGGGGGTCTGTGGATATCTCGGAGAAGAGGGGCTGTGGACAAGTCGGGGACGGGCTGCGGGCGGGGCTAGTTTGGGAGTGTGCGGTGGTGGCGGGGGAGGGGGTCCCACCGACGGTCCGGGGAGAGGGAGGGGCCCTGCCCAGGACTCTCGGGGAGCTGGAAGGCCCCGCCCACCGTCAGCCCCCCGTCGCGTACGCCGCCCGGCCAGGCACACTTGAGTCATGACGTCCGCCACCACGCCACCGCATTCCCGTCCGCCGCAGCGCTCCCGCGCCCGCCGTCTGGTGCCGATCGGCATCGCCGTATGGGCCGTCCTGGAGATCTGGCTGCTCTCGCTGGTCGGTCAGGCCGCGGGCGGACTGACGGTCTTTCTCCTGCTGGTGGCAGGGGTGGTGATCGGCGGGTACGTCATCAAGCGGGCCGGTCGGCGCGCCTGGAAGAACCTGACCGAGGCGTTCCAGCAGCCCGGCGCCGACCCGCAGAAGGCCGCGCCCGAGCGGAGCGGCGGCAACGTCCTGCCGATGCTCGGCGGCCTGCTGCTGATGTGCCCTGGGCTGATCTCGGACGTCGCGGGGCTGCTGTGCCTCTTCCCGCCCACCCGCAAGCTGCTTCAGCGGCGCGTGGAGCGGCTGCTGGAGCGGCAGACCCGCCATACCCCGGGCTCGTTCGGCGACGCCTTCCAGCAGGCACGCATGCACGCTCCGGACGGCAAGGTCGTCCAGGGCGAGGTGATCCGCGACGACGAGCCGCCGGCCGCGCCGCGCCAGGACCCGCCGCTGCCCCGCTGAGGGGCGCGGCGCCCCCAGGACCCGGGGGTCGGCCCGCGGCTCACAGCCGGCGGGAACGGCCCCGGGGCAGAAATGACATGAGGGCCGGGACCCCTGCCGAAGCAGGGGTCCCGGCCCTCATGCGTAGTCCGCCGTCAGGCGGACTTCTTGTTGGTGTCGCGCGGATGCACGGCGATGTTCATGGTGCCGGAGCGCAGGACGGCCAGCCGTTCGGCCAGCACCTCCTCCAGCTCCTCGCGGGTACGCCGCTCCATGAGCATGTCCCAGTGCGTACGCGCGGGCTTGCCCTTCTTCTCCTCAGGGCCATCGCCATCCACCAGGAGTGCTTGAGCGCCGCAAACCTTGCACTCCCACTCCGACGGAATCTCGGCCTCTACCGAGAAGGGCATCTCAAAACGATGGCCCTTCTCGCATGCGTACTCCACCGCCTGGCGCGGTGCCAGGTCGATGCCGCGGTCGGTCTCGTAGCTGGTCACCACGAGTCGCGTGCCGCGAAGAGCTCGCTCACTCATGAATCGTGCCTCCCGGGCTTGTCGCCCACAGGACAGGTGTCGCTGTCGTCGTCATCCGGTCAACGTCCGGTCGGCGGTGAAGATTCCCGTAACCCGCACATGCGTCGCCCGTCGTGCCGCCCCTTGTTGTACCCACCAACGCCCGGTTTGTCACATCTGGCAGCAGATGTCACCCGCCGCTGTCCGAGGTTCAGCGCGCAGTAACGGTCCGCCTGGTGAGCCAAAGGCGTACACTACCGCCCCGCGCCCCGCTTGCCTAAATCAGGTCCGGTGCGCGATTCCCCGCGGCGATCACGGCACGCCGCACCGGCACGCGGCTGAGCAGGACGAATCCGATCACAAAGAACGCCGCCAGCGAGACGATCGCGTCCCGGTAGCTGCCCGTCACTTGGTACGCGACCCCGAAGACCAGCGGCCCCAGCCAGCTCACGCCCCGGTCGCTGATCTCGTAAGCGGCGAAGTATTCGGCCTCTTTTCCGCGCGGTATCAGGTGCGAGTACAGCGACCGCGAGAGCGCCTGGCTGCCGCCCAGCACCAGCCCGATGGCCACGGCCAGGCAGAAGAACCACACGGGCGCGTGCGCGGGGAGGAAGTACCCCGCCACGATCACGGCCGTCCATGCCACCAGCGATCCGAGAATCGTCCGTTTGGCGCCGTACCGCCGGGCCAGTCGGCCCATCAGTACCGCGCCGGCCGCCGCCAGCGCCTGCACCAGCAGGACCGCGACGATCAGCGTCGTCTGGTCCAGGCCCAGTTCCTCCGAGCCGAACACCGACGCCTGGGTGATCACCGTCTGCACGCCGTCGTTGTACACCAGGTACGCCAGCAGGAAGCTCAGGGTCAGCGGATGCCGCCGCAGGTCGCGCAGTGTCTCCCGCAGCTGCCGCAGACCGCCGCCCGGGGCCGGGGCCGTCGCGGCGCGGGCCGGGAACCGGTCCCGGAGCCTCCGCAGCGGCACCACCGTGAAGACCGCCCACCACAGCCCCGCGGAGGCCAGGCAGATCCGTACGGCGCTCCCCTCGGAGAGCCCGAAGGAGGCGTGGCCCGCGTACAGCACGAGGTTGGCCACGAGGACCAGCGCGCCCGCCGCGTACCCGAAGGCCCAGCCCCGGGACGAGACCGCGTCCCGCTCCTCCGGCGCCGCGATCTGGGGCAGGTAGGAGTTGTAGAGCATCATCGACACCACGAACGAGACGTTCGCGATGATCAGCAGGGCCCCGCCGAGCAGGTAGCGGTCGCTGTCCAGGAAGAACATCCCCGTCGTCGCCGCGGCGCCCACGTACGCGCAGCAGCCCAGCAGTGGCTTCTTGCGCCCGCTGCGGTCCGCCGCGGCCGCGGCCAGCGGCATCGCCAGCACGGAGAGCAGCAGGGACGCCGACACCGAGTACGCGTAGAACGATCCGGCCCGTACCGGGATGCCCAGCGGGTGCACAAAGCCGTGCGCGTCCGCCGCCGCCTTGGCCACGGACGTCAGGTACGGCCCGAGGAACACCGTCAGGACGGTCGTCGAGTAGACGCTGTTCGCCCAGTCGTACCAGTACCAGCCGCGCTGCTCGCGCCGTCGGGCCGCGTCGTCCGTCGGCCCGTCCGGTTCCACGGCGATGTCCACACCCACCCGTTCCCCCTTGCGTTCCCGCCACGGCGGGTGGAAACGGTCGCGGTGCGGCATCCCGTAGGTCAGGTCCAGGCGCCCCGCGCGGCCAGTACATCCCGCAGCGTGTCTATGTGATCGGTCATGATGCCATCCACGCCGAGGTCCAGAAGATCCGCCATCCGCCGCGCATCGTTGACCGTCCACACGTGCACCTGGAGGCCGAGCCGGCGCGCGGCCTGGAGGAACAGCCGGTCCACCACCCGGAGGCCCGCGTGCCGCTCCGGTACCTGGACGCACACCGCGCTGCGCCGTACCGCCGCTCCCAGCAGCCGGTCCAGCGGCAGGCTCCGCCCGTAGGAGCGCAGTCGCAGCCCCGCCACCCCGCGGGTGCCCAGCGAGGTGGCCAGCCGGCCGCCGGCCAGCCGTTGCGCCCGCTCCACCCGTCCCTCCGAGAACGAGCCGATGCACACCCGGTCCCACGCCCCCGTACGGCGCAGCAGTGTCAGCAGCGGGCGCAGCGCGGGCTCCGCCTTCACGTCCACGTTCCAGCGCGCCTCGGGGAACTCCTCCAGCAGCTCCTCGAAGAGCGGCAGCGGCTCCCGGCCCGCCACCCTGGCCCGCCGTACCGCGTGCCAGGGCAGTGCGCCGATCCGCCCGCGGGCGTCGGTCACCCGGTCCAGGGTGGCGTCGTGGAACGCCACGAGGCGGCCGTCCGACGTGGCGTGCACGTCGGTCTCCAGATAGCGGTAGCCGCCCGCCACGGCGCGGCGGAAGGCGAGTGCGGTGTTCTCCAGGCCGTCCGCCGCGCCGCCCCGGTGGGCGAAGGCGAGTGGTGCCGGGTGATCGAGGTACGGGTGGCGGGGGCGCGGGAGCAGTGCGGTCACGCGGGCAGTATGGCGGGCGGCCTGTACGGCGGGGGAGCGGGGTCCGGCCACGAAGGCCGCCACGGGAGCCACTCCTGGAGACGCGGCCCCTCCGGAAGACGCCACCCGTCCCGACTGCAAGGCCCTCCCGAAGGCGCGGCCCTCCCGAAGCGCCGCGCTCAGCAACCAGGCCGCGTGGCCGCTTCCGGGGCGGCCGGTCCCGTGGCCGCTTCCGGTGCCGCCGGCTGCTCCTCGGATGTCACTGCCTGCTCCTGGGGCGCTGGTGCCGCGCTTCCCGCAGCGACCACCCGGGACCGTTCCTCCTCCAGCCCCTTGATCGCGAAGACCCGCAGGAAGAGCTGCGCCATCGGGCCGATCGCCAGCGCGTACACGACGGTGCCCACGCCGACCGAACCGCCCAGCACGAAGCCCACCACGAGGACGGTGACCTCGATGCACGTACGGACGAGGCGGATCGGGCGCCCGGTACGCAGATGCAGCCCGGTCATCAGGCCGTCCCGGGGTCCGGGCCCGAAGCGTGCGGAGATGTACAGGCCGGTGGCCGCGCCGTTCAGCGCGACCGCGAGCGCCAGCATCGGGACGCGGACGGCCCACGAGGAGTACGCGGGCACCAGGGCGATCGTGGCGTCCATGACCAGGCCGAGCACGACCACGTTCGAGACCGTGCCCAGCCCGACGCGCTGCCGCAGCGGGATCCAGAGCAGCAGGATCAGCGCCCCGCCGATGATCGTGACGGTGCCGATGCTCACGCCTGTGTGCTCGGAAATGCCCTGGTTCAGCACGCTCCACGGCTCCAGGCCGAGCCCCGCGCGCACCATCAGGCCCATGCTGACGCCATAGGCCGTGAGGCCGACGTACAGCTGGAGCAGCCGCCGCGGCAGATGGCGCCTGCCCGGCCCGGTTTCCGACCCCTTCGCGGACCCCTTCGCAGACAACGGGTTCCCCCTCCTGGCAGAATTGGACTGGAGAAGGTCAGCCTGTGGCGGGCCGATGAGTCGGCACCAGGGCCAATTCGGGAAAGGTGGACTGGTCGAGATGGCGCAGTGGACTTCAGCGGTGGGCGCGACCCAACTCGCCCGCCTGGTGCGGTCGCAGGACGACCGCGCCGCCGCGGCGGCGGTCGGCGGCCGCCGCATCCCCGCCTACCGGACCCTCGCCGACGGTGTGCGTCTCCTGGTGCTGGAGGGCCGCGTCCCCGTGGCCGCCCGGCTGCCCGCCGAGCGTGAGCTGGCCGCCGCGCTGTCGGTCAGCCGGACCACCGTCGCCGCCGCCTACGAAGCGCTGCGCGCGGAGGGCTTCCTGGAGTCCCGGCGCGGCTCGGGCAGCTGGACCGCCGTTCCGGCCGGCAATCCGCTGCCCACTCGGGGCCTCGAACCGCTGCCCCCGGAGGCCGCGGGCTCGATGATCGATCTGGGCTGTGCCGCGCTGCCCGCGCCCGAGCCCTGGCTCACCCGTGCCGTGCAGGGCGCCATGGCGGAGCTGCCGCTCTACGCCCACACGCACGGCGACTACCCGGCCGGGCTGCCCGCGCTGCGCCAGGCCCTCGCCGACCGGTACACCGCGCGCGGCATCCCGACCATGCCCGAGCAGATCATGGTCACCACCGGCGCGATGGGCGCCGTGGCCGCGATCTGCCGCCTGATCACCCGCCCCGGGGAGCGGGTGGCCGTCGACTCGCCCTCGTACGCCAACATCCTCCAGCTGATGCGGGACGCCGGGGCCCGGCTGGTCCCGGTCGCGCTGGCCGAGGGGCTGGGCGGCTGGGACATTCCGGCCTGGCGCCAGGTGCTGCGGGACGCCGCGCCCCGTATGGCGTACGTCGTCGCCGACTTCCACAACCCCACGGGGTCGCTCGCCACGGAGGAGCAGCGGCGCGGGCTGGTCGCCGCGGCCCGTTCGGCGGGCACGGTCCTGGTCGTCGACGAGACGATGACCGAGCTGTGCCTCGACCCCGATGTCGAAGTGCCGTCGGCGCTCTGTTCGTTCGATCCGTCCGGCAGCTCGGTGATCACGGTCGGCTCGGCGAGCAAGGCGTTCTGGGCCGGCATGCGCATCGGATGGGTGCGTGCCGCGCCCGACATCATCCGCAGCCTGGTCGCGGCCCGTGCCTACGCGGACCTCGGCTCGCCGGTCCTCGAACAGCTCGCGATCGTCTCGCTGCTGGAGGGCGGCGGCTGGGAGGAGGCGGTCGAGATCCGCCGGGAGCAGGCGCGCGAGAACCGTGGCGCGATCGTCGAAGCGGTCCGGCGCCACCTGCCCGACTGGGAGTTCAGCGTCCCCCACGGCGGCCTGACCCTGTGGGCGCGTACGGGTGGACTGTCCGGCTCGCGCATCGCGGAGGCGGGGGAGCGGCTGGGCGTACGTGTCCCGTCGGGGCCGCGCTTCGGTGTGGACGGCGCCTTCGAGGGCTTCGTGCGGCTGCCGTTCACCGTCAGCGGCGCGGTGGCCGACCAGGCCGCCGCCCGGCTGGCCGGCGCCGCCCACCTCGTGGCCACGGGCCAGTCCCTCGATGCCGAGCCGGTGCACTCCTTCGTGGCCTGAGGCTGTCGGCCCTCGATCGGTGCGCTCCTTCGTGGCCTGAGTCTGTCGGCCCCGACCGGTGCGCTCCTCCGTGGCCTGAGGTTCCCGGTCCCCGAAAGGGTCCGGGCGGCCACCGGTGGAGCGCGTCACCGGTGGCCGCCCGGAGGCGGGGTGCCCCTGGGGGCAGCGGCTATACCGCCTCCGAGGCGGTGCCGCTCCGGTACCCGAATCCGAAGTCCGGGTCGGCGGGCGGGTCGGCGGCCGCGGGGACGGAGCCGAGCTGCGCCGAGCGCTCCGGCAGCAGTGCCAGCACCGCCTGCCGGTGGTATTCACTCGTCGCGTCGTCGAACGGGTCCGGCGTGGCGGGCACTTGGAGGCGGAGCACCGGGCCGGACCCGAGGCGGGCGTAGCCGCGCCCCGGCGGTACCTGGTCGGCGGGCGTGGTCTCCGGGGCGGCGCCGAGGACGGCGCGTACGTCCTCCGGCGAGGTGGGGCCGAGCACGACCCGGGCGCGGGTGTGGGCCCGTACCGGTTCGCTCAGCAGCTCAGCGCCCTCGAACTGTTCGGCGAGGACGATCGTGACGCTCGCCGCGCGTCCGTGGCGCAGCGGGACCTGGAGGAGGCGCTGCGGATCCTCGCGGCCCTCGGCGGCGGCGAGGTGGGTCAGGGTGGCCGGTCGGTCGACGATGATCCACAGCGGCTGGCGGATGTCGTCGGGGACGGGGAGCCCGGCCTGCCGAGCGCGGTTGGCGGCGATCAGCCGCCGCTCCGTCTCGCGGGCCGCCCATTCCAGCGTGGCGAGCGTGCCGCTGAGCCCGCACTCCACGCCGAGTACGCCGGGCCGTCCGAGCAGGAAGGCGTATTCGCCGGTGCCGCTGCCGTCGACGACCAGTACGTCGCCGTGGGCGAGCGCCTGCAGTGCGACGGAGCGCAGCAGGGTCGTGGTGCCGCTGCCGGGGCGGCCGAGGGCCAGCAGGTGGGATTCGGTGGAGCGGGGTCCGGTCCGCCAGACCACCGGCGGCACGTCCCTGGGCTCCGCCTCCTCGGCGGCGCCCGCCACGGGGACGGTGCGCTGGACGGCGCCCGCGTCGGTGAAGCCGAGGACGGTCTCGCCGGGCGCGGTCACGAACCGCTGCGCGGCGATGTCGGTCGGCAGCGCGGGCAGCACGCTCAGGACGAGCCGGTTGGCCTCCTGGTCCCACGCGAAGTGGTACTCCCGGCCCCGCCCGGACTTGGCGAGCAGTACCTGTTCGATGCGTGCCCGGGACGGGGCCTCGGCATCGGTGAAGTACACCGGGTACTTCAGGAGGAGCCGGGACAGCCGCCCATCCTCGTCGAACTCGTACTCGGTGAAGGCGGCGGTCCAGTCGCCGTCGTGCACGTAGAGCGGGTTCGGGTCGCCCTCGAAGCTGAGGTACGGCACCAGCGCCTCGTACAGGGAGCGCAGCCGGCCGGTCTCCGCCTCACTGGGGCCGGTGTCCGCCGGTGTCCGCTCGCGGCCCGCCCAGGCCGCCGCGGCCATCAGGGAGATGAGGGCGAGCAGCGGCCCGTACGGCGCGAGGGCGAGCGCGGCCAGGCCCATGGCGGCCATGCACAGCGTCGGGCCACGGCGTTCCCGGGGCGTCGCCGACCACCGCTGCCGGCCGGACCCGACCAGGCGGCGCAGGCCGCGGCCGATGACGAACAGCGGGTGGAACACGTCGGAGGCGCCGTCGGCCGCGGTCCGCGCGAAGTCGCGGCCGCGGGCGAGGGGAACACGGTTGCTCAGGATGCTGGGCAGTGGACGCCGGGGCACGGAAGGTCTCCTGGAGGGTGGTGGCGTGGCGGCTCGCGCGTCACGGCTCTCAGAGGTTCAGCCCGCTGATCAGCCCCGCGAGGCTGGCGCCGCCGGCCTTGATGCCCGGGGCGATGGCGGTCCCCGCGAGGTAGAAGCCGAAGAGCGCGCAGACGAGGGCGTGGGTGACCTTCAGCCCGTCCTTGCGGAAGAAGAGGAAGACAATGACGCCGAGCAGGACAACGCCGGAGACGGACAGGACCATGGGGATGCTCTCCTGGGGTCGTGGGGACGGTCACCGTGAGTTCTTCCAGCCTCACAGTACGTATCAAGCCCAAGAAAGCCGCAAATGGGTGATTTATCGTTGAAACCCCCCATTCGGGGTCCGTCGTAGCGCAGCATGGCCCGGAGTGTGCCTACGGGCGCCGAAGATGCCGTTCGCGCCCCTTGTGCGGTACCTCGGTACGCAGGATCCTGTGCGCCATGGCCGTATCGGTGCCACCGCACTGCTCGAAGTGCTGCCCGGTCGTTCCTGCCCGGCCGGTGCCCAAGCCGCGCCTTCCGGTCGCCGCGTGGGTCGAGTTCGTCCTCCTCATGGTGGCCCTGGCGGCCGCCTGCGCACTGGTCCTCTGGATCGGTGACAGCCTCTTCCCGTGACCGCTCCGGGCGCGGGGCTCAGCGGCCGGACTGCGGTTCCGCGCCGGTCATCTCCAGGTCCGACCAGGTCACGGCCGTCCAGCCGGTGGCGGGCGTGCCCTCCAGGACGACGACCGCGGTGTTCGGGAGCGGGTGCGCGATGGCCCAGTCCGCGTCCAGGTTGCCGGCGCGCGCCGCTGACCAGGTGCGGATCGCCGCGCCGTGGCTGACCACAGCGGCCGCCTCCACGCCGGACGCGGCGATCTCCTCGATCACCGCGTCGTAGCGCGCCAGCATCTCCGTGCCGTTCTCCCCGCCGGGCATCCGCAGCTCCGGCTTGCCCGCAGGCCACGAGAACGCCACGCGCTGGTACTGGTCGTTGGAGGCCGCGTCGCCGCGCATCTCCAGGTCGCCCGCGGTGATCTCGCGGATGCCGTCGCGGACCACCACCTCCAGGCCGCGGGCCTGCGCGAGCGGCGCCGCGGTCAGCTGCGTCCGCACGAGCGTGGAGGCGTAGAGCGCATCGATCTTCTCGTCGGCCAGCCGCTGCGGGAGCGCCGCCGCCTGCTGCTCGCCCAGTTCGGTCAGGCCGGGCCCGGGGGCGGTCGTGTCCAGGAGGTGACCGACGTTGGACGGGGTCTGACCGTGACGGATCAGCAGCAGGCGCATGGGGGAGCTCCGAGGGGGGTGCGGGCGGGTTCCGCACGGCGCCGGCCGTACGGCGCGCCGCCCGTACGGCACGTACGTATATGGGTTATGCAAGCAATTTCAGGCTACCGGACACCGGTACGGGCCCGGCAGCCCCGGCGGGTGCTCACGCGGTGATGCCCGCCGCGCCGTCCGTCTGCTCACGGAGGATGCCCGCGTGCCCGGCGTGCCGGGACGTCTCCTCGATCATGCGGACGTAGATCCAGCGCAGCGAGACCTCACCGAGCTGCGGATGCGGCACGACGTGGTCCAGCGGGAGGCCGGCGGCCACCGCCCGGGACCGCGCGCAGGCCGCGTCGTACGCCGTCACCAACGCGTCGAGGGTCTCCTCGGGCGCCACCTCCCAGCCGCCCGTGTGCCCGCTCTCGGCGGGCGGTTCGCCATCGGTGAGCAGCGCGGGGAACCACTCCCGCTCGACCATGGTCAGGTGCTTGACCAGGCCGGCGAGGGTGGTCTCCGAGGGCACGAGCCGGCGGCGCGCCGCGGCGTCCGCCAGGCCGTCGACCTTCCCCCTGACCGTCGCGCGGTGGAAGTCCAGAAATGCTTCGAGGACCTCGCGCTCGCCGCCGGTACGGACGAGCAGCGGGGCCGGCAGGCCGGCGGTGTCGGTGTGGTGGGACTCTGTCATGCCGTGATCTTCACGCACTTCCGTCAGCGCGGTAAGGGACGAACGGGCACTGCCATGCGCGCCCGGCGGGCGGTATAGGAAACCGGAGGGCAAGAGGAGCGCCGGGGGGCGCGTGAGTGCGCGGGGCGGGAACGGGGGCGTGGCGACGTGAGACCAGCCATGGGCGAGCGGCCGAGACGGACACCGGGCAGGTGGGCGGGGAGCCGCGCCCGGATGCGGCCGCTGGCGGGGCTGCTGGCCGCGGCCGCCGTCTCGCAGGCAGGTACGCGGGTGTCGGCCATCGCGCTGCCCTGGTTCGTCCTGGTCAGCACCGGCAGCGCGGCCCGCACCGGCCTGGTCGCCTTCTGCGAGATGGCGCCGTACGTGCTGATCAAGGCGCTGACCGGGCCGCTGGTCGACCGCGCGGGACCGCGGGTGATCTCCTGGACGACGGACGTGGCCAGCGCCGCGGGGGTCGCCGCGGTACCGGTGCTGCACGCGCTCGGGCTGCTGGACTTCTGGCTGCTGCTCGTCATGGTCGCGGTGATCGGCGGCGCGCGGGGCCCCGGTGACCTGGCCAAGGAGGTCATGATCCCGGAGGCGGCGGCGCGTTCGGAGGTCCCGATCGAGCGGGCCACCGGCCTCCTCGGCGTCGTCGAACGGCTCGCCTCGACGGTCGGCCCCGGTGCGGGCGGCGTCCTGGTCGCCGTGCTCGGACCGCTGACCGGACTCCTCGTCAACGCCGCGACGTTCGCGCTCGGGTCGGTGCTCGTCGGCCTGGCGCTGCCGCGCGGCATGGGCGGTGCCGCGGCGCCGGACCCCGCCGCTAGGGACGACGGCCCCGGGCCGGGCTACTGGCAGCGGTTCGCCGAGGGCTTCGCCTACCTGCGCGGCCAGCCGCTGCTGCTCGTCATCATCGGCACCGTCGGCTTCACCAACTTCCTCGACGCGGCCCGCAATGCCGTGCTGCTGCCGATCTGGGCCAGGGAGACCGGCCACGGACCGTCCGCGATCGGCCTGATGACGGCCGCGACGGGCCTCACGGCGGTGGCCGGCAGCCTGATCGCCGCGGTCGTGGCCCACCGGATGCGCCGCCGACTGGTCTTCTTCACCGGCTTCCTGCTCTCCGGCGCGCCGCGCTTCGTGATCCTGGCGCTGGACGTACCGGTGTGGGCGGTGGTGGCCGTGTACGCGCTCTCCGGCTTCGGCTCCGGCTTCCTCAACCCGATCCTGGGCGCGGTCGTCTGGGAACGGGTCCCGCGCCGGCTGCTCGGCCGGGTCGGCGCCCTCGGCGACTCGCTGTCCTGGGCGGGCATCCCGCTCGGCGGCCTGGTGGCCGGGGCGGCGGTGGGCTGGCTCGGGCTGGTACCGGTCCTGGCGGTGAGCGGCGCCGCATACCTTCTCGCCACCCACCTGGCGGGACTCCGGCGGGAGTGGCGGGAGATGGACCGGGAGTGGAACGGCGCGACCGGCGGGGACAGCGGGGGCGGCGCGGGCCCGGAGGGAACGGCGGGGCCGGGCCCGGATCGGGGGAACCAGGAATAGCCCGCGGACGGCCGGGCACGCGGGCGCCCGAGGCCCGGCGCGCTGGACGGCGCGGACCGGGCACAGCCGTTACGTTCGGGGCAGCGAACACGCCCCGCGGAACCGAAGGAACCGGAGGACCGACATGGCGAAGATCCTTTTCGTGCTGACCGGCGCCGACCACTGGACGCTGAAGGACGGCACCCGGCACCCCACCGGCTTCTGGGGCGAAGAGGTGGTGGCCCCGTACCGGGTCTTCACCGAGCTCGGGCACGAGGTCGTGGTCGCCACGCCCGGCGGCGTGCTGCCGACGCTGGACCCGGCGAGCCTGGCGCCGGACTTCAACGGCGGCCAGGACGGCTCGGACGCGGTCGCCGCCGCGCTGCAGTCGATGGACCCGCTGCGCAGCCCGGTCAAGCTGGAGCAGGTCGACGTGGCGGGCTACGCGGCCGTCTTCTACCCCGGCGGCCACGGCCCGATGGAGGACCTGGCGGTGAACGAGGCCTCGGGCCGGGTGCTCACCGAGACGCTGGCCTCGGGCAAGCCGCTGGGCATCGTCTGCCACGGCCCGGCCGCGCTGCTCGCCACGCGCGGCGCCGACGGCACCTCGCCGTTCGCCGGGTACCGCCTCACCGCCTTCACCAACGCCGAGGAGGCGCAGGCCGGCTTCGCGGACAAGGCGCCGTGGCTGCTCCAGGACCGCCTGGTGGAGCTCGGTGCGGACTTCCGTGAGAGCGAGCCGTGGGCGCCGCACGTCATCGCCGACCGGAACCTCTACACCGGCCAGAACCCGTCCTCGTCGGCACCGCTGGCCACCGAGGTGGCCAAGGCGCTGGGCTGACCGCCGGCCGGCTCCGGCTCCGGGTTCGCTCCGGCCTCGGTGCTGCCTCCGGGCCGGTCCCGACCTCGGCGGAATGAATGCTTCCACTCCGACGCTGTGCCTAACCGATCGCACGCAACACCTCGAACGAATCGAGCACCGCATGACCGGCTCACCCGCCACCACCGCCGAAGCGCCCGCAGCCACCGCTGACGCCGCCGCCGAGGCCCCCGCCGACCTCGTCGCCCGGCTGCGTGCCACCTTCCGCGACGGCCGCACCCGCTCCCTGGAGTGGCGTGCGCAGCAGCTCTGGAAGCTCCGGACGCTGCTCACCGAGCGCCGCGCCGACCTCGCCGCCGCGCTCCACGCGGACCTGGGCAAGAGCGAGGCCGAGGCCTTCGCCGCCGAGGTGGACTTCCCGATCCGGGAGATCGACCACACCCTGGAGCACCTGGAGGAGTGGCTGCGGCCCAGCGCCAAGCCGCTCTCGGCGGAGGGCTTCCCGGCGGGCAGCACGGCGGGCACCCGGTTCGACCCGCTCGGCGTCGTCCTGGTCATCGCCCCCTGGAACTACCCGGCGCAGCTGCTGCTCGTGCCGCTCGCGGGCGCGCTGGCGGCGGGCAACACCGTCGTCGCCAAGCCCAGCGAGCTGGCCCCGGCCACCTCGGCGCTGCTGGCCCGGCTGCTGCCGGAGTACCTCGACAACGACGCGGTCGCCGTCGTCGAGGGCGGGGTGCCGGAGACCACCGCACTGCTCGCGCAGCGGTTCGACCACATCTTCTACACCGGCAACGGCACGGTCGGCCGGATCGTGATGCGGGCCGCCGCCGAGCACCTCACGCCCGTCACCCTCGAACTGGGCGGCAAGTCCCCGGCGTTCGTCGACCGGGACGCGGACGTGACGCGCACGGCGCAGCGGCTGGCCCGCACCAAGTTCCAGAACGCCGGTCAGACCTGTGTCGCGCCCGACTACGTGCTGACCGACCCGGAGACCTCCAAGGCCCTCCAGGCGGCGCTCGCCGAGGCCGTCGAGGGGCTGTACGGCACCGACCCGTCGGCGTCCCCCGCGTACGGCCGGATCATCAACCACCGCCACTTCGACCGGCTCACCGGCCTGCTCGGCTCCGGCCGGACCGTCACCGGCGGCGGCCACGACCGGGAGCAGAAGTACATCGCGCCGACCGTGCTGGCCGACGTCGCCCCCGACTCCCCGGTCATGCAGGAGGAGATCTTCGGCCCGCTGCTGCCTATCGTCGAGGTCGAGGGCCTGGACGAGGCGATCGCGTTCATCAACGACCGCGACAAGCCGCTGGCCCTCTACGGCTTCACCGAGAACGAGACCACCCGTCGCCGGCTGGCCACGGAGACCTCCTCGGGCGGTCTGGGCTTCGGCATGCCGATGGCCCATCTCCGCATCCCCGACCTGCCGTTCGGCGGCGTCGGCGAGAGCGGCATGGGTGCTTACCACGGCCCGCACTCCATCGCCACGTTCAGCCACCGCAAGGCCGTGCTGGACGTCCCGCTGGCCTGAGGCCCCGCGTCACCGGCCGGCTGCCCGCTCCCGCTCGGCGACCTCGCGGAAGCCGTGGGGCGGGCGGCCGGTGACGCGCAGCACGGTGTCGGTGGTGCGGTCCTCGGCGCCCTCGGCGATGGCCCGGTCCAGGCCGGCCAGCAGTGCGGCGAACTCCGGCGGTGCGTACGCCGCGAGCCGCTCGCGCAGGGCCTCGTAGGAGAGCTGACGGTGGGTCACCGGACGGCCGGTGACCTCGGTCATGATCGCGGCGATGTCGTCGTGGCTGAGCGCCTCCGGGCCGGTGAGGACCAGGTCGGTGTCGGGGGAGCGGTCATCGGTCAGCGCGCGCACCGCGACGGCGGCGATGTCGTCGGCGTCCACGAAGCCGACCCGGCCGTTGCCGGTGGCGGTCAGCAGGGTGCCGCTCTCGCGGATGCTGTCGGCGTGGGCGTGCGTACCGGTGAAGTTCTGCATGAACCAGGAGGGCCGCAGCACCGCCCACTGGTCGAACAGGCCGGGCAGTGCCCGGTGCACGGCTCCCGCCGCGGGGCCGCCCTCGGCAATCGCCGAGGAGCTGAGCAGTACGGCGCGGCGGACGCCCGCGGCGCCCGCCTGCCGCAGGAAGGGCAGCATGACCGCGGCCGGATCGGCGTCACCCACGGGCGGCACGAGGTAGAGGCGGTCGACACCGTCGAGGGCGGTGCCGTGCGTGGCCGGGTCGTACCAGTCGAAGCGGACCGGCTCCGCGCCCGGCACCGCGGCCCCGCGGCGCCCGGCCGCCCTGACACGGTGGCCCGCGGCGACCAGCCGCGCGGCGGTGCGGCTTCCGGTGGTGCCGGTGGCGCCGGTCACCAGTGTGGTGCCGGTGGTGGTCATCGGGTGCTCCGGGTGAAGTCGGCGCCGGGTTCGAGGACGGCGAGCGGGTTCCAGTAGTCGCGGTAGGCGGCGAAGCGCCCGCCGCGCACGGTCACGACGGCGATGTACGGCATGTCGAAGGGCCTGCCGGTCTCCACCAGACGGCCCACGCCGCGCATCTCCACCACGACGGTCTCCGGCTCGGTGGTCCGGTGGATCCGCACTTCGGGGAAGTCGTGCAGGTCGATGTGGTCGGGGTAGTGCCGCATGTACGCGGCGATCGCCGCCCTGCCCTCCAGGCGCGCGGGCCACCCGTCCGGCGCGAAGGGGAACTCCAGGACGCCGTCCTCGGCCCACAGGCCGACCCAGGCGGGAATGTCCTTGTCGAGCAGCGGGCGGAGGCTGTGGCGGAACAGCTCCGCCGGTGAGGTGTGCGGTGCGGGCATGGGGGATCCTCTCGTCACCTAGAATACGGACCCGGGGTCCGCTTTTGAAAGATACGGACCCGTGGTCCGCTTTGTAAAGGAGGAGCCGCGTGCCCGACCGCAAGCCCCGCAAGGACGCAGCCCGCAACCGGGCGGCCGTCCTCGCCGCCGCCGACAGCCTCTTCGCCCGCTGCGAGAGCCCCGACGACGTCACCATGGCCCACGTCGCGGCGGCGGCCGGCGTCGGCAAGGGCACGCTCTTCCGCGCCTTCGGCGACCGCGTCGGCCTGATCCGCGCGCTCTACGCGGCCCGGCTCGAACCGGTCGAGGAAGCGGTGGAGGCGGGACCGCCGCCCCTGGGCCCGGCCGCCCCGCCCCGGGAGCGCGTCCCCGCCCTGCTCGACGCCCTGCTGTGCTTCAAGCTCGACAACCGCCACCTCGCGCTCGCCCTGGAGGGCACCGGCAGCGACAGCCCGTACGCGGCGGCCCACTACGCGCGCTGGCACGGCCTGCTCCGGGCCGTACTGGAACAGCTCCCCGGCCTCCCCGACGCCGACTTCACCGCCCACGCGCTGCTCGCCGCCGTCCGCGCCGACCTCGTCGAGCACCTGGCCGGAGCCGAGGGCGTACCGCGCGACACCCTGCGGGCGCGGCTGGCGGACTTCACCGCCCGGGTCCTCGGGGATTCCGTGCCGGGGTAACAGGCCCGGCGGGCGCCGGAGTTACTGTGACGGGCATGGGGAACGAGACATGCGTGCTGCCGGGTGGCATCGAGATGCGCCCGGCCGACGCCGGCGACGTCGACGCGCTGCTCGCGGCGTATCTGCACAACCGCGAGCATCTGCGGCCGTGGGATCCGTGGCGGGACGAGGGCTTCTACACCGTCGAGGGGCAACGGGACCGCCTGGCGGTGCAGTTGGCGGAGCGCGAGGTCGGTCGGACGATGCCCTGGGTGCTCACCGACGGCTCCCGGCTCGCCGGCACGGTCACCCTGTCCGGGATCGTGCGCGGTCCGCTGAGCAGCGGCAACGTCGGCTACTGGATCGATGTCGACCACACCGGGAAGGGGCTGGCGAGCGCCGCCGTCGAGGCGGTCGCCCGGTACGCCGACGAGGACGCCGGGCTGCACCGGCTCGAAGCGGGGACGCTGTTGCACAACGTCGGTTCCCAGCGCGTCCTGGAGAAGTGCGGCTTCCGGGCCTACGGCGTCGCGCCGCAATTCCTCCACGTCCACGGGGAGTGGCAGGACCACCGGCTCTTCCAGCGGATCCTGAACGACCGGCCGCCCTCCGGGGTCTGACGCCGGGGCCGGGGATCAGCGGCGCAGCCGGACCCGGTAGGAGTACTGCTCGGGCAGGAAGTGACTGGTGGCCAGCTCCACGCGGCGGCCTTCGGAGGTCGTGTAGAGCCGGTCGATGCGCAGCAGCGGGTGGTGCGGCTCGCACGCCAGCTCCTCCGCGACGGCCGCCGGGGCAGGCGCGACCGTGATGGACTGCTCGGCCTCCGTGATGGGCGAGTCCAGCCGGTCGTCCAGCAGGCCGATGATGGTGAAGGTGGAGCGCGCGCCGGTCTCGGTGAGCTGCGCCACGTCCGCCAGCGTCTCGCCGACGTCCGGCGGCAGCCACACCGTCGTATGGCAGAACGGCACGTCGTCGTGGAGCCGGCGGAAGGCGAGGGTGTGCACCACATCGCTGTCCAGCCGCAGCCGCCCGGCCGCGTCGATGTCCACCCGCCGCCGCAGCGGGCCGGTCAGCTGCATGATCGTGTCCAGCGACAGGCCCATCAGATCGTCGACCGAGCCGAACCTGCGGAGGTAACGGCCGTCGCGCGGCGCGGCGAACGTGCCGCGTCCGGGCACCCGGTACACCAGGCCCTCGGCGACCAGGTCGTGGAAGGCGCGGCGCACCGTCTGCCGGCTGACCCGGTACTTCTCGGCCAGCTCCGCCTCGGTCGGCAGCCGCACCCCCTTGGGGTACCGGTCGCCCGCGAGGTCCGTGCGCAGGTCGTCCGCCAGCTGCTGGTACGCGGTCCGTCCACGGGCCGGCTTGTTGGCCATCACATCCTCGTCGCCGTTCGGGTGGGAAGGGACGGCCAGCTTATCGGCCGCGGAACACCCTGGTCACCTGCGGGGACGCCACCCCGGCGGTGCGGCGCGCGGCCCGGCGGGCCCCGGCGCGGTCGCCGGGCCACGCGCCGCACCGGCCCTCAACCGCGCCCCGCCGCCAGAATGCGCCGGGCCCGCTCCAGCACCGGCCGGTCCACCATCTGCCCGTCGACCACCGCGACCGCGCCCCGAGCCGCCAGCACCCGCCGCGCCCACTCCGTCTCGGCCGCCGACGGAGTGAACCCTTCGTGCACGGCGTCGAGTTGACGCGGATGGATGCAGAGCTTGCCGCCGAAGCCCAGCCGCCGGGCGTGCGCCACGTCCGCCGGCAGCGGCCCGTCGGCCGCCAGCCCGGCCGTCACCCCGTCGAGCGGCGGCGCCAGTCCGGCCGCCGCGGAAGCGCAGACCAGCCGCGAGCGTGCGTACGCCAGTGCCTGATGGTCGGCGGGATCCACGCCGAGCTGCGCCGCGAGGTCGATGTTGCCGAAGGCGGCGCGTACGACGTTCGGGGCGCGGCACAGCGCGGCGGCGTGCTCCACCCCGGCGGCCGTCTCCACCAGCGCCAGCACCGGAAGCCTGCCGCCGGTCCGGTCGGCGACCGCCGCGAGGACGGCCGGGTCCTCGGCCTTGGGCAGCATGACGGGCGCGCCGTGCGCGGCGGCCATCGCCAGGTCGGCCTCGTGCCACTCGGTGCCCGGCGGGTTGATCCGCACCACCGCCCGCGCGCCGCCCGCCAGCCACTCGGCGACGGCGTCCCGCGCGGCGTCCTTGCCGTCGGGTGCGACCGCGTCCTCCAGGTCCACGATCACCCCGTCGGCGCCGGCCCCGGCCGCCTTGGCGTAGCGGTCGGCGCGGTTGCCGGGGACGAAGAGCAGGCTGCGGGCGGCGGCCAGGGCCCGGACGTACGGGGCTGCCTCGGCGGCGGTCATGCGAAGGTCACCTCCGCCGTGGCGTGCTCGGCGGCGCGCGGCCCGGCGACGGACAGCCGGACGCCCGGCCGGCCGTCCTCCTCGTACGGCGTGCCGCAGGACAGCAGCCGCTCGCCGCAGAAGGAGGGCTGCCGCAGCCGGTAGGAGAGCGTGCGGACGGTGCGGCCGGGCGCGTGGCGGCGGACCAGTTCCAGCATCTGCAGGACGAGCAGCGGGCCGTGCACGACCAGCCCGGGGTAGCCCTCGACCCCGGTGACGTAGGGCTGGTCGTAGTGGATGCGGTGGGCGTTGGCGGTGAGCGCGCTGACGCGGAAGAGGACGGCCGGGTCGGTGGTCCACGGCAGCTGCCACGGCGCGTCGCTGTGCGGTGCGGCGTCCGGGTCGAGGGTGATCCGGTCCGGTACGGGCGCGCCGCCGCCGCTGCGGTAGACGATGTCCTGCTCCTCGGTCACCCGCACCTCGCCGTCCTGGCGGAACTCGGTGCGCGCGGTGACGAACAGCAGCCCGCCCGTACGGCCCTGCTTGGCCTGCGCCTTGACCACGCCGCTGGTCTGCTCGGCCGGCTGACCTACCGTGAGCGGCTTGCGGACCTCCAGCCGGCCGCCCGCGAACATCCGCCGCCGCTCGGGCAGCGGTGGCAGGAAGTGGCCGTCGCGCAGGTGCCCGTCCGGGCCCAGCTCGCTCTGCCGGGGCCAGGTCAGGAAGTGCAGCCAGTGCCACAGCGGGGGCAGCGGCTGCCCGGCTGCCGCCACCGGCTCCGGCAGGTCCAGCACGGCGGAGAGCGCGGCGACCGGCGCCGGGTCGAGGGGGTCGGTGGCGCCGGTGTCGGCGGGGTGCCAGGTGCGGGCGGTCTCTTCGAGGAGGCGGAAGTCGGCGGCCGGGACGTCGGCGGGGGCGCCGGTCATGAAGGCTCCTGTCGTGCGGGGCGGGTGCGGGTCAGTGGGTGGGTGCGGGGCGCGGGATGCCGTCGGGTGTCCCATCGTCCTGCGCGGTGCGGCCGTGCAGGTCCTCCAGCGGCCGGTCGCGGGTGTCGATGCCGAAGAACGCGACGGTGAGGGTGGCGACCAGCCAGGTGCCGGCGACGAAGGCGAACACGCCCACGTAGCCGAGGTGCGGGGCGGTGTAGACGGCCGCGATGATCAGGGGAGCGACGATGTTGGCGGCCCGCCCCGCGCCGTTGCCGAGACCGGACCCCGCCGTGCGCAGGGCGGTGGGGAAGTGCTCGGGTGTGTAGGAGTACAGGACCGCGATGTAGGCCTGGCTGAGCGCGGCGAACGCGACGCCGAAGACCATGATGGCCACCGACCCGGCGCTCAGGCCGTAGCCGATGCCGACCGCGGCGACGATCAGGCCGAGAACCACCGCGAGGTGCTTGCGCGAGAAGCGGTCGATGAACGGAGCGGCGAGGAAGGCGCCGGGCACCGCGCCGATGGTGTTGACCGCCGACATGGTCATGGAGGTGGCGAAGTCCTGGCCGCGATCGGCCAGCAGGGTCGGCACCCAGGACTGGAAGCCGTAGAAGCCGGTCAGCGCGAAGGCCCAGACGACCATCATGACGATCGAGTTGCGGCGCTGCCCCGGTGCGAAGAGGTCGCGGAAGCGGGCCTTGGGCGCGGCAGCGGGGAGCGTGCCGGGCGGCTCCTGCTGCCCGCCGCCGCGGAAGTCCGGTACGAAGCGGCGCACCGTCTCCTCGGCCTCCGCCGTCCGGCCCCGGGAGAGCAGCCAGCGCGGCGACTCGGGCAGCCGGAGGACCAGCGGGAGCAGCAGGAAGCCGAGCGCGCCGGCGACGAACAGCCAGCGCCAGGAGGCCGGGTGGGACACGGTGATGCCGCGGGCGGTGAAGGCGACCAGCGGGATGCCGACGAGGCCGACGCCGAGCGCGACTGCCTGGAAGCGGCCGCGGTGGGTGGTGGGGGTGACCTCGGAGAGGTAGGAGATCGCGATGGCGGTCATCGCGCCGAGGCCGAAGCCGGTGAGGGCGCGGGCGGTGGCCATCGTGCCCGGCGTCGAGACGGCGGCGTTGAGCAGTGAGGCGGCGGAGAAGAGGGCGACGGCGGCGGACATGCCGAGCCGGCGGCCGACGATGTCGGCGGCCCGGCCGCCGAGTACCGCGCCCACCGCCATCCCGGCGAAGCTCAGCGCGGTCACCAGGGCCACGTCCTGGACGGTGAAGTGGTGCGTGGCGCGGATCGCCGGGGCCGCGAAGGCGAAGGTGTTCAGGTCCGCGAGGTCGAACAGGAACATCGCGCTGACGACCAGCAGCACCTTGCGGTGGGTGCGGCCGATCGGTGCTCTGCCGAGCGCGGCGAGGGCGGGGGACGGGGGCGTCACTGACGTACCTCCAAGGGGTCCCGGAAAGGGGCGGCCATTCGGCGCGGCCATGTACGGCATTGCTGCGTACAAAGTGGCTCCACGCATGGCGTCGGCATTCTGTGGTCCGGCTCACTGTGACGTCAAGGCCCGGTGATCGCTGGATTGGTCGGCCGGGTGAGGCGCCATTGACACCGCGATCATTTGGCCGTACAAATCCTCGGCAGAGGAGCCGCCGACCGTGAGGCCGGTGGCCGCCGCACCACGGAGGGGACCGCATGACCGCCGCCCGAGCCCTTGCCCAGTGGGCACACGACCACCGGGCAGACCCCGACGACCACGCGCTCGCCGACCGGGCGCTGGCCGACACCGTCGCCGTCGCGCTGGCCGCCCGGGACCACCCGCTGCGCCCGGTCGCCGCGCCGCTCCCGGACGCGGCCCGCTGGGCGGCCATGGCGCACGTGCTGGACTTTGACGACCTGCACACGGACACCACCACGCACATCTCCGTCGTCACCGTCCCCGCCGTCCTCGCCGCCGGCGGCGACGCGCGTGCCTACCTCGCGGGCGCCGGCGTCATGGCCCGGCTCGGCGCGATGCTCGGCTGGGGCCACTACGCGGCGGGCTGGCACGCGACCTGCACCGCGGGCGCCCCGGCCGCCGCCGTCGCGGCCGGCCTCGCCCTCGGTCTGGACGCGGACCGGCTCGCCGCCGCCATGGCGCTCGCCGTCCCCGCGGCCGGCGGCGTCCAGGAGGCGTTCGGCACCCACAGCAAGTCCCTCCAGGTGGGCTTCGCCGCCGACGCCGGAGTACGCGCCGCCCGGCTCGCCCGCGCCGGCGCCACCGCCGACCCGCGCGCCCTGGACGCCTGGCTGACCCGCGTCGGCGGCACTCCCGCCACCGACTTCCCCGCGGCCCCGGCCGTCCCCGGCGGCCTGGCGATCAAGATGTACCCCTGCTGCTACGCCATGCAGCGGCCGATCGCCGCACTGCGCGAGGTCCGCGACCGGGTGCACGGCGGCCTCACCGGCGTCACCGTCACCACCCCCGCCGGCACCGTCCACCCCCTCCTCCACGACCGGCCCCGCACCGGCCTGGAGGGCAAGTTCTCCATGCCGTACGCGGTCGCCACCGCGCTCCTCGACGACTATCCCGGCTTCGGCAGCTTCACCGACGAGGCCGTCTCCCGCCCCGCCGCGCAGAAGCTCATGGGGCAGGTCACCGTCGACCGGCGGCCCGGCGAGACCACCACCCTGCTCGACGGCGAGGTCGCCCTCCGGCTGGACTTCACCGACGGCACGGCCGTCCACTCCGAGCTGGCCCTGCCGCCCGGCTCCCCGCAGCGCCCGCCCTCCGCCGCCGAACTGCGCGACAAGTTCGCCGCCTGCGGCCCCGGCGTCCCCGACCTGCTCGCCGGCCTCACCTGGGAGCGCGCGGCGGAACTGATGCGTACGGCGTTCCCGGCCGCCACCGACCCCACCGCGCAGGAGTCCTGATGGAGCACCAGCAGCGCCCCCTCGAAGGCATCACCGTCGTCAGCATCGAGCAGGCCGTGGCGGCCCCCTTCGCCACGCGCCAGCTCGCCGACCTCGGCGCCCGCGTCATCAAGATCGAACGCCCCGGCGACGGCGACTTCGCCCGCCGCTACGACACCACCGTCCACGGCCACTCCAGCTATTTCGTCTGGCTCAACCGCTCCAAGGAATCCCTCACCCTCGACCTCAAGGACCAGCGCGGCCGGGAGATCCTGCACGAACTCCTCGCCGAGGCCGATGTGTTCGTGCAGAACCTCGCGCCGGGCGCCGCCACCCGCCTGGGCCTCGGCCCCGACGCGCTCACGGCCCGCTACCCCAAGCTGATCCCCTGCACCGTCTCCGGGTACGGCACCAGCGGTCCGTGGGCCGACCGCAAGGCGTACGACCTGCTCGTCCAGTGCCAGACCGGCCTGGTCTCCCTCACCGGGAGCGCCGACGAGGCCGCCCGGGTCGGGGTCTCCGTCGCCGACATCTCCGCCGGCATGTACGCCTACAGCGGCATCCTCGCCGCCCTGTTCACCCGCGCCACCACCGGCGTCGCCCGCGCCGTGGAGGTCTCCCTCTTCGAAGCACTCTCGGAGTGGATGAGCCAGCCCGCGTACTACACCCGGCACAGCGGCAGCCAGCCGCCGCGCGTCGGCACCCGGCACGCCACCATCGCCCCGTACGGCGCCTACACCGCCGCCGACGGCAAGGACGTGCTCTTCTCCATCCAGAACGAACGCGAATGGGCCGCGCTGTGCGCGGGCTTCCTCGGGCGCCCCGAGCTGACCGAGGACCCGCGGTTCGCCACCGGCTCGGACCGCGTCACCCACCGGGACGAGCTGGACACCGTCATCGCCGAGCGGTTCTCCCGCTCCGCCGCGGCGGACGTCATGAAGGTGCTGGACGAGCTGGGCATCGCCAACGCCGGGGTGAACTCCGTCGCCGAATTCCTGGACCACCCCGTCCTCGAAGGCCGGGACCGCTGGCGCGAGGTCGCCGTGCCCGGCGCCACCGTGCAGGCCCTCCTGCCGCCCGCCGACCTCGCCGGACTCACCGCCCGCATGGACCCCGTACCGGCCGTCGGCGAACACACCGAAGCGATCCTCACCGCACTCGGCCGCACGCCCGCCGAGCTCGCAGCCCTCCGCGCCGACGCGGTCGTCTGACGCCCCGCCCCGTACTCACCGAAGGACCCCGCATGAGCACCCTGGACAGCCTCACCGACGACGAGCGTTTCGTGGTCGAGACCGTGCACGACTTCGTGAACAAGGACGTCAAACCGGTCGTGCAGGAGCTGGAGCACGCCGACACCTACCCCGAGGCCCAGATCGAGAAGATGAAGGAGCTGGGCATCTACGGGCTGGCGGTGCCCGAGGAGTACGGCGGCACGCCGGTCTCCACACCCTGCTACGTGCTGGTCACCGAGGAACTGGCGCGGGGCTGGATGAGCCTGGCCGGCGCGATGGGCGGCCACACCGTGGTGGCCAAGCTGCTGCTGCTGTTCGGCACCGAGGAGCAGAAGCGCCGCTACCTGCCGAGGATGGCCACCGGCGAGATCCGCGCCACCATGGCGCTCACCGAGCCGGGCGGCGGCTCCGACCTCCAGGCCATGCGCACCGTCGCCCGCAAGGACGGTGGGGGAGGCTATCTGGTCAACGGGTCCAAGACCTGGATCACCAACTCCCGCCGCTCCCGGCTGATCGCCCTGCTCTGCAAGACCGACCCCGACGCCACCCCCGCCCACAAGGGCATCTCCATCCTCCTGGTCGAGCACGGCCCCGGCCTCACCGTCTCCCGGGACCTGCCCAAGCTGGGCTACAAGGGCGTGGAGAGCTGCGAGCTGTCCTTCGAGGACTACCGGGCGGCCCCGGACGCCGTGCTCGGCGGCGCGGAGGGCAAGGGATTCGGACAGATGATGAAGGGGCTGGAGACCGGCCGCCTCCAGGTAGCGGCCCGCGCGCTGGGCGTCGGCCGGGCCGCGCTGGAGGACTCCCTCGCGTACGCCCAGGAACGCGAGTCCTTCGGCAAGCCGATCTGGCAGCACCAGTCGGTCGGCAACCACCTGGCCGACATGGCCACCAAGCTCACCGCTGCGCGCCAGCTGACCCTGCACGCCGCCCGGGAGGCGGACGCCGGGCGCCGGGTGGACATGGAAGCCGGCATGGCCAAGCTCTTCGCCTCCGAGACCGCCATGGAGATCGCCCTCAACGCGGTCCGCATCCACGGCGGTTACGGCTACTCCACGGAGTACGACGTCGAGCGCTACTTCCGCGACGCGCCGCTGATGATCGTCGGGGAGGGCACCAACGAGATCCAGCGCAACGTCATCGCCGCCCAGCTCGTCAAGCGGGGCGGACTGGACTGACCTGGAGGCGCCGGCCGGCCCCCGTGGTCAGGCGGAACCGCCGCCCCCGGGGCCCCGCCCGGCCTCGATGGCGCGCAGTTCCGTCAGCGACTCGGTCAGCCACTGCACCCAGAAGGTCTCCTGGGCGATGCCGGCCCGCAGGACGAGATGCTGGAGCCGGTCCGGCTCCGCCGTCTTCGCCGGCGGGAAGTCACGCGTCTCGATCTCGTGGTACTCCGCCAACTGCCGCTCGTGCAGGGCCAGATGGCGCTCGAACTCCTCGGTGAGGCCGGTCGCGCCGACGACCGCGGCGGCCCGCAGCCGCAGGAGCAGCGGGTCGCGCATGGCCCGCGGTTCCTGCCGCTCGGTCACCCACGCGGTGAGCGCCTCGCGCCCCGCCGGCAGCACCTCGTACTCCCGCTTCTGGCCGCGTGAGGGCTGCGCCTGCGGCAGGGCGTGGATCAGCCCGGCCTCCTCCAGCTTCCGCAGGTCGCGGTAGATCTGCTGGTGGGTGGCGGACCAGAAGTAGCGGATGGACCGGTCGAACCGCCGCGTCAGCTCCAGCCCCGACGACGGCTTTTCGAGCAGGGCCGTGAGGATCGCGTGCGGGAGGGACATGGCGGCCTTCCAGGGTGCGGTGGTGCCGGTGCGGTGCGGGGTACCGGCGGCGTGCGCCACCACCGGTACCCCGCATCCTAGGGCGCGGTCAGATGTCGGCGGCCAGCCGCGTGCCCTGCAGAATGGCGCGCTTGGCGTCCAGCTCCGCGGCCACGTCGGCGCCGCCGATGACGTGCGCGGTGTGCCCTGCCGCCACCAGCGCGTCGTACAGCTCGCGGCGCGGCTCCTGGCCGGCGCAGAGCACGATCGTGTCGGCCGCGAGGACGGTCTTCTCGCCGTCGACGGTCAGGTGCAGCCCTTCGTCGTCGATGCGGTCGTACGTGGCGCCCGCCGTCATCGTGACGCCGCGGTGGCGCAGCTCCGTGCGGTGGATCCAGCCGGTGGTCTTGCCCAGGCCGGCGCCGACCTTGCTGGTCTTGCGCTGGAGCAGGTGGACGGTGCGGGCGGCGGCCGTCCGTACCGGAGCCGTGAGCCCGCCGCGCTCGCCGTACGCGGTGTCCACGCCCCACTGGCCGAAGAAGACGGCCGGGTCCAGGCTCGCCTGCTCGCCGCCGTCGGTCAGGAACTCCGCCACGTCGAAGCCGATGCCGCCGGCGCCGACCACCGCCACGGTCTTCCCGGCCTCGACCCGGCCGCCGAGCACGTCGAGGTAGCTGACCACGCTGGGGTGCTCGATGCCGGGGATGTCCGGGGTGCGCGGCGTGACGCCGGCCGCGACCACGATCTCGTCGTACCCGCCCGCGCCCAGGCCCTCGGCGGTCACGGCCGTGCCCAGCCGCACGTCGACCTTCAGCTCTTCGAGCCGCGTACGGAAGTACCGCAGCGTCTCGTTGAACTCCTCCTTGCCCGGGATGCGGCGGGCGACGTTCAGCTGCCCGCCGATCTCGTCGGCGGCGTCGAACAGCGTCACGCCGTGCCCGCGCTCGGCCGCCGACACCGCGAAGGCCAGGCCCGCCGGGCCCGCGCCGACCACGGCCAGCTCCTTGCGCCGGCGGGTGGGGGAGAGGCTCAGCTCGGTCTCGTGGCAGGCGCGCGGGTTGACCAGGCAGGAGGTGATCTGGCCGGAGAAGATGTGATCCAGGCAGGCCTGGTTGCAGCCGATGCAGGTGTTGATGGCGTCGGCGCGGCCGTCCTCGGCCTTGGCGACGAAGTCCGGGTCGGCGAGGAACGGGCGGGCCATCGAGACCATGTCGGCCCGGCCCTCGGCGAGCAACTGCTCCGCGACCTCGGGGGTGTTGATGCGGTTGGTGGTGACCAGCGGGACGGACACCGCGCCCATGACCTTCTGCGTCACCCAGGAGAAGGCGCCGCGCGGGACGGACGTGGCGATGGTGGGGATGCGGGCCTCGTGCCAGCCGATGCCGGTGTTGATGATGGTGGCACCGGCCGCCTCGACCTCCTTGGCCAGCTGGACGACCTCGTCGTACGTGGAGCCGCCGGGCACCAGGTCGAGCATGGACAGCCGGTAGATCAGGATGAAGTCCGGGCCGACCCGCTCGCGGGTGCGCCGCACGATCTCGACGGGGAAGCGGATCCGGTTCTCGTAGGAGCCGCCCCACCGGTCGGTGCGGTGGTTGGTGGGCGCGGCGATGAACTCGTTGATGAGGTAGCCCTCCGAGCCCATGATCTCCACGCCGTCGTACCCGGCCTGCCGCGCGAGCTCGGCGGCCCGTACGTAGTCCTCGATGGTCTGCTCGACCTCGTCGTCGGTGAGGGCGCGCGGGGTGAAGGGGTTGATGGGCGCCTGGATCGCGCTGGGCGCCACCAGGTTCTCGCTGAACGCGTACCGCCCGGTGTGCAGGATCTGCATCGCGATCCTGCCGCCCTCGCGGTGCACCGCCTCGGTCACCTGCGCGTGCTGCGCGGCCTCCGCCTCGGTGGTGAGCTTGGCCCCGCCGTCCATGGTGCGGCCGGCCTCGTTGGGCGAGACGCCGCCGGTGACGATGAGGCCGACGCCGCCGCGGGCCCGCTCGGCGTAGAAGGCCGCCATGCGCGCGAACCCGCCCGGCGCCTCCTCCAGGCCGACGTGCATCGAGCCCATCAGGACTCGGTTGGGCAGGGTGGTGAAGCCCAGGTCCAGCGGGCTCAGCAGGTGGGGGTACGGGCTCATCCGAAGTCTCCTCGCGCGCAAGTGCCGACGAGCTTCGTTTGTAGACGAGCGGAGCCGCTTATGCAACATGTTGCATAATGAGGCGTCGGTCACCCCGCCGGGCGACGACGGCTCGTACCCGGGCCGGCGGCCGGAAAAAACCGGTTGCCGCGCCGCGCACCGGCACCGGCATGATGAGCCCGCCACTCGACCGAGCGGCCCCGGCCACCCACGGACAGGAAGACGCGATGCGCCGATACCTCGACACGACCCAGCGCCCCCATCGGACGGTCATCGAGGACTTCGGCACCCATGCGTACTCCGCACACCCCCAGCGCCATCCGGCGCACCCTGAACATCGGCATCCTGGCGCACGTCGACGCAGGTAAGACCAGCCTCACCGAGCGGCTGCTGCACGACACCGGCGCCATCGACCGGCTCGGCAGCGTCGACGCCGGCACCACCCACACCGACACCGGCACCGTCGAACGGCAGCGCGGCATCACCGTCCGCTCCGCCGTCGTCTCCTTCACCCTCGACGCCACCCGGGTCAACATCATCGACACCCCCGGCCACGCCGACTTCGTGGCCGAGGTGGAACGCGCCCTCGCGGTGCTCGACGGCGCCGTCCTGGTGCTCTCCGCCGTCGAGGGCGTCCAGGCGCACACCCGCCTCCTGATGCGCACCCTGCGCGAGATGCGGCTGCCCACCCTCCTCTTCGTCAACAAGACCGACCGGGCCGGCGCCCGCCACGACAGCCTGCTCGCCGACGCCCGCCGGAAGCTCGCGCCGCGCCTCGTCCCCATGACGGCGGTGCACGGCCTCGGCACGCGTGCCGCCCGCACGGTGCCGTACTCCCTCGACGACCCGGACTACCGCACCCGGGTGGCCGAAACGCTCGCCGAGACCGACGACGCGCTGCTGGCCCGGGTCGTGGACGGCCCGTACCCCACCCCCGCCGAGCTGCGCACCGCCCTCGCCGACCGCACGGCCCGCGGGCTCGCGCACCCCGTGTACTTCGGCTCGGCGCTGAGCGGTCAGGGCGTCGGCGCGCTCCTCGACGGCATCACCGGACTGCTGCCGCCCGCCGCCGTCCCGGACCCGGTGGCGACACCGGACCCGCGCGGGACGGTCTTCGCCGCCGACCACACCGCGGCCGGGGCGAGGAGCGCCTACGTACGGCTGTACTCCGGCGAACTGGCGGCGCGGCAGCGGATCACCCTGCACCGCCGCGAGCCGGACGGCACCCCGCACACGTACACCGGCCGGATCACCGCCCTGGAGGTCGTGGGCGCGGCGGACGGAGCCGGCCACCGGCTGACGCCCGGCAACATCGCGAGGATCAGCGGAGTGGCCGGCATCCGGGTCGGCGACCGGCTCGGCGCCGCGGACGACGACACACACCGGCCGCACTTCCCGGCCCCCACCCTCCGCACCGTCGTCCGGCCCCGCGAGCCCGGCCCCGGCGCCGCGGCCCGGCTGCACGCGGCGCTGCGGCGCCTGGCCGAGGAGGACCCGCTCATCCACGCCTGCGCCGAACCGGACGGCACCACCTCCGTCCTGCTCCACGGCGAGATGCAGAAAGAGATCATCGCGGCGGCGCTCGCGGACGAGTACGGCATCGACGCCACCTTCACCCCGAGCCGGGTGGTGTGCCGCGAACGCCCGGCCGGCACCGGCGAGGCCGTAGAGGAACTGGGCCACCGGGCCCCGGCCCCCAGCGGTCACTGGGCCACCGTCGGACTGCGCGTCGATCCGGCCGCCGACGGCACCGGCGCCGTCTTCCGCTACGAGACCGAACTCGGCGCGCTGCCGCGGGCGTTCCACACCGCCGTCGAGGAGAGCGTGCACGCGGGGCTGCGCCGCGGCCCGCACGGCTGGGCCGTCACCGACTGCACCGTCACCCTCGTCCGCTCCGGCTTCGTCGGCCCGGTCAGCACGGCCGCCGACTTCCGCGGTCTGACCCCGCTGGTGCTGGCTCGCGCCCTGGAACGGGCCGGCACCCGGGTGTACGAGCCGTACCACGCCTTCGAGGCCGACGTACCGGCCGACGCGCTGCCCGCCGTCACCGCCTGCCTCGCCGGCCTCGGCGCGGACATCGCGGAGACGGCCGCGGAGCCCGTGGCGGGAGCCCACCCCGGGCCCGGCGCGGACGCCGGCTGGCTGATCAAGGGCACCCTCCCGGCCCGGCACCTGCACACCGTCGAACGGCGCCTGCCGGGCCTCTCGCACGGCGAGGGCACCTGGTGGTCACGCGCCTGCGGGGACCGCCCGCGGAAGGGAGGCGCGTAGCGGCCGTCCGCGCCACGCGACCGGGCGTCGGCGCCGCTCAGGGCGCCGGGCGGAGCTGGATCTTGCGGCCGGTGCCCTGCTGGAAGGTCTCCAGGGCCCGGCCGAAGTCGCCCAGGCCGTAGGAGTGGGTGATCATCGTGTCGGCGTCCAGCGCGCCCTTGCCCATCAGCTCCACGGCCCGCCCGAAGCTGTGCACCACGGCCATCGAACCGACCACGGTGATCTCGTCGTGGTAGATGCGGAACGGCGAGATCCTCGCCATGGCGTCCGAGGGCGCCACACCGAACTGCTGGAACGTACCGCCCCGCCGGACCCGGGTGACCGCGTCCTCGATCACCGGCACCACCCCCGTGCAGTCGATGACGATCTCCCAGCCCTGCGGCCGGTCCAGCGCGTCCGCGCCGGTCGCCACCGCGTCCGCGCCCAGCTGCTCGGCGATCTTCAGGCGCTCGGTGTTGATGTCGATGACCGACACCGAAGCGGCCCCGGCCCGCCGCGCGAGCTGCAGCATCATCAGGCCCATCGTGCCCGCGCCGTAGATGAGATAGTGCGCGCCCAGGTCGCGCGGCAGCACGTCGAAGCCGTGCACCGCGCAGGACAGCGGCTCGATCAAGGTGCCCTGCGCGAGGTCCACGCTCTCCGGCAGGCGGTAGCAGTTGGCCGCGGGCACCTTGACGTACTGCGCCATCGCGCCGTCCACCGTGTCGCCGATCGCGCCCCAGCGCTCACAGAGGTTGCCCCGGCCGATGCTGCAGAAGTGACAGGACCCGCAGAACAGCGAAGGATCGACCGCGACCCGGTCGCCCTCGCGCACCCCGCTCACCTCGGTTCCCAGCGCCACGACCGCCCCGGTGAACTCGTGCCCGGGAATGATCGGGTACGGCGTCGGCGCGAACTCCCCCTGCACGATGTGCAGATCGGTACCGCAGATGCCGACGGCGGCCACCTCCACGACGACCTCGCCCGGCCCCGGCGTGGGATCGGCGACGGTCTCGACGGAGTAGGAACCGGGGGTCTGGATGACGACGGCACGCATGGTGAACTGCCTTTCGGAAAGGGGGCGTTGCGGCTAGCGGTCAGTCGGTGTCGGTGTCAGCTCCGGTGGGGCCGGCCGGCGGGACGGCCCGGACCCGTACGCCCAGCCGCTCGATGGCGGCGGTCTGGTCCTCCGGCGTCGCGGTGTCGGTGACCACCAGGTCGTACCCGGAGGCGTCGCCGTACCCGTGGGTGGCGGTGCGGCCGAACTTGGTGTGGTCCACCGCCAGCACGCTGCGCCCGGCGGCCTCCCGCAGCGCCGCCTTCAGCTCGGCCCACTCCTGCACCGGATGGAAGAGTCGGGCGTGGTCGACCGCGGTGGGGGAGGAGAAGGCGACGGTGGCGCGGACCCGGGCGAGATGGCGCAGGGTCTCCGGGCCCGCGCAGGCCTCGAAGTCGGGGCGGTAGCGGCCGCCGAGTACGACGACCTCCGTACCGGGTGCCCCCGCGGCGCCGATCAGCGAGGCGATGCGCAGGGAGTTGGTGAGTACCGTCAGCCCCTCGATGCGGCCGAGCCGGCGGGCCAGCGGGAAGAGGGTGGAGCCGCAGTCCATCAGCACCGTGTCACCGGCGCTGACCTCCCGCACCAGCAGTTCGGCGAACGCCTCCTTCGCCCCGGCCTGCTGGTCCTCCCGGAAGCGGGTCGCGGTCTCCACCGTGACGGTGGGCAGCGCGACGGCCCTGCCGCGGCGCTTCTCCAGCAGCCGCCGGGACTCCAGGTTGGCCAGATCGCGGTGCACGGTCATGGTGCTGACCTGCAAGGCTTCGGCGAGTGCGGTGATCCGTACGGAGCCCTCGTCGATGACCTGCTGGAGCACCCGGCGGCGGCGCCGCTCGACGTCGGCCTCGGACCCGCGACTCTGCCGCACCCTGTGCCCTCCTCCTACGACGCGTACAGGACCGGTGCGCAACATCACACACTTCCTGTGATGTTTTGGCAAGAGGCCGCGGTCTTGCCCCGGCGCCCGCGCGTGCCCGAGGCTGAAAAGGACGTCACCGGAGCAACGGCAGGAGGGCGACGTGCCGCAGCCGGCCCCGCAAGGACCCCGACCCGGCCCCGCCAAGGGACGCCCCGACCCGGAAGTGGCCCAAGTGGTCTACCTGGTGGGGCTGGAGCTGGACGCCTCGGACAAGGTCGTGCTCGCCGCCTTCGAGGCCGGGCTCGTCGAATCGGGGATGGAGAACCTCGACCACGGCCACCTCGACTCGGTCGGCGTGTTCCAGCAGCGCCCCAGCATGGACTGGGGCACGGCCGAGGAGTGCATGAACGTCAATCACGCGGCGCACCGGTTCTTCGAGCGGGCCATCGAGGAGGACGAGGAGGACCCGGACCTGACCCCCGGTCAGCTCGCCCAGAACGTCCAGGTGTCCGCCCACCCCGACCGTTACGACGCGCGTGAGGACGAGGCCAGGCTGCTCATCGAGGCCACTCGCGACACGCTCGGCGAGGAGCCGCGACGGTAGTGGGCCCGGGTTCCGGCCCGCCGCGCGTCACGCCTACGCCGTGTGCCCGTGGCCGCGGCACATGCCCGTGCCACGGTCACGGTCTGTGACGGAATTCTTCGATCGGTTTCGATCGCCGGGCCGCGTGGTGCCCGTTTCCGCGTCACTATGGCCTCGAGCCGGCGAGACCGGTGAGGATCGGCTGAAGGGAGGCGGCCGGGATGCATGTGAAGACCCGGACCGACAGGCGTGTACGCATCGAACGGTGGCCGGTCCCCGCCGGCTCGCCCACGCTGGCCAAACTGGCCGTGGTGGGCGTGCTGGACGGCGACAGCGTCAGCGATCTGTGCGACGCCACCGCGGCGGTCATGGCGAGCGGCTCCCGGCATCTCCGGCTGGACCTCGCCGGCGTCACGTCCTGCGACAACGCCGGCCTCTACACCCTCCTCGGAGTGCAGAGCGCGCTGCGCTCCATGAGGGGAAGCCTGACCCTGGTCCGCCCGAGCCTCTCCGTCCACACCGGCCTCAGGGCCGCCGGCCTGCACCTCAGGCTGGTCATCGCGCCACCCGGATCGGTGATGTAGCGGGCTTCCTGGCCCAGGGGCTTCGCGAGGTCTCAGTGGAGCCCGTTCGGAGGCCCCTAGCGCGTCTTCTCACCGACCGCGTCCGCCGGCGGCAGCAGTGGGCCGCACGTCCAGCGCTGGAAGACCAGCCGCGTCTCGACCCGGGCCACCTCGCGCCGGGCGGTGAACTCGTCCAGGACCAGCCGTTGGAGGTCGGCCGCGTCCCGCACGGCGACATGGACGAGGTAGTCCTCGGGGCCGGTGAGATGGAAGAGGGAGAGCGCCTCGGGCAGCGAGCGGATCCGCTCCACGAACGGGCCGACCAGCTCCCGGCGGTGCGGACGCACCTGCACCGACAGCAGCGCCTGCAGCCCGCGGCCCAGTTTCGCGGGGTCCAGGCGCAGTTCGTGCCCGAGGATCACGCCGCTGCGCCGCAGCCGGGTCACCCGGTCCAGGCAGGTCGACGGCGCGACGCCGACCGCCGCGGCCAGCTCGCGGTACGTGGTCCGGGCGTCGTTCTGCAGCAGGCGTAAAATCTCCAGGTCCACCGGATCGAGACGCACAGAGTCGGCCATGTCCCGAACGTAACACGGAAGTTGACCATCCGGTCAGCCCGCCTGACCAGCATCGTGGCATGACCCGCTCACCCGCGCGCCCGGATCGCGCCACCACCGCCGTCACCGTCCCCCGCACCGCCCTCGACACCGCGCCGCCGCGTGCCCTGGCCACCGAGGCCGTGCACGCCGGCCGCGAGGACCTCGCGGCCCAGGGACTGCACGCGGTCCCACTGGACCTGTCCACCACCTACCCCTCGGCGGACAGCCGGGCCGAGGCCGCCCGCCTCGACGCGTTCGCCGCCACCGGCGCCGAGTTGGCGGGCCCGCCCGTCTACGGCCGGCTCGGCAACCCCACCGTCGCCCGCTTCGAAGCCGCGCTCGCCCGCCTCGAAGGCACCGAGTCCGCCGTCGCCTTCGCCAGCGGGATGGCGGCCCTGACCGCCTGCCTCCTCGCCCGGCACGCCGAGGGCCTCCGGCACGTCGTCGCCGTACGGCCCCTGTACGGCTGCAGCGATCACCTGCTGACCGGCGGGCTGCTCGGTACGGACGTCACCTGGACCGACCCGGCCGGGATCGGCGACGCGATCCGGGCCGACACCGGACTGGTCATGGTCGAGAGCCCGGCCAACCCCACGCTCGCCGAGACCGACCTCGCGGCCGCAGCCCACGCCTGCGGCTCCGTACCGCTGCTCGTCGACAACACCTTCGCCACCCCCGTGCTGCAGCGCCCCGCCGCCGCGGGTGCCCGGCTGGTCCTGCACAGCGCGACCAAGTACCTGGGCGGCCACGGCGACGTGCTGGGCGGCGTGGTGGCCTGCGACGAGGAATTCGCGCGGCGGCTGCGCCAGGTGCGCTTCGCGACCGGCGGCGTACTGCACCCGCTCGCCGGTTATCTGCTGCTGCGCGGGCTGGCCACGCTCCCCGTACGGGTGCGGGCCGCGTCGGCCACCGCGGCCGAGCTGGCCCGGCGGCTCGCCGCGCACCCCGGGGTCTCCCGGGTGCACTACCCGCGGCTCGGCGGCGCGATGGTCGCGTTCGAGGTGTGCGGGGATCCGCACGAGGTGACCGCCGGGGTGCGTCTGATCACCCCGGCGGTCAGTCTCGGCAGCGTCGACACGCTCCTCCAGCACCCGGCCTCGATCAGCCACCGCATCGTCGACGCCGCCGACCGCGCGACCGGCGGCATCTCCGAGCGGCTGCTGCGGATGTCGGTGGGCCTGGAGGACGTCGAGGACCTGTGGCGGGACCTCGACGCGGCGCTCAGCGGCCGGCCGTCTCCCGTCCGGCGGGAACCGGCAGCGGCCGGTGCCGCAGCCCCGCAGGCCGGGCCGTGATCACCAGCGTGCCTTCCTCGATCTGGTAGTCCAGCGGCAGCCCGAGGCCGCGCATGGCCGCCACCATCCCGGTGTTGGACGCCTGCGTGATGGCGTACACGCTCTCGGAGCCCGTCTCGGCCGCCATCCCGACCAGCCGCTCCAGGAGTTCGGCGCCGATGCCGCGGCGCTGCCAGGCGTCCTCCACCAGCAGCGCCACCTCGGTCTCGTCGCCGTCCCACAGCAGGTGGCCCAGCGCCACCAGCCGCCCGGACGCGGTCTCCACGGCGAGCGTGCGGCCGTGCCGCGGGCTCAGCAGGTGGTCGAGGTAGCGGTCGGCGTCGTGCACCGGGCCGTGGTACCGCAGCGACAGCGTGCGCGAGGAGCAGCGGTCGTGCATCTCACGGGCCGCCGCCACGTCGGAGGGGTCGGCGCGGCGCACCGTGATGGGGTTGCCCTCGGGGAGGGTGAGGGTGTCCCGGCGCTCCGGCACGCGCTGGCCGAGCCGGGCGTCCAGCTCCACCAGGGCCCGGACGCGGGCGAACTCGGTCGGGGTGAACGGCAGCTGCGGCCGCTCGATGGTGATCGACCCCCCGGACGGGTCGCGGAACTTCATGATGTGGTCCTCAAGAACGCCTTCGTCCGGCACCCGTTCGGCCAACGGCTCGCCCTTCAGCGTGCGCGCGGGTACCGAGTGGATGGTGCAGCGGCCGAGCAACTGCCGCAGCGCCAAAGGGAGTTCCGCGGAGTCCAGGGCCGTACGGGTGGCCAGGGACAGCATACGGGCCGGCGCGTCGACGAGATCATGCGCATCGGCGCGTTCCAGCCAGGTGTCCCGGCCGCCCGCCGCGGCCACCGCGCCGGTGAGCGTCGTCCGGTCCGGGGTGCCGGGCACGCGCAGCAGGAACTCGTCCACCGTGCCCTCGGACAGCGGGTGGGTCTGCAGGCTCAGGATGTCGACCCGGTGCACGGCCAGTGCCTGGCACAGCGCGGCCAGGCTGCCCGGCTCGTCCCGTACGGTCGTGCGCATGCGCCACAGCGTCGTGTCGGGGAGCGCCGCGCCCTCGGTGAGGGCGGGCGCCGACGACGCCGCGGCGCCGGTATCACCCGGCGGCGGTGCCGGTTCCCGGCGCCCTGGCCACCCGAGGGGCAGGCCGTTGGTGAGACGCTCGGCGGCCCGCCGCCACATCGAACGGCGGGCAGTGCAGTGCTCGGTTTTCTCAGTCATGCACTCCAGCATCACCGACCGGTGTTGCATGATCACAAACGCCTTGTGTCCGCCAGGTAAAGGACGCAATTGCCTCTGTGTTCACCTTCGGGTCGGACGCCCCTACTGTCCGACTCGCCCCGGTTGCAAGGTCTGGCTGAACAGCACCTCTCCGCTGTCCTGCCGCAGCCGCACCGTGAGTTCGCCGCTCCCGCCGTCGATATCGATCTCACCGAAGTACTGCGGCGTCTCGGCCGGCGAGGTGTTCGCCCGGTTCGGCGCCTTGAGGAACCGCTGCTCGGGCCCGAACGTACCGTCCAGCTTCAGCGCCTGGAACCCGCCCGCGTTCAGCGGCCCGGAGACGAACTCCCAGAAGGGCTCGAAGTCCTTGAACGCGGCCCGCGACGGGTCGTAGTGCTGCGCGGAGGTGTAGTGCACGTCTGTCGTCAGCCACAGCGTGCCCGTGATCCGCCGGTGCTTGATGTGCCGCAGCAACTCCGCGAGCTGCAGCTCCCGCCCCAGCGGCTGCCCCGGATCGCCCTGCGCCACGGCCTCGAAGCGGGTCTTGCCGTCCGGCACGACCAGGCCCAGCGGCATGTCGGAGGCGATCACCTTCCACACGGCCCGGGACCGCGACAGTTCCCGCTTCAGCCATCGCAGCTGCTCGGCGCCCAGGATGCCCTGCGCGTCCTCCGTCTGCCGCCCGTCGGAGTTGGCGTTCCGGTACGTCCGCATGTCCAGCACGAACACGTCCAGCAGCGGCCCGTGGTTGACCACCCGGTACACCCGCCCGCGCCGGTCCGGGCGCAGCGTACGGATGGGGAAGTACTCGCTGAACGCCCGCAGCGAGCGCGCCGCCAGCACGTCGGCGTCCTTCACCGTGTACCGGTCGTCGTCCAGGATCTGCCCCGGGTACCAGTTGTTGTGCACCTCGTGGTCGTCCCACTGCGTGATCGTGGGCACCTGCGCGTTGAACCGCCGCAGGTTCTCGTCGAGGAGGTTGTACCGGAAGGCGCCGCGGAACTCCGCCAGCGTCTCGGCGACCTTGGACTTCTCCTCGGTCGTGATGTTCCGCCAGACCCGCCCGTCCGGCAGCGTCACGGTGTCCTTGATCGGGCCGTCGGCGTAGATGTTGTCGCCGCTGCACAGGAAGAAGTCCGGGTTGCGGCGCCGCATCTCCTCGTAGATCCGGTAACCGCCGCGGTCCGGGTTGATGCCCCAGCCCTGCCCGGCGAGGTCCCCTGACCAGTGGAACCGCACCCGCTCGCCGCGCGTCTCCGGCGCGGTACGGAACGTGCCCGTCACCGGCTCGCCCGCGCGCCGCGGGTCGTCGGGGTCGGCCAGCGTGACCCGGTAGTGGATCTGCTCACCGGGCGGCAGGCCGCGCAGCGACGTCACGCCGGTGAAGTCCGTGCCCGCGCCGACCACCGGGCCGCGCCAGGTGCGCGCGTGCCGGAAGGACTCGGTCGCCGCGGTCTCCACGGTCATCCGCGCGGGCCGGTCCGAGCGCACCCACACCAGCCCGGAGCCGGTCGTCACGTCGCCGACCTGTACGCCCCACTCGGCGCTCGGCCGGCCGTCGCGCGCCTGGGCGGGGGCCGCGCAGCCGATCGCCGGCAGGGCGAACGCCGCGGACGCGACCGCCGCACCGTGCAGCACCGCCCGTCGCCCGATGGCTCTGCCGTCCGCTGCTCCCTGCGCCATGTGCGTCCTCCCGTGGTCCGCTCGTCCTCGCCGACGTCCGGTTCCTATCGCTGTCCGGTGCCCCGCAACCCAACACCCGGTGAACAACCAGATGTCGCGGGCGCGGAATACGGAACCGGGCCATGGTCGCAAGCGGGGGCGAGGATGGCCAGGAAGGGGGCCGCGGCGGTTCGGGCTTGCGTGCTTCGCCGTACGGGTAATGCCCCGGTGCTTGCCTGCCCCGCCGTACGGGTAATCCCCCGGTGGGGGTGCGGGCGCGTTCGATTCGCCCCGTAGGAGGGCGTCCGCCGTACCCCCGCCCGTACCCGCCTGCTCACGTCGTTGCCGGCGCCACCGTGTCCAGGATGACGCGGGCGACCAGCGCCGGGTCGTCGTTCATGGGGACGTGGCCGCAGCCGGGGAGGCGTACGAGGCGGGCGCCGGGGATCACGCGCTTGGCCCGCACGCCCTGGCGGGGCAGCAGCAGCCGGTCGCGACTGCCCCAGCCGATGGTCACGCGGATGTCCGGGAGGTCGTGCCGGAAGAGCACCCCGGGGCCGCGCCCGGCCGCGAGCGTGGCGGAGAAGCCGGGCGCCTCGCGCAGGGCCCGCGTCTCGGCCGCCACGGCGGCCGCCGAACGGCGACCGGGGCGGGCGTAGATGGAGCTGGTCAGCGCGGCACGGCCGACCGCCGAGCGGGCCAGCGCCTCGACCGCGGGCTGCGGCAGCGCCTTCGCGCCGGCCCGCATGCCCATCAGCACCCCGAAGGCGTACCGGCGTTCGGCCTCCGTCCAGAAGCCCGCGGGGGACAGTGCCGTGACCGAGCGCGCGGCTCCGGTGAGGCCCAGCTCCAGCGCGAGCAGCCCGCCGAGGGAGTTGCCCACCACGTGCGGCCGTTCGATGCCCAGCGCGGCGAACGCGTCCGTGAGCAGCGGGACCACCGACGTCATGCCGTACGGCACGCCGTCGGGGAGCGCGGGCGACGCGCCGAAGCCCGGCAGGTCGAGCGCGATCACGTCGTGCGAGGCGGCCAGGACGCTGAACACCGGCTCCCAGGCCTGGTAGTGGTGGCCGATGCCGTGCAGCAGCACGACCGGCTCGCCGGCGCCCTTGCGCTCGTACGCGACCGTGAACGGCGGGCGGCCTTCGGGGGAGACGTGCAGGGCGGAGGCCGTGGCGGTCGTCATGGGGGCTCCTTCGGGGGGAGGGGAAGCCGCTGGGGGAGGGGCCGCATGTGGGGACGGCCCATGAGACACCATGTCAGCAATCATTACCGAGCGGTAGCAGGCGGATCCGAATTCCGCGGCGCACACCGTGAGCAGGAGGACAGCCCCCTGCGGGCGCGCGACTGTACGCCGCAGGCTGGACAACGCGCGGCCGTCCCGGTGGGATGAGGGCGTGCTCATGGATGCCGCGACCGATGTCTTCGAAGAACACCGCCCCTTCCTGCAGGGCGTCGCCTACCGCATGCTCGGCCGCGTGGCCGACGCCGAGGACGTCGTGCAGGAGGCGTGGCTGCGCTGGTCGGCCGCCGACCACGACACAGTGCGCGAACCACGCGCCTATCTCGTACGCGTCACCACCCGGCTCGCCATCGACCGGCTCCGCCAGGCGCAGGCCCGGCACGAGACGTACGTGGGGCCGTGGCTGCCCGAGCCCGTCGCGACCGACTTCGGCGGCGTCGCACCGGACGGCGCCGACCGGGCCGTCTTCACCGAGTCCGTCACGCTCGCCGTGCTCGTCGTCATGGAGTCCCTCTCGCCGCTGGAGCGTGCCGTCTTCGTGCTGCGCGAGGCGTTCGGCTACCCGTACCCGGAGATCGCCGCGGTACTGGAGCGCGGCGAGGCCGCCGTGCGCCAACTGGCGGGGCGCGCCCGGCGCCACGTGGAGGAGCGCAAGCCGCGCTTCGAGGTGAACCCCGAGCGGCAGCGCGACCTGACCGAACGGTTCCTCGCCGCCGCTGCCGGTGATGACCTGCAGGGCCTGATCGGGCTGCTCGCCGAGGACGTACGGCTGGTCGGCGACAGCGGCGGCAAGGCCAAGGCGCCGCTGCGGGTCATCGAGACCGCCGACAAGGTCGGCCGCTTCATGGTGTCCATCGCCAAGAACCAGTCGGCGGCGGACGTGCGGTTCTCCTCCGCCGCGCTCAACGGCGGGTTCGCCCTCGTCGGGCGGGTCGGGGAACGCGTCGACACGGTCTTCCAGCTCGACGTGGTCGACGGCCGCATCCAGACGATCTACGTCGTCCGCAACCCGGACAAGCTGACCGGGGTAGGGGAGGGCCCCGCCGCGGCCTGACGCCCGCCGTCGCCCACCGCGCTACCGCGGTACGACGCCCGCCGCCCGTGCCGCGGCGCGCAGGCCGCTGCGCGGGCTGGTCAGCACCTCGGTGCGCACGTCGGCACGCTCCGCCGCCGGTGCCATCGACGCCTGCGCGAGCACGATGACGTGCGCGCTCCTGGGCGTCCCGGCGTCCTCCGCACCGTCCACGGCCTCCTCCACGGTCACCGCGCTGCCGTCGGTGTCCGCCTCCCGCACGGCCTCGGCCACCGCGGTGAGATAGCCCTCGTGGTCGTCCGCCTCGAAGAGCGCGAAGGCGTCCGGCACCAGATGCGTACGGACCACCACCCGCCGCCCGGCGCGCTCCGCCTCCTCCTCGATGAGCGCGACCGTCGGTTCCAGGGTGCTCGCCACCGTCGCCAGTACGGTGATCCGCTCGCCGCCCGCCACCGCGGCCGCCGCCATCGGCCGGTCGGCGCGCAGCACCGGTACGTCGAACTCCGCGGCCGCGGCCTCGGCGACGCCGCCGATCGTGGAGCACGTGCACAACGCGGCCGTCGCGCCCTCGGCCACGGCCGCCGCGAGGGCTCCGCGCACGTCGTCGGCGACCGCTCCGGGGCCGGCCTCGCGCGCCCGGTCGAGCAGCTCGGGGTGCACGAGGTGACGCAGCTTCAGAGCGGGTGCCTCGGCGTCGCGCAGCGCGTCGAACACGGGGACATGGGCCGGAGAGGTGTGGAGCACGGCAAGCATGCCGGGACCGTACCCGCCGGAACCGACCCCACGCCATCGGGCGCGGCGGACCCCGGCCACCGTCTCCAACCGTGTTGAGTCGGTCACGCTACGGCATCGGAACGCCGATTGGTCTTGACCAAGGGTGGGGCCGCCCATATCGTCACAGCCATACTTCAACAACCTTTAATAAAGAAGTACTCAAAACCCCGGGGCCACCCGGGACACCCCGGAGACGGACCGGGGAAACCGGCGAATGCGGAGGACAGGGTGGGGACCACGCAGCTCGACACGGTGCAGGAACCGAAGTACTGGCACCTCAAGACCGTGCTCAGTGACGCGCTCGACTCGGAGTTCGCGGTCGGCGAGATCCTGCCGAACGAGCGGGACCTCGCGGCGCGCTTCGGTGTCGCGCGCGCCACGCTCCGGCAGGCGCTCGAACAGCTCGAACTGGAAGGCCGGCTGCAGCGCCGCCGCGGCGTGGGCACCACGGTCGCTCCGCCCCGTATGGGCGTGCCCGTGGACCGTTCCGGCCACAGCTGGCCCGGTGCTCCCGGCGACGCCTGGCAGCCGGTCGACGCCACCGTGGTGGAGGGCGGTTCGGTCCCGCCGGCCGTCGCCGAGGCGCTGGGCGCGGGCGCGGCGGACACCGTGCACGTCGTGCGGCGCACGCGGGTCGACCACGGCCAGCCGGTCGCGGCCGAACTGCTCTACGTACCCGCCGAGTCCGTCCCCGGCATCGCGGCGGACGCCGCCACCGGGCCGGTCGCCCGCGCGCGTGCCGTCCTGCACGAGCTGCAGCAGCTCGAACTGGACGGGGAGGAGCGCGCGGTGGAGCTGGGCTCGGCCCGCGCCGAGGACGCCAAGCAGCTGGACCGGCTGCCCGGCGCGCCCGTCCTGGTCGTCACCACGCGGTACGTGACCGGCGGCCGCACCACCGCCGTCGCGGTCTCCACCTACCGCGCCGACACCTGCCGCCTCACCTTCGGCGACCACGACACCCTCGCCGTACTCGCCGGCTGACCGGCCGTCAGCCGTCCCGGCCCGGCCCGCGACCGGTCCGCCCGGCGCCTCCGGGCGCCCGGCGTCCGGTCACCGCCGGGCCGTGACCGTGCCGTCCACCGCGAAGAGCTGCTCCTCCACGTGATCGAGGGCCAGGCGCAGCGCGCCCGTCGCCACCACGGCCTCGCCGAGGGTGGACAGGGCGACATGGGGCGGGCGGAGGCAGTAGCGGGACAGCTCCTCACGGAGCGGGCCGAGCACGCCGTCCAGCCCGGCCGCCCAGCCGCCGATGACGACCAGCTCCGGATCGAGGGCGAGGACCAGCGCCGCGACGTCGTGGACCAGCCGCTGGAGGAAGCGCTGCACCGCGTCCCGAGCCTGTGCGTCGCCCTCGCGCGCGAGGGTGAAGACCTGCGCGACCTGCGCCTCGTCCAGCGGATGGAGCGGCTCGCCGGTCGTCGACAGCAGCGTTTCGGGTGTCGCCTCCCGCCCGAGCAGGTGCAGCGCGCCGATCTCGCCGGCCGCCCCGCCGAAACCGCGGTGCAGCCGCCCGCCGATCAGCGATCCCGCGCCCGGACTCAGCCCGGCCAGTACGAACACCACGTCGTCCGAGCCCGCCGCCGCGCCCTTCCAGTGCTCGGCCACGGCCGCGGCGTTGGCGTCGTTCTCGACCAGGACGGGGCAGCGGAACCACTTGCGCAGCCGTTCGCCCAGCGGCAGTCCGGTCCACCCCGGCAGTGCGGTACCCAGCCGTACCCGGCCGTCCGCCTCCACGATGCCGGGGCCCGCGACGCCCACCGCGCGCAGTGAATCGCGCGCCACTCCGGCCTGCAGCAGCAGGTCGGCGACGGTGTCCCGGACGCACGCCAGTCGCCGGTCGGCCGGGGTGACCTCGTCCACGTCGTGCTGGACCGAGCCCAGTACCCGCCCGCACAGATCGGACAGCAGCGCCGAGACCCGGTGCGGGCCGATCTCGATACCCAGCAGATGCCCGGCCTCGGCGCGGAAGCGGAACCGGCGTGCGGGCCTGCCCTGCCGTCGCGCCACGCTCTCGTCGGCCGGCACCTCGACGACCAGCCCCGACTCGATCAGCCCCTCCACGACCCCCTCGACGGTCGGCCGGGACAGGCCGGTGAGCTCCACCAGCTGGGTCAGGGTCGCGGAGTCGGCGGCACGCAGTGCGTGCAGCACCACGGCGGAGTTGATCCGTCGCAGCAGAGAGGGGTCCCCGCCGGTGAGCCGCCCCAACTTCTGCCTCCCTCGCCTCAGGTGTTTGCGGGATCGTAGCCCGTCGGACGGCCCGCGGCGAGCCCTGAAGCCGCTGGTCACGGCCTGTGACGGTCGATTGTCAGAGGCGGGGTCTTTACTGTTGACATGACGAGGCAACAGATTTCCTGTCACCTGTCCGCGATCGACGCCGCGCTCGCCGCGCCGGGCGAGGCCGGCCGGGTTCTCCGGCTCCGCGCGAGCGAGGAGTTCTGGGAGGCCGACCCGGCGGACGCCCCCGTCGTGGCCGAGGAGTTCGCAGCGGAACGGGAAGCGCTGGACGGGGTGCTGTCCGCGCGCTGGGGGCCGCCCGGGGTGCTGGACCTGACGCCCCATCTGGAGCGGTCGGCGATGGGCTTACCGGTGCCGCCGCCGCTGGCGGACCTGGCCGCGCTGACCGGGACGGTCCAGGTGTGGACGGCGGGGGAGTGCCGGGTGGCGACCGGCGTGGGAAGGGCCGCCGAGTTCCTGCCGTACGAGCTGGTCGTGGCGGTGTGGCCGGACAGTGACGCGGGGCCGACGCTGCCCCGGCAGGGCGGTCACTCCTCGGCGAAGGCCGCCGCGCGGAGCCGGCCGTACTCCTCCGCCAGCGTGGTGGGGTTCCAGTGAGCGTTCAGCCCACTGGGGTTGGGCAGTACCCAGATGCGGGCGCCGCCGATGGTCCGCTCCTGCGGTCCGACCTTGGCGTGCTTGTCGCCGAAGGCCGCGCGGTAGGCGGTGACGCCGGCGACCGCCAGCCAGGCCGGCCGCAGCCGGCGCACCTTCTCCTCCAGTTGGCGGCCGCCCTCCTCGAATTCCTCCGGCGCCAGCTCGTCCGCGCGGGCCGTGGCCCGTTGGACGACGTTGGTGATGCCGACGCCGTACCGCAGCAGCTCCTGCTCCTCGTCGGGCCGCAGCCGCCGGGGGGTGAACCCGGCGGCGTGCAGCGTCGGCCAGAAGCGGTTGCCGGGCCGGGCGAAATGGTGGCCGGTGACGGCCGACATCAGGCCCGGGTTGATACCGCAGAAGAGGACGCGGAGTCCGGTCGCTGCCACGTCCGGGACGAGGCGGTCACGAGCGGCTTCCAGTTCTTCGGGGGTGTACCGCGGCACGGCGCTCCGATCGTCCGGAGGGTCAGAGGATGGAACCGGGCGTGTAGGCCGCGGCCTCGGGGTGCGCCTTGGCGACCTCCTCGATGCGCGCGATCACGGCCGCCACCTGGTCGGCGGCGGCGCCCGTGAAGGACAGCTTGTCGGCCATCGACTCGGCCAGTTGGTCGCGGTCCAGCGGGATCCGCTCGTCGGCGGCGAGCTTGTCGAGCAGCTCGTTGCGCTCGGCGCCCTGCTCGCGCATGGCGAGCGCGGCGGCCACGGCGTTCTCCTTGATCGCCTCGTGCGCGACCTCGCGGCCCACGCCGGCACGCACGGCGCCCATGAGGACCTTCGTGGTAGCGAGGAAGGGGAGGTAGCGGTCCAGCTCGCGGGCGACGACGGCGGGGAAGGCACCGAACTCGTCCAGGACGGTCAGGAAGGTCTCCAGCAGGCCGTCCAGCGCGAAGAACGCGTCCGGCAGCGCGACGCGGCGGACCACAGAGCAGGACACGTCGCCCTCGTTCCACTGGTCGCCGGAGAGCTCGCCGGCCATCGAGGCGTAGCCCCGCAGGATGACCATGAGGCCGTTGACGCGCTCGCAGGAGCGGGTGTTCATCTTGTGCGGCATCGCCGAGGAGCCGACCTGGCCGGGCTTGAAGCCCTCGGTGACCAGCTCGTTGCCGGCCATCAGCCGGATGGTCTTGGCGAGCGAGGACGGCGCGGCGGCCAGCTGCACCAGGGAGGTGACCACGTCGTAGTCGAGCGAGCGGGGGTAGACCTGGCCGACGGAGGTGAAGTTCTGCGCGAAGCCGAGGTGGCCGGCGATGCGCTGCTCCAGGTCGGCGAGCTTGCCGGCGTCGCCGCCGAGCAGGTCGAGCATGTCCTGCGCGGTGCCCACGGGACCCTTGATGCCGCGCAGCGGGTAGCGCGAGAGGAGGTCCTCCAGGCGGCCGTAGGCGACGAGCAGCTCGTCGGCGGCGGTGGCGAAGCGCTTGCCGAGGGTGGTGGCCTGGGCGGCGACGTTGTGCGAGCGGCCGGCCATGACCAGCTCGGCGTGCTCGCCGGCCAGCTTGCCGAGGCGGGCGAGGACGGCGACGCTGCGGTCCCGCATCAGTTCCAGCGAGAGGCGGACCTGGAGCTGCTCGACGTTCTCGGTCAGGTCGCGGGAGGTCATGCCCTTGTGGACCTGCTCGTGGCCGGCGAGGGCGTTGAACTCCTCGATCCGGGCCTTCACGTCGTGCCGGGTGACCTTCTCGCGCTCGGCGATGGAGGCCAGGTCGACGTTGTCCAGGACTCGCTCGTAGTCGGCGAGGGCCTGCTCGGGCACCTCAACGCCGAGGTCCTTCTGCGCGCGGAGCACGGCGAGCCACAGCTTCCGCTCCAGCTTGACCTTGTACTCGGGGGACCACAGGACGGCCAGCTCCGTGGAGGCGTAGCGGCCGGCCAGGACATTGGGGATGCGGGGCTTTGCAGTCACGTGAGCCGATTCTACTGTTCGTTTGCGCAGGCCAGTGCCACGGTCCGGATTGTGGCTTGCTACAACCGCACCGGCACGGTCGTGACCGCCACGCCCAGTCCCCGCAGGGCCGCGGTCTCCGCACCTTCCGTGCCGGTGTCGGTGAGCACCGCCTCGTACAGGGTGGCGTCCCCGTAGCAGTACGTCGCGGCCCTGCCGAACTTGGTGTGGTCGGCGAGCAGCAGGCTGCTCGCGGCGGCCGCCAGCATCGCCTCCTTGACCTCGACGAATTCCGGCAGTGGGTGGTAGAGCCGGCCGTCGTGCACCGCCGTCGCGGACATCAGTGCCAGGTCCGCGCGGATCCGGGACAGCGCCCGCGTCACCTCCGGCCCGGTGCAGGAGTGGAAGTCGCCCCGGTACTCCCCGCCGAGCAGCGTGACGTCCACGGCGGCGGCCGACGACACCCGCTGCGCCAGCCCCACCGAATTGGTGACGACCCGGACGCCCTCGACCCCCGCCAGCGCGTCGGCCAGCGGGTAGAGCGTGGTGGAGTCGTCGATCAGCAGCGTGCTGCCGGGCCGGATCCGCTCCGCGGCGGCGGCACACAGCGCCTCCTTGACCTCGCGGTGGGTGCCCTCCCGGAAGCGGGTGGCGGTCTCCATGGTCAGCGCCGGGAAGGCGACCGCGCGCCCGCGCTCCTTGCGCAGCAGACCGCGCCCCGCGAGGTCGTCCAGGTCGCGGTGCATGGTCATCAGGCTGAGGCCGAAGTGCGCCGCGAGGGCGTCGATGCGGATCTCGCCCCGCTCGGCGACGTACCGCAGGACGTCCTGCCGGCGGTCCTCGACGGCTGCCTGTGACAGCCGTGCCTTGGCGGGCACCTGTGGCTCCCTTCCTCGTCTTTCCTCGTCCGGACCGGTGTGCCGTCACTCCGGCTGCGGGCGGACCACGGCCTTGATCGCCGTCGGGTCGGCGGCGCCCGCGGTGAGGGCCGCGACGCTGTCCCGCAGGCCGTACCGGTGGGTGACCAGCCGGGCCAGGTTCACCTCGCCGGCGGCGGCCAGCGCGATGGCCGTCGGCCAGGTGTTGGCGTACCGGAACGTGCCGGTGACCTCGATCTCGTGATTCTGCACGTGCGAGAGCGGCAGCGGGATGGTGTCCCCGCCCATGCCGACCAGCACCGCGCGCCCGGCCCGGCCGAGCGCCCGCAGCCCCTCCTCGGCGGCGGCCGGCGCGCCCGAGCACTCCAGCAGCACGTCCGGCGCGTACCCGGTGTCGGCGAGCCGGGTGGTGCGCGCGTCGACGGTGGCCGTGGCGCCCAGCTCGCGGGCGACGGCGAGCCGTTCCGGCGCGACGTCGGTGACCACCACCTCGCGCGCCCCGAAGGCCCGTGCGGTCTGGAGCGCGACCAGCCCAATGGGCCCGGCGCCTGTCACCAGCACCCGCGAGCCGGGCCCGGTCCGGCCCTTGCGGGAGGCCCAGACGCCGACGGAGAGCGGTTCGAGCAGCGCCGCGCCCTCGGCGCCGAGCGACTCCGGCACCGGGTGCGCGAAGTCCTCGTCGACGGCCACGTATTCGCACAGCGCCCCGTCCACCGGCGGTGTGGCGTAGAACGACACGTCCGGGCAGAGGTTGTAGCGGCCGTGCCGGCACTGGGCGCAGCGGCCGCAGGGCACGCCGGGCTCGATCGAGACGGGCTGCCCGGGGGTGTGCCGCCGGGCGCCGGGCCCGAGGGCGACGACGGTGCCGCCCGGCTCGTGGCCGAGGACCATGGGGGAGCGTACGACGAAGTCGCCGATCCGCCCGTGCTCGTAGTAGTGCACGTCGGAGCCGCACACGCCGACCGCCTCGACGCGGACGAGCACCTGCCCGGGGCCCGGCCGGGGCACGGGCCGCTCCTGGATCTCCAGCTGCTTCGGCGCGACGAGCACGGCGGCGCGCATGGTGTCGGGGATGTCGTACTGAGCGGTGGCGGTCATTCTCCGGTCACGGCTCCCAGGGGACGCCAACAGGGACGGCAGCATTCTTAGCAGAAGTGGAGCCGTTTTTAACGCAGTTTGCGTTAAGTCAGTCGTCGTCTCCGTACGGAAGGAGCTCCGGCCGCTTCGGCGGGCGGCCGTCGCCGCTGGACCGGCCCGTGAGCCGGCGGCCTATCCACGGCAGCAGATGGGTGCGGGCGAAGCGGGCGTCCGAGGTGCGCCGGGCCACCCAGCCCGGCGGGACCGGCGGCGGCAGCGGCGCGTCCCACTCCGCCTCCGGCGGCAGCCCGAGCGCCTGCCACACCGCCTCGGCCACCCGCTCGTGGCCCTCGGCGGTCAGGTGCAGCCGGTCGTCCGCCCACATCCGCCGGTCCCCGAGGGGTGCGGAGCCGTAGAGGTCCACGACGATCGCGCCGTGCCGCCGGGCCACGTCGTCGATGTGGTCGAAGAGGGTCTCCATGCGCGGGCGGAAGCGTTCCAGTACCGGGCCCTGCCGGCCCGGGCTGCGCATCAGCACCAGCTGCTTGCACCGGGGGGCCAGCAGTGCGGCGGCCTCCTCCAGGAGTGCGCACACCCGGGCCACGTCGCACTTCGGGCGCAGTACGTCGTTCAGGCCGCCCACCAGCGTGACCAGGTCCGCGTCCATCTCTGCGGCCGCGGGCGCCTGCTCCCGGGCGATCTGCCCGATGAGCTTGCCGCGCACGGCGAGGTTCGCGTACCGGAAGTCCGGCGTCCGGGCCGCGAGGCGGGCGGCGAGCAGGTCCGCCCAGCCGCGGTACGAGCCGTCCGGCAGTGCGTCCGACATCCCCTCGGTGAAGGAATCCCCGACCGCGACGAAACTGGTGTATTGAGCACTGATCTCCATGGCGCGAGCGATCCTATACGCAGTACAGGACCGCCCGCGCCGGGAGGTGCCGTCAGGCCGCGAAGTCCGCCGTCAGCCCGCCGGCCGCTGCTGGAGCACCAGCTCCCGCAGCACGTCCTCCATCGTGACCAGCCCGGCCAGCCGCCCGTCCTCGCCGCTCACGGCGGCGAGGTGGGTGCGCGAGCCGCGCATCGCGGTCAGCACGTCGTCCAGCGGCGTCGCGGCGCGCACCCGGGCGATCGGCCGCATCGAGGACACCTGGAACGGCAGGTCCCGCGGCATGGCGTCCAGCGCGTCCTTCACGTGCAGGTAGCCGAGGATGCGGCGGGAGTCGTCGACGACGGGGAAGCGGGAGAAGCCCGACCGCGCGGCCAGGTCCTCCAGGCTCTCGGGCGTGACGCCCAGACGGGCGTAGACCACCTTCTCCAGCGGCAGGACCACGTCGCGGACCGGACGGCGGCCCAGCTCCAGCGCGTCCCGCAGCCGCTCGGCGCCCCGGTCGTCCAGCAGTCCGGCGTCGGAGGAGTCCTCCACCATCTTGGCCAGCTGAGCGTCGGAGAAGGTCGCGGCGACCTCGTCCTTGGCCTCCACCCGCAGCAGCTTCAGCAGCCCGTTCGCGAACGAGTTGACCGTGAAGATCACCGGGCGCAGTGCCCGCGCCATGGCCACCAGCGGCGGCCCCAGCATCAGTGCGCTGCGCACCGGCTCGGCCAGCGCGATGTTCTTCGGCACCATCTCGCCGAAGAGCATGTGCAGATACGTCGCCAGGGCCAGCGCGATGACGAAGGAGACCGGGTGGACCAGGGCCTCCGGCACGCCGGTGACGTGGAACAGCGGCTCCAGCAGGTGGGCGATGGCCGGCTCGGCGACCGCGCCCAGGACCAGCGTGCACAGCGTGATGCCCAGCTGGGCCGCGGCCATCAGCGCCGAGACGTGCTGCAGGCCCCACAGGACGCTGCGCGCCCGGCGGTCGCCCTGCTCGGCGTACGGCTCGATCTGGCTGCGGCGCACCGAGATCAGCGCGAACTCGGCGCCGACGAAGAAGGCGTTGACGACCAGCGTGAGCAGGCCGATGAAGAGCTGCAGTGCGGTCATCGGGCGGCCTCCTCGTGCGTCCGGGCGGTGTCCTCGTCACCGGCAGCGGGGGCGTGCAGCAGCACGCGCGCCGCGCGGTGGCCGGACGCGTCCACGACGTCCATCCGCCACCCGGCGACGGTCAGTCCGTCGCCCTGCTCGGGGATCCGGCCCAGCTCCGTGGCGATCAGTCCCGCCAGCGTCTCGTACGGGCCCTCCGGCATCCGCAGGCCGATCCGCTCCAGCTGGTCGGCGCGGGCCGCGCCGTCCGCGTCGTAGAGCGTGCGGCCGTCCTCGTCCTCACCGGCCGGTGCCAGGTCGGGGGTCTCCTGCGGGTCGTGCTCGTCGACGACCTCGCCGACGACCTCCTCGACGATGTCCTCCAGCGTCGCGACGCCGGCCGTGCCGCCGTACTCGTCGATCACCACGGCCATCGTGCGCTTGCCGGACAGCCGGTCCAGCAGCTCGTTGACCGGCAGCGTCTCCGGTACCAGCAGCGGCTCGCGGAGCATCTCCGCGACGGCGTGCCGGGGCCGCCGCGCGGCCGGTATCGCGAGCACGTCCTTGATGTGCGCGACGCCGACGATGCTGTCCAGGCTGCCGCGGTAGACCGGGAAGCGGGACAGCCCGGTGGCGCGGGTCGCGTTGGCCACGTCCTCGGCCGTGCACTGCACGTCCAGCGCCGTGACCTGCACCCGCGGCGTCATGACGTTCTCCGCCGTCAGGTCGGCGAGGTTCAGCGTGCGGACGAACAGCTCGGCCGTGTCCGGCTCCAGCGCGCCCTCCCTGGCGGAGTGCCGCGCGAGCGCCACCAGCTCCTGCGGGCCGCGCGCGGACGCCAGCTCCTCGGCCGGCTCCAGGCCCATCCGGCGCACCACACGGTTCGCGGTGTTGTTGAGGTGGCCGATCAGCGGCTTGAAGGCGGCGCTGAAGCCCCGCTGGAGCGTGGCCACCCGCTTGGCGATGGGCAGCGGGCTGGAGATCGCCCAGTTCTTCGGGACCAGCTCGCCGATGACCATCAGCACGACCGTGGAGATGGCCGTACCGAGGACCAGCGCGATGCTCTCGCCCGCCGAGCGCGACAGCCCCATGGCCTCCAGGGGGCCGGCGAGGAGCGCGGCGATCGAGGACTTGGCCAGCATGCCGATGATCAGGCCGGTGACGGTGATGCCCAGCTGGGCACCGGAGAGCTGGAAGGTCAGGCCGCGTACGGCCTTCAGGGCGCTGTCCGCGCCGCGCTCACCGCGCTCGGCGGCACGTTCCAGATCGCTGCGCTCGACGGTCGTCAGCGAGAACTCGGCCGCCACGAAGACGCCGCAGGCCAGGGTCAGCAGAAGCGCCACGGCCAGCAGAAGCAGCTCGGTCATCGGGTCACCTCCATCCCATGGTCGGACAGGGTCGGGAGGCTCGCGCGGTGTCGACTGCAACTAGGAGGGTCGCCCATGGCCGGACGCTCACACCTTTCTTCGGGGGTGGGGCCGTGGATTCCGTGTATCCAGCAGCCGGGGGAGTATCCATAGTAAAGGACCGGCAAAAAACTCGGTTGATCATTTGTTCGGCGGGACGGCGGGAGCAGCGGATCGTTCCGGCGTGGGACGCCCCATGAACCCCCGCTGCGCCAAGGGTGGCAGCCCCAGGCGGTCGCGGGTGGACTCGTCGAAGTCGTCGAGGAAGCCGTGCAGCGTCCCGGCGAGATGGTCGAGCGACTCCACGGCGTACAGGACCGGCTGGTAGCCGGCGACCTGGTACGGGCGGGCCGCGATGTCGGCGAGGTCCCAGGCCCGGATGTCGGCGCGCTCGAATCGCCGCAGCTCCCCGTAGGACGACAGCAGCGCGGCGCCGTACGCCTTCGGCCGGCCGCCCTCGTGGACGACGCCGTACTCCAGCGTGTACCAGTACACCCGGCTGATCAGGTCCAGCGCGTCGTCGGACGTGACCCGGGCCGCGGCCCGGCCCACCGTGCGGTACAGCTCGGCGAACCACGGATCGCACAGATGCGTGCCGTGGCCGAGCATGTCGTGCAGGACGTCGGGCTCGAAGGTGTACAGGGGCATCGCCGGATGCCGTACGTACTGCACGGCGTGGAAGTAGCCGTCGGCCATCGAGCCGAGGAAGCGGGCGTTGGGCACGATGCCCCCGGCCAGGGTGAAGCGGAAACCGGTCAGCTCGTGCAACCGGTCGCCGACCTCCGCGTGCTGGGGGACGTGGTCCGCCGGCACGGGCGCCCGCTCCCGGGCCGCGGCCACCGCGCGGCACACCCGGCCCCGCTGGGCGTCGGCCAGCGCGGCGAGCACGGTGCGCCACGTCGCGTGCTCCTCCGCGGTGTACTCCACGAGCGGGGAGGGCGCGCCGACCCGGTGCCCCGTCGCGAGGGCCGCGATGCGGTCCCGCCGGCGGACGTACGGGCGGTCGGCGTGGCCCGGGTGCTCCTCGGCCCTGCCCAGCCGGCCGTCGGGGGACACCGGCGTCTGTGCCATCACATCGATCATGAACAGCATCGTCGGCCGGACCGGCGGCCCGGTCCGGCCGACGCGCCGCGCGCCCCGCTCCGTCCGTCCTACGCCTCGACCTCGTTCCGCGCCCCGGCGTCCGGAGCGCCGTCGGTGGCCCTGGGGCCGTCCAGGTGCCGCACCCAGCGGCTCCACTGCGGCTCCGGCGCGTACCCGGACGCCTGCCACGCCTGGTGCGCGAGGTCGTTGCGGTCGAGCACCATCGCGTCGGCACGCCGCCCGCCCAGCGCCGCGAACCGCTCCTCGGCCGCCGCCAGCAGCGCCCGGCCGATGCCCTGCCGGCGCCGCTCGGGGTGCACCGCCAGCCGGTACAGATGGCAGCGCCAGCCGTCGAAGCCCGCGATCACCGTGCCGACCAGTTCGCCGTCCCGCTCGGCGAGCAGCAGCGCCTCCGGGTCGCGGACGAGCAGCCGGGCCATGCCGGTCCGGTCGTCGCTGATGCTCGTGCCCTCGGCGGCCAGCTTCCAGAAGGCCAGCACGGCGTCGATCTCTGCGGGCAGTGCGGCACGGATACGAAGATCACTCATGCTGGCATCCCACCATCGGCCGACGGCCCCGGGCCACCCGGTTCCACCAGTCAAGACGGTCGCCGGGGCCCGGTGCTCCGCCGCGTCAACGCTCCTGCGCGAGCTCGTGGTTGAGGGCCTGGAGGAAGGCGGTGACGGTCGCGAGCTGCTCGCCGTCGAACTGGCTCCGGGCGGCGTCGGTGGAGCGTGCGAGGGGGTGGAAGTAGTGCCGGGCCAGTTGGCGGGCGCTGTCGTTGTAGTGCAGATGGACCACGCGGCGGTCGCCCGCGTCGCGGAGGCGGCTGATGTGGCCGGCACGTTCCAGGCGGTCCAGACAGGCGGTGACGGCGCCCGAGGTGAGGTTGAGCCGTTCGCGCAGCCGGCCGGGTGTCATGGGCTGCCCGTCCTCGGCCTCGGCATCCATGATCGCGGACAGGGCCTGGATGTCGGTGGTGTGCAGATGGTGATCCTGCGCGAAGTCGTGGGCGATGCGGTTGAACTCGCTGTTCATCCGGCGCAGCAGGACCGCGAAGGCCTGCAGGTCGGTGGCGGGAGGGGCCGAGGGCTCCCGGCGGGGAGAGTGCATGTATCAAGGATAGGATGACTCAATCATTGAGATACTTTATGGTCGAGGCAGTTCTCCGCGTACCACGCCCACTCCGTTTGGACAGTGAATGAACACCGCACGCCGACCGTCCCGTTGGGTGGTCCCGCTGGTCCTCGTACTCGTATGGCTGGCCCTGGGAGGAGTCTTCGGGTCCTACGCCGGCAAGCTGGGCGAAGTCGCCACCAATGACCAGGCGGCATTCCTCCCGCAGAGCGCGGAGTCCACCCGGGTCATCGACGCGCAGAAGGACTTCGACCAGAGCGAGACGCTGCCCGCCATCGTGGTGTGGACCCGGGACGACGACGGGCGGTTCACCGAAGCCCAGCAGGCGGCGGCCACCCGCGCGCTGCAGGGCCTCGCGGAGGCCGAGGGGGTGACGGAACGGCCCTCGCCCGCCCTCGTCTCCAAGGACCGGCGCGCGCTCGAAGGCATCGTGCAGCTCCGCCCGGACCTGGGCGACCGGCTCTCCGAAGTCCTCCAGGACGTCACCAAGACCGCCGAGCAGGTCGACGGCACCAAGGTGCAGCTGGCCGGGCCCGCCGCCAGCCGGACGGACCTCTCCGACGCCTTCGCGGGCATCGACGGGATCCTGCTCGGCGTCGCCCTGGCCGCCGTACTGGTGATCCTGCTGCTGGTCTACCGGAGCGTCCTGCTGCCACTGGTCATCATCGTCAGCGCGGTCTTCGCCCTCGGCGTCGCCTGCGCCGTCGTCTACGTCCTGGCCGATCACGACGTCGTCCGCGTCGACGGCCAGGTGCAGGGCATCCTCTCGATCCTGGTGATCGGCGCGGCCACCGACTACGCGCTGCTCCTGACGGCGCGGTTCCGCGAGGAACTGGCCCGGCGCCACGACCGCTTCGCCGCAGCCCGGGCCGCGGTGGTCCGGTCCGCCGCCGCCATCGGCGCCAGCGCCGCCACCGTCGCGCTCGGACTGCTGGCACTGCTCCTCAGCGACCTGACCAACAACCGTGCGCTGGGCCCCGTCGGAGCCATCGGCATCGTGTGCGCCGTGCTGTCCGCACTGACCTTCCTGCCCGCCGTCCTCGCCCTCCTGGGCCGGGCCGCCCTCTGGCCCGCCAAGCCGCACGCCGAGGGCACGGCCGGGCACGGCCTGTGGCAGCGCGTCGCGACCTGGGTCAACACCCGGCCCCGCCGGCTGTGGATCACCACCTGCGCGGTGCTCGCCGCGGCGGCGGCCTTCTTCCCGGCACTCGACTCCCGCGGCGTGCCGATGGAGGAGCTGTTCATCAACGACGCGCCGTCCGTCAGCGCCCAGCGGACGCTGAGCGCCCACTTCCCCGGCGGCTCGGGACAGCCCGTCGTCGTCATCGCCTCGGCCGACCGCCGCGACCAGGTCGTCAAGGCCGCAGCCGCCACCCCCGGGGTCGACGGCGCGAGCGCCGTCGGCGCCTCCGGCCGGCCCGGCGGCGCGCCCCTGGTCGTGGACGGCCGCGTACGGATCGACGCCACGCTCGCCGACACACCCGACAGCGACGCCGCCAAGCGGACCGTCGGCGCCCTGCGCGACCGGCTGCACACCGTCGACCCCGGCTCCCTGGTGGGCGGCTACACCGCCCAGCAGTACGACACCCAGCGCACCGCCGAAGAGGACCGGGCGCTGATCATCCCCGTCGTCCTCGCCGTCATCCTGGCCATCCTGGTCTTCCTGCTGCGCTCACTGCTGCTGCCGCTGCTCCTGGTCGCCACGGTCGGGCTGAACTACCTGGCCACGCTGGGCATCTCCGGCCTGGTCTTCCAGCACGTCTTCGGCTTCAGTGGCACGGACGCCTCGGTCCCGCTGTACGGGTTCGTCTTCCTGGTGGCGCTGGGCGTGGACTACAACATCTTCCTGATGTCCCGGGTACGCGAGGAGACCCTGCTGCACGGCACCCGGCAGGGCATGCTGCGCGGCCTGGTGAGCACCGGCGGCGTCATCACGTCCGCCGGGGTGGTGCTGGCGGCGACCTTCGCGGCACTCGTCGTCATCCCGCTGGCGTTCCTCGCCCAGATCGCCTTCATCGTGGCCTTCGGGGTGCTCCTGGACACCGTCGTCGTACGCTCCCTCCTCGTCCCCGCGCTCGTACGGGACATCGGTCCCGCGGTGTGGTGGCCCGGCCGGCTGCGCCACGACGCCCCGGCCGACGCCACCCGCTAGGCAGGGCATCAGGTGCCCCGCAGCTCCTCGACGACCGGCGCGAACGTCTCCAGGGCCGCGTCCAGGACCGTGATGTAGGAGAAGCCGTACCGCTCGCGGCGCTCCCGGAGCTGGTCGGCCAGCTGCCGGACCGTGCCGAACAGCATCGTCGGCGCGTCCAGCACCTGGTCCTCGTCCAGGTTCTCGAAGTACGCGGCGAACTCGCGGGCCGTCGCCCGGCGGTCGTTGGTGATCACCACGCGCTGGATCAGCATGTTCAGCTCGGCCGGGACGGCGCGGCCGGCCGCCGCCTCCCGGTACCGGGCGACCGTCGCGTCCAGCTCTTCGGCGGTGGCCAGCTCCAGCGTGCCCTCCGGCTTGCCCGGCGCCTGCCGGCCGCCCTGGAACGCCGCGATCTCCGCGTGCCGCGCCGTCAGCCGCATCATCCGCGGGCCGTTGCCGCCGATCAGCAGCGGCGGCCGCGGCGTCTGCACGGCGTGCGGTACGTGCTCCGGATCGGCCAGCAGCCGGTCCAGCTCCTCGATCGTGCGGGCCAGGTGATCGACCCGCTGTCCCGGGCTGCCCCAGGGGAGCCCGGCCGACTCGTGCTCGGCCTTCACGTACCCGGTGCCCAGGCCGAGTTCGAGCCGGCCGCCGGTGAGCGCGTCGGTGGTCGCCACCTCGCGGGCCAGCAGCGCCGGGTTCCAGAAACCGGTGTTGAGGACGAAGGTGCCCACCCGCGGCCGCTCGGTGGCCTCGGCGGCCGCCACCAGCGCGGGGAACGGCGCGGGCATGCCGAGATGGTCGGGGACGAGCAGGACGTCGTAGCCGATCGACTCGGCCTGCCGGCATTTCTTCCGCCACTCGTCGGCGGAGGCGATCGCGAGCGTGTTGACGCCGAAGCGGAACGGACGGGTCATCGGGCCTCCTGGTGTCTTCTGTTGTCGCCGGCCTGTGGTGCCGCGGGTCGCGTACGCCTGCCGGCCGGTGCCGGCCGCGTGGAGGTGCCAGGCGCGCCCGCCGTCACAGTGCCAGATAGGGCAGCGCTATCGGGGCCATTCACAATTCCCGGATGGTGCCCGCACCTTCACTGGGACAGCCTGGCGATTGGCTGTGACCGAGCACGTCACAGCAGTCTCCGCAGATGTCCAGCGAAGGGACGGGGCATGGCACACCTTTCCGCCGAGGAGCCCGTGGCAGCGCACCACCTGCTGAATTTCATCGACGGCCGGTGGAGTCCGGCCGAGTCCGGCCAGACCAGGACCAACCTCGACCCGGCCGACCTGACCGACCGGATCGGGGAGTTCGCCGAGTCCGGCGGCGTCGACGTGGACCGCGCGGTGGACGCCGCGTCGGCGGCCCTGCCCGCCTGGCGCGAACTGGGCCCCATCCGCCGCGCCGCGATCCTCACCGAGGCCGGCCGCGGACTCACCGAGCGGGCCGCGGAATTCGCCCGTGCCATCACCCGCGAGCAGGGCAAACTGCTCCGCGAGGCACAGGGTGAGGTGGCCAGGGCCCGCGCCGTGCTGGACTTCACCGCGGGCCAGGCCCGGCTGCTCGGCGGCGTCACGGCGCCCGCCGAGGAGGACCGTACGTTCGCGTACACCTTCCGGCGCCCCATCGGCGTCGTCGGCCTGGTCTCGCCCTGGAACTTCCCGCTGGCCATCCCGATGTGGAAGGTCGCCCCGGCGCTGCTCTCCGGGTGCACGGCCGTCTTCAAGCCCTCGCCGCTCACTCCGCTCACCGCGGCCCTGCTGACCGAGGTCTTTCACGAGGCAGGACTGCCCGACGGCGTCCTCAACCTCGTCCAGGGCGACGTCGCGGCGGGCGAGGCGCTGGTCGCCAACCCGTCCGTGGCCGGCATCAGCTTCACCGGCTCGCTGCCCGTCGGCACCGCCATCCACGCCGGCGGCGCCCACCGGCTGCTCCGTACGCAGCTCGAACTGGGCGGCAAGAACGCGGTGATCGTGCTGGACGACGCGGACCTGGACGGCGCTGTCGACGCCGTCGTGCACGGCGCCTTCGGACAGGCCGGGCAGCGGTGCAGCGCCACCAGCCGGGCGGTCGTCGACGTACGGGTACGGGACGCCTTCCTGGACCGGCTGGTGGCCCGGGTCGCGGACATGAAGGTCGGTCCCGGCACCGACCCCGCCTCGCAGATCTGCCCCGTGGTCAACCCGGCCCGTATGGAAGCCGCGCTGGCGGCCGTGGCCGGGGCGCAGCGCGACGGCGGCAAGGTGCTGTGCGGCGGTGTGCGCGCCACCGGCGACGGGCTGCCGGACGGCTGCTACGTCCGGCCCACCGTCATCCGCGACGTGCCCTGGGACAGCGAACTGGCCCAGGAGGAGGTCTTCGGCCCGGTGCTGGCCGTGGTCGACGCCGACGGCTTCGACGACGCGATGCGGATCTCCAACTCCGTGAAGTACGGCATGTCCGGCACCGTCTTCACCGCCTCCCAGTCCCGCGCCTTCGAGGCCATCGAGCGCTTCGAGGCGGGCATGCTGCACGTGAACCGCCCGGGCGTGGGCGCGTACGCCCACCTGCCGCACGTCGGCGCGAAGGCCTCCCAGTACGGCCCGCCGGAGTGCTCCCCGCAGGTGTGGGACTTCTACATGGAGTGGCACTCGGCGTGCATCAGCTACTAAGTCGCGTACTGGGCCGTGCCGGGACCGGGCGCCTCGGGGCGGCGTGCGGTCACGGGGTGACGGCGTACTCGGTGAACCGGCCGCAGGGGCGGAAGCCCAGCCGGCGGTAGACCGGTTCGCCCTCCGCGGAGGCCTGGAGGACCGCGACGCGGTGGCCCCGGTCGCGGGCCGCGTGGAGGGCGGCGAGGGTGAGGGCGCCGCCGTAGCCGCGGCGGCGGTGGGTGGCCAGGGTGGAGATGTTGTAGACCCCGGCCACCCCCGCGTGGAGGAAGACCTCGGCCGCGGCGACCGGGTGGCCCGCCGCGTGGCCGACCAGATAGCGGGCCGGGCAGTCGGCGGCCAGCGCCTGCGGGGCCGCCCGGTCGAAGAAGCGGCGGACGGTCGCCGCGGGCGGGTCCCAGTTCGCGGCGAGGACCGCGGCGAAGTCGGCGAGTTCCGCGGGCGTGGTCACGGGGCGGATGTCCAGCCCGGCGGCGTGCGGCCGCGGCAGGCCGTCGCCCAGCTCGGCCCACATGGCCGTCTCGTGCTCGGCGGCCGGCACCCCGGCGTCCGACAGCCGGGCGCCCAGGTCCTCCGGTACGGAGTCCGGCCCCACCCACCAGGAGAAGGGGCGGCCGGTGGCCGTCAGCGTGCGCACCGTCGCGTCGATCCGCGCCGCGGCGGTGCCGGGGCGGAAGCGGGCCGCGGCGACGATGTTGAAGGTGTCGTCGGGCAGGCCGCTGTCGGCGATCAGGAGGTCACCGGTCCCCGTGACGGTCGCGCCGGCCATCCGCCGGTGCAGGTGGCAGGCGTGTTCGGCCAGGTTGTCCATCATCCTGGCCGGCAGCTCGCTCTCCAGGGGGAGAGGCAGCGGAGAGTGGTTCATGGTCGCCAACTCCATCATGCCGGCGGACGGACCGGCTCCCGGTTTTTGACCGCCGGGCGCACAGGGCCGGGCGCACAAAGAAGAGCCCCGACCGGTCGGGGGAGGCCGGTCGGGGCGGTCTGGCGCGGCTGCCGGTGGCGGTCGCCTCTCGGCGAAAGGCTCCGTGGGGCTTCAGCCGAACGATCTTCCCCACGGGCAATAGGTGAGGCCCGGGGACACAGTTCCATCGGCAGTCGCACCTATGACAGCAATCCGGGTGTGCCGGGCATTCCATCATGAATCGGTGACCTGCCTCACGCGACGCGACCGCACGTCGTCCGTGCGGTCGCGTACCGTGCGTGCGGCGCCGGCCCGTGGCTCAGCGCGCCGCCACGATCTCCTCGGCGAGCCCGAAGGACAGCGTCATCCCGGCGCCGCCGACCCCGTTGACCACCGTCACCCCGGGCTCCGGGTCGGTCACCAGTTCCGTGCGGCCGTCCCGGAGGGACGGGTAGAAACCCGACCAGCGTTCGGTGACCGTGGTGTCCGGGAGCCGTGCGAAGCCGGCCAGGTAGTCCATGATCGCCGCGTTGATCTCCTCGCTCTCGAACGGGTCGTGCGTCGTCGCGTACGCGTGGCTGTCGCCGATCGTCAGCCGCCCGTCCGCCGTCTGCGACAGCAGTACGTGAATGCCGTTGTCCCGGTGGAACGGCAGCTCGGCACGCATCCGCCGGTCCAGCGCCTCCCGCGCCGCCAGCTCCTCGAACGCCGCGTAGTGCAGCAGCGTCAGCCCGCCGCACAGCATCGGCCCCAGCTGCCAGCCGCCCGGCTGCACCCCCGTCCGCAGCATCTGCAGCTTGCAGCGGACCAGCCCGCTGTCCGCGAAGACCTCCGGGTACAGCGTCTCGAAGTCGTTCCCGCTGCACACGAAGACCCGGTCCACCTGCCAGTCGCCCGCCGTCGTCGAGACGGCCGGCATGTCGATGCCGCGGACCGTCGCGCCGAACCGCACGTCCACGCCGTACTCGTCGGCCAGATGCGCGGCGACCGCCGGTATCGCGTGCCGCGGGGACATTCAGCTCCGTCGGGCTCCACATGGCGCCCAGCAGCCCGTCCGGGTGCGCGGCGTGGCTGCGGGCCACCGTCTCCCGCGCGGAGAGCAGCTCCGTACCGCGCTCCCGGGCCGCCGGCGTGCTGGCCACGAACTCCTCCAGCACCGCGACCTCGTCGGGCCGGTGCGCCAGGTGCAGCGAGCCGGCCGGTACGGCCCACAGCCCGGTCTTGGCCGCGATCTCCAGCCAGATCTCCCGGCTGCGCAGGGCACGCTGGTAGATCGCGCCGCGCCGCTGGCCCACCGCCCAGATCATGCCGAAGTTGCGGATGGAGGCGCCTACGGAGTGGTCGTCGCGCTCGAAGAGGACGACGCGGTCGCCGCGCTTGGCCGCCGCGAGGGCGTGCGCGAGGCCGACGATGCCGCCGCCGACGACGGCGGTGTCGGCACGGTGCTCGGTGCGGTGCGGGGTACGGGACGCCATGGGTGATCCCCTCTCAGTGGTGGTGCACTGCGGATGGACCTCGGGATGGAGCTGCGGACAGCGTGGCTCAGGACGCCGCTGCCGGCAGGCGGTTCCACTGCGGCAGCATCAGCAGGCCGGCGAGCAGCGCGGCCGCGGCGAATCCGTAGAACAGGGTGGTGCCGGAGAGGAAGCCGGGCAGCAGGCCGCCGAGTATCGCGCCGACCGAGCCGCAGCCATTGACCAGCCCGGCGGCCGTGCCCGCGCCGCCGGCGCTGCCGAAGTCGACCGCCGCGACGCAGCTGATCATCGCGTCGGCCGCGTACACGGCCAGGCCGATCACCGCCAGCACCGCGATCATCACCACCGCGCTGCCGGTCGCCGTCAGCGGCATGAACAGCGCCAGCGCGACGGTCAGCAGGAGCAGCGCCAGGACGCACGGCGGCACCCGGCGGGACCGGAAGACGGTGTCGGAGACCCAGCCGATGAGGATCGGCGCGAGCACGCCCGCGACCCCGAACGCCACCGGGATGAGCGTGGCGCCCACCTTGCCGACCTCCGGCAGCTGCCGGCTGACGATCACCGGGCCCCACAGCAGGATCGCGTACCGGGCCGGCTTGAGCAGGAAGTACGCCGCACCCAGCGTCAGCACCATGCGGTCGCGCAACGCCTCCTTGTACAGGCTCAGCGCGCGCCGTCTCGGCGGGGCCGCCTCACCGGCAGCGGCGGGCTCCTCGTCCGTGCGGTTCGGGTCGGGCAGCCCCACGTCCTGCGGGGTGTTGCGCTGGAATACCAGGAACACCGCCAGGACGACGGCGAGCGTGACCGCGCCCGCGAAGAACGCCGCGTGCCAGCTGCCGAACACCTCGTACGCCCACCAGCCGAGGAACGGCGGCGCGGCCAGCCCGCCGAAGGCGTAGTTGCTGCTCCAGACGCCGAGCGCCCGGCCGCGCTCCCGCACCGGGAAGAAGCTGCCCATGTTCTTGCACAGCGGTGCCCAGCCCGCCGACTGCGCCAGCCCCTGGACCACCATCGCGCCGCCGAACACCAGCACCGCGCTGCTCAGGCCCATCGCGCACGCGGCGACGACCGCGCCCACCATGCCACCGGCCACCACCACCCGCGGCCCGAACCGGTCCGCCCACATGCCCCACAGGAACTGCCCGGCCGCGTACGCCGCGAGGTACACCGCGTCCAGCACGCCCAGCACCTGCTCGGTGAGCACCCCGTTGACCAGAGGATCGTCCAGGATGCCCAGCTTGGCCACGGAGAACGCCTGGCGGACGAAGTAGAAGCCCGCGTACGCGATCCAGGTGACCGCGAAGATCTGCCGGCGCCAGCGGGCCGTCCGCCGCAGCGCTTCCCGCGTGGCGAGCGCGGGCCCGGGGGGTGGTGTCGGTACGGACTGCGGTGCGAGGTCGGCCATGGCGGTGTCCTGTCCCTCGGCCTGGAATCGGGCATGACGGGGCCCCGGCGCGCGCCTCGGCGGCGCGCCGGGGCCGGGTGGTGCTTCCGTGTGAGGGGGGTGGCGTGCCGGTGGGTCAGCCGGTGAGCGGCGCTCCCGCCGCCACCGACGTGCCCACCCAGTAGCTGTCGAAGTTGCGCAGCCGGTGGCCCTGCGGGAGCGGTCCGACCGGCGCGTTCACCAGGAACGGCACCCGCTGCTCGGTCAGCCCGCCGTGCGAGCGCAGCGGTTCGGTGAAGCCGGAGATGTCGTGCCGCGCGGGGGTGGTGCCCAGCACGGTGTTGCGTTCGGAGATGACCACCAGTTCGCCGATCCGGTCGGCGGGCAGTTCGAAGCGGACGCAGGCCCGTTCCCGCCCCATCACCTCGGCCACCCCGTCCAGCGCGGCCAGCTCGGCACGGAGCGCGTCCGCGTCGGCGTCCGGCGGCAGGTGCACCGTGGCGTAGGAGCCGAGCGCCCCGTGGTGCACGGTGTACGGGTCGGTGATCGGCAGCACGACGCGTGCGGCGCCCGCGCCCAGCCGCGCGTCCAGCTCGTCCTGGAGGAAGACCACCTGTGCGTCCCCGGTGCCGTCGCTCTTGGCGTTCATGCCGTGGTCGGCGGTGACGACCAGGACGGCGCCGAGCGCGTCGATCCGCGCGAAGTAGCCGTCCAGCATGGCGTAGAAGTCGTTGGCCACGGGGGAGCCGGGCGCGTGCTTGTGCTGGATGTAGTCCGTCAGCGACAGGTACATCAGCTCCGGGCGGTCCCGCTCCAGCACGTCCGTGCCCGCGGCCATCACCAGCTCGCTCAGCTCGGCGCTGTAGACGGACGGCAGTTCCATGCCCACCCGCTCCAGCACCTTCTCGATGCCGTTGTCCTGCTGGGTGACCCGGTCGGCCTTCTCCGCCGAGAAGCAGATGCCGTTCTCCAGCCCCTTGCCCAGCAGCCGGCGCAGCTTGTCCTTCGCGGTGATCACCGCGACCCTGGCGCCGGCCCGGGAGAACTCCGCGAACAGCGTGGGCGCGCGGAGCAGTTCCGGGTCGTTCATCATGACCTCGGCGTCGGCCGCCGGGTCGTAGAAGTAGTTGCCGCAGATCCCGTGCACCGACGGCGGCACTCCGGTCGCGATGGACAGGTTGTTGGGGTTGGTGAAGGACGGCATCGTGCAGTCCGCGCGCAGATCGCTGCCGTCCCGCAGCATCCGCTCCAGGAACGGCATCCGGCCGTCGGCGATGGCCCGCTCGTGATAGGCGTCCTCGCTGCCGTCGATGCACACCACGACGACGGGCCGGGCGGGCCGGGCGTAGCCGCGGCCGTTGACGGTCAGCCGCTCGGCACCAGCTTCCTTCATGTGCGGTTCCACCTCTGAGGTCGACGTCGGCGGCCGGTCGTGCCGCCCTGTCCACCAGGGAACACCGCCGCGCCCCGGGGCAGAACCACCGGAATTCCTATACCGCCCATAGCCCGGACCGCATGGCCGGTTCCGCCGTTGCGCGGCGCACCGCGCCGGTGTGCGATCGGTCTGCCGGCCGTCCGCACGAGGGGGAGTGGTGATGACCGACCGGGATCCGGGGAATCCGCCGGAGGCCGCCGCGGTGGGGGCCGTCCTGGCGGGCGGCGGTGCCCGGGGCGCGTACGAGGCGGGAATGCTGGCGACGCTGCTGCCCAAGCTCGCGGAATTCCGGCAGCGGCCCGATGTGTTCGTCGGCACCAGCGCCGGCGCGCTGAACGCGGTGCTCTTCGCCTCGCTGGCCCATCTGCCCGCCCAGCAGGCCGCCGACGAAGCGCTGCGGGCCTGGCGGGGACTGACGAAGGACCAGGTGTTCGCGGCGTTCCTGCCCGCGGTGCCGGCCCTCCTGTGGCAGTACCTCACGACACTCGTCGACCCGTCCGGGCCACCGGTGTCGGGTCTCCTGGACACCCGCCCGCTGCGGGAGACCCTGCGCGCGAAGCTGGACTGGCACCGGCTGCACGCCAACACGCGCAGCGGTGCGGTGCAGGCCGTCGCGGTGGCCACCACCGCCTGCCGCAGCGGCCGCACCGAGATCTTCGTGGAGGGGCCGCGGACCGCGGCGCTGCCGGAGAGCGACGCCGACCGGGCGGTGGACTACACCCGGACCGTGCTCACCGAGGAACACGTACTGGCGTCCGCCGCGATCCCGGTGGCGTTCCCGCCCGTGTACATCGAGGAGGCCGACGGCTGGTACATGGACGGCGGAGTACGGCTCAACGCGCCCATCAAACCGGCGATCTCGCTCGGCGTGCGCCGCGTGGTGATCGTCGCCACCACGCCGTTGCGCTACCTGCCCCGCACCCACGGCCGGGGCGCGCCCCCGCCGGCCGTCGCGGACGTCGTCGCGCAGGTCCTGAACGGCGTGCTCGCGGACCGGATGATCGAGGACACCCGGACGCTCGGAAAGGTCGACGAGCTGCTGCGGTCCGGTGGGCGGGGCCGCAGTCCGGGCGGCCGGCCGTACGAGGTCGTCGAGTACCTCTTCGGCGGCCCGCCGCCCGGTCAGGGGGACCGGCTCGGCGAGCGCGCGGCGTACGTCCTCGACACGTACTACCGCGGCACCCGCCGGCTCGCCGACCTCGACCTGGCCCTGCTGTCCCTGCTCCTCGGGCCGGGGCACAGCCGGGGTGAACTGCTCAGTTACCTCCTCTTCCAGCCGGAATTCATCGACGAGGCCATCGCGCTGGGGCAGCGGGACGCACAGCTCGTCCTCGACGGCGTGGGCGACGACCCGGACGCGCTGTGGCGGAGCGACGCCTGCTAGCCCGCGCGCCGCCGGCCCCGGAGCCCGAGGGCGCCGACGGCCAGCAGCAGGACGACCGTCCCGAGGGTGAACGCCTCGAACGTGGTCCGGGAGACGCCCCAGGTGTCCTGGAAGGCGTAGCCGAGGCCGAAGAGGTGCTCCAGCGTGCCGGGGAACAGGGCCACCCAGGACCCCAGCAGGATCCAGGCGTAGACGACCCCCGCGCAGACGACGAAGCCGCGGGTGCCGAAGGGCACCTGGTACGGGCGCGGCACCTCAGGGCGCCGGAGCCGCAGCCGGACCAGCGCCGGCACGATCACCAGATACGACAGCAGCAGCGTGGTGATGGCGACCGTCAGCACGACGCCGAAGACCGCGGCGGCGTCCCCGGCCGCCAGGTTCATCGCGGCGACCATGAAGAGCGTCGCGGTGATCCCGGAGAGCAGGTTCATCCGCACGGGGGTGCCCAGCCGCGCATGGAACGCGCCCAGCCCGCGGCTGAAGAACCCGCCGTCGGCGGCCGTCATCGCCTGCATCCGGTCGCTGACGATCATCCACGCGCTGCCCTGGGTGAGCAGCGCGAAGACGAACGCCACGGCGGCCGTGGTCAGCAGCGGCCCGCTCCAGCTGCCGTACACCGCGAAGACCAGCCGGGCCGCGTCCATGAATCCGCCGATGCCGGTCACCTGCCCGGCCGGTGCCGCCGACAGGATCGCCAGTACCGGCAGCAGGTAGCAGCACGCGGCGATCAGCCCGGAGAAGCCGATGGAGACCGGCACGTCCCGCTGCGGGTCGTGCATCTCGTCCCCCGCCGCGTTCGGCGCCTCGAACCCGACGTACGCGAAGAGCAGCACCGGAACCAGGGCCAGGAAGCCGGCCCCGGAGGGGGCGAACGAGGCGTGGTCCAGGCCGTGGAAGCCGTGCTCCACGCCGTACGCCACCGCCGTGCAGGAGAACACGGCGAGCGCCAGCACCTTCGCAGCCGCGCCCGCCGTGGTGATCCATTTGCCGCGGCGCAGCGACACGATCGCGGTCAGGATCGCCGCCCAGATGAACAGCAGCTTGAACGTGTAGTCGGCCGCCGTTCCGGAGCCGAGCGGGAAGACGAAGCCGTCCCACGCCTCGGCGGCGACGAACACCAGCGAACCGCCGAGCCACACCGGATTGGTGACCCAGTAGAACATCGTGGTCAGCGCCGCCGCCGCGCGGCCGAACGCCAGCTTCACCCAGACGTACGGCCCGCCCTCCTGCGGGAAGGCGGCCCCGGTCTCGGCGAAGACCAGCGCGTACGGCAGCAGGAAGCCCACCGCGATCGCGGCGATCCAGGTGACGGCCTCACCTCCGCCGGTGGCGAGCTGCCCCAGCACGTCGAAGGAGATGACGGCCGCCACGCCCATCGCCAGGATGTCGAACCGGCGCAGGCTGCGGTGCAGATGGGGAACGGTCTCCGGCGGTGGTGGCGGTGGTGGTGCGGGTGCGGATCTGGTGGGTGGTACGGACACGGCAGTGCGCCCTTCCAGTCGTGGCCGGCTGCGGATGAACGGATCAGTCCCGGATCTCTCCGGTCGGCAGGGTGCGTTCGAGGACCGAGCGCATCGCGGTGACGGTCTCCTTCACCTCCGCCTCGGTCATGACCAGCGGCGGCGACAGCACGATGCTGTGCGCGGAGTCCCGTACGATCACGCCGGTCTCGCGCCGGATCACATCGTGCGGCATCCGCTCCGGCCGCACCGGCAGCGGCTCGCGGGTCGTCCGGTCCGCGACCAGCTCGACGGCGAGCATCATGCCCACCGACCGCACCTCGCCGACCACCGGCAAGTCGCCCAGCTGCGCCTGGAGTTCGTTGTGCAGCGCGCCGCCGGTCTCCACCGCGCGGGCCAGCAGTCCCTCGCGCTCGATGATGTCGAGGTTGGTCAGCGCCACCGCCGCGGCGACCGGGTGACCGTTGTAGGTGTAGCCCATCGGGAAGCCGTGCTCGCGCAGCAGCTGCTCGGCCACGTGGTCCCCGACCAGCAGCGCGCCCAGCGGCGTGTACCCGGAGGTGATGCCCTTGGCGGTGACGATGATGTCCGGGGTGACGCCGAAGTGCTGCGCGGCGAACCACTCGCCGACCCGCCCGTACGCCGTCACGACCTCGTCGAAGACCAGCAGGATGCCGTGCCGGTCCAGCACCTCCCGCACCCGCGGCCAGTAGTCGGCCGGCGGCACCAGCATGCCGCCCACGCCCATGATCGGCTCGCCGATCATCGCCGCGATGTTGCCGGGCCCGATCTCCGCGATCCGCTCCTCCAGCTCCCGGATGAGGAAGTCGCAGGGGTCCTCGCCGCCGTACAGCTCGGTGCGGTACGGCCACGGCGGCGTGAGGTGGCTGACGTGCGGCATCATCGGCGCGAAGCCCTCGTGGTACAGCGGGAAGCCGGTCGCCGAGCCGCCGCCGTAACCGATCCCGTGGTACGCCTTGTCGCGCGCCAGGATCCAGGTGCGCGAGGACTCGCCGCGCCGGTGGTGGTAGTAGCGGGCCATCTTGATCGCGGCCTCGTTGCCCTCCGAGCCGCCGGAGGTGAAGTAGACGTGGCCCAGGCCCTCGGGCGCCAGCGAGGTCAGCCGGGTGGCCAGCTCGATCGCCCGGTCGTTGGAGAACTCCCAGAAGCTGGTGAAGTACTCCAGCTTCGCCATCTGCGCGGCGGCGGCCCGCGCCACCTCCTCGCGGCCGTGCCCGATCTGCGCGAGCCAGAGCCCACCGGTGGCGTCCAGGTACGAGCGCCCCTCGGCGTCGGTGAGCCGGCAGCCGGAGCCCTCGGTCATCACCACCCGCTCCTCGACGGAGGAGGGGAGATAGGGGTGGATGATCCGGGCGCGGTCGGCGGCGGCGAGTTCGGCGTGATTCATGGTGTTTCCTTTCAGGCAGGCTGGGCCGTTGTGGTCAGTGCGGTCAGCGCGAGGGTCTGCGCGGTGGCGATCAGGTCGCTGACCTCGATGTATTCGTCGACGGTGTGCAGGGTGGGCGAGCCGTCGGGGCGGGTGGCGGTGGGGCCCAGGCAGACGGCCGGGGTGCCGCCGAAGCGGGTGAGGGTGGCGGCGTCGGTCCAGGACGGTTCGCCGATGACGCGCGGGGTGCGGCCGAGTCCGGTGGCGGCCTCATGGAGCGCCCCGACCAGGCGGTGGTCCGCCGGTACCTCCGCGGGCGCCAGCTCGGTGTCCCAGGCGAAGACCGGCGGGTGCGCGGCGAGCCAGCCGTCGGCGGTGACGGCCGTGCGCACGGCCTCCTCGATCTCCGCGCGCACCCCGCTCGCCCAGCCGCCCCCGTCCGCCTGTACCGGCAGATACGTGACGTCCAGGCAGACCTCGCAGGAGGCCGGGTAGGTCACCCACCACTCGCCGCCCTTGATCATCGTGGGCACGATCGACGGCGGGGGCAGCAGCGGATGGCGGTGCGCGGGGTCGGCCGCCCAGCGCTCGCGCAGTTCGCGCAGCGCCTCCAGCACCGGCAGCGTCTTCTCGATGGCGTTCACCGCGCCGCCCGACGTCCAGTCGCCGGGCGGGTACTCGGCGTGCCCCGGCCGCCCCGCGACCGTGACCGTCCCGCCGAGGATGCCGCGCTGCGCGGTGACGACGTGCAGGTCGGTGGGTTCGGGCACCACGGCCGCGTCGGCCCGTACGCCGTACCCGACCGACGCCAGTGTGCCCGCGCCGTTCCACTCCTCGTCGGTCGCCGTGTTGACGATCAGGTCACCGGGGAGCCGGATGCCGAGCGCGGCCAGCGCCTCGGCGGCGACCACCGCGGCCGCGATGCCGCCCTTCATGTCGCACGTGCCGCGCCCGTACAGCCGGCCGTCGCGGACCTCGGCCCGGAACGGGTCCGACGCCCAGTCGCCGCGCGGCTCGGCCGACACCACGTCGATGTGCCCGTTGAACAGCAGGCTGCGCCCGCCGCCCGTACCGGGGAAGCGCGCCACGAGCTGCGGCCGCCCGTCGAAGTCCAGCCCCGGCGGGGTCTGCGGCGACTCCGGGAGGTCCCCGGGCTTCGGCGTCCACACGTCCACGGTGGCGCCCGCCGCGCGCAGCCGCCCGGCCAGGAACTCCTGGAGGTCCGCCTCGTCCCGCGCCGGCTCGCCGGCCGACCCTCGTACGGTCGTGTCGAAGCCGACGAGGGCGGTGGTGAGCGCCACGAGGTCGTCGGCGCGCCGTGCGATCTCCGCCCGCACCTCCTCCTGACGGTGCGTCATGCGTACTGGATCCATGTCGTCTTCAGCCCCGTGTACTTCTCGAAGGAGTGCAGCGAGAGGTCCCGGCCGAAGCCGGACTGCTTGAAGCCGCCGAACGGTGTCACCGGATCGAGCGCGTCCACGGTGTTCACCGACACCGTCCCGGCGTGCAGCGCGTCGCTCACCCGGTGCGCCCGCCCGATGTCCCGGGTCCACACGGAGGCGGCCAGCCCGTACGGCGAATCGTTGGCGAGCCGCACGGCTGCCGCCTCGTCCGCGAACGGCAGCACGGCCAGCACCGGGCCGAACAGCTCCTCGCGGGCGAGCGGTGCGTCCGGCGCCAGGCCGGTGACCACGGTGGGGTCGACGTACGCGCCGTCGCGGTCCGGGCGGGTGCCGCCGCAGGCCACCCGCGCGCCCGCCGCCCGGGCGGTCGACACGGCGGCCAGTACGCGGTTGGCCTGCGCCTCGTCCACCAGCGGGCCGAGCGCGGTGGCGGGGTCGAGCGGGTCGCCTGGGTGCCACTGCCGGACGTGCGCCACGACCCGGTCGGTGAACTCCTCGGCGACCGAACTCTCCACCAGCAGACGGGTGTTGGCGGAGCACACCTGTCCGGAGTTGTAGAGGAAGCCCCACGCGGCCTTTTCGGCGGCGGCCTCCAGGTCGGCGTCGGCGAAGACGACGTTGGGGCTCTTGCCGCCGCACTCGGGCCAGACCTGCTTGAGGTTGGACTCGGCCGCGTACGAGAGGAACAGCTTGCCGACGGCCGTCGACCCGGTGAAGGCCAGCACGTCCACGTCGGGGTGGCGGCCGAGCGCCTGGCCCGCCTCCTCGCCCCAGCCGGGTACGACGTTCAGTACGCCGTCGGGGATGCCGGCCTCCGTCGCGAGCCGGGCGAGCAGCAGTGCGGAGAGCGGCGACTGCTCGGCGGGCTTGAGCACCACGCTGTTGCCCGCGGCGAGCGCCGGTGCCAGCTTCCAGGCGGCCATGTCGAGCGGGAAGTTCCAGGGCACGACGGCCCCGACGACGCCGAGCGGCACCCGGCGCACCATCGCGACGCTGCCCGGCGCGGTCGGCGCCACCTCGTCGTAGAGCTTGTCGATCGCCTCCGCGTGCCAGGCGAAGCAGCCCGCGGCGCCCGGTACGTCGACGGTCAGCGTCTCGGTGATGGGCTTGCCCATGTCGAGGGTGTCCAGCAGCGCGAGTTCCTGACCGTGCTCGGTGATCAGTTCGGCGAGCCGCAGCAGCCGGCGCTTGCGCTCGGCCGGCGCGGCCCGGGACCAGCGGCCGTCCTCGAATGCGGTCCGTGCGGCGCGTACGGCCGCGTCGACGTCGGCCGCGCCGCACCGGGCGACGTCGGCGACCGCCTTGCCGGTGGCCGGGTCGATGTCGGTGAAGGTGCGGCCGTCGGCGGCGTCGGCGTATGCGCCGCCGAGGAACGCCCGGGTCTCGGGGCGGAGCGCGGCGGCCCGCTGCTGCCAGTCCTGGTACGTGGGTGCGGTCATGGTGGTGGAACTCCAGATCGGTGGGGTGCCGGTCGTCGTGGGCGGGTGCCGGTCGTCGGTGGATGCGGGACGTCGGTGGGTGCGGGGCGTCAGGGGGCGGCGGTGTACGGGGGAGTGGCCGGTGTCGCGCCCGGCGCGGTGCGGGCGGCGGCCTTGCGGAGGCGGCGCCGGGCCGCCCAGAGGTACGCCGGTGTGGTGAAGAGCAGTCCGGCGAGCCAGCCGAGGTCGGTGTCGCCGAGGGCGTGTGCGAGCGGCCCGGTGTAGAGCGTCTGGGCCATGAACGGCACCTCGACGAGGATGCCGAGGAGGTAGACGCCGAGGGCCGTGGTGTTCCAGCGGCCGTAGACGCCGCCGTCCGGGGCGAAGAAGGACGGCACGTCGTAGTGGCCGTGCCGGACGAGGTAGAAGTCGACGAGGTTGATGGCGGTCCAGGGGATCAGGACGTACTGCAGCAGGTAGATCAGGTTCAGGTAGCGCGCCATGAAGGAGCCGGCGAGCGCCGCGGCCAGCACGAAGGAGAGCGCGCAGAGGGCGAGCGAGAGGAGCGCGCGGACGGCCGGGCCGGGCAGCCGGCGGTGGACGAAGGTCTGGACGGCGGTGACCACGCACAGCGTCGCGCCGTAGAGGTTCATGGAGTTGGTGAGCATGGTGACCGCGGCGAAGGACCACAGCGTGATCTGCGCGAGCGGGCTGCCCAGCAGCTGTGACTGCGCGGCCACCGGGTCGTCGCCGCCCACCGCGAGGCCGACGACGACGCCGACCAGCATCGGCAGGAGGCTGCCGAGCACACTGCCCCAGTACGTGCACCACAGTGTCGAGCGGACCTGTGCCCGGTCGGCGGGCATGTAGCGCGAGTAGTCCGAGACGTAGGGCGCGTAGGCGATCTGCCAGAGGACGCCCACCGAGACCATGCCGAGGAAGCCGCCGAGGGTGAAGCCGCCCCGGGTCAGCACCCCGGCCGGCAGCCCGCCGAGGACGATCCAGCCCGCCCCGGCGAGCTGCACCGTGCCGAAGAGCCAGGTGGTCAGGCGGCCGATGCCGTGCATCAGGCGGTAGCCGACGACGGTGACGACGAGGCTGACCGCCGCGCCGAGCGCGATGCCGGCGTCCACCGGTACGGCCGGCACCGCCTGGCTCAGCGACTGTGCGCCGAGCACCAGGTTGGAGGCGAAGAACCCCTGGTACATCACGATGACGACGAGGACCACGGCGAGCGCGCCGACGCTGCCGAACTGGCCGCGGCTCTGGATCATCTGCGGCACGCCCAGCTGCGGGCCCTGCGCCGAGTGCAGCGCCATCAGGAAGCCGCCGCCGAGGTGGCCCAGGAGCAGGGCCAGGACGCTCCAGGCGAAGGAGAGCCCGAAGACGGTGGGCGCCAGGGCGCCGGTGACCATCGTGAGCGGTCCGAGGTTGGAGGAGAACCAGATGGTGAAGAGGTCGCGGGTGCGGCCATGGCGTTCGCCGTCGGGGATGACGTCGATGGTGTGCCGCTCCACGGTGGCCTTCGCTGCGCGTGCCACGCCGCCTCCTTGGGAGGGGGAGAGGGGATTCTTTGAACCGAGATTCAAACTATGGAGCGCTAGGATGTCAATGGATCGAGCGGAGAACGGTGCTTTTCGTTGAACTGAGAAACGGGGAATCCACACCGTGGCAAGGACCAAGAACCAAGGCGCGCGGCGCGAGGCACTCATCGAGGCGGCGGGCCGGGCGATCGCCGGGCGCGGCCTGGCAGGCCTGCGCATCAAGGACATCGCGGCCGAAGCGGAGGTCTCCGCCGGCTCGGTGCTCTACTACTACCCGGAACTGGACGACCTGGTCTTCGAGGTACACCAGGCCGCCGTGGAGCGCTATCTCGCACACCGGCACGCCGGCACGGACGCCATCGCCGACCCGGTGGCACGCCTGCGCGCGGCGGCCGGGAGCGGCCTGCCGCGCGACAGCGACGACGGGGTGCACAAGCTGCTGTACGAACTGCACGGCCTCGCCGACCGCAGCCGGCCGCATGCCACCCTGATGGCGTCGCTGTACGCGCGCGAGGTCGCGCTCTACACCACCGTGCTCGAACTGGGCGCGGCAGCGGGGGATTTCACGCTCACCGCGACGGCGGCCGAGGTGGCGCGCGACCTGGTCGCGCTGGAGGACGGGTACGGCCTGCACATCTTCAGCCGCAACCCGGCGGTGGACCACGCCGCGGCGTGCGACGCGGTCCTCCGCTTCGCCCGTACGGTCACGGGGTGCGCGCGGCTGTGAGCCGCCGCGGCCGGGAAGGTGCGGCTCAGGCGCCCAGCGCCGTCCGGCAGACCGCCGCGAACGCCTGGGCGCGGGCGGTCGGCCGCACCCCCGACAGCCGCGCCAGGACCACCGGCAGGGCGGGCAGCGGATCGGTCAGCCGCAGCGACACCGCCCGCCCGCCGTCGTACGTCGCGTCGTGCACCGGCCGCTGGTTCAGCAGCGCGAACCCGTGCCCCGCCGCCACCATCGCGCGCACCGTCTCGTAACTCGTACTGCGGTGCCGCACCTTCGGCTCGACACCCGCCTTGAGGAACAGCGAACGGAAATAGTCCCGGCTCAGCGGCAGGTCGAGCAGGATCATCGGCTCCGCCGCCAGGTCCGCCAGCCGCACCGCCTCCGCGCCCGCCAGCGCATGGTCCGGCGGCACCAGCGCGTACGGCGGCGCCTCCGCCAGCACCTCCCGCTCGATGTCCGGGTCGAGGCCCAGGTCGTACAGGAGCGCCAGCTCGCATCTGCCGCCGCGCAGATCCTGCTGCACCGCCCGGATGTCGCCCTCCGTGACCTGCACCCGCACCGCCGGATGCGCCTCCCCGAACTCCCGCAGCAGCCGCGGCAGGGAGAACGGTGCCAGGGTCTGGAAACAGCCCACCGCCAGCTCGCCCACCAGCTCCGTCCCCATGCTGCGGGCCGTCTCCGTCAGGTCCTCGGCGTGCGTGAGAAAGCCCCGCAGCTCGTGCAGGAAACGCTCGCCGGCCCGGGTCAGCGACAGCCCCCTGGCGTGGTGCCGGATCAGCAGCTGCACGCCCAGCTCCCGCTCCAGGTGCGTCACCGCGGTGGAGACCGCCGACTGCGACACGCTGACGCGCTGCGCGGCGGCCGTCATGCTGCCGAGCTCCGCTGCGGCCAGGAAATAGCGGAGCTGTACGAGGGTGAAGTTGGCGTCCTTGGGCATGGCGTGATCCTTGCACCCCCGCTGCATCAATTCATCGGATGCCGGAGCACGGGTTTTCTCCGCCGACCGGGTCGTCGTGGCCCTGTCCGGCGGGCGGCCGGAGAGCTAGGCTGCCCGCCGCCAGGTGATCTTCGGACGTCGCGAGCCCTCGGGGGTGTCATGGAACTCAACCTCCACCGGCTCTGGATCTTCATGCAGGTCGTCGAGCACCAGGGCTTCTCCGCCGCGGCCCAGAAGCTCTACATGAGCCAGCCCTCCGTCTCCAACCAGGTACGCAGGCTCGAACAGTCGCTGCGCGTCACCCTGGTGGACCGCTCGGGGACCCGGGCCCGGCCGACCGCCGAGGGCGAGGTCCTCGCCGAGTACGGCAAGCGGGTCTTCCTGCTGGCCGAGGAGGCGGTGGCCGCCGTGCAGCAGGTCAGCGGGCTGGCGACCGGCCGGCTGCTGGTCGGCGGCTCCACCACCGTCGGCACCTACCTGCTGCCCGCGCTGCTGGCCCGGTACCGGGAGCGGCACCCCGCCATCGAGTGCGACATCTTCGTCGGCAACGGCGAGGCGGTGCAGGAACAGCTGCTCGGCGGCGGCATCGGCATCGCGGTGGTGGCCGGCAGCCCGCACGGCGACCGGCTCGTGGTGGAGACGGTGCTGGACGAACGGCTGGTGCTGGTCGCGGCCCCCGGCCACCGGCTCGCGGGCGCGGCCGAGGTGACGCCCGAAGAGCTGGCCGGTGCCCGGTTTCTGCTCCGCGAACCCGGCTCGCAGACCCGCAGCCTCCAGGAACAGGTGCTGGCCGACTGGGCGCTGGAGGACGTGCCGCGTGCCGACATCTGGGGGCCCGAGGCGGTGAAGCAGTGCGTGGCAGCCGGCCTGGGCCTCGCCCTGATCTCCGAACACGCGGTGGGGGAGGACGTACGGGCCGGACGGCTGGCCGTACTGCCCGTCGAGCCCGCGCCGCTGCCCCGGCCGGTCAGCCTGGTGCACCGCAGGGACCGCCTGCTGTCCCCGGCGGAGCGTGCCTTCCTCACGCTGCTGCGTGAACTGCGTCACTGGCCGGGAGGGCTGCCGACCGCGGAGACCGCCGGTACGGACGAGTAACGGCTCGTCAAAGGCAGTGTCGTACGCCACGTACCGCCCTGATCCGGCCGTCACCCCGTGCCTTCCGTCCGGGCGGCCGTTTGCACCCGGACAGGCCCGTGATCAGCCCAAGTGCGGCGCCGAGGGCGGTTCGAGGTGATTCCGCCGAACCATTTCAGCGGCCGAGGTCAGCGGGGCGGCGACCGGCTCGTAGCGGGGCGTGATCAGGGTGGCACGCACTGCCATCAAGGCGGCGCGCGCTCGCGCGAAGGTGCATCCATGCACCCGTCCTGACGGATGCAATATTGCACTTTTGCCTGGCAGGGCGGAGCGCATGCCCTGCTCGGACGGCATGTGGCACCCAGTGCCACCTGAACGCCGTCCGCCCGGTCACCCCCACCGGGTAAGCAAACGCCCGGACCCACGTAACGCGCGTATACCCAAGGGTCGGCAACGTGACCGGATCGGAGTGTGCGCGAAAGCGAACGAGCCGCCACAGTAACCGGACCGAATCAGGCAGGACCGAAGGACGCCTCCGGGGAAGGGGCGCACCGAACGGACTGCCGCACACGGATGGGGTGGGAAGAGAAGTGTGGGCTGTGATGGTGCGGTGAGGGCGCTGCAGGTGAGGCAGGGCGACCTGGTACTCATTCAGGGCCAGTGGCGGCAAGTCCAGTCCGTTAGAGCGGATGTGCGGGCAGGGGGAGGGCCGGCCGTGGTGCTGGTCTTCCAGCGGGGCTCGGCGGCGCGGGTCCGCGCCGCCGACGCACTCGCCGTACAGCGCGGCACCAAGCCCTCGCGGGCGCAGGTGGCGTGCACGACCGTACGTACCCCCGCCGCACGACGCGTCGGCGCGGCCGGTGAGGCCCGCTGACCGTCCCGCGGACGCGGCCGGCGTCCGGAGACGGCCTACGCCACCGTCTCCGGACGCCGCGCCGTGCCCAGCACGGCCGGCGACGACGGCAGCGTCACACCGCCCGGCGGTACGCGCAGCCGCCGGTGCCGCTCCACGGTGAAACCGGCGTCCCGCAGCGCCGCCAGCGAGTCCCGCGACGTGTGACAGCCGCCGTTCAGCAGCGGCCACAGCGTCCGGTCGGCGGCCCGCTGCACCGCGCGCAGCCCGCGCCCCTCGGCCCGCACGTGCTCGAAGAACCGCAGCTCCGCACCGGGCCGCAGCACCCGCCGCAGCTCCGCCAGCGCGCGCTCCACGTTCCGTACGGAACACAGCACCAGCGCCACCACCGCGGCGTCGAACGCCTCGCTCTTGACCGGCAGCGCCTCGGCGACCGCCGGCACCACGTCCACCGGCACCTCGGCACGCGCGGCCTCGGTACGCGCCGCCCGCCGCAGTGTCGCCTCCGGCTCGATCGCCACCACCTCCGAGACGGTCCCCGGATAGTGCGCGAAGTTCAGCCCGCCGCCCGCGCCGATCTCGATGACCCGCCCCGACAGCCCCGCCAGCAGCTCGCGACGGAGCGGCCGCACCCCGCCGTGCTCGTCGGCGAGCGGCCCGAGCCGCGCGTAGGCACGGGCGAAGAGCGGATGGTGCACGGCGGTCCGGTGTCCTCTGTTGCGCAGCGACATGCCTCGCCCTTCCCGTACGCACGACAGCGGCTCCGGTTTCCGATTGTGCCGTGGGTGCCCGAGTTCGTCGCGGGTCGCGACCGCGTGTACCTGACACTGACCGGCCGTCCTAGAATGGCGCCTCGGCCGCGTCGGCGCTGAACGGCCTGCTTCGCGATTCCTGGCAGGGCCCCTCCCTCTCCCCGCCGAGGAGAGCGTCTCCCGTGAGGAAAACCCTCCCCCAAGGAGACCCGTGACGGGGCCCCTCCCCCACCTCCGCCACACACTCCCGAAGCTACCGCCCGCCACTGACAACCGACGCACGCCCAGCCCCACCGTCAGTACGACAGAGCAGGACGCATGCCGAACCACCCCGCGCCAGCGGTCGAGGACGCCCACCCGAGCGCGCCTGAGGCCACCACCGACGCCTACGCCCGCAAAGCGGTACTCGCCTCCGCCGTCGGCTACGGCCTGGAGGGCTTCGACCTCCTCATCCTCAGCTTCGCCCTCTCCGCGATCACCGCCGGACTGCACCTGGGCCCCGCCCAGGCGGGCTCGCTCACCACGATCACCCTCATCGGCTGCGTCGCGGGCGGCCTCCTCTTCGGCGTGCTCTCCGACCGCCTCGGCCGCATCCGCGTCCTGACCTGGTCGATCATCCTCTTCGCCGTCTTCACCGGGCTCACCGCGCTCGCCCAGGACTTCACCCAGCTCTCCGTTGCCCGCTTCGTCGCGGGCATGGGCATCGGCGGCGAGTTCGGCATCGGCATGGCACTCGCCGCCGAGGCCTTCCCCAGCCGCAAGCGCGCCCGCGGCACCTCGTACGTCGGCCTCGGCTGGCAGACCGGCGTCCTCGCCGCCGCCCTGGTCTCCGCGCCCGTCATCGAAGCCTGGGGCTGGCGCGCCCTCTTCGCGCTCGGCGTGCTGCCCGCCGTCGCGGCCTTCCTCTTCCGCCGCACCATGCACGAGCCCGCCGCGTTCACCGAGGCGAAGACCGCCGAACGCCCGGCCACCGCGCCGCTCCGTTCCCTGGTCGCCACCCCGGCCGCGCGCCGCGCCACCCTCGGCGTCCTCGTCCTGACCTCGGTACAGAACTTCGGCTACTACGGCATCATGACCTGGCTGCCGAGCTACCTCTCCCAGCAGTTCGGCTACAGCCTCACCAAGTCCGGCGCCTGGACCGCCGTCACCGTCGTCGGCATGGCCTGCGGCATCCTCGCCTTCGGGCACCTCGCCGACCGTATCGGCCGCCGCCCCACCTTCTGGATCTTCCAGGCCGGCTCGGTCGTCACGGTCCTCGCGTACGCCACGCTGTCCACGCCCACCGCGCTCCTCATGGGCGGCGCGGTCATGGGCGCGTTCGTCAACGGCATGACCGGCGGCTACGGCGCGCTCATCGCCGAGCTGTACCCGACGCACGCCCGTGCCACCGCGCAGAACGTCCTCTTCAACGTCGGCCGCGGCATCGGCGGTTTCGCCCCGCTCGTGGTCGCCCTGGTCGCCACCACCTACGGCTTCCAGAAGGCCATCGGCCTGCTCGCCGTCATCTACGTCCTGGACATGGCGGCAATGCTGCTGATTCCGGAGCGGAAGGGTGCGGAGCTGGAGTGATCCGCGTCTACGACGAAGGGGCACCGGCTCGCAGCCGGTGCCCCTTCGTCGTACCGCTAGCCCTGCCAGGTCCCCCCGAGCCGCGGCGCCAGCCAAGATGCCGCCTCCGCACGGAACCGGGCAGGCGCCAACCCGCCGGACCCGGCCGGCACAAGGCCGAGCAACGGCGCCCCCGCCGACCGCGGCAGATCCTCCAGATTGCACCGCGAGGCCAGATCCGGCTCCGCGGGCCAGCTGCCGACGACCACGCCCGCGCACGCGATGTCCATCGTGCGCAGCGCGAGCGCCGTCAGCGCTGTGGAGTTGAGCGTGCCCAGGCCCGCCTGGGTCACGACCAGCATCGGCGCACCGGCTGCCCGCGCCGCGTCGGCGAGCGTCGCGCCCGCCTCGTCGAAGCGGACCAGCAGCCCGCCCGCGCCCTCGACCAGCACGAGGTCGTGCTCGGTGGCCAGCTTGGCCGCGGCCTCGGCGATCTCGTACGGCCGCAGCGTCGGCATCCCGGCCCGGCGGGCCGCCGTGTCGGGCGCCAGCGGTTCGGGATAGCGGGCGAGTTCGGCGGTGGTGACGCCGGACCCCGCCAGCCGCGCGACCTCGGCCACGTCGCCCGGTTCGCCCGGCGCGACCCCGGTCTGGGCGGGCTTGAGCACCGCGACCGACCGGCCGCGCGCCAGCTCCGCCGCCGCGACGGCCGCCGTGGTGACCGTCTTGCCGATCTCCGTGCCCGTGCCCGTGATGAACAGCACCGACATGTGAACCGTGTTCCTCTCAGCCCTCGCGCGCGGCAGCGCACACCGCGGCACAGATACGGGCGATGTCCTCGTCGCCGGTGATGTACGGCGGCATCGTGTAGATCATGTCGCGGAAGGGGCGCAGCCAGACGCCCTCGCCGACCGCGGCCCGGGAGGCGGCCGTCATGTCGACGGGACGGTCGAGCTGGACGACGCCGATGGCGCCCAGTACTCGTACGTCCCGAATGCCCGGGATTGTCTTGGCCTGTTCCAGCCCGTCCCGCAGCCCGGCCTCGATCCGCTTGATCTCCTGGCGCCAGTCCTGCGCGAGCAGGACGTCCAGCGAGGCGTTGGCGACCGCTGCGGCCAGCGGGTTGGCCATGAACGTCGGCCCGTGCGCGAGCACCGGCACCTCGCCGCGGGAGATCCCGTCGGCCACCCGCGGTGTGCACAGGGTTGCCGCCATCGTCAGATAGCCGCCGGTCAGCGCCTTGCCGACGCACATGACGTCCGGTACGACGTCCGCGTGCCCGGCCGCGAAGAGTTCGCCGGTCCGGCCGAAGCCGGTGGCGATCTCGTCGAAGACCAGTAATACGTCGTGCGCGTCGCACGCCTCGCGCAGCACCCGCAGGTACGCGGGGGAGTGGAAGCGCATGCCGCCCGCGCCCTGCACGACCGGCTCGACGATCACCGCGGCCAGCTCCTCGGCGTGCGCGCCGATCAGCTCTCGCAGGTGGTCCGCGTACGCCTCGTCCGGCGGCGCGTCGAAGCCGGCCGGCGGCTCGTCGGCGAAGACCTGCCGGGGCAGCACCCCGGACCACAGGTCGTGCATCCCGCCGTCCGGGTCGCACACCGACATCGGCTGCCAGGTGTCACCGTGGTAGCCGCCGCGCCAGGTCAGCAGCCGCTGCTTGGCCGGGCGGCCCAGCGAACGCCAGTACTGCAGGCACATCTTGGCGGCGACCTCGACCGAGACGGACCCGGAGTCGCACAGGAAGACGTGCTCCAGGTCGCCCGGCGCGATGTCGGCGAGGCGCTTCGCGAGCCGGACGGCGGGCTCGTGCGTGAGCCCGCCGAACATCACATGGCTCATCCGGTCCAGCTGGCCGCGCGCGGCCTCGTTCAGCACCGGGTGGTTGTAGCCGTGGATCGCCGACCACCAGGACGACATCCCGTCGACCAGCTCGGTGTGGCCCTGCACCGGTTCGGCGGTGCGCAGCCGGACCCCGGCGGCGGACTCGATCACCAGTGGATCGTCCGTGCCGGGCATCGGGCCGTACGGGTGCCACACGTGCTGCCGGTCCAGGGCCAGCAGGTCGCGCACGTTCATCGGATCAGGCATTGGGCGGCAGGTCGGTGCCGGCGCCGCGGCGGCGCACCGAGACCAGGTCCGTACGGACACCGTCGGCGTCCCGCGCCTCCGCGACCGCACCGGCGGGCACCGGCTCGGGCTCGGCAGCCACCGGCTCCGGCTCGGCACCGCCGTCACCGCACGGCCCGCAGCCACCGCCGCCACCGTGTCCGCCGCAGCCGCCGGCGGCGGGCTCCTCGGCGTGGCTGCCGCAGTCGGCCGCGGCCGGCGCGTCGGCGCGGTGCGCGGGCAGCGTGGTGGTGCCGGCGCCCTCGACCTCGAACCCGGCGTCCTCGATCATCGCCAGGTCGTCCTTGCCGGCCTGGCCCTCACTGGTGAGGTAGTCGCCCAGGAAGATGGAGTTGGCCAGGTGCAGCGCCAGCGGCTGGAGCGTCCGCAGGTGCACCTCGCGCCCGCCGGCCAGCCGTACCTCCACGTCCGGGCAGACGAAGCGGACCATGGCCAGGATGCGCAGGGCGCGCTGCGGGGTGAGGTGCCATTCCTTGGCCAGCGGAGTTCCCTCGAAGGGGATCAGGAAGTTGACCGGTACCGAGTCCGGGTCCAGCTCGCGCAGCGAGAAGACCACGTCGACCAGGTCCTCGTCGGTCTCGCCCATGCCCGCGATCAGGCCGGAACACGCCGACATGCCGGCCGCCTGGGCCTGCTGCACGGTCGAGACCCGGTCCGCGTACGTATGGGTTGTGGTGATCTGTCCGTACTGCGCCTCGGACGTGTTGAGGTTGTGGTTGTACGCGTCGGCGCCCGCGTCCCGCAGTCGCGACGCCTGGCCGTCGGAGAGCAGGCCCAGACAGGCGCAGACCTCCACGCCCTCGTTCTGCTCCTTGATGGCCGAGATCGTCTGCGAGACCCGGTCCACGTCCTTGTCCGTCGGCCCGCGGCCGCTCGCCACGAGGCACACCCGCTTGGCGCCGCCCGCGACGCCGGCGGCGGCCGCCTTGGAGGCCTCGTCGGGCTTGAGCCAGGTGTACTTGAGGATCTCGGCCTTCGAGCCCAGGCGCTGGGAGCAGTACGAGCAGTCCTCCGGGCACAGGCCCGACTTCAGGTTGACCAGGTAGTTGAGCTTGACCCGCCGCCCGAACCACTGGCGGCGGACCTTGCCCGCCGCCGCCACGACGTCGAGCAGCTCGTCATCGGATGTCGCCAGTACGGCGAGTGCCTCTTCGCGGGACGGCGACTCGCGCCGCAGCCCCTTCTCCACCAGAGCGTTCAGCAGGTCCATGGCGAAGATCCTGGCTTACGGCACCGGCCCCGGCCAAGGAGGATTCCGACAACGCCGCAGGTTGGGGGTGTGTGTATTGCCACACCGTAGACAGGCGTAACGACCGCTAACGTCTATCGACAGCCAACAAACCCGAGGATGCCGATGCCTGCCGACCCCGCCGCCGTCCCGTCCGGTGACGACCCCTTCGACTGGATCGACGAGGCGCGTGAAAAGCGCCGCAGCGCAGGGCTCGTACGGACCCTGAAGCCGCGCCCGGCCGACTCGGCCCTGCTGGATCTGGCGAGCAACGACTACCTCGGCCTCGCCCGGCACCCCGAGGTCACCCGGGCCGCCGCGGCCGCCGCGCACCGCTGGGGCGCCGGCGCGACCGGCTCCCGGCTGGTCACCGGTACCACGGAGCTGCACGCCCGGCTCGAAGCCGAACTGGCCGAATACTGCGGTTTTGAAGCGGCTCTGGTGCTCTCTTCGGGGTACGCGGCCAATCTCGCGGCCGTCACCGCGCTCACCGGGCGCGGCTCCCTGGTCGTCTCCGACGCCGGGAACCATGCCTCGCTCATCGACGGCTGCCGGCTCTCGCGCGCCCGTACGGCCGTGGTGCCGCACAGCGATCCCGAGGCGGTGCACAAGACCCTCGACGCCGCGCGCGCCGAACCGGACCACGAGGGCCGCGCCGTGGTCGTCTCGGACTCGGTCTTCTCGGTGGACGGCGACGCCGCGCCGCTGGCCGCGTACGCCACCGCCTGCCGTGCGCACGGCGCGGCGCTGCTGGTGGACGACGCGCACGGGCTGGGCGTCCTGGGGGAGGGTGGGCGCGGCGCGCTGTGGGACGCGGGCCTGGCGGGGGACCGGGACGTGGTCGCCACCATGACCCTCTCCAAGTCCCTGGGCAGTCAGGGCGGTGCCGTGCTCGGCCCGGCGAAGGTCATCGAGCACCTGGTCAACACGGCCCGTACGTTCATCTTCGACACGGGGCTGGCGCCGGCGGCGGCCGGTGGCGCGCTCGCCGCGCTCCGGCTGCTGCGCAGGGAGCCCGAGCGGGCCGGCCGGGCCCGTGCCGTGGCCCGTACGCTCCACCGGCGGCTGACGGCCGCGGGGCTCGCCGCGGTCCTCCCGGACGCCGCCGTGGTGTCCGTACGCGCACCCTCGCCCGAGCAGGCGGTGCAGTGGGCGGCGGACTGCCGCGCGGCCGGTCTGGCCGTCGGCTGTTTCCGCCCGCCGTCCGTTCCCGACGGCATTTCGCGGCTGCGGCTGACCGCCCGCGGGGACCTGACCGACCGCCAGATGGACGAAGCGGTCGGCGCGATCCTTTCGACCGCACCGACCGCTTGAACTATTTCCCCGGAACCGGTCGCTGAATTTTATTCTTGAACCGGTCCCTCGAAGGTGTCCGGATCAGCCCGCCTTTGTGGGCTCACCGGTGTGCAGGGCGTCGACAAAAGCCCGCCACGCGGAGCCCGCGAACAGCAACGCGGGCCCCGAAATGTCCTTCGAGTCGCGAACGGCGAGAGTTTCACCGTTGACCCGGGCGGTCTCGACGCAGTTGTTCATTCCCGTACTGCGCGTGCTGCGCACCCAGCACGCGCCCGTAAGGGCGGTGCTGGCGGGTACGTACCGCGGCGATGCCGTCATGTTGGAGCCTCCTCAACGCGCCCAGACCAGGCCACTCAGCCGTCAGCGATCTGGGCAATCAAAGCCGATGATTCCTCGCATGAGAGGGCGTGCCCCCGCAGCGTGTCGAATGCATCGCTGTACGCCCTGAGGTCCTCTTTGCGTTCGAGGTAGAGGCTACTCGTCAAATGGTCGAGAACCACCACATCCAAGTCAGCAATGAGCGGAAAGGAGAAGATAACGAAAGGGCCGGTGATGCCGATGTGGACACCGGCTGCAAACGGCAGCACCTGCAGCCGCACGTGCGGCAGTTCCATGACCTGAAGCAGATGCCGCAATTGGTCCTTCATCACCTCCGGGCCACCCGCCGGACGGCGTAGGACGGCCTCGTCCAATACGGCTGAAAGGTTCAGTGGAGCGTCCCCGTCCAGCACGTTCTGACGCTCCATGCGGACACCGACCAGCGCATCGATTCTGCTCTGCGGCAGGTCGGCCAGGGCCGCCCGGGTGACCGCCCGTGCGTAATCCGGGGTCTGCAGCAGCCCCGGTACCACCGTCGTCTCCAGCGTCCGCGCGTGCGAGGCGCCGGCCTCCAGGCTGATGAAGTCCCGGTACTGCGGCGGCAGCAGGTCACGGTAGGTGTGCCACCAGCCTCGTCCCGCGTCCCCTCCGCCCCCGCCGCCCGCGTCCTGGCCGCACAGCGCGGCCAGCAGCGCCCGCGACTCCTCGTCGTGCACGTTGTACGCGTCCAGCAGCCGTTCCACGTCGGCCGGACGCACTCCGCTCCGGCCGGTCTCGATCCGGCTCACCTTCGACTGGTGCCAGCCCACAAGGCGGGCGGCCTCGCCGCTGGTGAGCCCGGCCAGATTCCGACGGCGCCTCAACTCCGCACCGAGCTTGCGACGGCGCACTGCGGGACCGTGGTGCATGAACCCTCCTCACGGATAACCGCGACTCGTCATAACTGACACCGATGCGTCAGTGTGCCGCCCAAATACGGTCTCGCGTAGCAGAGTTCACCGCTTCGAGCGACAGATATATGCATATCTTGGTGGATGGCTCACGGCAGGGGCAGCATGAGTGGCAGTCTGGCGCAAAGCAGCGGCACGGGGCCGATTTTCGGACCTGATCATGCCTCTGCGCAGCGGAGAGACGGCCTTGGGCGGGAAAGGGACGGGCGCGGCGATGGCAGACCACCAGGAAGCATCACTGACCCTGCCGAGCGCGCCGGAGTCCGTACCAACGGCGCGCAGATACGTTACTGGAGTCCTCTCGGGGTGGGACGAGGCGGGTGGCGCGGAACGCGCGGACCTCCACGACACCGTGCTGCTCATCGTCTCCGAACTGGCCACCAACGCTGTCGTCCACACCCTCGGCAGATCCCCGGCCTTCACCGTCGTCCTCCACCTCGACCGGGACGAAGTGCTGACCATCGGTGTCACGGACAGTCACCCCCGCATGCCGCGCCGGCTCCCCGCCGCCGTTCAGCAGGACAACGGCCGCGGACTCGTCATCATCCGCACCCTCGTCGCGGAATCCGGCGGAAAGATCACCATCGAACCCACCGACGCCGGCGGCAAGACGGTCTGGGTAGCCCTCCCCTGGCCGACCCCGGCCCCGCGAGCCGCTCCCCGCGGCGCGAAGGCGTGACCGACCACCGTGGCGCGAGCGACCACCGCCAATGCGGCCGAGATCATTCGCCGCACGCAGGCGGGGGGCGGAGGGCCGGTCGGGGGTCCGTATGGTGTGCACGCGGGGCCCGTCCCGACGGAGGCCCGGCCGGTATTCCACGTGCGGCCGGTGTCCATCGTGCGACGGGCATCCGCCGTTCAGCCGGTGGCGTCCGGCCGTCGGTCAGCTCTCCCTCATCGCAAGGAGCGCCTCCGCGCCGACCGGGGTGAACCCGGCCGCGAGCAGGGCCCGTACGCTGGCGGCGTTCGCCGGGGCGACCTGAGCCCATAGGGGCCGGTTCGCCGGTACAAGATGGCGGGCAGCCGTCGCCAGCAGCCGGCCGAGCCCATGCCCGCGCGCGGCCTCGGGCACCTCGAACGCCACCTCCCACCGCCCCGCGACACCACGGCCGAGCACCACGACGCCGTGCCCGCCCCCGTCGGTGGTCCACGCCCGTACGTCGTCGCGATGGCGCAACGCGCGTGCGAGGCGCGGGTGGGCCGGATCGCGGATCTCCCGCAGCGCCAACGGCGGCGGCCCCGGGAGCGGTTCGGCGACCGTGAGCATGTCGACGCCCTCGACCGTACGACCGGTACGGTCCGCCAGCGCGGCCAGGAACCCCGGACTCAGCGGAGCCCCCGGCTCCCCCGGCGCGATCCGCTGCCGCACCCAGTCGGGGGAGACGTCGGCACACACGAACGCGCACCCCGAGAACGAGAGGACACCACTGTCGCGCTCCGACACCGGCGGCAGCACGGTGACGCTCCCGTCAGCAGCCGGAAACGCACCGGCGGCAGCCGCGTCCAGCACCTTTCCCCACATGTGGCCCACGCGGCGCCCCTACGCCGGTTCCGGGAGCGTGTGACGCGTGTTGGTAAGCGTGTTGATCCGTACGTGCTGCAGCGCGGTGTGCCGCCACACGAACACGATCGCGAGAACGGCGGCGGCCGCATCCAGCAGATCGGACAGGAACAGGGTCCGCACCGCCGCCCGCAACTCCCCGAACCCCTCGGCTCCGCGCATCTGAGAACTGCCGACAACGCCAAAAAGGTTCGTCGCGACCCACATCCCCCACCAGGCATTCACCACGACATACGAAACACGGCTACCGGGCGGGCTGCTGGCCTTCCAGATGTCCCCGGCGATCTGCCGCGGAAACCACAGATTGACGATCGGGGTGACCCACGCACCGACCGTCCAGAGCCGCCCCCGCCGGTGACCGTCGGGAGTGAAGACCTCGCCATTGATTCTGGTGCGGAAGAACCAGAAGAGGAACGCCAACGCGACAACGGGCAAGAGCTGAACGGAGAGATTCCCGTAAAACGAATAATCCTCATCAGCCGCAGCGAACTCCGCCCCGGAGGACTCGAATGGCTCGAAGTCCGAGCCACCGAAGTCCCCCTTCTCCGCAGCCAATTCACCCAGCACACGCAAATACCGCCCGCCGGCGGCGAGTATCAGCACGTCCACCGCAAGGAACACGCCCAGCAATACCACCACAACCGCCGCCCACCGAACCGGCGAAACAAGCGCCCCGCGTCTCCCACCACTTGCCGCCACCGTCTTTTCCCCAGGCATGGGTGTCCCCCCAGTAATCGCCGAAGCCCCCCTGGCCCCGCCCCGAACGGCACCCTCACGGCCGCCGGCAGAAGCTACGACAACCAACCCGCCCTGTCCACGCAGATATTCGAATCGTTAGGCGTTGCCCACCGGTAGCGCGCGAACGCCGGAGGGCAGTCGGTGGTGCGGAACCCCGGGGAGGCCGCCGCGGTTCGGCTCCCCGGGGTTCCTGGTGGCCTATCGGCCCTTACGCGCGGCCGTACCAGACGCTGCGGGTCCAGATGCGTTCCTTGCGGACCGAGGCCCCGGGCTTGGGGGCGTGCCAGATGCGGCCCTTTCCGGCGTAGATGCCCACGTGGTACACCGAGCGGCCGGAGTGGAAGAAGACCAGGTCACCCCGCTTTCGTGCGGAGGCGCTGATGTGCCGGACGTGGCGGTACTGGGAATCCGCCGTGCGTGGCAGCCGCTTGCCCACGCGCTTGAACGCGTACTGCGTCAGCCCCGAGCAGTCGAAGCTGTGCGGGCCCGTGGCTCCCCAGCGGTACGGCGAACCCTTCTTCGACGCCGCGACCCGCAGCGCCCGGTGGCCGGACCCCGACGAGGCCGCCGTGACCGCGGACGTCGCGGACACCGTCGTGGACGCCGCGGCGGGTGCCGCCGTCGCGTCCGCCGTGCTGCCGGGGACCAGGCCCCCGCCTCCCACCAGTGCCAGCGTGAGCACCGAAACCGCCGCGGCGCGGGACACCAGGGCGGGCACACCAGAAGCAGGATGATCATCGCGCGCAGACATGCGCACTCCTTCGTCAGCCGCCTGCGAAGGAAGACCTGTCGGGTTCGGGCAGGCGAAGATGCCCGGCCGGATGTACTGCCGCCCGAAGGCGGGCACCGGCTTCACCCCAAGGGACCGCCGGCCGCAAGAGCAGCCGGCCGGTGGCCCCGTCGTGCTCGGGTCCTCCGCTCCTGCCGGTCCACGTGTATCGACCAGACGTCCGGGTACGGCGGCAGGATTCGGCGTCCGCCCGGACCGCCCCGCCGCTGTGGCGGGGGCTTGTCGTCGGAGGGATCGTTGCGCAACGCACCGGTGAAGCCGGAGTGGAACATGCCTGGTGTGAGGGTCGTCACGCTTGATCCATTCGGGTGGACAGGGGCTGTGCGTCGAGCGGACCGAGGGCCGTACGCACCCCCGTACCGGCGCGGTCGTACGGTCCGCAATCCGACACGTCGGCGCGGCGCGCAAGTCGAGCCCCGCATCAGTCGCACCCACAGGCACTCCAACGGGCGGAGACCGATCGGGTGCCGGAGGCCCCAGGGAACGGAATCGTCCCGTCATTCCTCAGCAGGCGGCGGGACGGCGACGAGACCGGCCCGCCGCTCCCCGTCCAGCACCCGCAGCGCGCGGGTGAGGGTGTCGGCGTGCAGCTCCGTCTCGCCGCGCTCGTGCATCAGCGCCAGCGCGTCCCGCAGGTCCGCGGCCCGGCCGACGAGTGCCTGCGCGGCCCGCAGTCCCTGGTACGTGCCGTTGCCGCGGGCCGGATTGATCCGCCCCAGCAGGTCCAGCACCTGGAGGTAGCTGTCGATGAAGGCGCCTTCGGCCCTGGTCAGCGCGGGTAGCGGTGGCAGCTCGGGAGGGAGGGCGGCCATCCCCTCACCTCGCGCCGGGAGCCGTACCGGAGCCCGCACCCGGAGCCCCGCCGGACACGCCCGCCGAGGCCTTGCGGCCGCGGGTGACGTCGTCGATCAGCCCGTAGGCCACGGCCTGCCGCGCGTCGAGGATCTTGTCGCGTTCGATGTCGGCGGCGATCTGCTCGCGCGGCCGGCCGGTGTGCCGGGCGAGCAGCTCCTCCAACAGGTCGCGGGTGCGGAGCAGTTCGCGGGCCTGGAGATCCAGGTCGGTGGCCTGGCCCTCGATCGGTTCGCTGAAGGACGGCTGGTGGATGAGGACCCGGGCGCCGGGGAGAGCGAGGCGGCGGCCGGGGTGGCCGGCGGCGAGCAGGACGGCGGCGGCGGAGGCCGCCTGGCCGAGGCAGACCGTCTCGATGGGGCTGGTGACGAACTGCATCGTGTCGTAGATCGCGGTCATCGCGGTGAACGAGCCGCCGGGGGAGTTGATGTAGAGCGAGATGGCCTGGTCGGGGGCGGCGTGCTCGAGGTGGATCAGCTGTGCCATCACGTCGTTGGCCGCGGTGTCGTCGATCGGCGTGCCGAGAAAGACGATGCGCTCGTCGAAAAGCTTGGAGTACGGATCGAGCGTGCGGGCGCCCTGCGTCGTGCGCTCGGTGAACTCCGGGAGGACATAGCGGGCCGTCGGTTCGAGCATGAGGGCTCCTCCTCTTTTCGTTTGTAAAAAATGTACAGGACGTACATCCCGTTAGAATGGGGAGCATGACCTACGAGATTCCGGTGACGCAAGCCCGGGCGGAGCTCGCGGATTTGATCAACCGCGTGGTGTACGGCTCCGAGCGCGTGGTCGTCACGCGCCACGGCAAGCCGTTGGTCGCGCTGGTGTCCGCCGCTGACCTGCAGAGGCTTGAAGATCTCGACCGTGCGGAAGCGGGCGCCGAGGAGGAGGTCATCAGCACCGTCTCCACGGTCCGGCAGCTGCCGGCGTCCGCTCCGGGCGAACGGCGGCGGTTCGGCATCGCCGCGGAGCACCGCGGCCCGGCCGCCGGGGATCGGCGACCGGGCCACGAGGGGTGAGGCGGGTCAGCTACTGAGCCGGCCCTGCGGGGGAGCGGGCGTCAGGAGCTGAGCTCCCAGACCGCGTGCGCGATGGCGTCGGTGTTGGTGTCCAGTGCCTTCTCGTCGATGTTCTTCGTCGTGTCGCAGGACCGGTGGTAGCAGGCGTCGAAGGGCTCGCCCTCCGTGCCGCCCCAGTTCTTGGCCTGCTCGGCGGTCTTCCGGTAGTCGGCGCCGGAGAAGAGGCCGCCGACGGGGATGCCCGCGTCCTTGAACGCCGCGTGGTCGGAGCGGCCGTCGCCCTCGGTCTCGATCTCGGTGGCGATGTCCTTGCTCGCGTACCAGTCCTTGAAGACCTTCTCCAGCCGGGTGTCGTCGTCGTAGACGAAGTAGCCGGGGTTGGGGGAGCCGATCATGTCGAAGTTCAGGTAGGAGTCGAACTTCGCGCGGTCGCCCTCGGCCAGCCCGTCCACGTAGTGCGAGGAGCCGACCATGCCGAGCTCCTCGGCGCCCCACCAGCCGAACCGCAGGTGCTTGGTGGGCTTGAGGTCCGCCTTGGCGACCGCGAGGGCGACCTCGAGGATGCCGGCCGAGCCGGAGCCGTTGTCGTTGATGCCCGGGCCCGCGTCGACGGAGTCCAGGTGGGCGCCGGCCATCACCGTCTTGCTCTCGTCGCCGCCGGGCCAGTCGGCGATGAGGTTGTAGCCCTTGCTGCCGCCCGAACTGAACTCCTGGACCTGGGTCTTGAATCCCGCCTCGTCCAGCTTGCCCTTGATGTAGTCCACGGACGCCTTGTATCCGGGCTGACCGTGGGCGCGGTTGCCGCCGTTGGCGTCGGCGATGGACTGGAGCTGGTCCAGGTCGCCCTTGACGGCGGAGACCGGGATGTCCGGCGCGGCGAGCGGGGCGGTACCGGCCTGGGCGCCGGCCGCGGTGAAGAGCGTGGCGGCGACGGCGGTGCAGGCGCCCGCCGCGAGGACGGCCCGGCGTATTCGTACGGTACGGGTCACGATGTGGCTCCGATACTGGTGTGGGGGGTGGTGTTGCGGAGCTTGCTGTTGTGTTGAAGCGCGTGCGCGACGCGTGAGGCGTGCGAGTGCGCGGACATGAGCATCGTGACTTGTCGATGGGCAGTCAAGAGCGGATAACGAACGCGCTGTTCCGGGCAGCGGAGCGCCAGTCTGTTTTGTCTCTTTCGAGGGACGTGCCGACCGGGCGGGAAATAGCCGCCGAGGGGCCCGGTCCCCAGATTTAACAAGGGATTCACCGCGGTAACGCGGACGACATCGGGCGGAGCTAGCCTGCGAAGTCCGCGCCGATTCATGGAACTTATCTGGAGATCAGTTTGCCTTTCCTTTGTTGAATGTGTGATACATCTACTTAGCGGGTGTGTCTACCCCGTGACCTGGGCCGATGCGGTCTGGGCGCAAGATTTGTGAGGTGGAATATGCAACTGACCCCGCATGAACAAGAACGACTGATGATTCATGTCGCGGCGGACGTTGCCGAAAAGCGCCGGGCCCGCGGCGTACGGCTCAACCACCCCGAAGCCATTGCCCTGCTGACCGTGCACATCCTGGAAGGCGCGCGCGACGGCCGGACGGTTGCCGAGCTGATGTCCTCCGGGCGCAAGGTCCTCACCCGGGACGACGTCATGGAGGGCATCCCCGAGATGATCCACGACGTCCAGGTCGAGGCGACCTTCCCGGACGGCACCAAGCTCGTCACCGTCCACGACCCCATCAGCTGACCCAGGGAGAGCCGAAGATGATCCCGGGACAGATCATCCACGCGGACGCGCCGGTACGCCTCAACGAAGGCCTTCCCGTCACCCGCATGACCGTCCTCAACATCGCCGACCGCCCCGTCCAGGTCGGCTCCCACTACCACTTCGCCGAGGCCAATCCCGGCCTCGACTTCGACCGTGCGGCCGCGCACGGCAAGCACCTGAACGTCCCCGCCGGCTCGGCCGTGCGCTTCGAGCCCGGTATCCCCACCGAGGTCGAACTCGTGCCCCTCGGGGGCAAGCGGATCGTCGCGGGCCTGCGTGGCGAGACCGGAGGCACCCTCGATGGCTGAACTTTCCCGCGCCGCGTACGCCGACCTCTTCGGCCCGACGGCGGGCGACCTGGTGCGGCTGGCCGACACCGACCTGCTGATCGAGATCAGCGAGGACTGGGCGGGCGGCCCCGGGCGCAGCGGTGACGAGGCCGTCTTCGGCGGCGGCAAGGTCATCCGGGAGTCGATGGGCCAGTCCCGGCTCTCCCGCGCGGACGGCGCGCCGGACACCGTGATCACCGGCGTGATCGTCATCGACCACTGGGGCATCGTCAAGGCGGACGTCGGCATCCGCGACGGCCGGATCGTGGCGCTCGGCAAGGCCGGCAACCCCGACACCATGGACGGCGTCCACCCCGACCTGGTGATCGGCCCGGAGACCGAGATCATCGCCGGGCAGGGCAAGATCCTCACCGCCGGTGCCATCGACACCCACGTCCACTTCATCTGCCCCGAGCAGGCGAACGAGGCGCTGGCCTCCGGCGTCACCACCATGATCGGCGGCGGTACCGGCCCCGCCGAGGGCAGCAAGGCCACCACCATCACCCCCGGCGCCTGGCACGTCGCCCGGCTCTTCGAGGCGATGGACGCCTTCCCCGTCAACGTCGGGCTGCTCGGCAAGGGCAACACCATGTCGGTCGCCTCCATGCGCGACCAGCTGCGGGCCGGCGTGCTCGGCTTCAAGATCCACGAGGACTGGGGCGCCACCCCGGCCGTCCTGGACGCCTGCCTCGGCGTCTGCGAGGAGAGCGGCGCCCAGCTCGCGATCCACACCGACACCCTGAACGAGGCCGGCTTCCTCGGCGACACCATCGGCGCCATCGCCGGACGCTCGATCCACGCCTTCCACGTCGAGGGCGCCGGCGGCGGCCACGCGCCCGACATGATCGCCATGGTGTCGGAGCCGAACGTGCTGCCCGCCTCGACCAACCCGACCCGGCCGCACACCGTCAACACCGTCGAGGAGCACCTCGACATGCTGATGGTCTGCCACCACCTGAACCCCGCGGTCCCCGAGGACCTGGCCTTCGCCGAGTCCCGCATCCGCCCCTCGACCATCGCGGCCGAGGACATCCTGCACGACATGGGCGCCATCTCGATGATGTCCTCCGACGCGCAGGCCATGGGCCGCATCGGCGAGGTCGTCATGCGGACGTGGCAGACCGCGCACGTGATGAAGAAGCGCCGCGGCGCGCTGGCCGGGGACTTCGCGGCGGACAACAACCGGGTACGGCGCTACGTCGCGAAGTACACCATCAACCCGGCGATCGCCCAGGGCGTCGACCACGTCGTCGGCTCCGTCGAGGCCGGCAAGCTCGCCGACCTCGTGCTGTGGGACCCGGCCTTCTTCGGCGTCAAGCCGCGGCTGGTCATCAAGGGCGGCCAGATCGCGTACGCGCAGGTCGGTGACGCCAACGCGTCCATCCCCACCCCGCAGCCCGTCCTGCCGCGCCCGATGTTCGGCGCGATGGGCAAGGCACCCGGCGCGAACTCGCTCAACTTCGTCTCCGAGCAGGCCGTCGAGGACGGGCTGGCCGGCCGGCTGGGCATCGCCAAGGAGCTGACGGCGATCCGCTCCACCCGACAGGTCGGCAAGTCGTCCATGCGCAACAACGACGCGCTGCCGAGGGTGGTGGTCGATCCCGACACCTTCACGGTGACCATCGACGACGAGGTGGTCGAGCCCGCACCCGCCGCCGAACTGCCCATGGCCCAGCGGTACTTCCTGTTCTGATGGCCGACTTGACGATGCGTTATGGGACGGCCGCCGGGCGTACCGGCCGGAAGCGGGCCGCCCGATGAGCCGCGCCGCACTGCTGGTCCTGGCCGACGGGCGGTTCCCGGCCGGCGGGCACGCGCACTCCGGCGGCGCCGAACCGGCCGTCGCCGCCGGCCGCGTCACCGACGCCCGCACCCTCGCGGCGTTCTGCCACGGCCGCCTGCACACCGCCGGGCTGGTGGCCGCCGGACTGGCCGCCGCGGCCGCCGCCGGGTGCGACCCGCTCGCCCTGGACGAAGCGGCGGACGCCCGTACGCCGGTACCGGCCCTGCGGGCCACCGCCCGCAAGCTGGGCCGCCAGATGATGCGGGCGGCCCGCGCGACCTGGCCGTCGCCGGAGCTGGACGCGCTCGCCGCGGCCCGGCCCCGCGGCGCCCACCAGCCCGTCGTCCTCGGCCTGGGCGCGCGCTCGGCGGGCCTGGGACCGGAGGACGCCGCGTACGCCGTCGTCTACGAGACGGTGAGCGGCCCGGCCACGGCCGCCGTACGGCTGCTGAGCCTGGACCCCTTCGACGCGACGGCGGTCCTGGCCCGCCTCGCCCCCGCCATGGACGCGGTCGTGGCCGAGGCGGCCGAGGCCGCCGCACGCGTCCCGCTGGAGGGGACCGCCGTCCTGCCCGCCCGCTCGGCGCCGCTGCTGGACATCACCGCCGAGCAGCACGCCGGCTGGCCGGTACGGCTGTTCGCCTCCTGACGGTGCGGTGACGCACCGTCACCGCACCGCACACCACACCTTCCGCACCAACGGAGTTGCCATGCACCTCGACCACGACCTCGACGAGAAGTTCCCCCACCGGCACACCTACAGCGCCGCCGACCCCAAGCGCCCCGACGGCACCCGCCGCGCCGTGCGCATCGGCCTGGGCGGTCCGGTCGGCTCCGGCAAGACCGCCACCGTGGCGGCGCTCTGCCGCGCCCTGCGCGACACCCTCTCCATCGCCGTCGTCACCAACGACATCTACACCCGAGAGGACGCGGAGTTCCTGCTCCGCGAGGCGGTCCTGCCGCCCGAGCGGATCACCGCCGTGGAGACCGGCGCCTGCCCGCACACCGCCATCCGCGACGACATCTCCGCCAACCTGGAGGCCGTGGAGGACCTGGAGGACGAGATCGGTCCGCTGGACCTGGTCCTGGTGGAGTCCGGCGGCGACAACCTCACCGCCACGTTCTCCAAGGGCCTGGTCGACTTCCAGATCTTCGTCATCGACGTGGCCGGCGGTGACGACATCCCGCGCAAGGGCGGCCCCGGCGTCACCACCGCCGACCTGCTCGTCATCAACAAGACCGACCTCGCCCCGTACGTCGGCTCCGACTTGGAGGGCATGGCGCGGGACGCCAAGGCCCAGCGCGGTGAGCTGCCCGTCGCCTTCACCGCGATCAAGTCCGAGAACGGTGTGGCCCCGGTCGCCGACTGGGTCCGTGAGCGCCTCGCCGAGTGGACCGCGGGCCCGGCATGACCCTCGCGCCGCCCCCGCTCGCCTCCGCCGCGCCCGCGGCCCCCGCCGCCGTACCGCCGGCCGCCCGGCAGCTGTGCGCCACCGCCCGTATCACCGCGGTCGCCGCCCCGTCGGGGGAGTCCCGGCTGCCGGTGCTGGACGGCGAGGGCCCGCTGGCCCTGCGCCGGCTGACCTCGCACGACGGGGCGGCCCGGGTCTGCGTGGTCGGCGCCATGAGCGCCCCGGTGGGCGGCGACCACCTGCGTATCGAGGCGGCCGCCGGCCCCGGCAGCGACCTGCGGGTCACCGCGGCGGCCGCGACCCTCGCGCTGCCCGGCCACCACCCGGGGACGGCCCGCTACGACGTGGCGCTGGACGTCGCCGACGGGGCCCGTCTGGACTGGCTGCCCGAACCGCTGATCACCGCGGCCGGCAGCGACCTGCTCCAGACGACCACCGTCGACCTCGCCGCCACCGCCCGGCTGGTGCTGCGCGAGGAGCAGGTGCTCGGCCGGGCCGGTGAGGACACCGGCCGGCTCGCGGCCCGGCTGACGGTCCGGCGCGCCGGCCGGGTCCTGCTGGACCAGGAGACCGCGTACGGCCCCGGGGTGCCCGGCTGGGACACGGCCGCGGTGCTCGCCGGACACCGCGCCGTCGGCCAGCTGCTCGTCGTCGACCCGGCGTACGAGGAGCAGCCCGTACCGGTACGGATCCTGGGGGCGCCGGACGGTGCGGGCCAGGCCGTGGTCACGCCGCTCGCCGGGCCGGCCGCTCTGGTCACCGCCGTCGCGCCGGACGCACTGGCCGTCCGGCGCCTGCTCGATGCGGCCGCGATTCCTACGGGTTGGTAAAGAATAGGCCGCCCGGTCTTTTCATCGGACGGATGTACGAGACAGGATCCCCCTGCAGCTCTGTGATCATCGCCGCCACAAGTGGCGCACCATGCAGGGGGAACAACCACGTGAGACGTACAGCAGCGCTCGGCGCCGCCGGGAGCCTGGTGGCCGGCGCGCTCATAGCCGGCGCCATCGCCGCCACGCCCGCCAGCGCCGGCGTGAACCACCAGCGCGGCTCCGCCGAGGACCGCGGCGTGAAGCTCGCCGCGGCGCGCGCCGCCGATGCCGGTGTCGACTGGCAGACCTGTCCCAAGGACTGGGGCCTGGATGCCCCGATTCAGTGCGGGTTCGTGACCGTGCCGGTCGACTACGCCAAGCCCGACGGCAAGAAGATCAAGATCGCGGTGGACCGGGCCAAGAGCACCGGCACCAAGGGCGAGCGCCAGGGCTCCCTGGTCTACAACCCCGGCGGTCCCGGCGGCTCCGGCCTCCGCTTCCCGACCCGGGTGACGAACAAGAACCCGATCTACGCCAAGATGGCCAAGGCCTACGACTTCGTCGGCTTCGACCCGCGGGGCGTCGGCCACTCGTCCCCGATCTCCTGCGCGGACCCGCAGGAGTTCGTCAAGGCGCCCAAGGCCGACCCGGTGCCGGACAGCGAGGCCGACAAGCGCGCCCAGCGCAAGCTCGCCGCGGAGTACGCCGAGGGCTGCAAGGAGCGCAGCGGCAGCCTGCTCCGGCACATGACGACGCCCAACACCGTCCGTGACCTGGACGTGGTGCGCGCGGCCCTGGGCGACAAGAAGCTCAACTACCTCGGCGTCTCCTACGGCACGTACCTCGGTGCCGTCTACGCCACGCTCTTCCCCGACCACGTGCGCCGGATGCTCGTCGACTCGGTCGTGAACCCCTCGCGCGAGAAGGTCTGGTACCAGGCCAACCTCGACCAGGACGTGGCCTTCGAGACCCGCTGGGGCGACTGGAAGAAGTGGGTCGCGAAGAACGACGCGACGTACCACATCGGCGACACCCCCGAGAAGGTCCAGGCGCAGTGGGAGAAGCTGCGTGCGGCCGCGAAGAAGTCGCCGCTCGGCGGCAAGGTCGGCCCGGCCGAACTCACCGGCTTCTTCCAGAACGCGCCGTACTACGACTCGATGTGGGCGCCGGTCGCCAAGGCGTGGAGCGCGTACGTCGCCGGTGACGAGAAGCCGATCATCGAGAACGCCGCGCCCGACATGAGCGACAAGGCCGGCAACATCGCGTCGGAGAACGGCAACGCGGTCTACACGGCCGTGGAGTGCAACGACGCCAAGTGGCCCACGAGCTGGCAGCGCTGGGACCGGGACAACACCCGCATCCACGAGAAGGCCCCGTTCATGACGTGGTCCAACGCCTGGATGAACCTGCCCTGTGCCACGTGGCCCGAGAAGCAGCAGACCCCGGTGAACGTCAAGACCGGCAAGGGCCTGCCCAGCGTGCTGATCGTGCAGAGCGAGCGGGACGCCGCGACCCCGTACGAGGGCGCCGTCGAGCTGCACGGCCGCCTGGCGGGTTCGCGCATGATCACCGAGAAGGACGCCGGTTCGCACGGTGTCACCGGCCAGGTCAACCCCTGCATCAACGACCGCGTCGACGCGTACTTCGTGGACGGGAAGACCGATGCCAAGGACGTGACCTGCGCTCCGCACGCCACGCCCAAGCCGTAGCGGTCGCGGACAGCACGGCACAGCGCGGGGCGCCCGAGATTCTCCCGGGCGCCCCGTTCGCTAGTGCTGGTGGCCGGACGCCTGCTGCTGTGCGGCCTTGGCGTCGGGTGCGTACAGGTCGACGTACTCCTGCCCCGACAGCTTCATGATCTCGTACATGATCTCGTCGGTGACGGCCCGCAGCGCCGCGTGCTCGGACGACAGATCCGCGTACCGGGAGAAGTCCATCGGCTCCCCGAAACGGATCGTGACGCGGATGGCGCGCGGCAGCCGCCGCCCGGCCGGCTGGGCCTCGAACGTGCCGATCACCGCGCACGGCACCACCTTCACCCCCGCCTCCAGCGCCATCGCGGCGACGCCGGTACGGCCCTTGTAGAGCCGCCCGTCGTGCGACCGGGTGCCCTCCGGGTAGATCCCCAGCAGCCGCCCCTTGCGCAGCACGTTGACCCCGGACCGGATCGCGGCCCGCGACGCCTTCCCGCCCGACCGGTCCACCGGAATCTGCCCGACGCCCCGGAAGAACGCCGCCGTCAGCCGCCCCTTCAGACCAGGCCCGGTAAAATACTCGGACTTGGCCAGAAACGTGACCCTGCGCGGCACGATCGCGGGCATCACGAAGTGATCGGCGAAGGACAGGTGATTGCCTGCGATGATCGCCGCCCCTTCCTCGGGTATGTGCTCCAGCCCCTCCACCCTGGGCCGGAAGACCACCCGCAACAGCGGGCCCAGGAAGACGTACTTGAGCACCTGGTAGAACACGCCCTTGTCCCTCCCTCTGCCGACCGCGGTGAACGCCAGTGTTTCCGCAGGTCAGCTGTGTTGTGAGGGTCAGAAGTGTAAGCGCGTGCACGGGTAGCTGTAACCACGTACAACCGGACGGATGCCGGATCGGTGCGGTGGGGTCACGCCAGGGCGGCGAGGCTCTTCGCGATGCCGTTGCGCTGGATCTCCGACGTACCCGTCAGTACGCGGAACATCCGCATCTTCCGGAACAGGAACTCGATCTCGTTGCCCTGCGTGAGCCCTTCCTTGCCGTGGATCTGCACGGCACGGTCCAGGACGCGGAAGGCGGACTCGGCGACGAACAGCTTGCACATGAAGGCCTCGGTGCGGACATCGGCGCCGCGGTCCAGCGAGGCGAGGGCGGCGTACGTCATGGCGCGCGCCGCGTAGAACTCGGTCGCCATGTCGGCCAGCTGGTGCTGGATCGCCTGCAAGGAGCCCAGCGGGCGGCCGCCGGCCACGGTGCGGTCGCGGGCACGGTCGAGGGTGAGGCGGAGCGCGCGCCGGGTGGCACCGAGCGCGGTCGGGCAGTGCAGCAGCCGGTTGACCGTCACCCGGCCCAGGGCGATGCGCAGGCCCTCGCCCTCCTTGCCCAGCAGGTTGCCGGCCGGCACCCGGCAGTCGTGGAGGACGATGTCGCTCTCGATGTGCTCGCCGGACATCGGCGTCGCCCCCTCCCGCACCTCGCAGCCGGGACTGTCGAGGTCGACCAGGAAGGCGGAGAAGGCGCCCTCGGTCTCCGCCATGCGGGCCACCACGATGGCGAAGTCGGCGAACGGCCCGGCGGAGCTGAACACCTTGTGGCCGCTCAGCCGGTAGCCGTCGCCGTCGCGTACGGCGGTGGTGCGCATCGCACGCACGTCGGACCCGGCGTCGGTCTCCGTCAGCGAGAAGCAGCAGGCCCGCTCGCCCCGCACCACCGGCAGCAGATGGCTGTCGAGCTGCTCCTCCGTCGCGTGGCGCATGATGTCACCGGCGCGCAGCGGTCCGCCCATGTCGCCCAGGACGGAGTGACCGAGGACGCGTCCGCTCGCCGCCACCTCCTCCTTCAGCGCGGCCAGTTCGGTGTGGGAGAGGCTCTGCCCGCCGTACCGCTCGGGCAGGTGGATGCCGTAGAGACCCAGCTCACGGCTGCGCCGCCAGACGGGTTCGAGGTCGGCGCGGGTGAGCCGGGACTCACGGGTGAGGCCGCGGTCGGCTTCGTACGCGGCGAGTTCGCCGTCGAGGTAGTCGCGGAGCCGGCCGACGAGGGCGGCGAGGCGCGGCTCCTCGTACTCGGGCCGCAGGGAGAAGGACGGTGCGAGGGTCGTGTCGGGGTTCATGGACGGGGTGTCTCCTGGTCTCACGGCGGGCGTCTCTCAGTTCACGCGGCGGGCGGCGCCCGCCCAGTACGGCTCGCGGACGGCCTTGCGGTCGAGCTTGCCGTTGCGGTTGTGGGGCAGTTCGGGCACGAAGGCCACCGAGCGGGGCTTCTTGAACCGGTCCAGGTGCCGGGCGCAGAACTCGGTCAGCTCCGCGGCCGTCACGGTGCGGCCGGCACGGGTGACGACGACGGCGTGCACGGCTTCGCCCCAGCGCTCGTCGGGCACGCCGACCACGCACACCTCCTGCACGGCGGGGTGCTCGTAGAGGGCGGTCTCCACCTCGGTGCAGTAGATGTTGAAGCCGCCGGAGATGATCATGTCCTTCATGCGGTCGACGAGGAAGAGATAGCCGTCCTCCCGCATCCAGGCCAGGTCTCCGGTGTGCACCCACCCGTCGCGGAAGGTCCCGGCGGACAGCTCGGGTGCGCGCCAGTACGCGGAGACGCAGTCCGGGCCGCGCACGATGATCTCGCCGATCTCGCGCGGCGGCAGGTCCCGGCCCGCCTCGTCCACCACCCGTATCTCGGAGTCGTAGGCGGCGCGGCCGCAGGACTGGAGCAGCTCGGGATCCTCCGTGACGGCCCGCGCGAGGTCCGCGCTCGGTATCCCGGCGACGACGCTGGTGGTCTCGCCCAGGCCGTACCCCTGCGCGACCACGGGGCCGAAGAGTTCCACCGCCGCGCGGAGCCGCGCGGGGGAGACCGGGGCGCCGCCGATGCGGACGCTGTCGAGGCTGGAGAGGTCGCGGTCGGCCACGCCCGGGGATGCCAGTACGCCGTTGAGCATGGCCGGTACGAGGAACGTGGCGGTGATGCGCTCCCGCTCCACGGTGTCGAGGAACGCCTCCGGACTCCAGGCCGGCAGCACGTGGGTGGTGGCGCCGCCGAAGACCTGGGCGAGCAGGACCATGCCGGTGGCGTGGGTGATCGGCCCGCAGGCCAGGTAGCGGGAGCCGGGCCGGGGACGGGAGTCGTCGCTCATCAGCTGCTTGCGCATGTTGGCCAGCCGGTTACCGAAGGTCTGCACGGCCGCCTTCAGCGCACCGGTCGATCCGGAGGTGAAGTTGAGGACGCACGGGTCGTCCTCCGCGGTGTCCACGCGGACGGCCTCGCTGCTTCCCTCGGCGAGCAGTTGCTCGTAGGGGAGTACTCCGGCGGCGTCCGGTGCGGCATCTTCCGGTGTGGTGGGGTCCGGTGCGGCGGGATCCGTCGTCGTGGCCGTGGGCGCCTCTCCGATCTCGTCGTCCCGCAGCTCCACGGGCAGACAGCCGGTGCCGGCCGCGGCGAGCGCCGCGAGCGCGTCCTCCCGGTGGGCGGTGTCGAAGACGAGCACCCGGACCGGGGCGTCCCGCAGGATGTGCTCGATCTCCCGGCGGCCGAGGCGGGCGTTGACCGGTACGCGCATCAGCCCGGCCTTGTAGAGGGCGAACTCGATCTCCACCAGCTCGCCCCGGTTCCACGCGAGCGAGGCGACCGCGTCGCCGGGGCGCAGCCCCCGTGCCAGCAGCGCGGAGGCCAGCCGGCCGGTCCGCTCCTCCAGAAGCCGGTACGTCCAGGTGCGGGACCGGCAGACCAGCGCGTCGGCATCGGGCCAGTGACGGGCGCTGCGGGTGAGGTAGACGCCGAGGTTCATCGGGCAACTCCAGGCTTCACGCTGACTGTTTCCAGACAGAGTGTTCAGTAACAAATTCAATGTCAAGGGTCTCTAGACTGGGGACCGCGCTCCGGCACGGCCGTGAGCGCGCCGAAACAGGTGTCGGCACGGTGATGCGGAGAGGCGATGGCCGAGGACAGAAGGGTCAGGAAGACCCGCAAGGCGCTGCGCGACGCCCTGGTGGCACTCGTACTGGAACGCGGCTTCGCCGCACTCAGCGTCGAGGACATCACCCGGCGCGCCGACGTGGCCCGCGCGACCTTCTACAGCCACTGCCGCGACAAGGACGAACTGTTCGCGCGGGTGACGTCCGACCTGCTCGCCGAGCTGGAGGCACGGCTGCGTCCCGCGGTCGCCGAGAGCGCCGTCGGGTTCACGGGAAAGCCGGTGCTCGAAATGCTCCGGCACGCCCGCGACGAGCGGGACCTGTACCGGATCGTGCTGCGCGGCGAGGGGGACGGCAAGCCGCTGCGCATGTTCACGGAGGCCTGCGCGCGCGTCACGGCCGAGGAGTTCCGCACCCGTTCGGAACGCAACGACGTCCAGCCCCGCATCGACCCCGGACTGCTGGCCCGGGCGTGGGTCGGCGAACAGATCGCCGTACTGCAGTGGTGGGTCGAGCACGAGACGGTGCCGATGCCGGCCGAGGAGGTCGTCCGCATGCTGCTCGACCTCGCACTGCGAGGCCGCTACTGGGCCACGGGGTTCGCCCCGCCGGCCTGACGTCGCGCGCCGCCGCCCGGGCCGACGGGGGTGCCGGACGGGCGGGATCGTCAGAGGTGACCGGGGGAGCCGGCCGGGATTCCCAGCCGGGCGGCGTCGCGGTCCGGGCGGATGACTGCGAGGGCGAATGCGCCGCATACGGCCATCGCCGCGGCGGTCAGCAGGAACGCGTGGGTGTAGCCGGCGGCCTCCGAAGCGGCGCCGTCGATGAGACGGCCCGTCAGGTACGGGACGAACAGTCCGGGCAGGGTACCGGTCGCGGCGACGATGCCGAAGGCGGCGCCCCGCTGCCGGGCGGGCACCACCTCGGCGGTGGTGACGTAGTGCAGCGGCAGCGCGACCGCGTGGCAGCCGAAAGCCAGGGCGAGCAGGAGGAGTTGCGCGAGGCCGGGGCCGGCGAAGGGGAAGGCCGCCATGGCGCCGCCCGACACCAGCACGGCCAGCCCCTGCGGGAGACCGCTCGCCACGCGGCTGGAGGCGCCGCGCGTCTTGAGCGCGTCGGTGAACGGCGAGACCGTCAGCAGCAGGACGAAGCTCAGGGTCGAGACGCCGCTGACCATCAGGCCCACCTGCGTCGCCCCCATGCCCGTCTGTGTTCTCAGGTAGGCGGGCAGCCAGGCGCTGGCGAGGGCCAGGGCCCACTGCGCCGCGAACGCGCTGCAGATGCCGCCCAGTACGGTGCCGTTGAGCAGCACCTTCCCGTACGGCAGCGCGGCGCCGTCGGGCCGCGGCGTCCGCCCCGGCGCGGTCTTCGCCGCCGCACGCTTCCCGTCGTCGCCGAACGGCCCCTCACGCCCGGCCCGCAGCCAGACGAGCCCCCACGCGAAGCTGATGACCGCCAGCGCGGCGAACGCCGAACGCCAGCCGAAGTCGCTGATGAGCCAGGTCAGAAAGGGGGCCGCGAGCAGTGTGCCCAGTGCGGCCCCGCTGATGTGCAGGGCGGAGGGCAGCCCCCGCCGGTCGCCCGGGAACCACTTGTACAGGGCGTGCATGGACATCGCGGCCGCCGGCCCCTCGGCGGCGCCCAGCAGCACCCGGCCGGCGATCAGTGCGGGCACCGCCGCCGCGATCAGCGCCGGGAGCTGCGCCACCGCCCACAGCATCGTCAGCGTGAACAGGATCCCGCGCGTGCCGACGCGGGCCGAGAGGAACCCCACCGCCAGTCCGGACACGCTGAACAGCAGGTAGAAGGAGCCGGCGATGAGCCCGTACGTGCTCCTGCCGATGTCCAGCTCGTCCATGAGCGGCACCGCGGCCAGGCCCAGGACGGCCTTGTCCGCGTGGTTGACCACCATGAAGGCGACGATCAGCGCGGTGACGAGCCAGGCCCGGCGGGGGGTGCCGCCGGGCGGCCCGAGCGGATCGGCGGGAACGGCGAGCGAGGGCTCGGAGGGACGGATGACCATGACAGCTCCCGCAACGTTACTGAACTAAGTGTCTACTAACGCTCCTGCTGTCATGAAAGTAGGCCGGAGGCGGTATGCCGGTCAACGGTCCGGAAGCGGGTTCCGTGGCCTCTGCTCCTGTGGCCGCCGCTTCCGTGTCGGCCGCGCGGTGTCGGCCAAGGCGCGGATCTCCGTGGCGACGCTGTCCCACGCGGGCGCCGGAAGTTCATGGCCGACCTCCGGCAGGAGTACCAGCCGCGCGCCGCGGACCCGGGCCGCGATCGCCCTGCCCGCGGCGGGTTTGATCAGCGGGTCGTCCGCGCCGTGCAGGACGAGCGTGGGCCGGTCGAGGGCGCTGATCGGCGGGCCGTGCCACTGCGCGCCGATCTGCCGGCTCTGCGCCTCCGGGTCGTGCACGCCACTGTCGGCGTTGCCCTCGGCCGCCTTCCGGGCGGCCCGCTCGTCGAAGGGGCGGCGCGGCGAGGCGAGCAGCCGGGAGACGGCGACGCCGGCCGCCACGGCGCCCTCCCGTGTGTCGGGAAACCTCAGGCGGGCGAACTTCGCCAGCGTCCCCAGCCGTACGTACCGCAGGGCCCGCAGCCCCGAGACGTCGCCGGGAACGGAGGCCATGGTGGTCAGCGTCCGCACCCGGTCCGGGTGCCGCAGCGCCACGCGCTGTGCGACGGCGCCGCCGAGCGAGACGCCCAGCAGGTGTGCCGACTGCCAGCCCAGGGCGTCCAGGACGGCGACCGCGTCGTCCGCCATGTCCTCGGCGGTGTAGGCCGTTCCGCGCCGGCGGAGCAGTGCCGAGATCGGATTGCGGGTGGCGGTGGGCGGCAGGTGGGTCGACTCCCCGCCGTCGCGCTGGTCGTAACGGGCCACCGCGAAGCCCTGCGCGGCCAGCGTCCGGCACAGTCCGTCCGGCACCCATCGCCGGTTGGCGCCCAGGCCGATGACCAGCAGCAGCGGTTCGCCGTCGGCGCCTTCGGCCAGCCGGTCGTAGGCCAGTCGCACCGTGCCGTTCTCGGCCCGCCGTACCGGGCTCCACAGGTGCGTCGGTGATGAGGACATGAGCCCCTCCCTATAACTGCGAACGGTGTTCTTAGTTTTAGGGTAAGGGATGCACTGAAGAGAGATGAACCGAAAAGGCATGCACCGATGTCCGGGGACGGTCGGGAGAAGGCGGGTGGGCGAGTGTCCGGGGAACCTGTGACGGTCTGGGCGCGGCCCGAGCGCGGCACCCGCGGTCCGGCGGCCGCGCACAGCCGCGCGGAGCTGACCGCGGTCGCCGTCGCGCTGGCCGACCGCGGCGGCCTGACAGCGGTGACGATGCGTCAGGTGGCCAAGGAGCTGGGCGTCGGCCAGGCATCGCTCTACCGCTACCTCTCGGGCCGCGCCGACCTGCTCGACCTCATGGCGGACGCGGCGGCCGGCGAGATCGACCTGGCGGAACCACTCTCCGGCGACCCTGTCGCGGACCTGGTCGCCCTGGCGGTCCGGACCAAGGCCGTCCACCTGCGGCACCCCTGGCTGTCCGACATCCCGCCGGAACCGCTCCGGCTGGGCCCCCGGGGCCTGGACTACCTGGAGTACGCGCTCCGGGCGCTGGCGCCCGTCCGGCTGCCGGGCCGGGCCAAGGTGGAGGCCGTCGCCCTGATGAACGCCCTGACCGCCCAGTTCGCCCGGGCGGAACTCCAGGGCGCCCGCACGGACACCGACCGCCGGACGGCGCAGGCCGCGTACCTGAACGAAGCGGCGGCCCGCGGCGACCACCCGCACCTCGCGGCCGCCCTGGCCGATGGCACCGCGACGGAACCGGCGGGACCGGCAACGGACCCCGCGGCGGACCCGCAGGAGCTGTTCGCGCGCACGATGCACCGCGTACTCACCGGCCTCGTGCAGCCCGCCCCCTGAACCGCCCGGCCGGGGCGGCGGCACTCACGGGCGCACGGACTGCCAGATGCGGTCGGGGAGGATGCGGACGGCCTCGTCCAGGTCGACGTCCCCGACGGAGAGCCAGCGGCGGGCGACCCCGACCACGGGCCCGAGCAGGAGGGACTCCAGCAGCGGGGCGGGCAGCGGGGCGAGTTCGCCGGCGTCGGTACGGCTCTGGATCCAGCCGGCGACCGGCGACAACCGGGCCTCCTGGGCGGCGCGGACCTGCGGGGCGTGCGCCATGCCGTAACGGTCGGCGCTCGCGGAGTGCACGAGCCGCGCCGCGTCCGGATGCTCCCGGAGAAAATCCAGGTAGGCGCGGACGACGGCCCGGATGCCCGAGCGGGCGGTGCGGGTCCGCTCCAGCGCCCCGGACAGCCGGTCGAGCAGCCGCCCCAGCCAGCGCAGCGTGAGCGCCGTGACCAGGCCGTCGATGCTCCCGAAGTGGTGGTAAAGGCTGCCCGGGCTGACCCCGCTGGCTCTGGTGACCGCGCTGACGGTGAGGCCCGGTTCGCCCGAGGCCGCGTACACCCCGAGAGCGGCGTCCAGGACCTGCTCGACGGTGGCCTCGCCACGCTGCTGCTTGGGGCTCATCGGGCGACCGTCCTCGGTGTCGTACGGGGCGGTGTCCTCATGGTCCCGCTGCGGGCAGCATAGGACACCGGGTTTTCTGGAATTGTTTTCTAGAAACCACTTCCACATCCCCCGCCAGGTCCCGCAGACTGGGCCCGTGCCGGACCAGGTCCGTCCGCTCGGGGGAGGCGGGCGGCCCCGGTCCCGGCCTTGCCGGAGGGTGATTCCTCCGAGCGCGCGGCATGGGGCAGTGCCCCGCCGTGACCGATAGCGCCGTTGCGCCGACCGGGTGCGGGCCAAAATGGTGAACTTCTGCACTGATTCCGTCCGAATGGGTACCCCTGTTCCACCCGAGCCCTACCCATACGGCGCGGACCGAGCGCCTTCGAGTGCTGAAGGAAACCGAGAGCAGTGACAGACGCAGCAAGCCAGGGGCCGGCCCCCGGCGACGACCGCCCCGTGCTGACCAACCGTCAGGGCCACCCGGTCTACGACAACCAGAACCAGCGGACGGTCGGCGCGCGCGGGCCCGCCACTCTGGAGAACTACCAGTTCCTGGAGAAGATCAGCCACTTCGACCGCGAGCGCATCCCGGAGCGCGTCGTGCACGCCCGCGGTGTGACGGCCTACGGCTACTTCGAGAGCTACGGGAAGTGGGGCGAGGAGCCGATCGGCCGGTACAGCCGGGCCAAGCTGTTCCAGGAGGCCGGCAAGCGCACCGACGTGGCCGTGCGCTTCTCCACCGTCATCGGCGGCCGCGACTCCTCCGAGGCCGCCCGCGACCCGCGCGGTTTCGCGGTGAAGTTCTACACCGAGGACGGCAACTGGGACCTGGTCGGCAACAACCTGGGCGTGTTCTTCATCCGGGACGCCATCAAGTTCCCCGACGTCATCCACGCGCTCAAGCCCGACCCGGTCACGCACGAGCAGAAGCCGGCCCGGATCTTCGACTTCATGTCGCAGACCCCGGAGTCGATGCACATGCTCGTCAACCTCTTCAGCCCCCGCGGCATCCCCGCCGACTACCGCCACCAGCAGGGCTTCGGCGTCAACACCTACAAGTGGGTCAACGGCGAGGGGAAGACGGTCCTGGTCAAGTACCACTGGATGCCCAAGCAGGGCGTACGCAGCATGACCGAGGAGGACGCGGCCAACGTACAGGCCGGGGAGCTCGGTCACGCGACCAAGGACCTGTACGAGGCGATCGGCCGCGGTGACCACCCCGAGTGGGAGCTGCTCGTCCAGATGATGGACGACCACGACCACTCCGAGCTGGACTTCGACCCGCTGGACGACACCAAGACCTGGCCGGAGCAGGACTTCCCGCCGCAGCCCGTCGGCCGGATGGTGCTGAACCGCATGCCGGACAACTACTTCGCCGAGAACGAGCAGATCTCCTTCGGCACCGGCGTCCTCGTCGACGGACTGGACTTCTCCGACGACAAGATGCTCGTCGGACGCACCTTCTCCTACAGCGACACCCAGCGGTACCGCGTCGGCCCGAACTACCTCCAGCTGCCGGTCAACCGCGCCAAGAACGCCACCGTGCACACCAACCAGCGCGACGGCCTCATGGCGTACGAGCAGGACCAGCACGGGGGCAACCCGGAGGTCAACTACGAGCCGTCGATCACCGGCGGGCTGCACGAGGGCCAGTACCCCACCCACGACGAGCAGGGGCCGGAGATCCGGGGCCGGCTCACCCGCAAGCGGATTCCGCGCACCAACGACTACCAGCAGGCCGGGCAGCGATACCTCCTCATGGAGGACTGGGAGCGCGACGAGCTGGTGAACAACTTCATCACGCTGATCTCCCAGGCCGACCGCGCGGTCCAGGAGCGGATGGTGTGGCACTTCCTGCTGGTCGAGAACGACCTGGGCCTGCGGGTCGGCAAGGGCCTCGGCATCGGCCCGCAGGACGTCACCCACCTGAAGCCGCTGGCCGGCCAGGACCTGACGGACGAGGACCGCAAGCGGCTGTCGAACCTCGGCGACAACCCGCCGCGTGACGTCTCCGGCCTCACCATGACGCACTGCGTCCCCGACGAGCGGCATGTCGTCACCCGCTGACGGGCACCCGTGAGCGGACGGACGACGCTTCGGGGTGCGGCCCCGCCCGGGGACAGGCGGGGCCGCACCCCCAGCGGCGGGAGGAGGAGCGGCAGCACATGGCAGCGGCGAAGCGGTACGCGGTGGCGGCATCGGGGCAGTGGACGGATGAGGAGGACGGCCGCCGCCGGCTTCCCGCGGGCGAGGTGCACGCCTGGGAACAGGGCCTGAACCAGACCGTGTGCGGCCTCTCCCTCAACCGCTCGCAGCTGGCACGCTTCCCGCACGTCGGATGGCCCGACATCCTCCCCGAGTCCGGCGGCGCCGCCGACCGCGTCCAGCGGGTCTGCCCCCGCTGCGCGTCCGTGGCCGGCCGCAGCGGCCCCGCCGCCCGCCCCCGCTGGCACCGCACGAACCCACGGCCGTGACCGTCGGGGAGGCGGAACACACCCGTCCCCCGCGGGGCTCCCGTATCGTGAGTGAGGCTCGGCGCAGTGGCCGGGCTGGTCGCCATTCACCTGCCGGTCACGGCCCGGGAGATGCCCATGACGTCCTCGTACCGCCATGACGGATCGGCCGGCCGGCAGCTCTCGCGGCGTCGCTTCGGACAGTGGGCCGCCCTCGGCCTCGCCGCCGGCGCCGGTGTCGGAACGCCTGCCCTCGCCGCGCCGGCCAGGGCCGCGGGGGAGGACGCGCAGGAGCACTACGACCGGGCCCGCAGGCTCGCCGGACGCGACCCGGTCCTGCGTGCCATCGCGTCGGCCCTGACCCCTGGCGTCGAGTTCCCCCGGCCGCCCGCGCCGGCCCCGCTCCGGCTCTTCGACAACCTCGCCTTCCTGAGCGCGGGTTGGGTCTCCGCCATGGCGGTGCTGACCGACGACGGGATCGTACTGATCGACGCGCTCACCTCCCCGGCGGAGGCCGAGAGCATCATCGTCCGCGGGCTCCGCGAGCTGGGCGCCCGCCCTGAGACGATCAAGTACGTCATCGCCACCCACGGACACGGGGACCACATCGGCGGCGCGCAGTACCTGGCCGACCGCTACGGGGTGCGCGTGCTGATGACGCCAGCCGACTGGGACCTCGTCGCCCGCACCCGCCCGGACCACGCCCCCGACCGGGACCTGGAGATCACGGACGGGCAGCGCCTCACGCTCGGCGGCACGACGATCCGGCTGCACCGCACTCCCGGCCACACCCCGGGCACCGTCTCGCTCGTCCTCCCCGTACGGGCCGGCCGCGCGCGGCACACGGCCATGCTGTGGGGCGGCACCAATCCGCCCGGCACGCCCGCGGAGCTCCGCGCCTACCTGGCGTCCCTGCGCGCCTTCCGGCACCGGACGCGCCGGGCGGGCGCCGACGTGGAGCTCTCCAACCACCCCAACGACCACGGCCTCCAGCGCGCCGAGCAGTTCCGGACCGCCCCCGACGGCCCGAACCCGTTCGTCCTCGGCCGCCGGCGGACGGACCGATACCTGGCGGTCATGGAGGCCATGCTCCGCGGCCGGCTCGCCGACGCGTCCTGATGCCGGGAGAGTCCGCTCAAGCAGTGGCGTACTGTGCCTCGCCGTTGCCGAGCGACCAGTCGATCGGTGCGTTCTCGGTGAGCGTGATGAACACGTTGCGCGGCTCGGTCCCGGCGTACTCGTGGGCCAGTTCGGCGATGCGTCGGTAGAGGGCCTTCTTCTGCTCGGAGTGGCGTCCCGCGCGCATGGTGAGGGCGACGTAGACGATGCCGTCGTCGCGGTGGATGCCGAGGTAGTCGTCGTAGCGCAGTGTGCTGTGCGTGCCGTCGTGGCCGGTCAGGATCTGGAAGCGGTCGTCGGGCGGGAAGCCGAGCGTTTCCACGAGGGCGTCGTGCACGGCGCGGCCGAGCGCGTCGAGGCGTTCGCCGGCGGTGCCCATCGCGTCGATACGGACCAGTGGCATGGGGTCTCTCCTCAGGGGATGGGGGACGGGAGCCCGGGTCAGGGTCGTACATACTAGTAGTTACAAAAGGGTGAGAGGGCAGGGGGCAGCGCCTTGGGGGAGGGGCGTTCTGCTTGAGGTGCTGACATCGTGGGCAGGACAGGCCGACAGGTGTCGACGAGCGAGGCGAGGCGGGAACGGTGCAGGAGACGGGGGTGCGCGGCGTGGATTCCGCGCTGGTGACGCGGGCCGCCACGGCCCGGACGGCGGCGGCCGCGGTGCTCGTGCTCCACGGCGGGCGGGAGGAGGGGCTCGACGCGCCCCGGCGGGGGAACCTGGCGGCCGCCCGCATGCGCCCCTTCACCCGGGCGATCGCGCGGGCGACGGCGGAGGACAGTGTGTTCGTGGGGGAGGTGCGGTACCGCCACCGCGGGTGGAACGGTGACCGGGAGGACGCGGCGCGGGACGCCCGGCGTGCGGTGGACGAGCTGGTCGAGCACGCGGGGGAGGTGCCCATCGTGCTGGTCGGGCACTCCATGGGCGGCCGTGCGGCGCTGCGGGCCGCCGGGCATCCGCTCGTACGGTCCGTCGTGGCCCTCGCCCCGTGGTGCCCCGCCGGTGAACCGGTGGCGCAGCTGGACGGCCGCCGCCTGGTCCTCGTGCACGGCGACCGGGACCGGACGACCGATCCGCGCGACTCCTGGCGCTTCGCCGTCCGGGCCGCCGAGGCGGGCGCTCACCCGTGCACCGTGACGATGCGGGGCGGCGACCACCCCATGCTGCGCAGAGCCGGCGACTGGCACCGGCTCACCGTCTCCCTCGTCACGGGCCTTCTGGGGTCCACGCCACTGCCGCCCGCGGTGGCCGAGCGGCTGTCCGGTGAGGGTGGGGCGGCGGCGCTGAGCCCGCTGGAGTGGTGACATGCCGAACGCGCTGCCGCGTACGACTGTTGAAGACAGTGGTACGCGGCAGCGCGTCGCTGCCACCTGTCACCGGCGGTGTGGACTCCCGTTTCCGTACGCCGCCGGTGACCGCTCTCTCACGTCACCAGTGACCACTTCTGGTTCGCGGCGCCCGTGCACGTCCAGATCTGGGTCGGCGTGCCGTCCGCCGGGTTGTTGCCGACGACGTCCAGGCACTTGTTCGCGGGGAGGTTGACCAGGTCGTTGGTGGACGCGTTGTACGACCACCGCTGTGCGCCCGTGCCGTTGCAGTCCCACAGCTGTACGCGGGTGCCGTCCGCCGTACCGGCGCTCGCGGCGTCGAGGCACTTGCCGAGCGCCCGTACGGTGCTGTCGGAGCCCGTCGTCCAGCGCTGCGCGGTGTTGCCGTTGCAGTTGGCGAGCTGCACGGTCGTGCCGTTGGCGGTGTTGGCGCCGGCCACGTCCAGGCACTTGCCGGACAGCCCCCGGAACGTGCCGGTGGTGCCGGCGCTGTCGGAGGTGGTGACCTTGACGTGGTCGACGACGAGCTGCTGGGGGAAGGAGGTCGACCCGTCGGGGTCGCCCGGCCAGTAGCCGCCGACGGCGAGGTTGAGGATGAGGAAGAACGGCTTGTTGAACGCCCACTGCTTGCCGCCGAGGTCGGCGGGGGTGCGGCGCTGGTAGACGTTGCCGTCCACGGACCAGGTGAGGGAGTCAGGCGCCCAGTCGATGGCGAAGGTGTGGAAGGCGTCGGCGAAGGCCTGCCCGTTCGGGAGGCTGTACCCGGCGCCGATGCCGCCGCTGCCGGAGTAGCCGGGGCCGTGGATGGTGCCGTGCACCGTACCGGGCTCGAAGCCGACGTTCTCCATGATGTCGATCTCGCCGCTGTTGGGCCAGCCGACCTGGCCGATGTCGTTGCCGAGCATCCAGAACGCCGGCCACATGCCCTGGCCGCGCGGCACCTTCATCCGCGCCTCGACGTGGCCGTACTGCGCGGTGAACTTCCCGGAGGTGTTGAGCCGGGCCGAGGTGTATTCACAACGGCCGTACCAGCATTGGTAGTTGTTGGGGTTCTCCTTGCGTGCGGTGATGACCAGCTGACCCTGGCCGTTCAGGGCGGCGTTGGAGTTGCCGGCGGTGTAGTACTGGCGCTCGTGGTTGTTGACGTTGTCGCCGGTCTCCAGCTGCCACTTGCCGCCGTCCACGGCCGATCCGGCCGGGCCGTCGAAGTTGTCCTCGAAGGTCACCGCCTGGGTCGACGCGGTGCGTTCGGCGGGCGGGGCCGCCGCGACGGCGGAGCCGGGCGCCCAGCTCAGCGCGGCGGTGAGCGCGGCGGCGGCCAGTGCCGTGCCGCGGAGAAAGCGCCGGTGTCTCGGTATGGGCACGCGTAGGGACATCTGACTCCCTCGGGGTGTGGGGGCGGGGAGGGGGACCGCGCGGCCGGACGAGGGCTCGGCCGTACGAGGGGCGCGAGGGACGCCGACCGGTGCGGGTGGGTGCGGTCCGATTTGGTCCGGACCTGTCGTGTCTTCGGGAAGTGAAGCGCTGTTGGCGCGAGCCTGTCAATAAGTTGGTGAGAGCGCTCTCGAAGAAGTACCCCCGGGCATGGGCCGGTTACCCGGTCGCCGGCCGCGAGTCGACCGTGTCCATGAAGGCGAGCATCCGGGCATTCATCTGCTCCGCGTGATCGATCCACGGCCCGTGGCCGGTGTCCGCGACGATCTCGGCACGGGCGCCCGGCACCAGCCGCGGGACGCGCTCGACCTGCCGCCGCGGATGCACGAGGAGGCTCCGCCTGCCCATCAGGAGGAGCAGCGGGGTGCGGACGGTGCGGAGTTCGTCGTCGGTGAGCGGCAGCGGGGCCGGGCGGCGTATGCGGTGGGCGCGGACGCCGGCCCTGATCATCGCGCGCAGCTCGGGCACGACGAGGACCGGCTGCTCCAGCCGGGCGGCCAGCCGCGGACGGAGCGCCTTGGGCGCGAACGTCGCGAAGAGGCCGGCGAAGATCCAGACGAAGAAGCGCAGACCCACCTTCTCCAGGCCGCCCGGATCGAGCAGGGTGACCGAGGCCAGTCGGCGGGACTCGCGGTGCGCCTGGTTCAGGACGAGCCAGCCGCCGTAGGAGGCGCCGATGAGGTGCACCCGGTCCAGCCCGAGCCCGGCCAGCGTCTCGTCCAGCCACTGCGCGGCCCGCTCCGGCCGGTGCAGTGGCGCGCGCTGCACGCTGCGGCCCGGGTCGCCGGGGGTGTCGATCGCGTAGACGGGCCGATCGGCGCTGAGCGCGGGGGTGTTGGGGTACCACATGGCGGAGCAGCTGCCCGCGCCGTGCACCAGGACGACCGGGGTGCGGGCCTGCGCTGCGGGGTCCTCGGGCTCGTACCGGTACACGTGCGTGGTGCCGAAGGCCGTCTCCACGTCCGTCTCCGCGCACGCCCGCGCCCCCAGCGCGAACACCGCGTCGCAGGCGGCGAAGTAGCGGTCGCGCAGGGCGTCGTTCACGTAGCGGCCGACGTCCTTCCGGCTGCGGGTCGTGGTCTCGGGCATGGTCGGCCACCTCCGGGGAGTGTCCAGTTTTTGTGATACGACCGTACCATGATGGTGGTACGGGCGTATCATCAAAAGGCGGGTCCGCTCCGGCGCGGCCCGCCGCACGACGGCAGGCGGACACATCGGTGAGCGGAGGCGCGGCAATGCCCAAACGCGTGGACCACGACGTACGGCGCGCCGAGATCGCCGAGGCCCTGGTGCGGGTCGCCGGGCGGCGCGGACTGCACGCGGTGGGCATGCGTGACGTGGCCGCGGAGGCGGGGGTGTCGCTGCGGCTGGTGCAGTACTACTTCGAGACCAAGGAGAAGCTGCTGCTCCACGGGCTGCAGCACCTGGTCGAGGGGTTCGGCGCGCGGGTCGCCGCCCGGGTCCGGGCCGCCGGCGCCGATCCCGGGCCGCGCGCGACGGTCGAGGCGCTGCTGAAGGCGGCGCTGCCGACCGACGAGGAGAGCCGCACCTTCCACCTCCTCTACACCTCGTACGCCGTGCTGTCCGTGACCGACGAGGCGCTCGCCGCCCAGCCGTTCCTGAAGAACCCCGAGGCGGCGGAGGACACCCTCACCGGCCTGCTCCAGCAGGCGCGGGACGCCGGGCACACGCCGGCGGACCTGGACGCGCGGAGGGAGGCGGCCGGCCTGCTCGCCCTGTCCGCCGGGCTCGGTACGAGCGTCCTCGTCGGCCACCGCACTCCGCGGTCCGCCACCGCCGTCCTCGACCACCAGCTGGACCGGATCTTCCCGGCCACGCGGACCGGCGACTAGGAACCGGCAGGCACCGCGGCCACGAGGAGGGCCGCGGCCGTGTCGCGGGCGAGGCGGGCGGCCGACGGGTCGCCGTTGATCGCGGCCGTGGTGATGGCACCGTCGATCAGCAGCGCCAACTGCCCGCCCAGTACGTCCGGTTCGGCTGCTCCCAGGGCCGCCGCGAGCCCGGTCGTGTACCCCCGTACGGCGTACTTGTGGTCGTGCGCGGCCCCGGCCACGCCGTCCGAGACCGCGCCCAGTTCGCCGTACGCGTTGACGAAGGCGCAGCCGCGGAAGCCGGGGCCGGCGAACCACTCCGCCAGCCAGTCGAACACCGCCAGCACCCTCTCCGCCGGCGTGGCCCCGTGCGCGGCGACGTACTCGGCCAGGGCGGCGCGCCAGCGCTCGTCGCGGCGCCGCAGATACGCCTCCACCAGCTCGCGCTTGGCGGGAAAGCACTGGTACAGCCGCTTCAGCGACACCCCTGCGGCGGCGCGGAGCTCGTCCATGCCCACGGCCTGGACGCCGCGCTCGTAGAACAGCCGGTCGGCGGCGTCGAGCAGCCGGGTGCGGGCCTCGTCATGATTCACGGCGTCTCCTGTGTCCCCTCCCCGGCCATCGCCCAGCCGCGGAGAACGGGCGTTCTCTAGGATAGTCGAGAGACCTGGAGAACGCTCGTTCTCCATCGGTGTGCACCGGTGCGCGAAAGACGCACGACGACAGGAGACCGCCATGTCAGCAGCTCGGCCCCCCTTCCCGCCCTTCGACGAGCAGACCGCGCGACAGAAGGTCCGGGCCGCTGAGGACGCGTGGAACACCCGCGATCCCGAACGCGTCGCGCTCGCCTACACCGAGGACACCGTCTGGCGGAACCGGGACCGGTACCTCACCGGGCGGGACGAGGTCACGGCGTTCCTGCGGGAGAAGTGGGCCCGGGAGCTGGACTACGTACTGCGCAAGGAACTGTGGGCCTTCGAGGGCGACCGGATCGCGGTCCGCTTCCAGTACGAGTGCCATGACGCGGCCGGGCAGTGGTGGCGCTCCTACGGCAACGAACTGTGGGAGTTCGCCGAGAACGGGCTGATGCGCCGCCGGGAGGCGAGCATCAACGATGTCCGCATCGGCGCGGAGGAGCGGCGGCTGTCCGGCCCGCGCGCGACGGGCGGACAAAATTCGCTACCTGTCTGGTGAGCCGGCTGCTTGCATGAGTGCCATGGTGTCCACCGACCGGTTACTTGCCTTCGCGCTCATGTCCTTGCTGCTGATCGTGGTGCCCGGCCCCAGCGTGCTGTTCGTGATCGGGCGGGCACTGGCGCAGGGGCGCCGTGCCGCGCTGACCACGGTCGTGGGGAACACGCTCGGTGCGTACGTCCTCGTCGTGGCCGTGGCCTTCGGGATCGGGGCGATCGTGGAGCGCTCGCTTCTCGTCTTCACCGCCCTGAAGCTCGTGGGCGCCGCGTACCTGGTGTACCTCGGTGTGAAGGCGGTGCGGCAACGGCGGTCCCTGACGGCCGCGTTCGCCGGTGACGGGCCCGCGCACGGCAGCCTGCGCACGCTGGGCGAGGGGTTCGCGGTCGGGGTGGCCAACCCCAAGACGATCGTGTTCTTCGCCGCCGTGCTGCCGCAGTTCGTGGACCGCGGGCAGGGGCACGTCGTGGCGCAGATGCTGCTGCTCGGGCTGGTCTTCAACGCCATCGCGGTGGCCTCCGACAGTGTGTGGGGGCTGGGTGCCGCCGCGGCGCGGAGCTGGTTCGCCCGCTCGCCGCGGCGGCTCGCGGCGGTCGGCGGCGTGGGCGGGCTCGCCATGATCGGGCTGGGCGTCACCGTCGCCGCCACCGGCCGCACGGACTGAACCCGCACGCTGCGTCCGCCGTACTCCGGTACCGGCGCGATACCGGGGCCGTCGGCTTCCGCCGGCCGGCCCCGCCGTCGTACCGGATCAGCAGGTGCGGCCGACGTAGTGCGCGCCGTCGATCTTCCCGGAGGAGCCCAGCCACGTCACGCCGGGGCCCACGCAGCGCTCGTAGTTGGGACCCCAGACCTCCACCTCGATGACCACGTGCGAGCCGTCGTTCGTGCAGTGGTTGTAGTACGCGTCGCTGCCGGTCTCGTAGAAGCCGCAGGGATCGGCGGCCGCGCCGGGGGCGGCCGCGACGGACATGCCGAGGACGAGGGCCGCTGCGCCGATGGCACCGGTCAGGAAACGGCGAACGCTCATGGCGGAACTCCTTGTTGAGAGAATCCAGGGCCGAGCAGTGGGTGACTCGGTCGTGCGATGAGCGTTGCGCCATTCGTGTGGGGGTGTCAGTCGATCTCGCCCGGACGAGTGAGGCGAACCATCAGATCGTGCACAGCTATTCGTCATATCCCCGGCCAGGAGCGTCGGGCAGCGCGGCGTACTTCGGCCGTACGCGCGCCCGCGCCCGCCGGTCCAGGGCGAACACGCCGTCCGGCGCCTCCCGCCACGCAGGAGCACGGCCGGGAGGCACGCCGTGCGTACCGGCCCGCACCGCGGCGGGCCCCGGGGGCCGGGCGGCGGAGCGGACGGGAAACGCTCCGGTAACGGTGCGGGGGCGCGACAGCTTCTACGCTCGTACGCGGACCCTGCCGGCCTGTCCGGAAAGGTGGTGCCCGTGCCCATCGGACCGCGTCCGCCCCGCGCGGGGCGGCTGCACGCCGCCGTGCCCGACGACGTGGAGCTGCGCTACCACGTGGTGCACGGCTACCGCCGCGCCTACCGCTGCGCGGGCCGCGGCCCCGCCGTCGTCCTCGTCCACGGCATCGGCGACTCCTCGGCGACCTGGGCCGGCATCATCCCGGCGCTCGCCCGGAACCACACGGTCATCGCCCCCGACCTGCTCGGCCACGGCGCCTCTGACAAGCCCCGCGCCGACTACTCCGTGGCCGCCTACGCCAACGGCATCCGCGACCTGCTCGGCGTCCTCGGCATCGACCGGGTGAGCCTCATCGGGCACTCGCTCGGGGGCGGGGTGGCGATGCAGTTCGCGTACCAGTTCCCGGAGCGCACCGAGCGTCTGGTGCTGGTCAGCGCCGGGGGAGTGGGGCGGGAGGTCACCCCCGTCCTGCGGGTCGTGTCGATGCCGGTGGCGGCCGCGCTGCTCTCGGTGCTGGGCCTGCCGGGCATGCGCTGCCAGACCCGGCTGGCCCTCGGGCTGCTCAGGGCCCTCGGCACCGACCTCGGCCAGGACGCGGCGGTCCTGATGCGGCTGGTCGACGCGCTGCCGGACGCGGCGTCCCGCAGCGCCTTCGTGCACACCCTGCGGGCGGTGGTCGACTGGCGGGGCCAGGTCGTCACCATGCTGGACCGCTGCTACCTGGCCGAGGGCATGCCGACGCTGCTCCTGTGGGGCGCCCGGGACGGCGTGATCCCCGTACGGCACGCCCACCGCGCGCACGCCGCGATGCCCGGCAGCCGGCTGGAGGTCTTCGACGGCGCCGGGCACTTCCCCTTCACCGCCGATCCGGCACGCTTCCTGGCCACGGTGGAGCACTTCCTCGCCACGACCCGGCCGGCCGACTGGAGCCCCGAACGGTGGCGCGAGCTGCTCAGGGCGGGCCGCCCCGGCAGCGCCGCCGGGCGGCCGGACGACGCCCGCAACCGCGCCGTCGCACGCGAACTCCACAGCGAGAGCGAGCGCAGCGCCACCTGACCCCTTCCGCCCGTCCGCCACGCCGAATCGCCCGCTCACCGTCCGTGAAACGCCGTGGTCGTCCCGAGATGTGAGCGATTCGTCGTGGGCAATTTCCCCGCGGATTTTCTTTGACCGGCCTTTGGCCGTCACAATCACTCAGCGACCCTTCCCCGTTCTCAGCGGACTCGGTCCTGCCCGCGTGCGGCGACGACTTGCCCTCGCACGCGGATCCCGGGAGCCGCCGGTACAGGGTGGGCGCCTTCGTACGCACAGGAGGAGCGATCTCCTTTAGAGGAGGCACGTAATTGGAAGGAAGGCTGGCCATGACTGCGGATGCGCGTGGCGAGGTCGAGGAGTTCATACTGGGGGAGCGGTTCGCCTGCCTGGCAGGCCGTTCGGCCTGGCGGCGGGGCGGTATCACCCACCGGCACTACGACCGGATGGGAACCGAGGAAGCCGCCCGCCTGATGGCGTACGACCTCTCTGAATTCGTCGACGGCGCGGACTGGAGCGCCCGGACGTTCACCAGCTTCATCGCGACCTTCGAGGAACCTCGCGGAGTCGATGAGCTGCGGTTCGAGGAACTGCTCTGGCAGCAGCTGCAACTGCTCCACGAACAGGACGCCGAAAGCCATCGCTGGGCCGAGGGCTATTCGTCCGATCCGCAGTCCGGCGAGTTCGGGTTCTCCGTGGCCGGCCATCCCTTCTTCGTGATCGGCCTGCACGAGACGCACGTCCGCTGGGGCCGCCGGCCGCCCTTCCCGATGCTGGCCTTCAATTCCCACGAGCAGTTCGCCGCCATCAAGGGCGCCGGGATGTGGGACCGCCTCGCGGACAAGATTCGCAAGCAGGACATCAAGCTGCAAGGCGATATCAATCCGAACCTGTACGAGTACGAGCAGCTTTCCGAAGCCCGCCGTTACTCCGGCCGCCCCAAGCCCGCCGATTGGCAGTGCCCCTTCGCCGCCCGGCAGCGCGAGGAGGAGCGCGAGCTGACGACGGTCTCGGCGCTGTAAGCAGCAAGCAGCCGAAGGCACCGGCCGCCGAGCGGCCGGTGCCTCATCAGTGATCGCCGACGGGGCGGGTCAGCGGTCGCCGACCAGGCGGGGCAGCTCCGCCAGGGTGTCGGCCAGCCGCTCGGCGGGCACGCCGCCGCCCTGCGCCAGTTCGCCGAAGCCCCCGCCCCGGCCGCCCAGAAGCTGCTTGACCAGCGCGGACGCGTCCAGGCCCACTTCCCGCGCGGCCTTGTTCAGCGCGATGACGACCACCCCGGAAGCCGTACCGACACCGGCCACGCCCGGCACCGCGGCCGACAGCCGGTCGCGTACGGCCGTGGCCAGGGACCGGGCCTCGTCCGTGCCGCCCTCGGCGGTCGCGGTCACGACCCGCACCCCGCCCGCGTCCACCGCACCGGCCGACAGCTCGCCGGCCCGCTGCGCGACGGCCTGCTGCTTGAGCCGGGCGTTCTCCCGGTCGGCGGCCTTGAGCCGGTCCAGCAGGCCGGCGATCCGGTCGGGAAGCTCGGCGCGCGGCGCCCCGAGCTGTTCGGCGATCCCCGTGACCAGGTCCCGCTCGCGGGCGAGGTACGCGAAGCCCTCGATGCCGACCGCCGCCTCCAGCCGACGCATCCCGGCGCCGACCGACCCCTCGGAGGTCAGCGCGATGGTGCCGATCTGGGAGGCGTGCGCGACGTGGGTGCCGCCGCACAGCTCCCGCGACCAGGCCCCGCCGATCTCCACGACGCGGACGCTGTCCCCGTACGTCTCGTCGAACAGGGCGAGCGCCCCCAGCTCCCTGGCCTCGGGAAGCGGCATCCACTTCACCTCGACGGGCAGGTCCCGGCGGAGGGCCCGGTTGGCGACCTCCTCCACCTCGCTGCGCACGGCGGGGGTGAGGGCGCCGCGTCGGGGGAAGTCCAAGCGCAGGTAGCCGGGCCGGTTGTACGAGCCGGACTGGAGGGCCGTGGGGCCCAGGACCTCGCGCAGGGCGGCGTGCAGGACGTGGGTGCCGGAGTGCGCCTGCCGGGCGCCGAGCCGCCACTCGGCGTCGACGGCGGCGTGCACCGTGTCCCCGGCGGCGAGCTCGCCCGCGGTGACCCGCACCTGATGCGCGACCAGCCCCGGCAGCGGACGCTGGACGTCGAGCACCTCGGCCTCCACCGACGTCCCCGACAGCGTGCCCGCGTCGCTCTCCTGGCCGCCGGACTCCGCGTAGAAGGGCGAGCGGTCCAGGACGACGGTCGCGATCTCACCGGTCCGCGCCACGGGCACCGGGCCCTCGGCCCCGAGGACGGCCAGTACGCGGGATTCGGTGGCCAGGGTCTCCCAGGCCCGCCAGTCGGTCGGGCCGTGCGCGTCCAGCACGCCGCGCAGCGCCGAGGTGTCGGCGGTGGCACCGGCCTTGCGGGCACGGGCGTCGGCGCGGGCCCGCTCGCGCTGCTCGGTCATCAGCGCCGTGAAGCCCTCGCGGTCCACCTCCACACCTTGTTCGGCGGCCATTTCCAGGGTGAGGTCGATGGGGAAGCCGTACGTGTCGTGCAGCAGGAACGCCCGGTCGCCGGGCAGCGCCCGCCGGCCCTGCCGCTTCACCTCGGAGATCGCGGTGTCCAGGACGGTGGTGCCCTGCTTGAGGGTGGCGCGGAAGGCGTCCTCCTCGCCGTACGCCTGGTCGGCGATCCGGGCGAACGACTCGGCGACGTCCGGATAGCCGGGAGCCATGCAGTCCCGGGCCATCGGCAGCAGCTCGGGCAGCGCCGGGTCGTGGTGGCCGAGCCGGCGCATGGACCGGACGGCGCGGCGCAGGATCCGGCGGAGCACGTACCCGCGGCCCTCGTTGCCCGGCGTGGTGCCGTCGGCCAGCAGCATCAGCGCGGTGCGTACGTGGTCGGCGACCACCCGCAGCCGGACGTCGGCGCCCTCCTCGGCGCCGTACCGCACCCCCGCCAGCTCCGCTGCCCGGTCCAGCACGGGCCGGGTCTCGTCGATCTCGTAGAGGTTGTCCTTGTCCTGGAGCAGGGTGGCCATGCGCTCCAGGCCCATGCCGGTGTCGATGTTGCGGCGGGGCAGCTCACCGAGGATCGGGTAGCCGGACTTGCCGCTGCCCTCGCCGCGCTCGTACTGCATGAAGACGAGGTTCCAGAACTCCATGAAGCGGTCCTCGTCGACGGCCGGGCCGCCCTCGGGACCGAACGCCGGGCCGCGGTCGTAGTACAGCTCGGAGCACGGCCCGCAGGGCCCCGGTACGCCCATCGACCAGAAGTTGTCCTCGTCGCCGCGCGCCACGATCCGCTCGTCGGGCAGCTCGGCGATCCGCCGCCACAGGATGCGCGCCTCGTCGTCGGAGTGGTGGACGGTGACCCAGATGCGGTCCGGGTCCAGGCCGAAGCCGCCGTCGGCCGGTGCGGCCGTGGACAGCTCCCAGGCGTACCCGATGGCCTCCTCCTTGAAGTAGTCGCCGAAGGAGAAGTTGCCGTTCATCTGGAAGAACGAGCCGTGCCGGGTGGTCCTGCCGACCTCCTCGATGTCGAGCGTGCGGACGCACTTCTGCACGCTGGTGGCCCGTGGCCACGGGGGAGCGGTCACGCCCGTCAGGTACGGCTTGAAGGGCACCATGCCGGCGTTGACGAAGAGCAGCGTCGGGTCCGGGGTGGGCAGGGGCGCGCTGGGGACGACCGTGTGGCCGCGCGCGGCGAAGTAGTCGAGGAAGCGGCTGCGGATGTCGGCGGTACGCAAGGTTCGGTGCTCCGGTGGGTGGGTCCGACGGACGGGAGGGCGGCGGCGGTGGTCATGCCGCTCGTGCGGGCGTGCGCGCGACCGGGTGCAGGGCCGCGTGCACGAGCGGCGCCGAGGGGTCGATGGAGACGTCCAGCGGGGCGGGCGCGGCGCCTGCCCGCACCAGCAGGTCACCGACGGCGGCGATCATCGCGCCGTTGTCGGTGCACAGCCGTGGCGGCGGCACCCGCAGGGCGATGCCGGCGGCCCGGCAGCGCTCCTCGGCCAGCGCCCGCACCCGGGAGTTGGCGGCCACGCCGCCCACCACGACCAGCGTGGCGATGTCGTACTCGCGGCAGGCGGCCACCGCCTTGCGGGTCAGTACGTCGGCGACGGCCTCCTGGAGCGCGGCGGCGCCGTCGGCGACCGGTACGTCGGCGCCCCGCGCGCGGTGCCGCTCGGCCCAGCGCGCTGCGGCGGTCTTCAGCCCGGAGAAGGAGAAGTCGTGGCGGGAGTCGCGCACCCCGGTCAGCGGGCGCGGGAACGCCACCGCCTGCGGATCGCCGTCCCGTGCTGCGCGGTCGATGGCGGGGCCGCCGGGGTAGGGCAGCCCGAGGACGCGCGCCGCCTTGTCGAAGCACTCGCCCGCCGCGTCGTCGACGGTGTCGCCGAGGTGCACGATCGGGTCGCGGGCCAGGTCGCGGACGAGCAGCAGGGAGGTGTGCCCGCCGGAGACGATCAGCACCATGCACGGATCGGGCAGCGGCCCGTGCTCCAGGGTGTCGGCCGCGACATGCCCGGCCAGGTGGTGCACCCCGTACAGCGGCACGCCGAGGGAGTACGCCAGCGTCTTCGCGCCGGCCAGGCCCACGTGGAGGGCGCCCGACAGCCCCGGCCCGGTGGTGACCGCGACGGCGCCGATGTCCGTCATGCGCAGCCCGGCCCGGTCCAGGGCCTCGTGGACGACCGGCGTGAAGGAGTGCACGTGCGCCCGTGCGGCGATCTCCGGCACCACCCCGCCGAACCGGGCGTGTTCGGCCATGCTCGACGCCACGGCGTGGCCCAGCAGCCGTCCCTCCCGGACCAGCCCCGCGCCGGTCTCATCGCACGACGACTCGATCCCGAGCACCACCGGAGAGCCCACGACAGCCTCTTTCACCTAGATCCTGCAATTGCAACCCGTATGCAATAAGGTACCCGCGCGTCCCGCTCCGGTGCGAAAGCGCGTACCGAGGCGCCCGCGTGGAACCCATGATCAACGGGGCAAACCCTGCGATACTCTCCGCAAGCACATCGGACCGGCCCCCCACCCCTCCGTGCCTCCTCGTGTTCCGGGAGCCCTCATGCCCGTGTCCACCGTCCCCCTCAGGCCCGTCCCCGGACCGCGCGGCGTGCCCCTGCTCGGCAACCTCCCCGCCTTCGGACGGGACCCCCTCGGCTTCCTCGTCCGGCTGCGCGACGACTTCGGGGACGCCGTCACCTGGTCCCTCGGCCCCAAGCGCAGCCTGTTCCTCTTCCACCCCGAACACATCGCGGAATTCCTGGCCGCCCGGGAACGCACCTTCGAGCTGCTGGAGATCGGCTGGGCCTTCAAACAGCTCATCGGCGACAGCCTCATCCTCAGCAAGGGCAGCGACTGGCGCCGCAAACGGTCCCTGGTCCAGCCCACCGTCCGCCCCCGCCAGGTACGCGCCTACGCCTCGGCCATGGTCGAATGCGCGCGGACCGCGGCCGACGACTGGCACGACGGCGACCGCATCGACGTACGGCAGCAGATGACGCTGATCACCCAGCGGATCGTGCTGCGCACCCTCTTCGGCAACGACCTGGGGGACCGCACCCGGGCGCTCGGCGAGGCGATGGCCGAGGCCGAGCACGGCATCGGCGCCGAACTGCGGAACATGAGCCTCTTCCTCCCCGGCTGGGTCCGCACCCCCGGCCGGCGCCGCTTCCTCCGCGCCGTCGCCACCATCGACGCCGAAATCCACCGCCTCATCCGCGCCCGGCAGCGGTCCGGCGACACCGCCGACCGCGACGACCTGCTCAGCAGGCTCCTCGCCGCCCGCGACGAAGAGGGCCGCCCGCTCACCGCCAAAGAGGTCCGCGACGAGGCCGCCACCCTCTGGGCCGCCGGACACGAGACCACCTCGACCGCCCTGACCTGGACCTGGTACCTGCTCTCCCGCGCACCCGAGGCCCGCGAACGGCTGACCGCCGAACTCGCCCAGGTCCTCGCCGGCCGCCCGCCCACCATCGACGACTACGACCGCCTGCGGTGGACCCGCCAGATCATCAAAGAAGCGCTCCGGCTCTACCCGCCCGCCTGGCTCATCCCCGCCGTCGCCCGCGACGGCGCCGCAGTCGCGGGCACCCGCATCCCCGCCGGCACCGTCGTCTGGTGCAGCCAGTGGACCACCCACCGCGACCCGCGATGGTTCCCCGAGCCCACGAGCTTCCGCCCCGAACGCTGGGACCCGGACGCCCCCGACCCCGTACCGGACCACGCCTGGTACCCCTTCGGCGGCGGCCAGCGCACGTGCCTCGGCGCCCGCTTCGCCCAGGTCGAGGCCGCACTCCTGCTCGCCACCCTCGCCCAGCGGTGCCACCTCGACGTCGCACCCGCCGACCCGAACCCGAGCGTCGGCCTGCTCCTCCAGCCGGCCGCACCCCTGCACGCCACCGTCCGCTGTCGCTGACCCCCGCCGCCCGCCGGGCCGGCCGGACACGGGCTCACCAGCGCTTGCCGGTCACCACCCCGACCGTCACCAGGGCCAGCACCACCCACGCGAACCACAGCCAGCCACTGCTGCCCAACGCCACCGTGTAGGCCGTGGCCAGAATCAGCCCGCCCACCGTGCAACCCGCCATTGCCTTGGTCGATCCGGGCATCCTGGACCTCCTCACGGCAGCCCGGACACGGATATGCCACGGGCCGCGGCCTTGGGAACATGTTCCCCGGCCGCGGCCCGTACCGCCAGCTTTCGCCGGATTCCGCCGCGCTCGCCCGGCCCCTCGGCCGGGCCGCCCTCAGCCCTGGCTGCCCTGGCTGCGCGCGTTCAGCGACGCCAGATACGCGTTGTACGCCGCCAGCTCCTTGTCACCGTCCCGGTCCGCCGCCCGGTCCTTCCGCACCGACTGCCGCTTCTCCGTCGTGTACCACTGGAAGACCAGCGCGATCAGCACCAGCACCGACGGAATCTCACTGAACGCCCAGGCGATACCGCCCGCCGCCTGCTGGTCCGACAGCGCATTGATCCCCAGCGACGCCGGCGGGTTCCGGAACGTCTTGACCATCGTCTCCGACGCCATCATCAGCGCGATGCCGAAGAACGCGTGGAACGGCATGCCCGCGAACAGCTCCAGCATCCGCATCACGTAACCGGGCCGGTGCGGCCCCGGGTCCACGCCCATGATCGGCCAGAAGAACACCAGGCCCACGGCGAGGAAGTGCACCATCATCGCGATGTGCCCGGCCCGCGACTCCATCAGGAAGTCGAAGAGTGGCGTGAAGTACAGCGCGTACAGGCTCGCGATGAACAGCGGAATCGTGAACGCCGGATGCGTGATGATCCGCATGTACCGGCTGTGCAGCAGCGCCACCAGCAGCTCACGCGGCCCCTTGCGGCCGCGCCCCGCCGTCGGCAGCGCCCGCAGCGTCAGCGTCACCGGCGCGCCGAGCAGCAGCAGGATCGGCGACAGCATGCTGATCACCATGTGCTGCACCATATGAACGCTGAACATGGCCATGCCGTAGTCGTTCAGCTTCGTGCACATCACCAGCGCGACGCTCAGCACACCCACGACCCAGGCCACGATCCGGCCCACCGGCCAGTTGTCGCCGCGCCGCCGCAGCCGCAGCACGGCCCAGCCGTACAGCGCCAGCCCCAGCAGGCAGCCGACGAGGAAGAAGGCGTCGCCGCCGAACTCCAGCCCGCGCCCCAGCGTGAACGGCGGCAGATCCATCATCATGCCGTGCCCGCTGTGATCCATCCGCTCGCTCCTGATTCGCACCAATGCTCCGCGACCAGCCTAGAGCCGCCCCCGGCGCGAACGGTGACCGGGGGCGGCTCGTACGTGGCGCAACTACCCGGAGCGATCCCCGCCGCTCAGAGCACCCACTCGGCCTCCGCGTACCGGTCGCCCGGCACGGTCTTCAGCGTCTCGACGGCCTCGGCCAGCGGCACCAGCGTGATGTCCGTACCGCGCAGCGCGGTCATCATCCCGAAGTCGCCGCGGTGCGCCGCCTCCACCGCGTGCCAGCCGAAGCGGGTCGCGAGCACACGGTCGTACGCGGTCGGAGTACCGCCGCGCTGCACGTGCCCCAGGATCACCGCACGGGCCTCCTTGCCGAGCCGCTGCTCCAGCTCGACGGCCAGCTGCCGGGCGACGCCCGCGAAGCGCTCGTGGCCGTACACGTCCTTGCCGCCGACCTCGAAGTCCATCGAGCCCGGCCGCGGCTTCGCGCCCTCCGCCACGACGACGATCGCGAACTTCTTGCCGGCGTCGAACCGGGCCGCGACCCGCTCCGACAGCTCCTCGATGTCGAAGGGCCGCTCGGGCACCACGACGGCGTGCGCGCCGGCCGCCATGCCGGAGTGCAGCGCGATCCACCCGGTGTGCCGGCCCATGACCTCGACGATCAGCACTCGCTGGTGCGACTCGGCGGTGGTCTTGAGGCGGTCCAGCGCCTCGGTCGCGACGCCGACCGCCGTGTCGAACCCGAAGGTCAGATCGGTCGACGCGATGTCGTTGTCGATGGTCTTCGGTACGCCGACGATCGGCAGCCCGGCGTCCGACAGCAGCCGTGCCGCCTTGAGCGTGCCCTCGCCGCCGATCGGGATGATCGCGTCCAGGCCGAGGTCGGCGACGTGGCCGCGGGCGCGCTCGACGCCGTCCCGCAGATGCGCGGGCTGTACGCGGGAGGACCCGAGGATGGTGCCGCCACGGGCCAGGATGCCGCCCACCGCGTCGAGGTCGAGCTTGCGGTAGTCGCACTCCAGGAGGCCGCGCCAGCCGTCCTGGAAGCCGATGACGTCGTCACCGTGGTCGGCGACGGCGCGGTGGACGACGGAGCGGATGACGGCGTTCAGACCGGGGCAGTCGCCTCCGGAGGTGAGTACACCAATACGCATTGCTCGTAGAAACCCTCTGCGATTCAACCGGATGCCCGGACCCCGTCGTCCGGTTGGATGCCGTCACCCTACAAGCGCCGGGCCCCCCGCAGTGCCGTTGCCCGCACTACGGACCAGGACGTCCGAAACCCCGCCCCACCCCACCGCGACCCGGAATTCCCACCGGAGACCCCACCACCCATCGAGAGCCCCGGAACCCCACGAGACCCCCCCACTCGCCGAGACCCACCCACCTGTCGAGAATCACCGACCCGCCCCGGCCACCCGAACCCGGGCACACGAAACCCCCCTCACCCGTTGAAAGGCAAGGGGGGCCGCGCGCCGAAACGTTGCCCCGCAGCCGCTCCCGGCCGCCGGACAGTGACCTAGGCCGGCTGCGTCGCCGCCGCGATCCGCTCCTGGCGCAGCGCCTCGTACCAGTGGTCGTTCACCGGCGGCAGCGCGTTCACGTCGAGCGCCAGCTTGATCAGCAGGTCGGCGATGTGCGGGTTACGGGCCATCACGGGACCGTGCATGTAGGTACCGAAGACCGTGTCGTTCCACGCGCCCTCGAAGCCGTCGCCCACGCCGTTGCCCTTGCCGAACCGGACCTTCGCGAACGGCCGGGCGGTCTGGCCGAGGTGCGTGACGCCCTGGTGGTTCTCGAAGCCGGTCAGCGGCGGGAGGTTGAGCTGCGGGTCGATGTCGGCCAGTACGTCGCCGACGCACCGCTCGCCCTCGCCGCGGGTGCTCACCACGTCCAGCAGCCCGAGGCCCTGCTCGCGCTCGCCCAGGTCGTTGATGAACTCGTGGCCCAGGATCTGGTACCCGGCGCAGACCGAGAAGACGATCGCGCCGTTGGAGACGGCCCGGTTCAGGCCGCCGTCCCGGCGCAGCCGCTCGGCCGCCAGGCGCTGCGGCCGGTCCTCGCCGCCGCCGATCAGGTAGATGTCGCCCGAGGTGGGGATCTGCTGGTCGGAGCGGACGTCCAGGCGCTGGACGTCCAGCCGGCGCTGGCGCGCGCGGCGCTCCACCACCAGTGCGTTGCCCTGGTCCCCGTACGTGCTCAGCAGGTCCGGGTAGATCCACACCAGACGCAGGCTGTTCTCACTCATGCTTGCTCGTCCTTGTCCGTTGCGGAGCCGGTCAGTTGCCCACGCGGCGGCGCAGGTCCTGGAAGGCGGTGTAGTTCGCGATGACCTCGATGCGGCCGGGCGGCGCCTGCCGTACGGCCTCGTCGACGTCCTCGCACACCTGGAAGTCCAGGCCCGCGACCTCCAGCCGGACGGCCAGGTCCAGCTTGCGGTCGCCGATCACGAAGATCGGGTGACCGGCGAGCCGGGTGTAGTCGACGTCCCAGAGCCAGGAGGTGTCCGTGCCGTCGGCGCCGCGGGCGTTGACGGAGAGGATCACCGGGGTCGGCGGCGGGTCGATCAGCGAGAACGTCTCCAGCCAGCCGGCCGGGTTCTTCGCGAGCAGCAGCCGCAGCTCGCGCTGCATGAAGGAGACCACGTCGTACCGGCCGGCGACCGCCTGGACCCCGTACATCCGCTCCAGGGCGATCTGCGGGGGCACGCCGAACGCGGCGGCGACCGCGGCCGAGGTGGTGGCGTTGGCCTTGTTGGCGCGGCCGGGCAGCTGGAGCTTGATGGGCCAGGCCGAGCCGTGCGGGTCCAGTACGTGGTCGCCGGAGAGCGCCCAGCTCGGCGTCGGGCGGCGGAAGCCGCACTCGCCGCAGAACCAGTCGTCGCCGGGGCGCTGCATCACGCCGCCGCAGGACGGGCAGGACCAGGCGTCGTCCTTCCACTCCTGGCCGGCCGCGACCCAGACGACGTTGGCGGACGAGGAGGCCGCCCAGACGATCAGCGGGTCGTCGGCGTTGGCGACGACGAGCGCCTTGGAGCCGGCCAGCCCCTCGCGCCACTTCTCCGCGAGCATGCGGGTCTCGGCGGCGCGGTCGAGCTGGTCACGCGAAAGGTTGAGCAGCGCGATGGCCTTGGGGGTGACGTCCCGGGCGACGCCCGCGAGGTACTTCTCGTCGACCTCGATGACGCCGTACTTCGCGTCCGAACCTCCGGCCAGCGCCGAGGTGATGCCGGCCGGCATGTTCGCGCCGAGTGCGTTGGAGACGACCGGGCCGCTGGCCCGCAGTGCCTCCGCGATCAGCCGCGTGGTGGTCGTCTTGCCGTTGGTCGCGGACACCAGGACCACGTCCAGGTGGGTTGCGAGCCGGGCCAGCAGGTCGGGGTCGAGCCGGAGTGCGACCTTGCCACCGATCACCGAGCCGCTGCCGCGGCCTACCGCGCGCGACGCCGCCGCCGCGGCCCTGCCCGCCGTCACGGCCAGCTTGGCCCGCGGCGACAGCGGGTCCGTGTTGCCTGCCATCGTCCTAGATCCTCCTTGCATCCGGCGCCCTCCTGCCCCCTGGGGCCGCCGGTGGAACGCCCCTCCGTACCGGCCCGGCCGGCCGGGAGGCTGTGGTTGGGGATCAGCCTATCGATTTCCGCGCCGGAGCCCGAACCAGACCACCCGTGAGGAAGTGTGAAGGTTACCGTTCGGACCATCTTCGACGCGGTCCGGCGGGGCGGCCGGCCGGGACCGGAACGTCGCTGGTCGTCGGCCGGAACGTACCCTTTCCGTCATGCGAAACCGCTCCCTCCCCGGCACTTCCGGCCGTGTCCGCCCGATGCGGCTGCTCGGCGACCCGACCCTGCACGCGCCGTGCGAGGAGGTCACCGACTTCGGGCCGGCGCTGGCCCGGCTGGTGGAGGACATGTTCGCGACGATGTACGCCGCCCGGGGGGTCGGCCTCGCCGCGAACCAGATCGGCGTGGACCGGCGGGTGTTCGTCTACGACTGTCCGGACGACGAGGACGTACGGCACCTCGGGCACGTGGTCAACCCGCGGCTGGTGGCGGTGGACGGCGATCTCGTACGCGGTCCCGAAGGGTGCCTGTCGCTGCCGGGCATCGAGGCGGGTACGCCGCGCCACGACGAGGCGGTGGTCGAGGGCGTCACGCTGGACGGGGAGCCCGTCCGGATCTCCGGCACCGGCTTCTTCGCCCGGTGCCTGCAGCACGAGTGCGACCACCTGGACGGCGGCCTGTACGTCGACCACCTCACGGGCCTGCGCCGCCGCCGCGCGCTGCGGGCAGCGGCGAAGGCGCCGTGGGCGGCGGGGCGCGCGTAGTTCCTAGAAGCCGGGGCCGCCGGGGCGGTCGCCCGCCGCGGCGAGGCGTCCCCAGAGCAGGTCCGCGAGGTGCTGTACCAATTGCGCTCGCGAACACGGCTGCTCCCGCAGCCACCAGTCGCCGGCCGCGTGCATCATGCCGACTATGCCGTGGCCCCACACCCGCGCCAGCTCGCCGCCGGCCGGTCCCAGGTCCACCCGCTCGGCGATCACCTGCGCCAGCTCCTCCCCGAGGCGGCGCAGCAGGGGAGCGGAGTGCCGGCCGACGTCGAAGCCGCTGTCGGGCGTCTGTCCCTCGTCGGACGGATGCATCAGGAAGCGGTACACCTGGGGCCGGGCCTCGATCGCCGAGAGGTAGGTGTCGAGGGTGGCCTCGACCCGGTCCCTCCGCGGTACGGGGGAGTCCAGCGCGGCGCGCAGTCCGGCGAGGAGGGCGTCGGTGTGGCGTACGGCGAGGGCGCGGTAGAGGCCGCCCTTGTCGCCGAAGTGGCGGTAGAGGATCGGCTTGGTGATCCCGGCCTCGGCCGCGATGGCGTTCATCGACGCCTCGGGCCCGTCGCGGAGGACCACGCGGTCGGCGGCCTCCAGCAGCTCGCGTCGTCGGCGCTCGCTGGCCGTACGGCGGCTCTCCTGTGTCATTTCCATCGTCCGGCTCCCCGCCCTGGTGAATTCGTGCTGTTCGCGCAACGTAACACCCTGCCATCGGAGGGGAGATATCGGTCGCTGAGGTTGACAGTCCTTACTCGCGAGTAACAGACTGCCGTTACCGCAAGTAACGCACTGCTGGAGGGGTCATGGCCGAGTTCATCATGGAACTCAACGACGAGCAGAAGGAAGTCCGGGACTGGATCCACGGGTTCGCCGCGGACGTCATGCGCCCCGCCGCCTCCGAGTGGGACGAGCGGGAGGAGACGCCCTGGCCGGTGATCCAGGAAGCGGCCAAGATCGGAATCTACTCCCTCGACTTCTACGCCCAGCAGTACTTCGACCCCACCGGCCTCGGCATCCCCATGGCCATGGAGGAGCTGTTCTGGGGCGACGCGGGCATCGCCCTGTCGATCGTCGGTACCGGCCTCGCCGCCGTCGGCGTCCTCGCCAACGGCACCGAGGAGCAGATCGGTACCTGGATACCGCAGATGTACGGCGACGTACAGGACGTGAAGGTCGCCGCCTTCTGCTCCTCCGAGCCCGACGCCGGTTCCGACGTCGCCTCGATGCGCACGCGTGCGGTCTACGACGAGGCCAAGGACGAGTGGGTGCTGAACGGCACCAAGACCTGGGCGACCAACGGCGGCATCGCCAACGTCCACGTCGTCGTCGCGGTCGTCGACCCCGAGCTGGGCTCCAAGGGCCACGCCTCCTTCATCATCCCGCCGAACACCCCGGGCCTGTCACAGGGCCAGAAGTTCCAGAAGCACGGCATCCGCGCCTCGCACACCGCCGAGGTCGTCCTGGAGGACGTACGCGTCCCCGGCAGCTGCCTGCTCGGCGGCAAGGACAAGCTGGACGAGCGGCTGGCCCGCTCCCGCGAGCGCGCCAAGAAGGGCGGCGAGCGGGTGAAGAACGCGGCGATGGCCACCTTCGAGGCCTCCCGCCCGGCCGTCGGCGCCATGGCCGTGGGCACCGCCCGCGCGGCGTACGAGGAGGCTCTGGAGTACGCGAAGACCCGCGAGCAGTTCGGCCGCCCGATCATCGACAACCAGGGCGTCGCCTTCCAGCTCGCCGACATGCGCACCTCGATCGACGCGGCCCGGCTGCTGGTCTGGCGCGCCTCCTGGATGGCGGTCAACGGCAAGCCCTTCACCGCGGCGGAGGGCTCCCAGTCCAAGCTCTTCGCGAGTGAGACGGCGAAGAAGGTCACCGGCCAGGCCATCCAGATCCTCGGCGGCAACGGCTTCACCCGCGAGTACCCGGTGGAGCGCATGCACCGCGACGCCGCGATCTACACGATCTTCGAGGGCACGAGCGAGATCCAGCGCCTGGTGATCGCCCGCACGCTGGCGGGCATGCCGATCCGCTGACCCGCGCCGCGGACGCCCCCGAGGCGCCGCGCCACGACGACATGAAGGGCCTCGCTCCGCAGGGAGCGGGGCCCTTCGTCGTCGTTCGGATGTCCAGATGCGCCCGGATGCGTTCAGGCGCGGTGCGTTGTCCGGAGGGTTCAGACGCGGTGCGTCGTCTGGAGGAGAGGGGCGCCCGCGGGGAGGAGGTACTTGGCGGTGAGGAGGGGGTGGGGGCCGGAGAGGACGGTCTGGGTCACCAGGACGGCGGGGGTCTCGGCCGGGCGGGACATGGCCTCGCCGCGCACCTTGCCCAGCGTCGTGGCGCCGGTGGAGCTGCGGGCGGTGAGGGGATGGTCGTCGGCGAGGGCGGCGAGGAGCCGGGCCAGCATGGTGGTCGTCGGCTCGCCCTCGGCGGGGGGCGCCGCGAGGGCGGCGGGGAGAGCGGGGGTCAGGGCCGCGAGGGTGGTGTCCTCCGCGGCCCATTCATGGGCGAAGCAGGCCGGTACGCCGTCGATCTCGATGAGCGTTTCCCAGAACCAGGCGCGGCTGGAGGGCGGCAGGCGCAGGTGGTAGCCGGAGAAGTCGGTGGGCTCGTCCTTCTCCGCGACGCGTCGGCGGCACGCGATCCGGCCCTGGCCGAGCAGTGACTCGATGGGGGCCAGGCGCTCGAAGCCACGGGCGGGCGGCGGCTGGTTGACCCGGCTGCCGACGCCGTGCCGGCGGGTGATCACCCCGTCCTCCTGGAGCAGGATCAGCACCTCGCGCAGGGCCGGGCGGCTGACTCCCATGAGGCTCGCGAGCTCGGGCTCCGAAGGGAGGTTCGAGCCGGGCGGGAAGGTGCCGTCCTGGATGGCCGCGACGATGCGTTCGTACAGCTCGACGCGGGGCTGGCGCCGACGCGTCACCGGGGGAGTCATGGGGTTGTCTTACCTCTTTGTGAGTGCCTGAAAAGTAAGAGTGTCGTGCCTTGCGGTGCTGGTCAAGGCCGTGGAGGGGTCCATCTCGTTGATCGTCGACTCTTGTCAGGGTTCCGGCGTGGGGCTAGCCTCCTCGCGCCGACGCCGAGATGTCAGACAACAATGCGTCGTGCTGGATCGAAAGGCCCCCTTATGACCTCCGGTATCTCCCACCGCCCCCTGCTCATGGACTGCGACACCGGCGTCGACGACGCCCTCGCCCTGCTCTACCTCGCCTTCACTCCCGGCGTCGACCTGCGCGCGGTGACGACCGTCGCGGGCAACACCGACGCCGTCAGCGCCGCCCGCAACACCCTCCAGGTGCTGGAGCTGGCCGGCCGTACGGACATCCCGGTGGCGGCCGGCGCCGACACGACGTACCGCGGCGAAGCCCCGCACTACGCCACCCATGTGCACGGCGACAACGGTCTCGGCGGCGTGGAACTGCCCGCGCCGTCGGCCCGGCCGGTCGCCATGGACGCCGCCGACCTCATCATCGAGACCGCCCGGGCGGCCGGCGGCGAGCTGGCGATCCTCGCCACGGCGCCGCTCACCAACCTCGCCGTCGCCCTCCGCCGCGAGCCCGAGCTGCCGAAGCTCGTCAGCCGGCTCACCGTGATGGGCGGCGCCGTCCACCACCCCGGCAACATCTCCCCGCTGGCCGAGGCCAACACAGGCAACGACCCCGAGGCCGCCGACCTGGTGTTCTCCGCCGGCTGGCGGGACCTCATCATCGTCCCGCTGGACGTCACCATGCGGGAGAACCTCACCGAGGAGCTGCGGCAGCGGCTGCTCGCGCACGGTTCCCCGGCCGGCCGGTTCGCGGGCGAGATCCTTGCCCAGTACTACGCGTTCTACGAGGCGGGCACGTTCCCCTTCCGCGGCGCGGCCTGCCACGATCCGCTCGCCGCCGCCATCGCCGTGGACGAGGTCGAACCGGTACTGGCGCCGCGCGTCCATGTCGCCGTCGACACGGGGGACTCGGTGGGGCGCGGTGCGCTGGTCGCCGACACGCGCGGCTGCTACCTCGGCTACCCGGAGCGCGCGGAGGCCAACGCGCGGGTGGTGCTGGAGACCGCGGGGACCTTCCCGGAGCTGTTGGTGGACCGCATCCGCGCGGGCGCCGAACGGCTCGCCCTCGGGGACAGGAGTGCGCCGGACAGCGGGCTGGCACAGGCGGCCGGCGCATGAGCCTCCTCCGCGGCACCGCCCCGGAGGCCGTACGGCAGGGCCCCGGGCCCGGCCGGCTCCTCCCCGCCCTGCTCCTCGGCGTCATCGCGTTCCAGCTCAACGCCTCGATGGTGACGCCCGCGCTGCCGCACATCGCCGGCTCGCTCGCCGCGCCGCTCTCGCAGATCGCGCTCTCCCAGACGCTGTTCTTCCTGATCGGCGGCGTCGCGGGCGTGGTGCTCTCCCGGCTGGGCGACCATCTCGGGCGGCGCCGGGTGCTGCTCGGTTCGCTGGCCGTGATGTGTGTGGGCACCGTACTGGCCGTGTGCGCGCCCAACGCCGCGGTGCTGATCGCCGGACGGATCCTGCAAGGCGCGTCCGGTGCCACGTTCCAGCTGACGTACCTGGTGCTGCGCGACACGCTGAGCCCGCAGCGGTTCGGTACGGCCATGGGGCTCACCACCGCGATCAACGGCGGCGTCGGGGGAGTGGACGGCTTCCTCGGCGGGCTGCTCGCCGACCGCCTGGGCTTCCGCTGGATCTTCGCGGTGATCCTGGTCGTCGGGCTGGCCGCGATCGCCCTGCTGCACCGGGTCCTGCCGGCGGACGCACCCGAAGCGGCGGACGCGGACGGGGATGAGGCCGGGCGGCCGGGGCGGATGGACTGGTGGGGCGCGAGTGCCCTCTCCGGCGCGCTGATCTGCGTCAACCTCGGTATCGGGGAGGGTTCTTCCGGCGGCTGGGGGAGCGGCCGGACGGCGGCGCTGCTGGGCGCCGGCGTGCTGCTCCTGGCCGTGTTCTGGCAGGTCGAGAAGGGGCGGTTCCGGCGGTCCGGGCGTCCTGCGGCCGAACCGCTCATCGCCGTGGCGCACTTGAAGTCCCGTCAGGTGTGGCCGCTGGTGGCGACCACCCTGCTGACGCTCACCGGTGTCTTCGCCGCGATGAACTTCACGGTCGTCCTGCTCAGCCAGGACACCGGCGTCGGATACGGGATGACGGCGACCCTCTCCTCGCTACTGCTCCTCACGCCGGCCGCCGCGATCGGCCTGGGCGCCGCGCCGTTGGCCGGCTGGCTCGCGCCGCGCCGCGGCTGGCTGCCCGTCCTGCGTACGGGACTGCTGTGCTGTGCGCTGGCCCTCGCGGTGGCAGCCGTTCTGCCGGGGGAGCGGTGGGTGGTGATCGGGGCGTTCTGCGCGCTGGGCATCTTCTACAACGGGCTGACGATGACCACGCTGAACGGGCTGGGCGTCGTGCTCTCGCCCAAGGAGAGTCCCGGGGCGCTGCCGGGGCTCAACGGTGCCTGCTTCGGCATCGGTGCCTCGGTCGGCATCGCCGTCGTCGGGCCGCTGGCCGGCGCCGGGACGCTCGGCGGTTACCGGGCGGCGCTGTGGGTCGCGGTGGGCATCGCGCTGCTGGCGCTGCTCACCTCGCTGCTGATCGCCGCCCCGGAGCGGGAGGCGACGCCCTGACGGCGAGGCCGCCGTCCCGTTGCCGGAGCTGTTGTCAGACCTCTTTCGCCGCGCCCTCCCCTCGTCATGGGGGAGGGCGCAGCTGTCTTTGGTGCCGGTCGCTCCGAGTCCGGTCTTGACGCCTGCCGTGACGCGCTCTACTTTCTACTTCCATAAAGCAAAACAATATTTCCGCTATACGGAAGTAGCGAGTTCCGGGCCTCATGGCCGGAGCGCGCCTGACAGGCCGATGACGACGCAGGAGTACTCGATGCCTCGTATGACCGCCGCGCGTGCGGCTGTGGAGATCCTCAAGCGCGAGGGTGTGACGAACGCCTTCGGCGTGCCGGGTGCGGCGATCAACCCCTTCTACGCGGCCCTGAAGGCCGGCGGCGGAATCGACCACACCCTCGCCCGCCACGTGGAGGGCGCGTCCCACATGGCCGAGGGGTACACCCGTACGCACCCCGGCAACATCGGTGTCTGCATCGGTACCTCGGGCCCCGCCGGCACCGACATGATCACTGGCCTGTACTCCGCGATCGGTGACTCGATCCCGATCCTGTGCATCACCGGGCAGGCGCCCACCTCGGTGATCCACAAGGAGGACTTCCAGGCCGTCGACATCGCCTCGATCGCCAAGCCGGTCACCAAGGCGGCGACCACCGTCCTGGAGGCCGCGCAGGTCCCCGGCGTCTTCCAGCAGGCCTTCCACCTGATGCGCTCCGGGCGTCCGGGCCCGGTCCTGATCGACCTGCCGATCGACGTCCAGCAGACCGAGATCGAGTTCGACCCCGAGACGTACCAGCCGCTGCCGGTCTACAAGCCGGTCGCCAGCCGGGCTCAGATCGAGAAGGCCATCTCGATGCTGAACGAGGCCGAGCGGCCCGTGCTGATCGCCGGTGGCGGTGTCATCAACGCCGACGCCTCCGACCTCTTCGTGGAGTTCGCCGAGCTGACCGGCACCCCGGTCATCCCGACGCTGATGGGCTGGGGCGTCCTCGCCGACGACCACGAGCTCAACGCCGGCATGGTGGGTCTGCAGACCGCGCACCGCTACGGCAACGAGAACTTCCTGGCGTCCGACTTCGTCCTCGGCATCGGCAACCGCTGGGCCAACCGTCACACCGGTTACAAGCTCGACGTCTACCGCCAGGGCCGCAAGTTCGTCCACGTCGACGTCGAGCCCACCCAGATCGGCAAGATCTTCGCCCCGGACTACGGCATCGCCTCCGACGCCAAGGCCGCGTTGGAGCTCTTCGTCGAGGTGGCGAAGGAGATGAAGGCCGCGGGCAAGCTGCCCGACCGTGCCGAGTGGGCCGCCTCCACCCAGGAGCGCAAGGCCACCCTCCAGCGCCGTACGCACTTCGACAACATCCCGATGAAGCCGCAGCGCGTCTACGAGGAGATGAACAAGGCGTTCGGGCCGGAGACCCGGTACGTCTCCACCATCGGCCTCTCGCAGATCGCCGGCGCGCAGATGCTGCACGTCTACAAGCCGCGCCACTGGATCAACTGCGGCCAGGCGGGCCCGCTGGGCTGGACCATCCCGGCTGCGCTGGGTGTCGCCACCGCCGACCCCGACGCGCAGGTCGTCGCGCTCTCCGGTGACTACGACTTCCAGTTCATGATCGAGGAGCTGGCGGTCGGTGCCCAGCACCGCATCCCCTACGTCCACGTCCTCGTCAACAACTCCTACCTGGGCCTGATCCGCCAGGCGCAGATCGGCCTGGACATCAACTTCCAGGTCAACCTGGAGTTCGAGAACATCAACTCGCCGGAGCTGGGCGTCTACGGCGTGGACCACGTCAAGGTCGCCGAGGGCCTGGGCTGCAAGGCGATCCGCGTCACCGACCCGAGCGAGCTGGGCGCCGCCTTCGAGCAGGCCAAGAAGCTCGCCGCCGAGCACCGGGTGCCGGTCGTCGTCGAGGCGATCCTGGAGCGCATCACCAACATCGCGATGAGCAAGACCGCGGACATCAGCGATGTCACGGAGTTCGAGGAGATCGCCACGGAGCCGTGGCACGCGCCGAGCGCGATCGTGCCGCTCAAGAGCTGACCGCGACGGGCCGCCCGCCCGCACCCCGCGGGCGGGCGGCCCGTACCCGTACGCCGGAGGCCGGTACCCGTACGCCTCCGGACCGACTGCACCGGAAGGAACCCACCCCTCATGGGCTTCACCGACAACCGTTTCGACGTCAATCTGTCGATCCTCTTCACCGAGCTGCCGCTGCTGGAGCGGCCCGCCGCGGCGGCTGCCGCCGGGTTCACGGCGGTCGAGCTGTGGTGGCCGTGGGTCGACGCGCCGGTGCCCGCGCAGTCCGAGCTGGACGCGCTGCGGGACGCGCTCAACGACGCCGGCACCCAGCTGGTCGGGCTGAACTTCTACGCCGGACAGCTGCCCGGCCCGGACCGCGGCGCGCTCTCCGTCCCCGGCGAGGAGTCGGACAAGTTCCGCGCCAACATCGATGTCGCCGCCGAGTTCGCCCGCACGATGGGCTGCACGGCGCTCAACGCGCTCTACGGCAACCGGGTCGAAGGCGTGGACCCGCAGGTCCAGGACACCCTGGCGCTGGAGAACCTGGTACTTGCTGCGCGTGCCGCCGACCGTATCGGTGCGACGCTGCTGATCGAGGCGCTGAACCAGCCCGAGTCGCCGCTCTGCCCGATCGTCTCGGCGCCCAAGGCGATCGAGATCGTCGACAAGGTCAACGCGGCGACGGGCCTGGGCAACGCCAAGTTCCTGATGGACCTGTACCACCTGGCGATGAACGGCGAGGACCTCAACGAGGTCATCGACACGTACACGGACAAGACCGGGCACGTGCAGATCGCCGACAACCCGGGCCGTGGCGCCCCGGGCACCGGTGAGCTGGACTTCGCCGACCTGCTCGGCCGTCTGAAGAAGGCCGGTTACGACGGCTGGATCGGCCTGGAGTACAAGCCCGGCGACCGCCCGAGCCACGAGTCCTTCGGCTGGCTCCGCGGCGCCTGAGCCTGCCTTTCTCCCCCTCTCAACATCCCGTTACGGAAAGGATTTCTTACCTCAATGAGTGCTCTTCCCAAGGTTGCGTGGGTCGGTCTGGGCATCATGGGCTCCCCGATGGCGGAGAACCTGATCAAGGCCGGCTACTCCGTCACCGGCTACACCCTGGAGCAGGACAA
>NZ_JBEYUN010000009.1:116961-368084 GCF_040643545.1 Streptomyces sp. NPDC047117 | reverse complement strand
GTGTTCGACGGGGTCGGCGTGTGCGATGCCGAGGAGGTGGTTGACGAGGGAGCCGGCGCCGGAGCCGCGGCCCGCCTGTTCGTGAGCCCGCGCGCCCCCGTAGGACCGCTCCCGCTCGGTACTCGTCACGCCGAGCCCGATCGGTACTCGTGCTCCGCACCACCACAGACTCCGCACCACACACCTCGAGGTGAACATCCATGGCCACCGTGCTGTCCCTCTCCGGGAGCCCCTCCCCCACATCCCGTACGGCGCGACTGCTGCGCCACCTGGACACCACACTCGTCGCACAGGGACACGAGGTGATCCCGCTGGACGTCCGGACGCTGCCCGCCGAGGCACTGCTGGGCGCGGACTTCGGTCACCCGGCGATCGTCCGGGCGACCCGGCTCGTCGAGGCCGCCGACGGCATCGTCGTCGGTACGCCCGTCTACAAGGCCGCGTACTCGGGGCTGCTGAAGTCCCTCCTCGACCTGCTGCCCCAGTACGCGCTGGCCGGGAAGACCGTGCTGCCGCTGGCCACCGGCGGTTCCACCGCGCACGTCCTCGCGATCGACTACGCGCTGCGGCCCGTGCTGTCCTCCATGGGTGCCTCGCACATCGTGCCGGGCTGGTTCGTCCTGGACCGCGACATCACTGTGCAGGAGGGCGGCGGGGTCCACGTGGCATCGGAGACGCGCGAGGCGCTGGACGGTGTGCTCGGCCAGTTCGCGGCGGCCCTGGACCGCGCTCCTCTGCGAGTGGCGGCATGACCGGCACCGCTCATGTGATCGCCGACGACGCGGAGGCCCTGGCCGTAGCCGCCGAGCTGGCGGCGGAGTTCCGCACCGGCGCGGCCCGCCGGGACGCCGAGCGCCGGCTTCCGGGCCCCGAGCTGGACCGGCTCTCCGACAGCGGCCTGCTGGGCATCACCGTGCCGCGTGAGCACGGTGGCGCCGAGGTGTCCGCGGAGACGCTCGCCGGGGTCTTCCGGCTGCTGGCCGCCGCTGACGCGAGCCTGGCGCAGATCCCGCAGAGCCACTTCGTGTACGTGGCGGTGCTGCGCCGCCAGGGAGACGAGGAGCAGCGGAAGTTCTTCTTCCAGGAGGTGCTGGCCGGGCGGCGGCTGGGCAACGCGCAGTCCGAGGCGGGCACCAAGCACGTGCAGGACATCCGCACCCGGCTCGTCCCGCAGCCGGACGGGTCGTACGTCCTGGAGGGCACCAAGCACTACTCCACGGGCGCGCTGTTCGCCGACTGGATCCCGGTGCTGGCCCGCGGCGCCGACGAGGAGCTGTACGTCGCCTACGTCCCCCGGCACGCGCCCGGCGTGACGGTCGTGGACGACTGGGACGGCATGGGCCAGCGGACCACCGCCAGCGGCACGGTGCGCCTGGAGTCGGTGCTGGTCCCGCGGGACCGTGTGGTGCCGCACCACCTCACCTTCCGCGGCCCGCAGCTGCACGGCGCGCTCGCACAGTTGCTGCACGCCGCCATCGACACCGGGATCGCCGAGGGGGCGCTCTCCGAGGCGGCGGAGTTCGTCCGGGTCAAGAGCCGCCCGTGGTTCGAGAGCGGGCTGGAAACCGCGGCGGAGGATCCGCTGCTCATCCAGCAGTTCGGTGAGCTGGCGCTGGCCGTACGGGCGGCGGGCGCGCTGCTCTCCGAGGCCGCGCGCACGGTCGCCACGGCGGCGGGCGGCCTCACCGACGACAGCGCGGCCGAGGCGTCGATCGCGGTGGCCGCCGCCAAGGTGCAGGCCGCCCGTGCTGCCGTGGAGACCGGCAGCGCGCTCTTCGAAGCGGCCGGCACTCGCGCGGCACTGAACGGGCTGAACCTGCACCGGCACTGGCGCGACGCGCGTACCCACACGCTGCACGACCCGGTGCGCTGGAAGGTGCAGCACATCGGCCGGTACCTGCTGAACGGCACCCGGCCGCCCCGGCACGGCCTCCTCTGAACGGCGGGCGCGCCCCCGGTGAACACGCGGATGTGGTCGCAATCGGAGGACGCGCGTGCTTCGCTGGCGGCATGGTGTCGTACGAGGAAGACGTGCCGCGAAACGAAGCGCATTCCGAGGAAGACGTGCCGTACTACGAAGACGTGTCGCCGGGGAGCGGCGCTCTGCCGCCCGCCGCGTGGCTGCCCGGGACGGACGCCCGGCGGCTGTCGCTGAACGGGACCTGGCGGTTCCGGCTGTCGCCGGCGGCGACAACTGAGGACGAGACCTTCGCCAGCCCCGAGTACGACGACTCGGCATGGGCCGGGCTGACCGTGCCGGGACACTGGGTGCTCCAGGGGCACGGCGCCCCGGCCTACACGAATACCGGCTACCCCTTCCCCGTGGACCCGCCCCGGGTGCCGGACGAGAACCCCACCGGTGACCACCGGTACGCATTCGACCTGCCGGAAGACTGGCCGGCGGGTTCCACCGTGCTGCGCTTCGGGGGCGTCGAGTCCTGCGCCCGGGTGTGGCTGAACGGCGACGAGCTGGGCCACTTCAAGGGCAGCAGGCTGTCCCACGAGTTCGAGGTGGGGGCGCTGCTGCGGCCCGGGCACAACACCCTGGCCGTCCGTGTGCACCAGTGGTCGTCCGGCACGTACCTGGAGGACCAGGACCAGTGGTGGCTGCCGGGCGTCTTCCGGGACGTCGAGCTGATGCAGCGTCCCGAAGGCGCGGTGCGGGACCTCTTCGTGCACGCCGGGTACGACCACCGCACCGGCAGCGGCAGCCTGCGGGTGGACTGTGCGCCGGCCGGGCGGGTGACCGTGCCGGAACTGGGCCTGGACCTGGCGACCGGCGAGAGCGCGACGGTTCCCGTCGAACCGTGGACGGCGGAGACGCCCCGGCTGTACGACGCGGAGCTGGCCACCCCCGGGGAGCGCGTGCGGCTGCGCATCGGGTTCCGCACGGTCGCCGTCGAAGACGGGCTGCTGAAGGTCAACGGGCGGCCACTGCTGCTGCGCGGCGTCAACCGGCACGAGTTCCACCCGGCGCACGGGCGCGCGCTGACCATGGACGTCATGCGACACGATCTGCTGCTGATGAAGCAGCACAATGTCAACGCCGTGCGCACCAGTCACTATCCGCCCCACCCGGCCTTCCTGGAGCTCTGCGACGAGCTGGGGCTGTGGGTGGTCGACGAGTGCGATCTGGAGACGCACGGCTTCGCCCAGCAGGGCTGGCGGGGCAACCCCGTCGACGACGAGCGGTGGACGCCGGCCCTGCTCGACCGGGCCCGGCGGATGGTCGAGCGCGACAAGAACCACCCGTCCGTCATCATGTGGTCGCTCGGCAACGAGTGCGGTACGGGGCGCGGGCTGTCCGCGATGGCCGCGTGGATGCGGGAGCGCGACCCGTCCCGGCCGCTGCACTACGAAGGCGATCCCAGCTGCGCCGACACCGATGTCTACTCCCGGATGTACGCCGACCACGCCGAGGTGGAACGCATCGGCCGGCGTACGGAGGAGCCGCTGGGCGACGCGGCACTGGACGCCCGGCGCCGCAACCTGCCCTTCGTGCTGTGCGAGTACGCGCACGCCATGGGCAACGGGCCCGGCGGGCTGAGCGACTACCAGCGGCTGTTCGAGACCTACGAGCGCTGCCAGGGCGGCTTCGTGTGGGAGTGGATCGACCACGGGCTGCGGCAGGAGACCGCGGACGGCGTCCCGTACCACGCGTACGGCGGCGACTTCGGGGAGGAACTGCACGACGGCAACTTCGTGTGCGACGGGCTCGTGTTCCCGGAGCGCACACCCTCGCCGGGGCTGATCGAGTACAAGAAGGTCATCGAGCCGGTGCGCATCGAGGCGGCCGGGCCGGACGCCGCCCCGGGAGCGGTGCGCGTCACCAACCTGCAGGACTTCGCGGACCTGTCGGCGCTCGTCTTCCCGTGGCGCTACGAGGTCGAGGGCCGCGCAGTCGCGGAGGGGACGCTCGCGGTGCCGCCGCTGCTGCCCGGCGAGAGCGCCGAGCTGAAGCTGCCGCCGCCGGCCGATGGGCCCGCGGCCGGCGAAGCGCTGTGGACGGTACGCGCGGTCCTGGCCGAGGACACCGCCTGGGCCGCCGCCGGGCACGAAGTCGCGTGGGGCCAGTTGCCCGCCGGGCCGCGCCCCGTGCCGCGCCCGGTCGTGGCGGCCGTGGCACCGAGGTGGGGCGAGGACGGCACCATCGCGCTCGGCCCGGGTGTCTTCGACGCCGCCACCGGTGTCCTGAGCGGGCTCGGCGGCCGGCCGGTGTCCGGCCCGCGGCTGGACGTCTGGCGGGCGCCCACGGACAACGACGAGGGCGCGCCCTGGCAGCCGGGGCAGCGCTGCGGACCCGAGTGGCGGCGGATCGGCCTGCACCGGATGCGGCACCGCTCGGACGCGGTGGTGGCGGACGGGGACGCGCTGGTCGTCCGTACCAGGGTCGCTCCCGCCGCCTCGGCGCTGGGCTTCTCGGTGGTGCACCGCTGGCTCTCGGACGGCGCCGCATTGCGGCTGGAGGTGGCCGTGACGCCGGAGGGCGACTGGCCGGTCGCGCTGCCGCGGCTGGGCCTGCGGATGGGCGTCGGCGGCGATCCAGGCGCCGTGCGGTGGTTCGGCGGCGGTCCGGGCGAGGCGTACCCGGACACGTCCGCAGCGGCCCGCGTGGGCCGTTGGGCGCTGTCGGTCGACGAGTGGCAGACCCCGTACGTACGACCGCAGGAGAACGGCGCGCGCATCGGCGTGCGCTGGGCGGAGTTCACGCGCCCGGACGGGACCGGGCTGCGCATCGAAGGGGAGCCGGACTTCTTCCTCACGGCCCGGAGGTGGACCACGGAGGAGCTGGACGCCGCCCGGCACACGCCGGACCTCGTTCCGGGCGACCGCGTATGGCTCCACCTGGACCACGCGCAGCACGGGATCGGCAGCCAGTCGTGCGGCCCCGGAGTGCTCCCCCGCTACCGCCTCGAAGCCGCTCCGGCCACGTTCGCCTTCACGTTCCGGACGGCGGAATGACAGGCTTCACCGTATGAGCTCTACCTCCCCCTCCTTCGTGGCCGCCCTGGCCGGCGGCCCCGTCGTCCTCGACGGCGGACTCTCCAACCAGCTGGAGTCGGCCGGGCACGACCTCAGTGACGAGCTGTGGTCGGCCCGGCTGCTCGCCGAGCAGCCGGAGGCGATCACCGCCGCGCACCAGGCGTACTACGAGGCGGGCGCCCGGGTCGCGATCACCTCCAGCTACCAGGCCACGTTCGAGGGCTTCGCGCGGCGCGGCGTCAACGGAGAGGCGGCGGCCGGGCTGCTGCGCCGCAGTGTGGAGCTGGCCCGGGAGGCCGCCCGGCGCGCCATGAAGAACGGCGTGCCGGGCCCCCTGTACGTCGCGGCCTCCGCGGGCCCGTACGGCGCGATGCTCGCGGACGGCTCGGAGTACCGCGGCCGGTACGGGCTGAGCGTCGGCGAACTGGAGCGGTTCCACCGGCCTCGGCTGGAGGTGCTGGCGGCGGCGGAGCCGGACGTACTGGCGCTGGAGACGGTGCCGGACGCGGACGAGGGGCGGGCGCTGGTGAGCGCCGTGCGCGGCCTCGGGGTACCGGCCTGGCTGTCGTACAGCATCGAGGGCGGCCGGACGCGGGCCGGGCAGCCGCTGGAGGAGGCCTTCGCACTAGCGGCCGAGGCGCCGGAGATCGTGGCCGTAGGGGTCAACTGCTGCGTGCCGGAGGACGCGGACGCGGCGGTGGAGACGGCGGCGCGGGTGACCGGCAAGCCCGTGGTGGTCTATCCGAACAGCGGTGAGGAGTGGGACGCGCAGGCGCGTGCGTGGCGCGGTCGCGCGACGTTCACGGAGGAACGGGTGACGGCCTGGGCGGCGGGCGGCGCACGCCTCATCGGTGGCTGCTGCCGCGTGGGTCCCGACTCCGTCTCCGCCCTCGCCGGCCTCCTCACGACCTGACACTCCCCCTGCAGAGCAGCGGCCCCGCCCGTGTACGGCGGGGCCGTTCCCCGTGCGTGGCGGATCAAGGTCGTTATGCAGACGCAACCCTCACGGCGGAGACAGCGGACACGGCCGGTGGCAGGATTCAGCGCAACTCGCCGTCAGCAGCCTGCTGTTGATCTTCACCCTTCCCTGGAGGACCGGTGTCAGCTCGCTCGTCGCTGCCTGTCATAGCCGCCGTCGCGGCCGTCGCCCTGGCGGCCGGCTGCACCAGCACGAAGTCCGAGGGGAACCAGGGTTCCGGGTTGCAGCTGGTGTCCAAGGGGACGCTCAAGACCTGCACCCACCTGCCGTACGCGCCCTTCCAGGTGAAGAAGGGCGGCGAAATCGTCGGATTCGACGTGGATCTGATCGACCTCGTGGCCAAGGACATGAAGGTCGATCAGGAGGTCGTGAACACGCCCTTCGAGGGCATCGAGACCGGCCAGGACTTCAATATTCGCAAGTGCGACCTGGCCGCGGCGGGCATGACGATCACGCCCGAGCGCAAGAAGGTCATGGACTTCTCCGACCCGTACTTCAATGCCACGCAGGCGCTGATCACGAAGAAGGGCGAGCCCTACAAGAGGATCGAGGACCTCAAGGGCCGGAAGCTGGGCTACCAGAAGGCCACGACCGGCGGCATCTACGCCAAGGAGCACGCGGGCGAGGACGTGGACCTCGTGGAGTACGAGGACCTCGGGCTGCTGCTCACCGCGGTGAAGACCCGCAAGGTGGACGCCGCCATCATGGACAACGGCGTACTGCTCGACTACGTCAAGTCCAATCCCGACACCGAGGTCACCGCCGAGTTCGACACGGGTGAGCACTACGGGGTCGCGGTGCGCAAGGGCAACAGCGCACTCCTGAAGCAGATCAATGCCTCCCTCAAGAAGGCCAGGTCGAACGGCAGTTACGACCGCATCTACAAGAAGTGGTTCGGTACCACGCCGCAGAGCTGATCCCCGCCGCCCACCCCTGAGGAGCTCTGCCCGCATGGCCCTGACCAAACGGCAGCGGACCCGCGCGGTCCGCGGGTCGCAGTACGCCCTTCTGGTCCTCGTCGTGGTCGTCGTCGCGCTGGTCGCCGACTGGGGCCAGTTGCAGCGGGCCTTCTTCGATGTCGGCATCGTGGCGGACCTGTTCCCCGACATCGTCACCACCGCGCTGGTCAACACGGTGCTCTACACCCTGCTCGGCTTCGGCTTCGGGCTGGTGGTCGGGCTCGTTCTGGCGCTGATGCGGCTCTCTTCGGTGCCGCCGTACCGCTGGATCGCCGTCACGTACATCGAGTTCTTCCGGGGTGTGCCCGCCCTTCTGGTCTTCATCGCGCTGGGCTTCGGTGTGCCGCTCGCGTTCGAGGTCGCGCTGGACCAGTACGTCACCGTGATGCTCTCCCTGGGGCTGGTCGGCGCCGCCTACATGGCGGAGACCATCAGGGCGGGCATCCGGGCCGTGCCCAAGGGCCAGACCGAGGCGGCCCGCTCGCTCGGCATGTCGCACGGCCGGGCCATGGTCTCCATCGTCATCCCCCAGGCGTTCCGCATCGTCCTGCCGCCGCTCACCAACGAGCTGATCCTGCTGACCAAGGACTCCTCGCTGGTGTACCTGCTGGGGCTGTCGCTCGGCCAGTACGAGCTGGCCAACTTCGGGCGGGACGCGCTCAACGAGTACAAGAGCCTGACCCCGATCCTCGTGGCCGGCCTGCTCTACCTCGTCATCACCCTCCCGCTCGGCCACCTGGTCCGGCGGCTCGAAGCCCGTACCGCGAAGGCCAGGTGACCGGCATGACGACCGACTCGGCGGCGACGGGCCGGGCGCCCGCGGCCGGGAACCCGACCGCCATCGAGGTCACCGGGCTGCACAAGGCCTTCGGCGACCTCGAAGTGCTCAAGGGCATCGACTTCACGGTGCGGCGCGGCGAGGTGGTGTGCGTCATCGGCCCCTCGGGGTCGGGCAAGTCGACGCTGCTGCGCTGCGTCAACCTGCTGGAGGAACCCACCTCGGGGACGGTCGTGGTGGCCGGCACCGAGGTGACCGACCCGGACGTGGACATCGACCGGGTACGGCGCCGGATCGGGATGGTCTTCCAGTCCTTCAACCTCTTCCCGCACCTGACCGCGCTGGAGAACCTGACGATCGCCCAGCGGCGCGTGCTGCGCCGCGAGAAGGCCGAGGCGGAGCGGGTCGCGCGGGCGAACCTGGCGCGCGTCGGACTGAGCGACAAGGAGCGCTCCTACCCCGCCCAGCTCTCCGGGGGCCAGCAGCAGCGGGTGGCCATCGCCCGCGCGCTCTCGATGGACCCGGAGCTGATGCTCTTCGACGAGCCGACCTCCGCGCTCGACCCGGAGCTGGTGGGCGACGTGCTCGCCGTCATGCGGTCGCTCGCCGACGAGGGCATGACCATGCTCGTCGTCACGCACGAGATGAGCTTCGCGCGGGAGGTCGCCGACCGGGTCGTCTTCATGGACGGCGGGGTGATCGTCGAGGAGGGGCCGCCGGACCGTGTGGTGGGTGCCCCGCAGCACGAGCGGACGCGTACCTTCCTGGCCCGCGTGCTGGACCCGGCGGCGGCCCAGGTCGGCGAGGTGGCCGACACCGGCCCGGAGGGCAAGCGCGTGGACCGCTGAGCCCCGCGGAAGGCCGGAGCGGACCCCCGGGCCGGTGAGGGGGCCGTACGGACGCCCCCGGCCCGTACGCGGCCGTACGGACGGGTGGCGCGCGGAGACGCGTGGTGCCCGCCCGTGGTCGTACCGGCCGCTCCCGGGGCATGGTGTCCGGTGATCGGTTTTCCCCGAGCCTCAGGAGCCCGCCGGTGTTCGTCGACATGCCCCTCGAAGACCTGCGCACCTATCGTCCCGCCCGGCCCGAACCGGCCGGCTTCGACGCGTTCTGGCAGCGCACCCTCAAAGAGGCGCGCACCTTCCCCCTCGACGCACGCTTCACCCCCGTCGACGTGGGCCTGGACCTGCTCCACACCTACGACCTGGAGTTCTCCGGGTTCGGCGGGCACCGTGTCCGCGGCTGGTTCCTCGTCCCGAGGGGCGCGGGACGGCCGCTCCCCTGTGTCGTGCGGTACCTGGGCTACGGGGGCGGGCGCAGCCTGCCGCACGACTGGCTGCTCTGGCCGGCCGCCGGGTACGCCACCCTCGTGATGGACCCCCGGGGCCAGACCGGCCCGACCCGGTCGGGCGACACCCCCGACCCGGTGGGCTCCGACAACCCGTCCGTCGGCGGCATGATGACGCGGGGCGTGCTCGACCCCGACGCGTACTACTTCCGCCGGCTCTACACGGACGCCGTACGGGCCGTGGAGGCGGCGCGCGAGCACGCGGCGGTGGACCCCGACCGCATCGTCGTGGAGGGCAACAGCCAGGGCGGCGCGCAGGCGCTCGCGGTGGCGGGGCTGGTGCCGGGGCTCGCCGCCGCACTGGTACGGGTGCCGTTCATGGCGCACATCCGGCGCGCCGTGGAGAGGGCCGAGACCGGCCCGTACACCGAACTGGCCGCGTACTTCGCCGGGGAGCGGCTGCACATCGACACCGCGCTGGACACGCTGGACCACTTCGACGTGCTGAACTTCGCCGCCCGTGCGGAGGCTCCCGCGCTCTTCGGTACGGGCCTGGCCGACACCGTCACGCCGGCGTCCACCGGCTTCGCCGCGTACCACCACTACGCGGGCCCGAAGGACCTTCGGGTGTGGCGGTTCAACGGCCACGAGGGCGGCGGGACGCACCATCAGGCGGACGAGATCGTGTTCGTACGGGAGCTGTTCGCATGAGGCCGCGTCCGCGGGCCCATGAAGTACCGGCGGTCGCCGGACACCTGAGGGAGGAGTGGCGATGAGCGTGTGGGGAGCGGGACCTCTGGTCGTCGGCGTGGACAGTTCCACGCAGTCGACCAAGGTGCTGGTCGTGGACGCGTCGACGGGTGAGGTCGCGGCACGGGGCCAGGCGCCGCACACCGTCACCGCCGGCCCCGGCAAGGAGAGCGACCCCGAGGAGTGGTGGGACGCGCTCGGGCAGGCGCTGGAGGCCTGCGGCGACGCGGCACGGCAGGCGTCCGCCGTCTCCGTCGCGGGCCAGCAGCACGGGCTGGTGACGCTGGACTCGGCCGGGCGTCCGGTGCGTCCGGCGCTGCTGTGGAACGACGTACGGCCGGCGCCGCAGAGCCGCCGCCTCATCGAGGAGCTGGGCGGCCCGGACACCTGGGCCGAGCGGGTGGGCAGTCTGCCGGGCCCGTCGTTCACGGTGGCCAAGTGGGCCTGGGTGCGCGACCGGGAGCCGGCGGCGGCGCGGGCCACCGCCGCGGTACGGCTGCCGCACGACTACCTCACCGAGCGGCTGACCGGCGAGGCCGTCACCGACCGCGGGGACGCCTCCGGGACGGGCTGGTGGTCCTCGGCCACCGGGAGCTACGACAAGGAGATCCTGGACCACGTGGGGCTGCGGACGGAGATGCTGCCCCGTGTCGCGCGCCCCGGTGAGGCGGCCGGGACCGTACGGCCCGACTCGTTGCCACTGCCGCGCGGCGCGCTCGTGGCGGCCGGTACGGGCGACAACATGGCGGCGGCGCTCGGCCTCGGGCTGCGCCCCGGGCACCCGGTGATCAGCCTCGGCACCTCGGGGACGGTGTACGCGGTGACCGGGCGACGCCCGGCCGATCCGACCGGCACGGTCGCGGGGTTCGCGGACGCGCGCGGCGACTGGCTGCCGCTCGCCTGCACCCTGAACTGCACGCTCGCGGTGGACCGGATGGCGGCGCTGTTGGGCCGGGACCGGGAGGCCGTGGAGCCGGGCGGCTCGGCGGTGGTGCTGCCGTTCCTCGACGGCGAGCGCACGCCGAACCTTCCGGAGGCGACGGGCCTGTTGCACGGCCTGCGGCACGACACCACGGGCGGGCAGGTGCTGCAGGCGGCGTACGACGGCGCGGTCTTCGCGCTGCTGCGGGCGCTGGACCTGGTGGCGGGGCCCGAAACAGCGGCGGACGAGGCGCTGTTGCTGATCGGCGGCGGAGCGCGCGGACGGGCCTGGCGGGACACCGTACGGCGGCTGTCGGGCCGACCCGTGGTGGTACCGGCCGAAGGCGAGCTGGTGGCGCTGGGCGCTGCGGCACAGGCGGCGGGGCTGCTGCTGGGTGAGGACCCGGCGGGGGTGGCGCGCCGCTGGGGAACGGGCCGGGGCGAGCGGTTCGAAGCGGTCGAGCGGGACGCGGCGGCGTGGGAACGGCTGTCGGGGACCCTCACGGCGGCGGGGCCCCTCTTCGGGGCGTGAGGTTCCCCGCGCACGAAGGGCGCCGCCGTGAGGCACCGCCCCGCAGAGCCCCAGGGCCGCCGCCCGTCCAAGCCCCGCGGGGAGCCGCCCCGCAAAGCCCCGCGGGCGCCGCCCTTCGTGCGTGCCGTCGTACGCCAGCGCATATGTGCAACCCAACAGGCCGGTGCACGCCCGGAGATACAGCTATTCCGGCGAGCCTATCCACTCAATTCCTATTTCATGCCACTCATTTGAGGGATTGTGCAGATAAAATCAGTGCGACTACCTTCTCTGTTCGGCGGATAGCCGATTTCAACTTCTTCCAGAGATGGGTGGGGCAGCTGTGACGGTTCCGGAAGAAACACTCTCCGACACCGCGGGCGAAAGCCAGAATGTGAACCTGACCAGTCTGGCCACGACGGCCGCGCGCAATCTGGCGACCACCACCAAGACCGTGCCACAGATGCAGAACATCACCTCGCGGTGGCTGCTGCGTCTGCTGCCCTGGGTAGAGGTCTCCGGTGGCACGTACCGTGTCAACCGACGCCTGACCTATGCCATCGGGGACGGGCACATCGAGTTCGCCTCGGACGGCGGGGACCTGCGCGTCATCCCCGACGAGCTGCGTGAGCTGCCGGCACTGCGGAACTTCACCGACCGCGAGGTGCTCACCGCGCTCGCCGAGCGGTTCGAGCGGCGGCAGTACGCCGCGGGCGATGTGATCGCCGAGGCCGGGGGGCCCGCCGACCGCGTCGTGCTCGTCGCGCACGGCAGGGTGGACCGGATCGGCGCGGGCAAGTACGGCGACGAAAGCGTGCTCGGCGCGCTGGCCGGCGGCGACCACCTCGGTGACGGGCCGTTCACCGACGCGGACGCGACCTGGCAGTTCACCTACCGTGCGGTGACCCGGGTGACCGTCCTTTCCCTGCCGAGCAGCGCGCTGGCCGAGATCCGGGACCGCTCGGAAGGGCTGCGGGACCACCTCGAAGCGCAGCAGTCCGGCGCCCCGGCACCGCACAACGAGAGCGGCGAGGCGGCCATAAAGATCGCTTCCGGCCACCGCGGCGAGCCCCTTCTGGACAGCACGTTCGTGGACTACGAGCTCAGCCCGCGGGAGTACGAGCTGAGCGTGGCGCAGACCGTGCTGCGCACGCACACCCGCGTCGGGGACCTCTACAACGACCCGATGAACCAGGTCGAGGAGCAGCTGCGGCTGACCATCGAGGCGCTGCGCGAGCGGCAAGAGCACGAAATGATCAACAACCGCGAGTTCGGCCTGCTGCACAACGCCGACCCGCGGCAGCGCATCCCCACCAGGAGCGGCCCGCCCACCCCGGACGACCTGGACGAACTCCTGTCCACCGTATGGAAGGAGCCGTCCTTCCTGCTGGCGCACCCCAAGGCCATCGCGGCCTTCGGGCGGGAGTGCACCAAGCGTGGCCTGTACCCGACCGCCGTGGACTTCATGGGCCACTCCCTGCCGTCGTGGCGCGGGGTGCCGATCTTCCCCAGCGGCAAGATCCCGGTCGGCGCGGACAACACCACCTCCTTCATGGTGATGCGTACCGGCGAGGAGCGTCAGGGTGTCGTCGGGCTGCACCAGACCGGAATTCCCGATGAATACCAGCCAAGCCTCTCTGTCCGTTTTATGGGCGTCGACGACAAGGCCGTCATGAACTACCTCGTGAGCGCCTACTACTCCGCGGCCGTCCTCGTCCCGGACGCGCTCGGAATTCTCGACGACGTGTCCATCGGCCACTGAGGCGAGTAATTCAGGCCAACGAGGCAGCAATTTCAGCCGCCGCGCGGCGCACACCGGGGGACGGTACCCCCGCCGAATGCCGCCCGCCCCACCGGGCGGCCCCGCGGCTGCACGTTTCACACCGGCACAGGAATAGGTGAGCTTCTCCATGACCACTTCGCTCGACCCGACATCCGGCCTCGACGACTCCGCGAACGAACAGGCCCGGTCGAGCCTCGCCACGGCGGCGGCCCGGAATCTGGCCACCACGACGAAGACCGTGCCGCAGATGCAGGGGATCTCCTCCCGCTGGCTGCTGCGCGTCCTGCCCTGGACGGAGGTCTCCGGCGGTACGTACCGGGTGAACCGGCGGCTCTCCCACACCCTCGGCGACGGCCGGGTGGAGTTCACCAGCACGGGCAGCGAGGTCCGGGTCATCCCCGTCGAGCTGCGGGAGCTGGCGCCGCTGCGCGGACTGACCGACCAGGACGCGCTGGAGGGCCTGGCCGGCCGCTTCGAGCAGCGCGACTTCGCGCCGGGTGACGTGCTCATCGAGCGCGGCACGCCCACGGACCAGGTCGTGCTGATCGCGCACGGCAAGCTGGAGCGCGTGGGCGAGGGGAAGTACGGCGACGACACCGTGCTCGGCGTGCTCGCCGACGGCGACCACACGGGCGCCACGGCGCTGCTCTCCGGGGACAGCACCTGGGAGCACACCGTACGCGCCGTGACCCGGGGTACCGCACTGGTGCTGCCCCGCTCCGCGTACGAGGAGGTGGCCGGGCGGTCCGACGCGCTGCGCAGCCACATCGAGCAGTTCCGCAGCGCGCTGGTCCCGGCGCAGAACAAGCACGGCGAGGCGGCCATCGAGGTGACCTCCGGGCACGTCGGCGAGCCTCAGCTGCCGGGCACGTTCGCGGACTACGAACTGTCGCCGCGGGAGTACGAACTCAACGTCGCGCAGACCGTGCTGAAGATCCACAGCCGGGTCGCCGATCTGTACAACGACCCGATGAACCAGCTGGACCAGCAGTTGCGGCTGACCGTCGAGGCGCTGCGCGAGCGGCAAGAGCACGAGATGATCAACAACAAGGAGTTCGGCCTGCTGCACAACGCCGATCTCAAGCAGCGCATCCACACCCGCTCCGGCCCGCCCACCCCGGACGACCTGGACGAGCTGATCTCCCGCCGCCGGAAGACCCAGGTCCTGCTGGCGCACCCGCGCACCATCGCCGCCATCGGCCGGGAGTGGAACGCCCGCGGCATCTACCCCACGGGGGTGGAGTTCGGCGGCCAGGAGGTACGGGCCTGGCGCGGCATTCCGCTGCTGCCCTGCAACAAGATCCCGGTCAACCCCGACCAGACCAGCTCGATCATCGCCATGCGTCTGGGCGCGGAGAACCAGGGCGTGGTGGGTCTGCACCAGACGGGCCTTCCGGACGAGTACCAGCCCGGCCTGTCGGTGCGCTTCATGGGCATCAACGAGCAGGCGGTCATCAAGTACTTGGTCAGCGCGTACTTCTCGGCAGCCGTGCTGGTGCCGGACGCGCTGGGCGTCCTGGAGGACGTCGAGATCGGGCACTGAGGGGCCCGCCGGTCCCTGCGGGCTGTGCGGTGCCGCAGCAGGGGCCGGACACCTCCCCGTAGGTGCTCTTCCGCCTCCCCGGCGAGAGGTGCTCTTCCGGAGTGCGACGGCGACGGTGCCCAGGGCGCCGTCGCCGTACTCCTGTTGTGGCGAATGTTGTGGCGAAGGCGTGGACGGAGCCGGGGCGGGGCGGTGCCGGAAGTTTTTGCGCCGTTATTGGTCGAGCCATTGGCGGACCGGGAAGAACCTTGGCAGTGGGCGTGCGGTTCCGCATCATGGCGGAGCCGCATGTCCATGACATCACGCCATGGCACGTGAGCCATGGCAGGTACGCGAGCTTCCCCCTCCCCCCATGGTCCTCTGGCAGGAGATCGCATGCAGCACGACAGTCCCCAGCCGTCCCGCCGCAGACTGCTCACCGGCGCCGCCGCGGCCGCCGCGGCGGCCGCCCTCCTCCCCCTCGGCACCGGCCAGGCGCACGCCGCCCCCCACCGCGCCGGCAGAGCCCCCCGTGCCGGCTACCCCGACGTGCACTGGACCCCGGCCGCCGCCGCCAACTTCACCGCGGCGAACCGCCCGGCCCAGTACGGCATCGACAAGGTGATCGTCCACGTCACGCAGGAGACGTACGCCGACACCGTGAAGATCTTCCAGAACCCCAAGAAGCAGGTCTCCGCGCACTACTGCGTCCGCTCGGCCGACGGGTACATCGGCCAGTTCGTCCGCGAGGACGATGTGGCCTGGCACGCGGGCAACTGGGGTTACAACACCCGCAGCATCGGCATCGAGCACGAGGGATGGGTGGACCAGCCCAGCTGGTTCACCGAGGCGATGTACCGTCAGTCGGCGCTGCTCACGGCCGCGGTCTGCGCGCGGTACGGCATACCGGTCGACCGTGAGCACATCATCGGGCACGTGGAGGTGCCCGGGACCGACCACACGGACCCGGGCCGCTACTGGGACTGGTCGCGCTACATGAGCCTGGTGAAGGCATCCCTCCGGTAGCCGGTGGCCACTCCTCCGGGCATCACCGGCCGGCCGCGCGGAGAAAGCTCTCCAGCCCCGCGAGGTCATCGGTGTTGAGGTGGTCCACGCCCGCCGCCAGCAGTTCCCGCCACACCGCGTCGCGTTCGGGGCCCGGTGCGTCGGGCGTGGCCCAGAACCGCAGCCGCCGCCCTTCCCCATGGGCGGCGGCCACGGTCCCTCGCAGTTCGGCGCGCTCGGCCGCGGGCATCGGCCCGGCGCCCACCCAGCGGAACCGCTCGGACCAGTTCGCGGAGACCAGCGGGATGAAGGTGGCGGGTGCCGCGGTCCCCAGGTCGGTGAGCCGGCCGTCGTAGAAGGCGCGGCGCACCCGCTCCGCCGCCATCGGCGCACGGGCCCCGCGCTCGCCCGACACCACGGCGGTGACGGCACGCGTGCGGACCCGGCCCGCCGCGCAGACGCTGAGCATCGGCGCGTACGGCCGCAGGCGGAGCGCCAGCTCCTGGTAGGCCGGCGCGCCCGCCGTCTTGAGGTCGACGAGGAGTTGCAGGGACAGCGGGTGGTCCTTGAAGACCGTGCCGCCGTTGGCCGCGACCAGCGACCACAGCGGATCGAGATACAGCGCTTCCAGAGTGCGCCGCGGGTCCAGCTCCGCCTCCTCGTGGGCGACCAGCAGGCGGCCGTCCACGAGCCAGACGTCCACCTCCACGCTGCCGAAGCCGTGGTCCAGCGCGTCGAAGAGGGGGCGGTCGTGCGCGTAGTCGTTGTGGGCGTGCGCCCGGCGCAGCGGTGCCGGGCCGCGCTCCGCCGTCCGGTGCGGGCCCGTGCCGCGGGCGGCGGCCGGCGGCACCGCCCCCGCCAGCAGAGCGGCGCATACCGACGCCACGGCGCTTCTGCGCGTGAACGGGCCGGCGCCGGTGTACGAACGACTGCGGAGGGACGGTTTTCTCGGAATGGAGTGATTCATGACATCTCCGGGATTCCCGATGGCTTCGGTCAGTGGTGTACTTCGTTGGCCCAAAGGACAGTTGGCGTGACAACTGGGGTGATCGTGAAGCAGCGATTCGGTCGTGTTCGCGCGGTTCTGACGGTTCTGGTGGCGGCCGGTGCACTGGCCGGCGGAGGGGTGGCGGGCGGCGGGAGCGCCGCCGCCTCGGTGGACGTGCTACGGACGGGCCGGGCGGCCCCGGCGGCGTCCGGGGTGACGTACCGGCAGTTCTCGATGGCGGTGCCGCGCGGCACCGTACGGGGGCATCTGGTGACGGTCGACCTGAGCAGACCGGGCGTGTCGGTCGGCCTGCTGGACGCGGGGGCTGTCGGGGCGCGGCAGGCGGTGTCCGCGATGGCCGGGGCGCGGGGCGCGGTGGCCGGGGTGAACGGTGACTTCTTCAACATAACGGAGACTCAGCACCCGGGCGTCGAACCGACGGGAGCCGCTGTCGGGCCCGCGGTCTCCAAAGGGCGGCCGCTGAAGTCGGCGGTGCCGGACGGGCAGCGGTTCGGGCCCGCGCTGCCGCCCGGCACGACGACCGAGGACGTGCTCACGGTGGGCGCCGACCGGCGGGCCCGGCTGGACCGGCTGTCCCTGCGGGGCTCGGTGACCACGCCGGACGGAACGGTTCCGCTGCGCGGCCTGAACCTGTACGCGCTGCCGGTCGGCGGCATCGGCGCGTACACGTCGCAGTGGGGCACCACGTCGCGCGTCCGCGCCACGTGCGGTACGGACACCGACCGGGCGGCGCCGTGCAGTACGGACACCGCGGAGGTCACGGTGCGCCGCGGCCGGGTCGAGCGGATCGCGGACACGCCGGGGCGCGGCGGAGTGGCCGACGGCACGACGGTCCTGGTCGGCCGCGAGGGAGGCGCTCAGCAGCTGCGGAAGCTGTCGGTGGGCGAGCGGGTACGGGTCACCGAACGGTTGGTGGGGCAGCGGCCGGCGGCGTTGCGGTTCGCGGTGGGCGGCTTCCCGATCGTGCGGGACGGCGCCCCGCTCCCCGGCCTCGACACGGTTGCCTCGGCGGTGCGTACCGCGGCGGGCATCGGCGCGGGCGGGCAGGTGCTGTACCTGCTCGCGCTGGACGGCACGAAGGGGAACGCCGGTCTGACGATCGGTGAACTCGCCGGGCTGATGCAGCGCCTAGGGGCCCGGGACGCGATGAATCTGGACGGCGGCGGGTCCACGACGCTGGTCCTGCGCGAGCCGGGGAGCGCCACGGCGACCGTGCGCAACAACCCCTCGGGCGGCGCGGAACGCCCGGTGCCGAACGGGATCGGGGTGTTCGCGCGGCAGCCCTGACCGCGGCCCGCGCGCACCCGTACGCGTACGGCCCCGAGGGGCGCTCCCCTCAGGGCCGTACGCTGCTGACCAGGTCGGCGGCGCCGGACAGTCCGTTGCTGATGTCCGGGGCGATGCTGCTGCCGGCCAGGAAGAAGCCGAGGAGCATGCACACGATGGCGTGCGAGACCTTGAGCTGGCCGCTGCGCAGGAAGACGACGGCGAGCACCACAAGCAGCACGACGACTGAGATCGAAATGGCCATGGCGAACCTCCCTCGGTGGCCCGAACGGGCCATCAACGGCGCCAGTTTGGCGTATTTCGTGCCGTTCACCCGGCCGTCGGGCGTCCGCCGAACGGGTGATCACTGCGGGTCACCGGACAGCGGCGGCGTCGCCCGCCAGCGCCTCCCAGCGGACCGTACGGTCGCACCACCGTTCCAGCAGAACCCGGTCGTGGCCGACGGCCAGCAGGCCGGCGCCGGTCATCCGCCGGCACTCCTCCACCACCGCGACCAGCGCGGCCGTGGTGGACGCGTCCAGCATCGCGGTCATCTCGTCGCAGATCAGCCAGCGCGGCCGGAGGATCAGGGCGCGGGCGAGGCAGGCGCGTTGCAGCTGGCCGTCGCTGACCTCGTGCGGGCGGCGGCCGAGGAGTTCGGGGCTCAGGCCCACGCGCGGCACCAGCTCGGCGAGCCGTTCGGCCGCCTCGCCCCGGCCGCCGTTCGCCCGCAGCGGCTCGGCGATCAGATCGGCGAGGCGCAGCCGGGGGTCGGCGGCGAGGCGGGGCTGCTGGAAGACGACGCCGAAGGCGGTGCGGAGGGCGCGCGGTGCGCGGTGCCGCCAGCCGGGCGCGGCCTGCCCGTCCACCACGACGCTGCCCCGCTCCGGCCGGTGCAGCAGGGCCGCGACCCTGGCGAGCGTGGACTTGCCGCAGCCGCTGGGGCCGAGCAGCCCGACCGCCTCGCCCGGCGCGACGCGCAATGAGACGTCACGGACGACGGGGCTGCCGCGGTCGTAGCCGGCGGTGATGTCCGTCAGTTCAAGCATCGGCGGGCTCCTGTGCGCGGGCCTGCGCGTCCGTCGGTACGTGGTGGCAGGCCACGCCGTCGACCGGCTCGGGGACGGTCTCGCAGGCTGCTGTGGCGTGCGGGCAGCGGGCGGCGAACGCGCAGCCGTCCGGCAGCGCGCCGAGCTCGGGCGGCTGTCCCGGGATGGGCGTGAAGGCGCGTTCGGGGAGCGCGTCGAGCAGCCCGCGCGCGTACGGATGCCGAGGGCCGGGGCCGCCGAAGAAGTCCTTCGCGTCGCCGAGTTCGACGATCCGCCCGGCGTACATGACGGCGACCCGGTCGGCGATCCGTTCGGCCGCCGCGAGGTCGTGCGTGATCATCAGCAGCGCGCGCCCGTCCTCGGCGTGCCGGCGCAGCTCGTCCACCGTACGGTCGACCAGGTCGCGGTCCAGCCCGGTGGTCGGCTCGTCGGCGATCAGCAGCGGTGCCTCGCCGACCAGCGCGAGCGCGGTGGCCGCGCGCTGCGCGAGGCCCCCGGAGAGCTGGTGCGGATACCGGTCGAGATGGTCGGCGGGGAAGGCCGCGCGCTCGGCTGCCCCCTCTGCAGCCGAGCGCAGTTCATGGCGGGGGACGTCCGTCAGCTCACGGACCGTCTCCTCCAGTTGGGCACGTACGGTGCGTACGGGGGTGAGGTGCGCGGCCGGGCTCTGCGGGACCAGACCCACCCGCCGGCCGCGCACGCTCCGGGCGAGTGCGCGTTCGCCGGCGGTCAACAGGTCGACGGCGGGCCCCCGGTCGGCGTCGGCCAGCAGGGCGGAGCCGGCGGTCCGCGCGTTGCCCGGCAGCAGGCCGAGCAGTGCGGAGGCCAGCACGGACTTGCCGCAGCCGCTCTCGCCCACCAAGGCCAGGCACTCGCCGGGCGCGAGACCGAAGGAGGCGTCGGTGACGGCGGCGATGTGCCGGCCGCCGCGCATCCGGAAGCGCACGGAGAGCCCCCGTACGGACAGCACGGGCCGGGGTGGCGCGTCTGCGGTGGTCACAGCATCAGCTCCGATCGGCGGCGCGGGTCGATCCGTTCCCGCCAGGCGCCCGCGAGGCCGGCGACGGCGAGGGTGGGGACGATGATGAACAGGCCGGGGAAGAGCGTGGGCCACCAGTCGCCCGCCAGCAGCGAGCTGCGTGCCGAGTTGACCATGATGCCCAGGCTCGCCTCGTGGGCGGGCAGGCCGAGCCCCAGGAAGGACAGCGCGGACTCGTGCCAGATGGCGTGCGGCACCATCAGGACGGCGGCCAGCCCGGCCCGCGGCAGCACGCCGGGGAGGAGGTGGCGTACGGCCACCCGCCACCGTGAGGCGCCCCCGGAGACCGCTGCGTCCACGAACGGCCGGCCGCGCAGCGAGAGCACCTCGGCCCGCACGATGCGCGCGGTGGACAGCCAGTGGGTGAGCCCGACCGAGATGATCACCGGCCAGACGCCGGGCCGGAACATCGCCACGATGAAGATGCCCAGCAGCAGGTGCGGGACGGACGAGAAGAGGTCGACGACCCGCATCACGGCCCGGTCCGCCCAGCCGCCGAGCGCGCCCGCCAGCGCGCCGACCGCGGTGCCGATGACGGTGGCGGTGAGCGCGGCGACCACGCCGACCAGGAGGGAGACGCGCAGCCCGTAGACGCAGCGCAGCAGCAGGTCCCGGCCGACCTCGTCGGTGCCGAAGGGGTGCGCGAGGGAGGGCGGTTGCAGCTTGGCCGCGAGGTCGACGGCCTGCGCGTCCACGGGGACGAGCGGCGGCACGAGCAGGACGGCGAGCAGGACGGCGGCCATGAGGACGGCCGAGGTGACCAGCCTCAGGGTGCGGTTGCTCCGGTCCCGGCCGGTGCCGGGCCGCGCGGGGTGCCAGGTGAGCTCAGCCATCGAACGCCACCCTCGGGTCGGCGAGACCGTACAGCAGGTCCGAGAGCAGGTTCCCGATCAGCACGGCGGCCGTGGCCAGTACGGTCAGCGCGGCGAGCAGCGGGAAGTCGACGCTGGTGGCGGCCTGGACGGTGGCCGCGGCGATGCCCGGCCAGCTGAAGACGGTCTCCACCAGCAGCGCGCCGGTGATCAGTTCGGGTACCCGGGAGCCGATCAGGGTGAGCACCGGCAGCAGCCCGCTGCGCAGCGCGTGCTGCAACAGAACGGTGCGCTCGCGCAGGCCCCGGGAGCGCGCGCCGCGCACCGGATCCTCGGCCAGCGCGTCGCCGACCCCTTGGCGCACGTACAGCACGAACCACGGGAGCTGCGAGACGGCCAGCACGAGGGCGGGCAGGACCACATGACGGGCGACCTGGCCGGCGGTGGCGACGGTGCTCCCGGTGTCGGTGAGGCCGCCGGCCGGCAGCACGCCGAGCTTGAGCGCGAACAGCCAGACGGCCAGCAGGCCGAGCCAGAAGGGCGGCGCGGCCTCCAGCGCGTACGCGGCGCCGCTCACCGCACGGTCGAACATGCCGCCGCGCCATCGGGCGGCGAGTACCCCCAGTACGGTGCCGAGCAGGACGGCGACCACGAAGGCGAGCGCGCACAGCAGTACGGACCAGCCGAGGCGTTCGCCGATGACCTGGGAGACCGGGGCGCGCAGAGAGGCGGAGTCGCCGAGGTCGCCGGTGAGGGCGCCGGTCAGCCAGTCCCACCAGCGGGTGAGGAGCGGCTGGTCGACGCCGAGGTTGTGGCGGATCTGGTCGAGGTTCTCCTGGGACGCGGTCAGGCCCGCGGCCCCGGCGTACGCCTTGACCGGGTCGAACGGCGAGGCCGCCGCGACGGCGAACACCCCGAAGGTGACGGCGAGGAGGACCGGGACGGCGAGCAGCGCCCGCCGCCCGGTCATCCGTGCCATCGGCCCCCAGGGCAGGGACTTCAGGGCTCTCACTTCTTGGGCTGCCAGTCCTCGACGTTCCACCAGGGCCCGGAGGCCAGACCGTGGTCGTGCGGCTCGACCTGGGTGGACAGGCCCTTCTCGCCCGGGACCTGCCACTTGTCACCGACGACGTAGAGGTGGTCGATGTGGGTGAGGAAGATGTACGCCGGGTCCTTCCGCAGCTCGCGCTGGACGGTGTCGTACCCGGCCTGGCGGCGGTCGTGGTCGTCCGTGCGGCGGGCGTCGACGAGCGCCCGGTCGACCTTGTCGTTCTTGTACCGCGACATGTTGTTGAAGCCGTCGCCCGCGAGCGAGGAGTGCAGCAGCAGGTACTGGTCGAAGTCGGGGTCGGCGGGGCTGCCGCCGCCCGCGAGCACCGCGTCGTGCTTCATGCGCGGCTCGATGACCTCCCACGTGCCGGACTCGACCTTGGCCTCGATGCCGGCCTTCTTGGCGTCGGAGGCGAAGGCGAGGGCGTGCTCCTGGCGGAGCTTGTCACCGGAGAGGTACCAGAGGGTGAAGGAGGCGCGCTGCTTCCCCTTCTCGCGGATGCCGTCCGGGCCCTTCTTCCAGCCCGCGTCGTCGAGGATGCGCTCGGCCTGCTTCAGGTCGTGGGCGCGCTCGGTGCCCTTGGTGAACCACGGGCTGTCGGTGGGCACGGGCCCGTAGGCGGGCTTGCCCGCGCCGTTCAGGATGCCCTTGACCATGGCGTCACGGTCCACGGCGAGGTCCAGGGCGCGGCGGACGGCCTTGGCGCCGGTGACCGGGTTCGCACTGGGCAGCGTGACGTTGCGGTAGTCGAAGGTCTTCGCGGTGTACGTCTTCTGGTCCTGCGCGGACTTGAAGGCGGCGGCGAGGTTGGGCGGCAGGATGGCGCCGTCGAGGTCGCCGGAGCGCAGCCGGGTGGCGCGCACGTCGTCGTCCTTGATGATCGCCATGGTGAACCTCTTCACCTTCGGCGCGCCGCCCCAGTAGTGGGGGTTGGCCTTGAAGGCGAGCTTCTCGCCCTTGGACCAGCGGGTGAGGACGTACGGGCCGGTGCCGACCGGGTGGGTGGTGAAGGACCCGTTGTTCACGTCCTGCTTGCCGGCGATGTGCTGCGGCGCGATGGGCAGGACGGTGCGCTCGGCGAACGGCGCGTAGGGGTACTTGAGGTGGAAGACGACGGTGTGGTCGTCCTTCTTCGTGACGCTCTTGATCGCGTCGAGCTCGGCCTTGGAGGCGTTGTTGGTCTTCGCGTCGAGGATGGTCCGGTAGGTGAAGACCACGTCGTCGGCGGTGAAGGGCTTGCCGTCACTGAACTCCACACCCTTGCGCAGGGTGTAGGTGTAGGTCCGGCCGTCGTCCGTGACCTCGGGGAGCTTCGCGGCGAGCGCCGGCCTGAGCTTCATGTCCGCGTCGTGGGTGAGCAGTCCGTCGAAGATCTTGGAATTGCCGTCCTTGCCGTAGCCCAGCAGCGGGCTCAGGCTGTCCGGCTCGTACGCGATGCCGACCACGGCCGAGTCCTTCGCGCCCGCGGCACTCTTGCCGTCGGACGGCGTGGAGCAGGCGGCGGCGCCGAGGGCCAGCGTCGTCGCCAGGGCCGCCGCCGACACGCCTCGTATGGACCGCGCTGACATGCACCACTCTCCTCTTGCCTCATGCCGTCTCATGCCGACGCAAAGCTTTTGCGAACGGATTGCAATTAAACAACATGTAAGAGAGTGCTGGGAGACGCGGTCCTTACCGCTCGGTCACTACCGCTCCGGAACGGGCGATGCAGCGGTCAGTCGCCGAACCCGCCGCCGAATCCCCCGCCGTCGCCCCCGAATCCCCCGCCGCCCCCGAAGCCGCCGCCGAAGTCGCCACCACTGAAGTCGCCGCCGGAGTAGTCCTCGCCGCCGAGTTCGTCCCCGTGCCCGCCGTCGCCCCACCCGTAGGCGGCCGGGCCCGTCATCGAGGAGCCGAGCAGCGTGCCGAGGAAGAGGCCGGGCAGCAGCCCGCCGCCGAGCATGCCGTAATAGCCGCCGGCCCAGGGGGCGTAGACGGAGCCCGCTTCCCAGTACGGGCGGTCCTCGCCGTACGGGGTGCGCACCGTGCGCGCCATCGGCTCCTGGCCGTCCGCCAGCCGCGCCTTGTCGGCCGCGCACACGGGGACGGTGCGCTCCGACCCCCTGGGCGGCGCCCAGCGCGCGTCGGCGACGGCCGGGCCGTGCCGCGGGTCGAAGAAGCACGGCGGGCGGCGCTCCGGGAGCTCCCGGCCCTCGCGCCTGGCCTCCAGCGTGGCCAGCGCGAAGCGGCCGTCCTCCAGCGCCTCGGTCACCTTCCGCACGTCCTCGGGTCGGCGCGCCCGCCCCATGGCCTGCTTGGCGTTCTCGTAGGCGTCCAGGGCGTGCGCGTAGTCCGCGCGCATCGCGTCGTCGGCGCCCGGCTCGCCGGGCCGGAAGTCCAGCCGGTCCAGCTCCTCGCCGTACGCGGTGATGTCCTCGTCGACCACCACCCGCAGCGACTCCAGCGCGGCCTGTTCCTCGGCCTCCCGGCGGCGCTTGGCCCGCCGGTGGACGGTGTACGCGCCGCCGGCGCCGAGGACGACCAGCGCCCCGAGCCCGACCAGCGCGCCGCTGCTGACGCCGTCGCCGCCCGAGTCCTGCCAGGACTTCGGCGTGCCCTTGCCGACCTGTTTCGTGGCCTGCGCGGTGAAGTCCTTCAGCTGAGCGGTGGCGTCACCCGGGTGCGCCCGCTGGGCCGCCCCCACGAGGTGGCGCACCGACTCGCCCGACATCACGTCGCCGTCGGCCCGGGCGTCGAAGCGGTCGCCGAGCTGCACCGCGTAGACGCCCTTGATACCGACGCGGGTGCGCAGGTCCTCGAAGAGCGTCGCGGGCGGGTACTCGGAGGTCGCGGGCAGCACGGCCACGAAGACCGGCTTGGCGGCGTCCTCGATGTCCTTCGCCAGCGCGTCCGCCTGTCCGGACGGCAGCTGCCCGTCGGCCCGCGGGTCGACGTACACGGGCCCCTTGGAAAGCGCGTCGGCCGCCGCCTGCAGCCCTTCGCCGGCCGCCGCCCGGGTCTGCTCGTCCGCCCGCGCCACGGAGCCGGTGGCGGCGGCCCGGTCCGCCGGAGGGCCCGCCGCGGCGGCCGGCCCCACCGCGAGCAGCAGCGCCGCGGACGCGGCCGTCAGGGCCGGGGCCCCCCGGTGCAGGGGTCGTCCGGGTGCGACCTTCATGCCTATGACGCTACTCCGAACTTCACTTTTCCGACATGCCAGCCGAGACGCCCGCAAAGAGCGTCGGCCGGGTACGACGACGCCGGCCGACGGCCCCCACAGCCGTCGGCCGGCGTCCGTTCGTGTGCCGCGGGCCCGGTCCGGCTCGGGTGCCGCGTCACGGTTCCCTACGGGGCCGTGAGGTCCACCAGTTCGGCGAGGGCCGCTCGGTGGTGGCCGGGGGCGCCGAGGGCGATCTCGTCGCTCTTGGCGCGCTTGAGGAAGAGGTGCAGCGGGTGCTCCCAGGTCATGCCGATCCCGCCGTGCAGCTGGAGGCACTCCTGTGCGGCCCGGACCGAGACCGGAGCGCAGTACGCCTGCGCGACGGCCACCGCCACGGGGGCGTCGGGGCTCCCGGCCGCCAGCGCGTCCGCCGCGTTGCGCGCCGCGGCCCGTGCCGAGACCACCTCCAGCCAGAGCGCGGCCATCCGGTGCTTGAGTGCCTGGAAGGAGCCGACCGCACGGCCGAACTGGTTGCGCTGCTTCGTGTACTCCACGATCTCGGTCAGGCACCACTCGGCGATGCCCAGCTGTTCGGAGGCGAGCAGCCCGGCCCCGGTGAGCAGCGCCTTCCGTACGGCCGCGCCGGCCCGGTCGGCACCGGCGAGCCGGCGGCCCGCCGCTCCGTCGAAGGTGACGCGGGCGAGCCCGCGGGTGAGGTCCAGCGGGGTGGCCGCCTCGATGTGCAGCCCCGGCGCACCGGCGTCCACGGCGTACAGCTCGATGCCGTCCGCCGCGCGTACCGGTACCAGCAGTACGTCGGCGGCGGCCGCGTCGGCGACCGAGGTGACCGTGCCGAGCAGGGCACCGTCGGACCCGGCCCGGACGGTCGGCTCCAGCGGACCGCCGGGCGCGGCCGTCAGGGGCAGCGCGAGCACGCCCACGCGCTCGCCGCCGGCCAGGGCGGCCAGCAGCCCGGCCGGCTCCTCCTCGTCGGTGTCGCAGCCGAGCAGGGCCGTGATCGCGAGGACGGCGCTGGTCAGGTACGGCACGGGCGTCACGGCCCGGCCCAGCTCCTCCAGGACGACCGCGGCCTCTCGGGGGCCTGCGCCCTGGCCGCCGAGCTTCTCGGGGACGAGCAGCCCGGCCGCCCCCATGTCGGCGGCGAGCGAGCGCCAGAGGGCGGCGTCGTGGGTGCGCCCGGACTCCAGCTCGGCGAGCACCCCGGAGGGGCCGCCGCGGTCGGCCAGCAGGGACCGTACGGCGGCGCGCAGGTCGTCCTCGTGCTCCGAGTAGAGCAGGTCCGGGCCTTCGGGCAGGTCGGCCGCCGCGGTGTCCGCGAGCGTCGGCTGGTCTGTCATCGGGGCAGGTCCTTCCACGCGACGTCCTTGTCGGTGCGCGGCTCGGACGGCAGGCCGAGTACGCGTTCGGCGACGATGTTGAGGAGCACTTCGGAGGTGCCGCCCTCGATGCTGTTGCCCTTGGCGCGCAGGTAGCGGTAGCCCGCCTCGCGCCCCGTGAAGTCCACGCCTTCGGGGCGGCGCAGCGTCCAGTCGTCGTACGTGAGGCCGTCCTCCCCGAGGAACTCCACCTCCCAGCCGCTGATCTCCTGGGCGAGCCGCGCGAAGGAGAGCTTCATGCCGCTGCCTTCGGGGCCCGGCTGGCCCTTCGTGAGCTGCTGGCGCAGCCGCTCGCCGGTGAGGCGGGCCACCTCGGAGTCGACCCACAGCCGCAGCAGCCGCTGGTGCATGTCGTGCGTGCGCAGTTCGGGCCGCTCGCGCCAGTCGGCGGCGGCGACGCCGATCATGCCGCCCTCACGGGGGATGCGGGCGCCGCCGATCGCCACGCGCTCGTTCATGAGGGTGGTCCGGGCAACCTTCCAGCCCTCCCCCACCGCGCCGAGCCGGTGCGCGTCGGGGATGCGGACGTCGGTCAGGAAGACCTCGTTGAACTCGGCCTCGCCGGTGATCTGGCGCAGCGGCCGGACGTCCACACCGGGGTCGGTCATGTCGCACACGAAGTACGTGATGCCGCGGTGCTTCGGGGCCTCGGGATCGGTACGGGCGATGAGGATCGCCCAGCGGGACTTGTGCGCGCCGGAGGTCCACACCTTCTGGCCGTTGACCACCCAGGAGTCGCCTTCCCGCACGGCACGGGTGGCGAGCGCCGCGAGGTCGGAGCCGGCGCCGGGCTCGCTGAAGAGCTGGCACCACACCTCCTCGCCGGTCCACAGGGGCTTGAGGAACCGCCGCTTCTGCTCCTCGGTGCCGAAGCCCAGGATGGTCGGCGCCGCCATGCCCAGGCCGATGCCGATCCGGCGCGGGTCGTTGTCGGGCGCGCCGGCCGCGGCCAGTTCGGCGTCGACGACGGCCTGGAGGGCACGGGGGGCGTCGAGACCGCCGAGCCCTTCGGGGAAGTGCACCCAGGCGAGCCCGGCGTCGAAGCGGGCGCGCAGGAAGTCCATGCGGTCGGTGGTGGCGGGCGGGTGTGCGGCGAGCAGCTCGGCGGTGCGCCGGCGCAGGTCATCGGCTCCCGTGCTCATCGACCCGCCGCCTCTCCGGGGACGACGACCAGGCGCCCTGTGGTGACGCCGTCGGCGACCCTCTGTACCGCGTCGGCCGCGCCCTCCAGAGGGACGCGGTCGCCGATGAGCGGCTTGATGACGCCCTGGGCCGCGAGCTTGGTCAGCTCTTCGTGGCAGGCGCCGATGGAGGCCGGGTCCTTGGTGTTGTACAGGCCCCAATGGAGGCCGACGATCGAGTAGTTCTTGACCAGCGCGTGGTTGAGGGCGGGGCTCGGGATGGTGCCGCCGGCGAAGCCGACGACGATGATGCGGCCCTCGAAGGCCACGCACTTGGCGGACTGGGCGTACGCGTCGCCGCCCACCGGGTCGTAGATCACGTCGGCGCCGCGGCCGCCGGTGGCTTCCTTCACGGTCTTGATGACGTCCTCGCTGCGCCGGTCGACGACCACGTCGCAGCCGAGTTCGCGGGCGACCGCCGCCTTCTCGGGGCCGCCGACGACGCCGATGACGCGGGCCCCGGCCGCCCGGCCGAGCTGGACGGCGGCGCTGCCGACGCCGCCCGCCGCCGCGTGCACCAGCAGCGTCTCGCCGGCCTGGAGGTGTGCGCGGCGGTGCAGCGCGAACCAGCCGGTCTGGTAGCCGATGTGCAGCGCTGCGGCCTCGGCGTCGTCCAGCGCGTCCGGCGCCGGCAGGACGGTCTTGGCGTCCACCACGGCCAGTTCCGCGAAGCCGCCGTCGGGCAGCGGCGGCTGGGCCAGTACCCGGGTGCCCTCGGCCACGCCGGCGCCCTCACCGGCGGCGAGCACCTCGCCGCAGATCTCCACACCGGGCGTGAAGGGCAGCGGCGGGCGCACCTGGTACTGGCCGCGGCACAGCAGGGCGTCGGGGAAGTTGACGTTCGCGGCCTTCACCTTGAGGAGCAGCTGCCCCGGCCCGGGCTGCGGGTCGGGGACCTCGTCCAGCCGCATCGCCTCTCGTGGCTCGCCGTTCGCGTGTACCCGCCATGCCTTCACTGAGCTTCCCCTCACCACGTCGGTCGGCCTCGGTGCCATCGGCATACTAAGCGGTCGGTATGGCTGAGGGAACAGGTGCCGGGGAGGCAATCGGGGCGGGCGGACCGCCCGCCCCGTAAGTGGCGCACCGGGCCGGTCAGCCCTTCAGGCGCCGCGCCTTGACCGTGTTGTCGGTGCGGACGGCCGGCTGCCCGTCCGGGGCGGTCTGGATGCGCTCGTGCTCCGCGCAGACCAGCACCTCCCACTCCCCCTCGGCCAGCCGGAGGTCGGCGAGCACCTCCTCGGGGCCGGGCAGGTGCACATCCGGATGGGCGTCGGTCTCCCACGGGGGCATGCCGGAGTGGCCGACCACGAGGAGCGTCCCGCCCGGCGCCACCGCGCCGGCGGCGGTCCGCAGCACCTCAGCACGCGGCAGCGGGCCGTAGGTGTGCAGGAAGTGGGAGGAGACCAGGTCGTAGCTGCCCTCGGGGAAGGTCTCGCCCAGGGTGTGGCGCTGCCAGTCGATCCGGTCCGCGACGCCGGCGGTGGCCGCGTGCCCGGCCGCGCGCTCCAGGGCGACGCCGGAGACGTCGACCGCCGTGACCTGCCAGCCCTGCCGGGCGAGCCAGATCGCGTCGCCGCCCTCGCCGCAGCCCACGTCCAGGGCCCGGCCCGGCGTCAACCCGGCCACCTCACGGACCAGCGCGGCGTTGGGCTCGCCGCTCCAGATCCGCTCGCTCTCGCCGTACCGGGCGTCCCAGAACTCCTCGTCCGAGATCTGCATTTCGGTCATCTGCGCATTCCTCCGTGATCGTGCCGGTGTGTCACTCACCGCTGCCGATCGTCCGGCGCCCGGCGCCGCTTGACAAAGTTTCTTGCCGAGGCAGCAAATAGCCGTATGCCGGACCACGACCTCGCACGCGTCCTGGCCGCCGTGGGCCCCGCCTACGGGCGCTGCGCCGGGAACGGGACACCGCCCTGGCCGCGCTGAGCGAGCGCACCGGCATCTCGCCCAGCACCCTCTCGCGCCTGGAGTCCGGGCAGCGCAAGCCCACCCTGGAGCTGGTGCTGCCGCTGGCGAGGGAGTACGGCGTGCGGCTGCACGAGCTGGTCGGCGCGCCGGCCACCGGCGACCCGCGCGTCCACCCGAGCCCCGTCACCCGGGACGGCCACGTCTTCGTGCCGCTCACCGGCCGGCTCGGCGGGCTGCGCACGTACAAGCGGATCCTGCCCGCCGGACGGTCCGGCACCGGGCGGCCGGCGCAGCGCGCCCATGAGTGCTACGGCTGGCTCTACGTGCTCTCCGGCACGCTGCGCCTGGCCCTGGCCGAGCACGACCTGCTCCTCGAGGCGGGCGAGGCGGCCGAGTTCGACACCCGCACACCGCACGGCTTCGAGAACGCGGGCCCGGTCCCGGTGGAGCTGCTGCACCTCTACGGCCCCCAGAGCGAGCGCATACGTACCCGCAACGAGCCCGCCGACGGCCCCTGAGCGGGCCGCCGCGCGCTCCTGGCCCCGTGCCGCGCGGACATGGCCGCAAGGCGCCCGGAGGGCCGTCGGCGCCGTGCCCATAATGCGCAGCAGGCCGGTCCGCGCACGGCCGGGTCGCCGCGTGCGAGGCCTGCCGCACCCGCGTCGGCCCGCGCTGTCGGAGGTGTCCGACCATGACGGCGAACAGCACCCTCCGTACGGCCCCGGCCGGACTCCGGATGCCCCTGGCACGGCGCGACCCTGCGCCGCGTCGTGATCCCGCAGGCGATGCGCGTCATCGTGCCGCCCACGGGCAACGAGGTCATCACCATGCTGAAGACGACCTCACTGGTGGCGGCGGTGCAGTACTACGAACTGCTGCGGTACGCGCAGGACATCGGGCAGCTCTCCGGCGCCCCCGTGGAGATGCTCTTCCTCGCCGCCGCCTGGTACCTGATCCCGACCTCGGTCCTCTCCGTAGGCCAGTTCTGCCTGGAGCGCCACTACGCGCGCGGCTCGTCGCACCGGCTCCCGGCCACCCCGTGGCAGAAGGTCAGGGCGCACGTCCGCACGCTCCGTCGCTGAATCCGGCCCGCCCCGGGAGCACGCGGCCGCACGGCCTCTCAGGTGCGGCCCTCGCGCTCCTGCGCGTCCTTCAGGGCGGCCGAGCGGGTGGCCCAGTCGGCGCGTACGACCCGGAAGCCGGCGGCCTCGACGGCATTGCAGACCAGTTCGTCGTCGTCCACGACCACGCGGACCTCGCGGCCCCGGGCGAGCTTGCGCAGCAGCTCCAGCTTGGTGTGGCGGGCCGGGCGGCGGTCACCGGAGGGGCGCATCCGGACGCGGCCCTCGGGGAGGCCGTGCCGGGCCAGCCACTCCAGGGTGTCGGCGCGGCACTTCTCGGGCCGCCCGGTGAGGTAGACGATCTCGCACTCGGCGGCGTTCTCCAGGACCAGCGCGATGCCCTCGGGCAGCGGCGGGTCGTCCGGTGCCGCGGCGAAGAAGCCCTCCCAGTCGCGCGGCCGCTGCTCCAGGAAGTGCTGCCGGTGCGCCGTGCCCGCCAGGGTGTTGTCCAGGTCGAAGACCGCCAGGGGCGCCTTACCCACGTGTCGTCCCGTCTTCCCCATGTGTCATCCCGTCACTGTGCTCGCGGGCGCCGCGGTGACGGCCGGCTCGCCGTGGGCCGTCACCCGGACGCGGCCGGTGCCGACGCCCTCGGCGAGTGACAGCCGATCGTAGATCACCTCGGCGCAGGCCGCCGTGTCCAGCTCCAGGACCGCGTCGGGCGCGGGGGCCGGTCCCTCCGCGTAGCCGCAGGCGTCCGTCACGCGTCCCTGTGCGGCCGCCTGCTCGTCCAGGGTGACGTGGAACGTCCCCTCGTCCAGCCGTACCTCCACGACCCGTACGGGCCCGTCCTCCGCCCGCCGGCCGGCGAAGTACCGGGCCAGCCGGGGCATGAGCGGTACGGCGAACCAATGCGCGCGCACCGCGTCGGTCGGCCGCGGCGCGCCGAGCTCGGGCGCGCCCCAGTCGGCCAGTGCGGTGAGGACGGGCAGCAGGGCCCGGCCGCGGTCGGTGAGTTCGTACACGAAGGCGGCGGCGGGCGGGTCGAGTCTGCGGCGGACGGCCAGGCCGTCGCGCTCCATGTCCTTCAGGCGCCCCGCGAGCATGTCCGTGCTGACGCCCGGCAGGTCGGCGTGCAGGTCGGTGTAGCGCCGGGCCCCGGCCAGCAGCTCCCGGACGATCAGCAGGGTCCAGCGGTCGCCCACGGAGTCCAGGGCGCGGGCGACGGAGCAGTACTGGTCATAACTTCGGCGCGGCATGATCCCCAGCATAGACAAGAAGTTGGACTTTCCAAGTGGCAGCTTGGTAAAACCAAGTCACTGCCACAGACGCGCCGCACCGCGGCGAGCGAGGGACCGGGAGGCCGCCGCATGGAGTTCAAGCAGTCGAACAAAATGGCCGACGTCTGCTACGAGATCCGCGGGCCGGTGATCGAGCACGCCGACGCGCTGGAGGAGGCCGGGCACAGCGTGCTGCGGCTGAACACCGGCAACCCCGCACTGTTCGGCTTCGAGGCGCCCGAGGAGATCCTGCAGGACATGCTGCGCAACCTGTCCCGCGCGCACGGCTACACGGAGTCCCGCGGCATCCTCCCGGCGCGCCGGGCCGTCGCCCAGCACTACCAGTCGCTGGGCCTCACCGAGGTCGGCGTGGACGACATCTACCTGGGCAACGGCGTCTCGGAGCTGGTCTCGATGGCGGTCCAGGCGCTGCTGGACGACGGCGACGAGGTGCTGATCCCGGCCCCGGACTTCCCGCTGTGGACCGCGGTGACCTCGCTCGCGGGCGGCAAGCCGGTGCACTACCTGTGCGACGAGTCCGCCGACTGGCTGCCGGACCTGGACGACATGGCCGCGAAGATCACCGACCGGACGCGGGCGCTGGTCATCATCAACCCGAACAACCCGACCGGCGCCGTCTACCCGCGCGAGCTGCTGGAGGGCATGCTCGACCTGGCCCGGCGGCACGGCCTGATGGTCTTCGCGGACGAGATCTACGACCGGATCCTGTACGACGACGAGGTGCACCACAACGCCGCGGCGCTCGCCCCCGACCTGGTCTGCCTCACCTTCAGCGGGCTGTCCAAGGCGTACCGCGTGGCCGGTTTCCGCTCCGGCTGGCTGGTGGTCACCGGCCCCAAGGAGCACGCCGCCGACTACCTGGAGGGGCTGGGCACGCTGGCCTCGATGCGGCTGTGCCCGAACGCCCCGGCGCAGTACGCCATTCAGGCGGCGCTCGGCGGCCGCCAGTCGATCAACGACCTGGTGCTGCCCGGCGGCCGGCTCCGCGAGCAGCGCGACCGGGCCTGGGAGCGGCTGAACGAGATCCCCGGCGTGTCGTGCGTGAAGCCCAAGGGCGCGCTGTACGCCTTCCCGCGCCTGGACCCGGCCGTGCACAAGATCCACGACGACGAGAAATTCGTCCTCGACCTGCTGCTTCGCGAAAAGATCCAGGTGGTGCAGGGCACCGGGTTCAACTGGCCGCGCCCCGACCACTTCCGTATCCTGACACTCCCGTACGCCGACGACCTCGACGCCGCCATCAGCCGCATCGGACGCTTCCTGGCGGGGTACCGGCAGTGAGAGACTCCCGTGCGGGCGCGCCGTCGTACACCGGCGCGACCGCAGGCGGGCCGTGCGCGGCTCGCGCTCCTCGGGCGCTGATGCGCCCTTGAGTGCGCCGCTCGCACCCGCTTAGGTGGGAGGCCTGCGTCCGGTCGTCCGGCCACGGAGGGAGTGAGGTCCATGTCCGCACACCACGCGGTCACGGAACAGGAACTGGCGGCGCATCTGCACGGCATATGTTTCAAGACCGGACCGCCGCGCCGCATCGGGGTCGAGATCGAATATCTCGTCCACGACTCCCGCAACCCCCGATGCCCCCTGCCCCGCGAGCGCGTACGCAGCGCGATGACCGCCCTGCACGCGCTTCCCCTGCACTCCGCCCTCACCTTCGAGCCGGGCGGGCAGCTGGAGCTGAGCTCGCTCCCCGCCGCCTCCCTCACCGAGTGCATCACCGCCGTCTCCGCCGACTTGGCGCTGGTCCGCACGGCCCTGCGCGCCATGGGTCTGAGCCTGGCCGGCCACGGCCACAATCCCTGGCACCCGCCGCACCGCATCCTCGACGAGCCCCGGTACGACGCCATGGAGGCGTACTTCGACCGCTGGGGGCCGGCCGGGCGGTCCATGATGTGCGGCACCGCCTCCGTACAGGTCTGCCTCGACGCCGGCCACGAAGAGCCCGGCCCGCTCGGCCACGGGCGGCGCTGGCGGCTGGCCCACCTCCTCGGCGCCGTGCTCACCGCGGCCTTCGCCAACTCACCCACCAGCGAGGGATGCCCGACCGGCTACCGCTCCACCCGCCAGGCCGTGTGGTCGCAGCTCGACCCGGCCCGCACCCTCGCGCCCACCGACGGCTCCGACCCGCGCGCCGCCTGGACCGCGTACGTCCTCGACGCGCCCGTCATGTGCCTGCGCACCCCGGGCGGCCCCTGGGACGCCCCCGAGGACCTGACCTTCCGCGACTGGGTGCGCACGGGCGTGCCCAGGGTGCCCACCCAGGAGGACTTCGACTACCACGTCACCACGCTCTTTCCCCCGGTCCGGCCGCGGGGCCACCTCGAACTCCGCATGATCGACGCGCAGCCGGGCGACGGCTGGATCGTCCCGCTCGCCGTGACGACGGCCCTGTTCGACGATCCCGAGGCCGCCGAGACCGCGTACCGCGCGGTCAAGCCGCTCGCCGAGACCGCCGGCGAGCGCCCCGCGCCGCGCAACCCCCTGTGGCGGCGCGCGGCCCGGCACGCGCTGACCGATCCGGAGCTGGCCGCCGCCGCGACGGCCTGCTTCGCCGCGGCCCGTGAGGCGCTGCCCCGGCTCGGTGCCGGGCCGGACGTCCTCGCCGCCGTGGAGGAGTTCACCGAGCGCTATGTCGCGCACGGCCGCTGCCCGGCCGACGACGTACTGGATGCGGCGTACGCGGCGCCCGAGTACGCCGCGCCGGACACCGAGAGCGCGGCGGCCCGACGCGCAGCCGACGCGCAGGAAGCGGCGCTCGCCGCGGAGTACGCACGCACCGTCGAGCGCATCCCAGGGAAGGACAGCCAGTGATCCACGATCCCGAAACGCTCCGGGACCGCGCGGCGTCGGCACTGCTCGCCGCGCGCGCCCGTACGCAGACGCTGACCACCTGTGTCGACGAGCCCGACCTGACCGCCCAGCACTCGCCCCTGATGTCGCCCCTGGTGTGGGACCTCGCCCACATAGGCAACCAGGAGGAGCAGTGGCTGATGCGGGCGGTGGGCGGCCTCGAAGCGCTGCGCCCGGAGATCGACTCGGTGTACGACGCGTTCGAGCACCCCCGGGCCGAGCGGCCCTCGCTGCCGCTGCTGGCCCCCGCCGAGGCGCACAGCTACGTCGCCGAGGTGCGCGGCCGGGTGCTGGACGTACTGGAGAAGACCCCGCTGCGCGGCGACCGGCTGGTGGAGCAGGCGTTCGCGTTCGGCATGGTCGCGCAGCACGAGCAGCAGCACGACGAGACGATGCTCATCACCCACCAGCTCCGGCGGGGCCCCGCGGCCCTCACCGCTCCCCCGCCGCCGGACACCTCCGGCGGCGTGACGGAGACCGAAGTGCTGGTGCCGGCCGGGCACTTCACGATGGGCACCTCCAGTGAGCCGTGGGCGCTGGACAACGAACGCCCCGCGCACCACCGCCTGCTGCCCGCCTTCCACCTCGACACGATGCCGGTGAGCAACGCGGCGTATCTGCGGTTCGTCGAGGACGGCGGCTATCGGGAGCCGCGCTGGTGGGCCCCCGAAGGCTGGCGGATGGTGTGCGAGAACAACCTCAAGGCGCCGCTGTTCTGGCGGCACGAGGGCGGCGAGTGGGTCCGCCGTTCCTTCGGTGTCACCGAGCCGGTCGCTCCTGAAGAACCGGTTCTGCATGTCAGCTGGTACGAGGCCGACGCCTACGCGCGCTGGGCCGGGCGGCGGCTGCCCTCGGAGGCCGAGTGGGAGAAGGCCGCCCGCTGGGACCCGCGTACCGGACGCAGCCGCCGCTACCCCTGGGGCAACGAGGACCCGGGCCCCGAGCACGCCAACCTCGGCCAGCGCCACCTGCGCCCCGCGCCCGTCGGCAGCTACCCCGAGGGCCGGTCACCGCTGGGCGTCCGGCAGCTCATCGGGGACGTGTGGGAGTGGACCTCGGGCGACTTCCTGCCCTACCCGGGCTTCCAGGCGTTCCCGTACCCCGAGTACTCCGAGGTGTTCTTCGGCGGCCCGTACAAGGTGCTGCGCGGCGGGTCGTTCGCGGTGGACCAGGTGGCCTGCCGCGGCACGTTCCGCAACTGGGACCACCCCGTCCGGCGGCAGATCTTCGCCGGCTTCCGCACCGCCCGCGACGCAGGCCCGGAGGAGGCGTGAGAGCGCCGGAAGCCGGGCGCGCCCCGGCCGCGCGCCGCGACCGTGCCCGGCGGTGGCGCTGATGTGCCGCCATCTCGCCTACGTCGGCCCCGAGGTGCCGCTCGGCGACGTCCTCACCGCGCCCGAGCACAGCCTGTACCGGCAGTCCTGGGCGCCGCGCCGGCAGCGGTACGGCACGGTCAACGCGGACGGCTTCGGCGTCGGCTGGTACGCCCCGGGAGACCCCGTACCGGCCCGGTACCGCCGCGCCGGGCCGATCTGGGCCGACGCCTGCCTGCCCGACCTCGCCAGGGTCGTCCGCAGCGGCGCCGTGCTCGCCGCCGTACGGGACGCCACGCTCGCCTGCCCGGACGGCGAGGCCGCCGCCGCGCCGTTCGCCGGCGGGCCCTGGCTGTTCAGCCACAACGGCGCGGTCAGCGGCTGGCCCGGCTCGCTGGGGCCGCTCGCTGCCGCGCTGCCCTCCGAAGCGCTGCTCGGCCTGGAGGCGCGCTGCGACGCGGCGTTCCTCTGGGCGCTGGTGAAGCACCGCCTGGAGCAGGGCGCCGACGCGTCCGAGGCGCTGTCCGGGACGGTGACCGAGGTGGCCGCCGCCGCGCCCGGCTCCCGGCTGAACCTGCTGCTCACCGACGGCGCCACGATCACCGCCACCACCTGGGGCGACACGCTCTTCCACCGCGCCCTCCCGGGCCCCGCGCCCGGCATGCTGATCGCCTCCGAACCCTCCGACGACACGGACGACTGGACCGAGGTCCCCGACCGCACCCTGCTGGCCGCCACGGCCGGCGATGTCCTGCTCACCCCGCTCAAGGAGCCCGCCGCGTGAGTCCCCTCGCCGTCACCCGCACGCTGCCCCTCGACGCCACCGCCGCCGCCCTCCGCACCGACGTCGCCCACGGCCTGACCGGCAGCCCGAAGACGCTGCCGCCCAAGTGGTTCTACGACGCCCGGGGCAGCGACCTCTTCGAGGACATCACCGCACTGCCCGAGTACTACCCGACCCGCGCCGAACGGGAGATCCTGGTCGCCCGTGCCGCGGACATCGCCGCCGCCACCGGCGCCCGCACCCTGATCGAGCTGGGCTCCGGCTCCTCGGAGAAGACGCGGGTCCTGCTGGACGCGCTCACCGAGCTGCACACCTACGTCCCCGTGGACGTGAGCGAGAGCGCGCTGGCCGCCGCCGGCGAGGCGCTGCTCTCCGAGCGTCCCGGGCTCACCGTGCACGGCCTCGTGGCCGACTTCCAGCACGGCCTGGGGCTGCCCGAGACCCCCGGCCCCCGGCTGCTGGCGTTCCTCGGCGGCACGATCGGCAACCTGCTGCCCGCCGAGCGGGCCGGCTTCCTGCGCTCCGTACGCGACCTGCTGGAGCCCGGGGACGCGCTGCTGCTCGGCACGGACCTGGTCAAGGACGAGGCGACGCTGGTGGCCGCCTACGACGACGGTCAGGGCGTCACCGCGGAGTTCAACAAGAACGTCCTCGCTGTCGTCAACCGCGAGCTCGCCGCCGACTTCGACCTGACGCAGTTCGCGCACCGGGCGGTGTGGAACGCCGAGCACGAGTGGATCGAGATGCGGCTGCGGTCCCTGAAGGAGCAGACCGTGAAGATCCCGGCGCTGGACCTCGCGGTGCACTTCGACGCGGGCGAGGAGATGCGTACGGAGGTCTCGGCGAAGTTCCGCGAGGAGGGCGTGCGCACGGAGCTGAAGGCCGCCGGGATGGAACTCCGGGAGTGGTGGACGGACGAGGCGGGCCGCTTCGCGCTGTCCCTCGCCGTACGGTGCCGGTAGCGCCGTACGGGGCCGGGTGCGGGCTTACGGGATGAGGCCGAGCTCCGGCACCGGGATGCGCTGCTGGGCGGCCTGGACGGCGGCGGCGTAGCGGGGGTCGGGGCGCAGGCCGTTCTCCCGCAGGCACGCCTCGGTGAACTTGATGACGTGCTCGTCCTTGTGCTCCACGGCGCGGGCGGTCAGCTCGGCGAACGGCGGGGCCTCGGCCCGCAGCGCGGTCTCCCGGGCGGTGGCCTCGCCCCGCCGCCCACCGGTGAAGGAGAGCAGCAGCGCCACGTGGAGCTGCCAGACGGCCGCCACCGTCGGCAGGTGCATGTCGCCCGGCAGGTGCGGCAGGACGAAGCGGACGGCGGCCGGCAGCGTCACGCCGTGCAGCAGCGGAATGGGGTAGATCTCGGTGTGCACGAGGTAGAGCCCGGCGAACTCCGCGGTCATGTCGCTCAGCAGCAGCTGCGGGTCCTTCGGGGCCACCGCCCGCAGCGCCTCGGCGTATCCGGGGATCGCGTCGATCCGGTGGAGCCGCTCCCGTGAGACGACCCGCGCCTCCGGCGGGTGCAGGGAGTCCGCCATCAGCTCACGGGGAAGCTCCGCGACGGCCTGCGCCAGGCCTGTCGTGCCCCGGAACTCGGCGCTCCCCGGAAGGCCGCGGTACCGGGCCGCCCAGTAGGCCAGCCCGCGCGCGAGTTCGGTGAGCTGCGCGGGGCCGGGCTTCGGGGTGCCGGACAGGCTCCGTACGGCGTGGGCCGTGCGGATCGCGCCGTGCGTGATGCCCGCCAGCAGGCCGGAGATGAGCCGCGGCCACCACTGGACGAGCACGTCGCGCCAGGGGGCACCGGCCAGTTCCCGGGCGAACAGCTGCTCCCAGTCCCCGGCGCGGGTGAAATCGCCGAGCGCGGCACGCCAGGAGCCTTCGTCCGACGCGTCCAGCGGGAAACGGGGTGCGGGCCGGTCGTGATGGGGTTTGGCCCGGTAGACCTCGACCCAGTTGCCGATTTCCGCGCCGTGGCCGAGGGTGGCCAGCACCTCCGCCGCCATCGGGCCGTGATTGACCAGTTCGTTGCGGTCGCCGCGCTCGAATCCCAGATCGTCCAGGCGCTCCAGCGCTTCATTCACGGCGTCGAAATAGGTGACCACGGTGCTCTCCGCTTCGTCTCGGGTGTCGGTGGTTTTCGGGTGCGGTCGGAAAAACGGCGGTCACGAGAACAGCGGAACGATTTCCCCGGTGAAGAGCTCCATGTTGCGTACCACCAGGTCGTCGGGCATTCCGGCGATGCTCGCCCAGAAGATGAGGTGTGCCACGGGCAGGTCCCGCGTCATCGTCCGGATTTCCGCCGCGGCCTGTTCCGGCGTCAGGACCCGCAGGAATTCGCGGAGTTCGGGGGACTCGGGGTCCGGCTCCAGCCACGGCAGCTCCGGCCGGTCGCTGCCCTCGGACCAGCCCCGCCGGTACGTGTTCTTCTGGTGGGCCAGGTGCGGCGCGATCCGTACCCAGGCGGCCTCGGGGTCGTCCGCCAGCACGAGGGGCACCAGGCCGCCGACGCGCGCCGTGCCGGCGTCGTGGCCACCCTCTTCGAGCCCGGCCGTGTACTCCGCGAACAGGGAGCGGGAGACGTGCAGATGCCCCATGCCGAGCCGGCCCGCCAGCCGCGCGCCGCGCGGCCCGTAGAACCCGCCCCACACCGGCACGTCCGCCTGGAGCGGCAGCGGTGTCACCGTCCGTTCGCGCCACAGCCGACGCACCTCCGCGACGGCCTCCCCGGCCCGGGTGACGCGACGCTCGTACGGAACGTCGAAGAGCTGGAATTCCGGGACCCGGTAACCGGCGCCGATGCCCAGCTCCAGGCGGCCCCCGCTGATCAGGTCGACGACCGCGGCTTCCTCCGCCAGCAGGGCCGGATGGCGCAGCGCGGGAATGACGACCGAGGTGCCGATCCGGGCCTGCCGGGTACGCGCCGCGGCCGCGGCGGCGAAGGTGAGCGGCTGCGGCAGATAACCGTCCTCGAAGCGGTGGTGCTCGGTGAACCACAGCCCGCCGATACCGAGCCGGTCGGCCTCCTCGCAGAATTCCAGCGTCCGCGCGTAATGGTCGGCCCATGGCCGTTCCCATTGCGCCGGATTACGCAGATCGAAAAGGAGCCCGATCCTCATCGTCGTTCTGTCCTTCCCGGAGACCGGCGCGCGCGGCACGGAATTACCGACAAATAGCCTCGGGTGTCCGGGAGTCGGCGTCAATATTTCCTGTGTCAGCTCTCCGCAGGGTTTGTCACGTCGACGTCAAATCGGCCGGACAAGGGTTACCGGGCCGCCCGTACCGGCAGGTGCTTGAGTCCGTTCTGGAAGTTGGAGACCAGCCGGACCGGCGGCCCGGCGATGTCGAGTCCGGGCAGCCGGTCCAGTACGTGCGTCAGCACGGCCCGCATCTGGACCCGGGCGAGATGCGACCCGAGGCAGAAGTGCGGGCCGAAACCGAAGCTGACGTGGTCGTTGGGGCGGCGGGCGACATCGAAGCGGTCGGGGTCGGTGAAGACGGTCTCGTCGCGGTTGGCGGAGGCGTGGTAGACCACGACCTTCTCACCGGACCTGATGCGCTGCCCGCCCAGTTCCACGTCCCGTACCGCGGTGCGCCGGAAGTTCATCACCGGCGGCCAGTAACGCAGCATCTCCTCGACGGCGGCGGGGATCAACTCCCGCTCCTCCTTCAGCCGTTCGAACTGGTCGCGATGACGCAGCAGTGTGCAGAGCCCGCCCGGAATGCCGTTGCGCAGCGTTTCGTTCCCGGCCACCGCGAAGAGGAAGAACATGTTCTCGAACTCCTCGCGGGTCAGACCGCCCTCCCGCATGTGGGCCATCACCGTGCCGGGGCGCGGGTGCGCGGAGAGCGCGTGCGCGTAGGCGAACATGTCGGCGAGCGCCTCGCGGGAGCGCGGGTTGACCGGCCGCCCGTCGGGGCGTACCGCGGTCCCGGGCCGGTGCCGGAGCGCGGCGCGCCCCATCGGGCTGAGCGTCGCGGGGTCCGCGGTGCTCAGCCCGGCGTACTCGCTGTCCTGGTAGCCGATGACGCGGCTCGACCAGTCGAACAGCAGCCGCCGGTCCTCGTCGGGCACGCCCATGACGTGTGCCAGCGTCCACACCGGCAGGTCGGCCGCGACCTCGACGAAGTCCGCCTCGCCCGCCTCGGCGACCTGCCCCACGAGCTGTGCCGCCCGGGCGTCGATGACGGCCTCCAACTCCCTCACGGCGCGGGGCGTGAAGGCCGCGGCGACGACCTTGCGGATGCGGGAATGGTCGGGCGGGTCCTGGTTGAGCATCATCGCCCGGACGAACGCGAGGTCCCGGGCGCTGTCGGGGTCCCGGATCTGGGTCGCACCCGCGTACGAGGAGAACACGTCCGGGGTACGCAGCACATGCTTCACGTCGGCGTGCCGGAGCACCGCCCAGTAGCCGGGCCCGGCCGGCCAGCCGCCCGTCCCGGGCTCCTCGATCCAGCAGACCGGGCTGGTCAGGCGCAGTTGGCGGAAGAGTGCGTAGGGAACGCCGGTGGCGTAGGTAGCGGGCGTGAACACCTCTGCAGCCGTCACGCACCCGACCGTAGGCTAATTCGCACTATCAGGGGAATCCCCCGTCCGGCAGGCTTGAGGTGCCGCGGGCTGCGCAATCTCCTGGCGTGTACGGATCGCATCGTGCGGGACTGGCCCTGGCCGTCGCCGCGTTCGTGGCAGGGGTGGGCTGGGCGCCGGCGGCGGCAGCGCACGGCGACAACTGTTCCTACGCCGGGACGAAGCCGCCGGTGACGACGCCGACCGGGGTGCCCGGCCTGCCCGACGGCTGGCACTGGCCCTGTACGTCGCCGACGCCCCGGCCGCCCGCGCCGAAGCCACCGCCGCCGAAGCCCGCGCCGCCCCCGCCGCGCCCCGCACCGCGGGAGCCGGCGCCGCCCCCGCCGGTCACCACGCCGCCCGCGCCGCCGCCCCCGAAGCCCGCGCCGCCGAGACCCGCACCACCCCGGCCGGCCCCGTCGAAGCCCCCGCCGACGAGCAAGGCGCCGAAGCCCTCGCCGTCCCTGACACCGCGGTCGTACGCCGTCAGCACCAGACCGCCGGCGAACGGCCGCTCGCTGGTCACCAACATGCTCCTGCTCACCGCTCCGGCCGTGCTCGCCGCCGCCGCGCTGCACCCCCGCGGATCGTCGGGCTCCGGCGGCCGCCGCTCCTGACCACGGGCCCGCCACCACTGTTGTTCCTCTGGAGGTTTTCGATGTCGGACTGGCTCGTGCTGGTCATCGCCATCGCCGCGACGTGCGGCGTGGTCCTGCTCGTCACCGTGCTGCACCAGCGGCGCATCGACGAGGAGGAGGACGATCCGACCGAGACGCCGGACGTCATGGAGTACATGACGATGATGGTCGGCGTGGTCTACGCGATCGTGCTGGGCCTGGCCATCGCGGGGGTGTGGGAGTCGCGCAGCGCCGCGGAGGACACGGTGCGCACGGAGGCGCAGGCGCTGCACGAGGTGAGCGCGCGGGCCCGGGCGTATCCGGAGCCGGTGCGCGACCGGATCCGGTCCGACGTGAGCGCCTACGCCTCGTACGTGGTGCACAAGGAATGGCCGGTGATGACCGAGAAGAGCGAGCTGACGCCCCGCGGGGACGCGCTGATGCTCAAGGTGCGCGCCAGTGTGTCCGACTACCACCCGCGCAGCGACTTCGAGAACCAGACCTACCAGCCGCTGGTGGACCAGGTGGCGGTGGCGGACGGCGCACGGTCGGCCCGGGGCCTGGGCGCCGGGCCGACGCTGCCGCCCGTGGTGTGGTTCGGCCTGCTCGCCGGCGCCGTGGTCACGGTCGGCCTGATGTTCACGCTGCAGATCCGGCGGTCGGGGCGGGAGCTCCTGATGGCGGGGGTCTTCACCGCCCTGATCGCCTTCCTGCTGTTTCTGGTGTGGGACTTCGACGATCCGTGGCTGCGCAGCGCCGACGCGATCCAGCCCCTGAAGGATCTGTTGCCCTCGTCCGGAGGCTGACCCTCAGGTGGCGGAGCCCGCCGCGGCCCCGGTCACCAGATCGGGGCCCCAGCGGCGCAGCGCCTCGTCCAGGTCGAGCGGGAGGACGCGGGCGCCGCCGTGCTCCGGGCCCGGCCAGTCCTCGCGCGGCACCCGCCACATCACCTCGAACTCGATGCCGTCGGGGTCCTTGGCGTACAGGGATTTGGAGACGAGGTGGTCGCTGGCGCCGACGAGCGCGCCGGCGGCCCGCAGCCGCTCGGCGGTCCCGGCCAGCTCGCCGAGGGTGCCGACCTCCCAGGCCAGGTGGTACAGGCCCGCGCGGCCGGACTCGGGGCCCGGTGCCTGGTCGCCGACGGCGAAGAGGCCGAGGTCGTGGTCGTTCCGGGTGTCCTGGGCCCGCAGGAAGGCGGCGCGCCCGGGGATCTCGGTGTCCACGGTGAAGCCGAGGACGTCGGTGTAGAAGGCGACGGAGCGCGGCAGCTCGCGCACGTAGAGGACCGCGTGGTTCAAGCGGCGTACGGGCATGGGGAACCTCCCTGGGATGTCACTTGCGCAGCAGCAGGACGACGAAGGCCACGATCAGGCCGAGGGCGACGGCGGCGATGCCGTAGGCGGCACGGTCGCGGCGCAGACCGGGCAGCAGCCGGTCGACGGCCCAGCGGCCGGGGCCGGTGAGGGTGAGCGCGGCGGCGGCCGCGGTCAGCAGCAGCTCGTACTCGATGCCCTTCGGGGCGAAGAAGCCGCCGCCCCACTTCACGGCGAGCGCGTTGACCATCGTGCCGAGGACGGCGGCGCCGGCGAGCGGGGTGAGCAGGCCGAGCGCGAGGCCCAGGCCGCCGAGGGTCTCGCTGAGCCCGGCGACCACGGCCATGGCCTTGCCGGAGGGGTAGCCGCTCATGGTGAAGAACTGGCCGGTGCCGTCCAGCCCCGGCCCTCCGAACCAGGCGAAGAGCTTCTGCGAGCCGTGCGCCGCCATGGTGAGGCCGACGGCGAGCCGGAGCACCAGCAGGCCCAGGTCGTGGGCGGGCGAGGGCGTGGACGCACCGGTTCGGTCGGCGGTCGCGGCGGGGGACGTCATACAGGCTCTCCCTGTCGGATCGGAAGTACTTGAAAGTTCAAGCCACACTCTGACCATACACAGTGCTTGAAACCTGTACAACGCACAGCCGCCCGCCGCGACGCCCTTCCGTCACATCTCAGCCACGCGGCGTCACCGTGCCGAGCACGCCCGGCAGCGGGTACCAGTCGGCGGTCAGCACACTGGCGTGCGCCTTGGCCAGCAGCGCCACCCGGTCCTTGGCCTGCTGCTCGGTCGGCTCGGTGCCGTCGATCTCCGGGGCCACCTTGTGCGCGTCCGTCATGATCACGAGGTAGTGGCGGGTGTCGTACCAGGCGGTGTCGATGCCACCCGTGTAGGCCGAAGCGTCCCCGTCGAAGACCACGAACCAGGGGCGCAGCGCGGCGTCGGTGTAGCGGGAGCGCGGGTCGCCGGCCTCGGCGCCGTGCACCGCGGGGAAGGCGGTGGCGGAGGCCAGCTTCCCCTGGCCGGCCAGGGTGCGCAGATGGGTGGCGTACTCCCGGTCGGTCCAGAGCTTGTCGGCCGGATTCCCCTCCTCGACCGTGCCGGGTATCAGCTCGATCAGGAACTTGCCGGCGAGCGCCGACCGCTCCGGCCAGCCGTCGGCCCGTACCGCCTCGTCCAGCGTCGCGTGGTCGCCGATCAGGTCGCCCGGCCCGAAGGCGGCGTCCCCCAGCTTCTCGCGCACCAGCGAGTCGAACTCGTCCGGTCCCCGGCCGCCCTTGTCGTTGAAGCCGTCCTTCAGCTCCATCTTGAGCAGCACGGGACGGTGGCCGGGGTGCGCGTCGTGCCAGGCCCGCAGGTCGGCGAGGCAGCCGCCGAGGTCCTGGTTGCGGGACTTGGTGCGCAGCTCAGCCGGCGTCCTGGCGTTCTCGCAGTTGTTGTCGTTGCCGAGCGGGTTGCCGTGCGAGACCCGCCAGGACTTCCCCAGCCCGTTGGTCCACACGTCCAGTTCCAGCAGCCCGGCGCCGGAGTCGAGCGCGTCCGCGAAGTAGGGGTACTTGTCCTTCTCGTACGCGTTGTGCACGCCCACCGATGTGGTCGTGTCGTACGTCGTGTTCGCCGCCTCCGCGGTACCGGTGGCGGCCGGCCAGACCACCGCGGCCGCCACCAGTGCCGCTCCCGCCACACCCGCCACCATCGTCCCCGTACGCCGATGTGCGCCCATGTGCCCCTGCTTTCTCGTTGGTCAGTCGATCAGGCGGCAGCGTACGGGACTTGGGATACGCGGGGGACGCCTCGAACGGACGTCCGTCGCCCCGTTCCCAGGCGTTCCACGGCCGTCTACGATGGCGCCATGGCCGGCAGAAGAGCAGCGGCGGCGCCCACCCTCGCCGCCGGCATTCTCACGGGCACGGTCGCGCTGTACATGGCGCTCGTCGCCTTCGGTAACATCACCGACTTCGGCACCAACCAGGCGTTCGTCCAGCACGTCCTGGCGATGGACACGACCTTCAAGGACCCCGACCTCATGTGGCGGGCCATCACGTCGCCCCGGCTCCAGAACGCCGCCTACCTCGCGATCATCGTGTGGGAGACGGCCGCCGCTGCCGTGCTGGTCCTGGCCACCGTGTTGTGGGCGATGCGCCGTGAGCGGGCCCGACGGCTCAGCACCCTCGGGCTGCTGATGGTCGTGCTGCTCTTCGGCGCCGGTTTCCTCGCCATCGGCGGTGAGTGGTTCGCGATGTGGCAGTCCAAGGACTGGAACGGGCTGGAGGCCGCCACCCGGAACGTCCTCCTCGCGGGCGTGGCCCTGCTGTTCGTGCAGTCCACCTCGCCGGGCGGCGGGCGGAAACCCACCGGCACCTGAAGCCCCCGTGGAATAGCCGCGCCGGCCCTCCGGTTGCCGCCCGTATGCGAGTTATCGGAGTGGAAGAATTCGGCGGGCCCGACGCGCTTCGGGTCCTGGACGCGCCGGAGCCGCAGCCCGGCCCCGGCGAGGTGCGCATCCGGGTGCACGCCGTGGCGGTGAACCCCACGGACACACTGCTGCGGTCCGGCGCGCACGCGCAGCGGCTCACGGACCGCGAGCCGCCCTACGTGCCGGGCATGGACGCGGCCGGGGTGATCGACCTGCTCGGCCCGGACACCGGCGACCGGCTCGCCGTGGGGCAGCGGGTGGTGGCCCTGGTGGTACCCACCGGCCCGCGCGGCGGCACGTACGCGGACAAGATCGTGGTGCCCGCCGCCTCGGTGGTGCCGGCGCCGGAGGGTACGGACTTCGCCGCCGCTGCCACCCTCCTGATGAACGCGCTGACCGCCCGGCTAGCCCTCGACGAGCTGGCGCTCTCGCCCGGTGACACGCTCGCCGTGACCGGCGCGGCGGGCGCCCTCGGCGGGTACGCGATCCAGCTGGCGAAGGCCGACGGCCTGCGGGTGATCGCCGACGCCAAGCCGGCCGACGAGAAGCTGGTACGTGAGCTGGGCGCCGACGAGGTCGTGCCGCGCGGCGACGAGGTGGCACAGCGCATCCGGAAGCTGGTGCCGGACGGTGTGCCGGGGCTCGTGGACGGGTCGTTGCAGGGTGAGAAGCTGTTCGGCGCCGTCGCCGACGGGGGCCGGCTGACGGTGTTCCGCGGCTGGTCGGGCGGCGCGGAGCGGGGCATCGAGGTACGCCCCGTGCTGGTCTCGGACGCCGCCACGGACACCGAGCGCCTGGACCGGCTGCGCCGCCAGGCCGAGGAGGGCGTCCTCACGCTGCGCGTCGCGGAGGTCTTCCCCGCCGAGCAGGCGGCCGACGCACACCGGCTGCTGGAGGCCGGCGGCGTGCGCGGACGCCCGGTGATCGAATTCTCCTGATGCACCGTCAGGGACCCCGCTCGCCGCGCCGGGCGAGCGGGGCTCCGGTCACCACTCGATCCGGTACGACGTGAGCCAGTCGGCGGCGCCGGCCTCGCTGCGGCGGGCGCGGTGCGGGAGCACCGTGTCGCGGACGACACGGCGTACGGGCCCCACCGCGGTCCGCCGGGCCATGTGCGCGCTGGCCGCGACCACCTTCTCCACACGCTCGCGGCGCAGCTCCTCGTACGCCTTGAAGGCACGGCGGTTGCCGGCCTGGTCGCGCAGCGACTTGGCCAGCACGATGCTGTCCTCGATGGCCATCGACGCGCCCTGGGCGGCGTTCGGCGCGGCGGCGTGCGCGGCGTCCCCGATGATCACCATCGTCTCGGTCCACCAGCGCGGAGTGGAGGCGATGTCATAGGAGTTGGAGCCGATGATGGTCTCGCCGGTGGACCGGATGATGTCGGCGGCCGGGGTGTTGTCCTCGTCGAAGAGGCCGGCGAGCCGGTGTCGCCAGTGGTCGGGGGTGGACGCGGCGAGGTCCTCCCGGGAGAGTTCGGGGCCCGGCGCGTTGGCGAACCACCAGGTCTCGCCGTCGGGTGCGCGGGTGCAGCCGAAGAACGCCTTCTTGCCGAAAATCATGTGGTACGTGCCGTGTTCGGGCGCGTTCTTCGCGTCGCGGGTGTAGCCGCAGACGGTGTTCTGGCCGGTGTAGCGGGGCCGGGCGGCGGCCGGATCGATGAGCTTGCGGGTGACGGAGTGGATGCCGTCGGCGCCGATGAGCAGGTCGCCCTCGGCGCGGGTGCCGTCGGAGAAGGTGGCGACGATCCGGCCGTTCTCCACCGTCTCGGCGGCCACCAGCCGCTTCCCGTGCTGGACGGCGATGCCGCGGCGGGTCGCCTCGTCGTGCAGCACCCGGTACAGGGTGGCGCGGCGCATCGTCCGGGGGCCCGCTCCGTCCGGCGCCGCGCTCTCCGCCCCGTCGGCGTCCTGGCGGTCGGCCCCGGTCATCGGGCGCTCGCCCAGCCGCTTGCCCGTGTAACTGAGGAATTCCACCCGGCCGGCCGGGAAGGAGTTCTCGATCACTGGCCCGTCGGCGTCGATGACGCGCAGCGCCGCCAGACCGTTCTCGAAGACGACGAGAAAGGCCCCGACGTCGTCGGCGCCGCTCGCGTACGCCTCGAAGACCTCCGATTCGATGCCGGCTTTCTGCAGGGCCATCGCGGTCACCGCTCCCGCGATGCCACCACCGATGATCAGGGCGTGGGTCATGACGCTCCAAGGTCGGACGGCCGGTCTCCGGGGCGCGGGTCGTGACGCCCCGGCGGCGGGTGCGGCCCCCTCGGCGCCTGTGTCCGAGGGAGCCGCACCCGTCGCACGGGTCCACCTTGGCGCGCCGGGCGCGCCGGGGCCAGAGCGGGAACGGGCATGTCTGCGCACTTCTCGTCGTACGCGTGGCGGTCCCCGCCGTCCCCGTCAGCCCCCGCGCGCCCCCGGGGGGTCAGCCCGCCGCGTACACGTCCTCGATGTAGCGGCCCTCGGTGGTCAGCCCGGTGAGCCAGGCCTCGGCCTCCTCGGCGGTGCCGCCCCCGAACCGCACGTACAGCTCCCGGAAGGCGGTGCGTACGCCCGGTGCCATACGGCTGCCGTCGCCGCAGACGTACACCCGGGCGCCCGACTCCAGCAGCCGCCAGACCTCCTCGCCGTCGGCGGCGATGCGGTGCTGGACGAACCGGCGGCCGTCCTCGGGCCGTTCACTGAAGGCGGGGCGCACCCCGACGGCGCCGGCCGTCTCCGCGGCGCGCAGCTCGTCGGCGTGCAGGAAGTCCGCGTCGGGCGCGTCGCAGCCGAAGAACAGCAGCGCCGGGGCGAGCGGTCCGGCGGCCGCCGTGCGGTCGGCGACGGCGCCGCGGAAGGGCGCCAGGCCGGTGCCGGCCGCCACCATGATCACCGGCGTGGGATCGGCCGGATCGATACGGAAGGCGTCCCGGCACGGCTGCACGCGGGCGAGCACCGTGTCCCCCGCCTTGAGGGTGTGCAGGTGGCTCGAACCGGTACCACCGGGCAGCAGCGAGACCATCAGGTCGGCGTGGCGGCCGTCCGCCGCCGGCGAGGAGGAGACGGAGTAGTGCCGGGTCCGCATGGGCGGCAGCAGGTCCAGCACCACCGGCCACGGCAGCGCGCCGCGCAGCGCCGGGTACGCCTCGATCAGCTCCAGCGTCGTACGGGTGTCGTCGTCGCCGGGCGCTTCGAGGGCCGCGCGCTCGGGCGGGCAGGGGTTGTGCGCGGCGAGCAGCGCGCGCTGCTCGGCCGTGGGGCGGGCGTTCAACTCCAGGTGGTAGGTCAGGAGTTCGTGCACCGTCAGCGGACGGTCGACGGGCAGTGCGTTCCGCCCCGCGCCCGGCTGCCGGATGCTGAGGACGGCCGCCGGGTCCACGCCGAGCGCCTGCGCGGCGCGGGCGACCCGCTCCGGCGCGTTGGCGGGCAGCACGCTCAGGTGGTCGGCGGTGCGGTAGGTGACGCCCTCGGGGAGGGCGAGGCGCAGGAACCGCTTCTTGCGCGGGTAGCCCTCGGCGGTCAGGTCGTACGCCTCGGTGACGGTCATGGCGGTCAGGCCGTGCCGGGCGGCGAGCGCGTCCAGCGGACCGCCGGTGATCTCGGTGACGGTGCACGCGGCCTCTTCGGGCGCCGCGGCGGTGCCGATGCTGGCCGGGTCGCCGTACCGGGTGAGCAGTTCGGTGCGGAGCGCGGTGGTGAAGTCCTTGACCGTGCCGGCCATGTCGCCGGAGGCGTCGGCCTCGGCGCGCGGCAGCAGCCGGTCGCCGCCGAGCGCGGCCAGCCGGTCGTCCAGGAGGGTGGGCACGCGCTGGTAGGTGGCGGCCCAGTTGCGGTCGCCGACGCCGAGGACCGCGTACGGAACGCCGTCGGCGGCGCCCTCGTGCGCGTCCTCCAGCCACGCCACGAAGGCGGCCGCGTCATCGGTCGGGCGGCCGTTGTAGGACGCCGCCACGACGACCACGGGGCGGTCGGCGGGCAGTCCGCCGGCGTACGTGTCCAGCGGCGCGACCTCGGTGGCGCAGCCCAGGGACGCGCCCTCGTCGGCCAGCCGCTCGGCGAAGTCCTTGCAGGTGCCGTAGTTGGTGCCGTGCAGGAGCAGCAGGCCGGTGTCCTGGTGGACGCGGGTGGGCAGCCCGTCGTCGGTGACGGGGCCCTCGTCCGCGGCGCCGGTGCCGGGCAGGACGGCGAGCGCCGCCCGGTCGGCCGCGCGGTCAGCCGCGTTGCGCTCGGCGAGCCGGAGCGTGAACCCGTCCGGCTTCAGCGTCAGCGTCTCCTTGATGCTCAGCGCGTAGTCGCCGTGGTCGTCAAAGCGGTACCGGTGCACCAGGAGGGCCAGCAGCATGGTCGCCTCGTGCAGCGCGAACTGCCGCCCGATACAGGCACGTTCGCCGGTACCGAAGGGCTTGTACGCGTGCGGGGAGCGGGCCGCCTCCGCCTCCGGCGAGAACCGCGCCGGGTCGAACAGCTCGGGGTTGTCGCCCCACACCGGGTCACGGTGGAGCATCGGGGTGAGGACCGTGAAGATCTCCCCCGCCTTGACGGCGTACCGGCCGCCGAGCACGGTGTCGGCCTTCGCGCGCCGGCTGAACGCGGCCGCGGTGGGCCACAGCCGCAGCGCCTCGTTGAGCACCTGGCGGGTGAAGGCCAGCTTGCCGATGTCCTCGAAGGACGGGTCCGGGTCCGCCGCGTCACCGAACAGCTCGTCGGCCTCGCGGCGCGCCAGCCGCAGCGCGACGGGGTCCTTGAGCAGGTGGTACAGCGCGAAGGAGAGCGCGCCGGAGGTGGTCTCGTGGCCGGCGATCAGGAAGGTGATGACCTGGTTGCGGATGTTCGCCGGGTCCAGCGTGGTGCCGTCCTCCGGGTGCGCCGCGCCGAGCATGAGGCCCAGCAGGTCGTCAGCGGTAGGGGTCTCCCCGGCGGAGCCGGGGGAAGTGTCCCCGGAGGCGGTGCGCGCGCTGATCACCTCGTCCACGACGGACGCGAGGTAGTCGGCGTCGGCGCGGAACGCCTCGTCCTTCTCGGAGTAGTCCACACCGGGCTTGCGTGCCAGCCGGGTCATGCTCCATTCGAGGCAGCGCACCATCGCGTCCACGAAGGGGTGCGGCTGCTCCCGCCCGAAGGACTCGAAGTCGAAGCCGAATCCGGCGAGTCCGATGGTGTCCAGCGTCATCCGGGTCATGTCGTCCGGCACGTCCACCGGCGCGCCGTCGGCGATCCGCAGGTCCCAGCTCGCCATCAGCCGGCGGGCGACCGCGAGCATCGCCGGGTGGTAGGTGCGCATCGAGCCCAGCGCGAAGGCGGGCATCAGGATGTCGTGCGCCTTGGCCCAGTTGGGCTCGTCGTTGTAGGCGGTGAAGAGGCCGTCGGCGGCGAACTCCCGTACGTTCTCCAGCGCCGGCCCGATGGCCTTCTCGAAGCGCGTCTCGTCGGCCAGCTCCGTCACCAGGTCGACGGAGGTGACGAAGGTGGCGTCCCGGCCGTGCAGCCGGCGCCGGAAGACCGGTCCGTGCGCGCGGGCGAGGCCCATGGCCCGCTGGAGGGGGGTACGGGAGAGACCGGCGGCCGTGATGTCCACCACGGGGATGCCGTCGTCGCCGAGGGTGACGGTGTCGGCGCTCTGCAGCTGCGTGTCGCTCATGACTCCACAGTGACCGGCCCGGTGTGCCGCGCTCCCCGCGGTAACTGCATGATTGTGCAGTGTTTTCTTCCGTACGGGTCTTGCGGCCCGGGCGAAGATGATCATTGCGGCGCGGCGGCCCGGCCGGCCGCGGAGCGGAACGGGACCGATGGACGCACGAGACGAGAGGGACGGGTGCCACCGGCCGATGGGCGACGACCTCTTCGCGCACCCGGGGGTGCCGGGCCCGGCGGCCGCGCCCTGGCACAACTACTTCCTCATCCTGCTGGACCGGATGCCGCTGCCGGTGGCGGTGTGCCGCGCCGACGGCGAGGTGCTGATCGCCAACCCGGCGATGGCCTCGGTCTGGGGCACCACCCGCGGCCAGCTGCGCGGCCGCAACCTCCTGGACCACTTCCGCCCCCGGGCGATCTCGCAGGTCGGCCGGCTCGTGGAGGCCGTACGGACGGGCCGCCGCTCCCGCTACCCCGTCGAGGTCCGCTGGCGCGAGGGCGCGGCCGGGCCCGAGCGCGAGGGGATGCTCACCCTGGACCCGGTCGGCGACCCCTCCGACGAGCCGCCGGCCCTGCTCGCCATCCTCCGCGTCCACGAATCCCGTCCAGCGCCGCCGCCGTCCGCGCAGGTCAGCCCCGTCGAGTCCCGCATCCTCGCGCTCGCGGCGGCCGGCGCGACCACCGCGGCCATCGGCAAGGACCTCGGCCTGACCGTCGACGGCGTCAACTACCACCTCACCCGCCTGACCCGCCGCTACCGCGTCCCCAACCGCACCGCCCTGATCGCCCGCGCCTACACCCTCGGCCTCCTCTCCCCCACCGCCTGGCCGCCGGCCCCGGCCGAGGACGAGGACGGCTGAGAGCCGCCGGGCGGGCCGCTACGACGACCGCGGCGCCCGCCTCCCGTACGGTTGCCGGACGCCGGGCTGGACGCCGGTGACCGCGCCGGGACCGACGCGCGGCCGCCGCGTCCACCCGCGGCTCGGCCCTCCCGCCGAGCCGGCCCGGGCACCCCGCGCATCGCACCCCGCTGTCCAGCGGCGGCCGGACGGGCGGCGTCGGGCGGCGTGACCGGCCGTGTCGCGGGGCGTCGCGAGCCCGGCGGAATCGACCCGAATCGGACCCTGCCGGGCCGCGCGGGGGCGAGTAGCGTCGGGCGCCCTTCTTCCCGTACGGAGGGTGCGGACCCATGGCCGACACCGTGAGTTACGTGCAGTACGAGACGTACGAAGGCGGCAGCCCCGAAGCGGAGCGACTGGTCTTCGAGAAGCTGGCGCGCGACCTGATGCGCGTCCAGCTGCGCAACAAGGGCAGCGGCGGGACGCACGGCGTCCGGCGTGCCTTTCATGCCAAGGGCGTGCTCGGCGTGGAGAACGCCCGGCTGCGGTTCAACGACGATCTGCCACCCGCGCTGGCCCAGGGATTCGCCCAGCCCGGAGCCGAATACCGCGCGCTCGTACGGCTTTCCAACGCCAGCGGCATACCGCAGTCCGACGTCTCGCCCGACCTGCGCGGCATCGCCGTACGGGTGGAGGTGTCACCGGAGGAGACCCACGACCTGCTGGGGACCAACTTCCCGGTGAGCCATGCCCGCGACGCCCGCGAGTTCGTGGCCTTCGCCAAGGCCATGGCGGGCGCCAGGACACCCCTGCAGAAGGCGTTCGGGCTGCTGGTGAAGCTCCCGCTGGCGGTCGGCTGGGCCACCGCCACCCGGATGCGCCGCAACGTGCAGGCCGCCGCCCGCCACACGGTCGGCTCGCTGGCCCGCGAGACGTACTGGAGCCGCGGCTCGTGCCTGTGGGGCGACGCCGGGCCGGTGCGCTACCAGCTGCGGCCCGCGCCCGGCGGCGCGCCCGCGCCCCGCCCGGACCGGCACGACCCCGACCACCTGCGGCACGAGCTGGCCGAGCGGCTGGCCGCCGCCGACGTCGAATTCGACCTGTGCGTACAGCGGTTCGTGGACGAGAAGCGCACCCCCGTCGAGGACGGCGCCACGGACTGGCGCGAGTCGGACGCGCCCGTCGTCCCGGTGGCCCGGCTCACCGTGCCGCGCCAGGACATCACCACGGCCGAGGCCGCCTCCGCCGCCCGCCGCATCGAGCAGCTGGCGTTCAACCCGTGGCACACCACGGAGGACTTCCGCCCGCTGGGCAACCTGAACCGGGCCAGGAAGGCCGCGTACCAGGCGAGTGCGGCACACCGCCTCGGCACCCGCTTCCGGACCGACGAACCGCTGCGCAACAGCCTGCTCGGCCGGCCCCTGCGGGCGGTGTTCACCGCGCTCAACCGCTACGTGCCCTGGCACCGGCTGCCGCTGAACGCCGGTCTGCTCAACCTGGTCGCGCTGCGCCAGGTGCTGCGCCGCCGCAACCTCATCGACACCGAGATCCCCGAGGCGCCGCCGAAGGCGGTTCCGGTACCGGAGACGGTGGACGAGCGCGCCCGCACGGCCCGCTCGTACGACGGCTCGCACACCGACCTGTCGGCGCCCCGGATGGGCGCGGCGGGCTCGACCTTCGGCCGCAACCTCAAGCCGGTCTACCGCCCCGACCTCTTCGACACCCCGAACCCCGTCACGGTCGCCCGCGAGCTGCTGCACCGCCGCTCGTTCCAGCCCGCCTCCTCGCTGAACATCCTGGCCGCGGCCTGGATCCAGTTCCAGGTGCACGACTGGGTCGACCACCGGCGCTACGCGCTCGCCGAGCGCTCGGTGGAGGTGCCGCTGCCGCCCGGCAGCAGCTGGTACAACACCCCCGGCGGCCCGGCCGAGAACGTCATGCGGATCGCCGAGAACAAGGGGCTGGAGCGCCCCGGCAAGCCGCCGATCCTCTTCACCAACACCACCTCGCCGTGGTGGGACGGCTCCGAGGTCTACGGCGGCGACGAGCGCACCGCGCGCAGCCTGCGCGAGCCCGACGGCGCGAAGCTGCGCCTGGAGGACGGCCATCTGCCGATGGGGTCCAACGGGATCCCGCTGACCGGCTTCGCCGACAACTGGTGGCTGGGCCTGTCGGTCATGCACACGCTCTTCGCGCGCGAGCACAACGCGGTCTGCGACGCGCTGCACAAGGAGTACCCGAAGATGACCGCCGAGCAGGTCTACCAGACCGCCCGGCTCGTCGTCTCCGCGCTCATCGCCAAGATCCACACGGTCGAGTGGACGCCCGCCATCCTGGCGACGAAGTCCATCGACATCGCACTGCGCACCAACTGGGACGGCCCGCCGAACAACTGGCTGCAGAAGCTGGGGCTGTGGCTGGTCGAGTCGCACTCGCTGACCGGCATCCCGAAGACCCTCCCCGAGCACCACGACGTGCCGTACTCGCTGACCGAGGACTTCGTCACCGTCTACCGGATGCACCCGCTGCTCCCGGACGACTACGAGCTGCGCGAGCACCACTTCGGGCAGCGCCTGGAAGCCCTGACCTTCAACGACCTGCAGGGCGGCGCGGCCGAGTCGCTGGCCCGCAAGACAGGGCTGACGGACTCGCTGTACTCGCTCGGCATCGCGCACCCGGGCGCGATCACCCTGCACAACTACCCGCGCGCGCTGACCCACTTCGAGCGGGACGGCGAGATCCTCGACCTGTCGGTCGCGGACATCGTCCGGACGCGGCGGCGCGGGGTGCCGCGGTACAACGACTTCCGGGCCGGGCTGCACAAGCCGCGGGTCACCCGGTTCGACCAGATCTCCGCCGACCCGGACACGGCCGCGCTGCTGAAGGACGTGTACCGGAACGTCGACGAGGTCGACACCGTGGTCGGACTGTTCGCGGAGAACCCGCCGGAGGGCTTCGGATTCAGCGACACCGCCTTCCGCGTCTTCATCCTGATGGCGAGCCGGCGGATCCAGTCCGACCGGTTCCTGACCGTGGACTTCCGGCCGGAGATCTACACGCCGCTGGGCATGGACTGGGTGGCGCGCGGCGGGATGAACTCCGTCATCCTGCGGCACTGCCCGGAGCTCGCGGCGATGCTGCCCCGCGACGCCAGTGCGTTCGCGCCCTGGCGGCCGGTGCTTCCGGTGCGCGGCAACGGCGCGGGGTCGTGAGGGACCGCCGCCGGGCCGCGTACGCGGGGTGAGCGATCTTGTGATGCCCCACGGGATCGCTCCGGGGCGCGGGCGTTAACCTCCTCCCTGTGGAGGAGAAGACGCCCGCGCCCTTCGAGCGCGGTACGGACGGCCCCAAGGTCATCGTCGTCGGCATCGACGGCTCGCAGTCGTCGTGGCGGGCCGCCTCGTACGCGGCCGGGCTGGCCCGCCGGCAGAGCTCGAAGCTGGTCCTGGTGTACGTCCAGCCGGTGCTCGCGGCCGGCGCCGCGCTCGGCGCCCCGGTGGCACCCACGACGGACGAGATAGCCGAAGAGCTGATGGCCGAGATCCGCGCCTCCACCGAGCGCCTCCAGGGCATCTACGACCTCCGCTGGGAGTTCCACGTCGTGCGCGGCGACCCGTACGGCGCGATGCTCCGGATGGCTGACGATCTGAAGGCCGACGCGGTGGTGGTCGGCGCGTCGGAGTCCGCGGGTCACCGCATCATGGGCTCGGTCGCGGTACGTCTGGTGAAGGCGGGCCGCTGGCCGGTCACGGTCGTCCCGTAGCGCCCCTCGTTCGGGAGGCGGACCGCGGCGGGCGGGTGCACTGTAGGAGGAACTGCCCGACACGCCCACTCGCACAGCCACCGCGATGCCGCCGGGAACCGACACGCCGACGAGGGAGTCTGCCGTGACCGACCGGACCTACCGTGTGACAGAGATCGTGGGCACGTCCCACGAGACCGTGGACGCCGCCATTCGCAACGGTGTACGGCGCGCGTCGCAGACGCTGCGCAATATGGACTGGTTCGAAGTAACTCAAGTGCGCGGTCACATCGTCGACGGCGAGATCGAGCACTACCAGGTCGGCCTCAAGGTCGGCTTCCGGCTGGAGGACGCGGACTGATCCGGGCGGCCGGTCCCGGGGCCGGTTGCAGGAGCGGGTTTCGGGTCACCGCCCCCCGTACGGGGAGTGGCCCTCCGAGTCGCCTTCCGTAAGCGCCGGATAAGGGCCATGATGATCCGCCGTCGGACCGACGAGAGGACATCGCATGGGCCTGCGTGCGGGACAGGGCGTACTACGCCGCAAACCGATCGAAATGATCCAGGAGACCGAGGGCGGCAAGGGCGAACAGCTCACCCGCTCCCTCGGTCTCTGGCAACTGACGGCCATCGGCGTCGGCGGCATCATCGGCGCCGGCATCTTCACGCTGGCGGGCACCGTCGCGAACGAGAAGGCCGGCCCCGCCGTCCTGATCTCGTTCCTCATCGCGGGCATCGCGAGCGCGGCGGCCGCGTTCTCCTACGCGGAGTTCGCCGGGATGATCCCGAAGGCGGGCTCCGCGTACACCTACGGGTACGCGGTCCTCGGCGAGCTGGCGGGCTGGTTCATCGGCTGGGACCTGCTGCTGGAGTACACCGCGATCGTCGCCGTGGTGGCGATCGGCATCTCCGGCTACTTCAGCTTTCTGCTGGGTGAGCTGGGGGTGGAGCTGCCCGCCTGGATGCTGGGCGCGCCGGGCTCCGGGGAGGGGCACCGGGTCGACCTCTTCGCCGCGATCCTCTGCCTCCTGATCGCGTACCTCCTCACCCTCGGCATCAAGAACGCCGCGCGCTTCGAGACGATCGTCGTCGGGCTGAAGGTCCTCGTCGTCCTGGTCGTCATCGGCGTCGGCTTCTTCCACATCAAGACCGGGAACTACACGCCGTTCTTCCCGCACGGCCTCAGCGGTGCGTTCGCCGGCGCGGCCACGGTCTTCTTCGCCGTCTTCGGCTACGACGCCATGTCGACGGCGGCCGAGGAGTCCAAGGACGCCCAGCGCCACATGCCCAAGGCGATCCTGTACTCGCTGCTGATCTCGATGGTGCTGTACGTCCTCGCCTGCCTGGTGCTGACCGGCATGCAGAACTACACGAAGATCGACCCGGAGAGCGGCTTCTCGACCGCCTTCAAGTCGGTCGGCCTGAGCAGCCTGGCGGACGTGATCGCGGTCGGCGCGATCATCGGCATCCTCACCGTCATGTTCACGTTCATGCTCGGCGTGACCCGTGTCTGGTTCTCCATGAGCCGCGACGGCCTGCTCCCCAAGTGGTTCGCCAAGACGCACCCCACCCGCCACGTCCCCACCCGCGTCACCTGGATCGTGGGCGCGGCGTCGGCACTGATCGCAGGGTTCCTGCCGATCCGCGAGGCGGCCGAACTGACCAACATCGGCATCCTGCTGGCCTTCGTCGTCGTCTGCATCGCCGTCATCGTGCTCCGCTACAAGCGCCCCGAACTCCCCCGCGGGTTCAAGTGCCCGGCCGTCCCGCTCGTTCCGGCCATAGGAGTCGTCTTCTCCATCTGGCTGATCACCTTCCTGGAGTGGCAGACCTGGCTCCGTTTCGCCGGCTGGTTCGTCATCGGCCTGATCATCTACTTCGCCTACTCCTACCGCCGTTCGGAGCTGGCCAAGGCGAACCGGGAGATCGACGACCTGGAGGACCGCGAAGGGCGGCTGTGAGCCCGCCCACCCCCTGCCGGACAGGAAAAACGCGTACGCCCGCCGGGGACGACTCCGGCGGGCGTACGCGTACAGGGGGCAGCGGCCCTTCCGGGCGCTGGAGGGGTCAGGCCTTCTGGAGGGCGGTCCAGAACTCGTCGAAGGACATCAGGCCGTCGCTGTTGGTGTCGCGGGCCTTGATGACGGCCTCGGCGACCGGGCCGGTGACGTAGGGGTCACCCATCTCGGCCATCGCATGCTTGAACTCCTCGGCCGTGACCATTCCGTCGCCGTTCTGGTCGAAACGTGCGAACGTCGCCTTGGCCTGCTCGATGTCTGCCACGGGGTGCCCCCTTCGTGCGGTGCTGTCGTCGTGCCGTCCGGGAGCCCCGGCCGACCCGGGTACATTAACCGACCGTCACACGCGGCCGAGCGCCCGGGCGAGGTAAGGCGCCGTGCGGCTGCCCTCCGCCGCCGCGACCTCGGCCGGCGTACCGGCCGCCACGACACGCCCGCCGTCCGCGCCACCGCCGGGGCCGAGGTCGATGACGTGGTCGGCCCCCGCGACCACGCCCATGTCGTGTTCCACGACGACCACCGTGTTGCCGGCGTCCACCAGCCCGTGCAACTGGCGCAGCAGCACCTCGGTGTCGGCCGGATGCAGCCCCGTGGTGGGCTCGTCCAGCAGGTAGAGCGTGTGCCCGCGGCGGGTGCGCTGCAGCTCAGCCGCGAGCTTGATGCGCTGCGCCTCACCGCCGGACAGCTCGGTCGCGGGCTGGCCGAGCCGCAGGTAGCCCAGGCCGACGTCCTGGAGCGTGCGCAGGCTGCGGGCCGCCGCGGGCACCTCCGCGAGGAAGTCCGCCGCGGCGTCCACGGTCATCTCCAGCACCTCGGCGATGTTCCGTCCGCGGTAGGTGATCTCCAGCGTCTCGGGGTTGTAGCGGGCGCCGTGGCAGGCCGTGCACGGCGCGTACGTACCCGGCAGGAAGAGGAGTTCGACGGCGACGAACCCCTCGCCCTGGCAGGTCTCACACCGCCCTGCGGCCACGTTGAAGGAGAAGCGGCCCGCCTTGTACCCGCGCGCCCGCGCCTCGTCGGTGGCCGCGAAGACCTTCCGTACGGCGTCGAACAGGCCGGTGTACGTGGCGAGGTTGGAGCGCGGGGTGCGGCCGATGGGCTTCTGGTCGACGCGTACCAGACGGTCGACGGCTTCCAGGCCCTCGGCGGCGGCCGGTTCGGCGAGGGGCCGCGCCTCGTCGCCGCTCTCCTCGGCGCCCGCGTCCGGCCGCTCCCCCGCCGCGTCCCCGCCCAGCCGCTCCCGTACCGCGTCCGCGAGCACCCGGGTGACGAGGGTGGACTTGCCCGACCCCGAGACGCCGGTGACGGCCGTGAAGACCCCGAGGGGGAACTCCGCTTCCAGGCCCCGCAGGTTGTGGAGCGTGATCCCGGACAGCCGGACCGCGCCGGCGGGCTTCCGCGGCTCGCGAGCCCCGGCGCCGTCCGGCCCGTCGAAGAGGAAGCGGCGGGTGAGGGAATCGTCCACCGTCGCCAGGCCGTCCACCGGCCCGCTGTGCAGCACCCGTCCGCCGTGCTCCCCCGCCCGCGGGCCGACGTCCACGAGCCAGTCGGCTCGGCGGACCACGTCCATGTCGTGCTCGACGACGAAGAGGGAGTTCCCCGCGTCCTTCAGCCGGTGCAGGACGGTGAGCAGCGCCTCGGTGTCGGCCGGGTGCAGGCCGGCGGAGGGCTCGTCCAGGACGTAGACCACGCCGAAGAGGCCGGAGCGGAGCTGGGTGGCCAGCCGCAGGCGTTGGAGTTCGCCCGCGGAGAGGGTGGGCGAGGGGCGGTCCATGCCGAGGTAGCCGAGGCCGAGTTCGGTGAGTACCTCGATACGGGCGACGAGGTCGCGCGCGAGGGTGCCCGCCACGCTCTCCTCGTCCGTGCCCTCGGCCGTCGGCCGCAGCAGCGCGGCGAGCGCCGAGAGCGGCATGCCCGCCAGCGCGGCGATGTCGTGGCCCGCGAAGGTGACGGCCAGCGCCTCCGGCCGCAGCCGACGGCCCCCGCACGCCGGGCAGTCCTCGGAGACCAGGAACCGCTCGACGCGCCGGCGCTGCGTCTCGCTCTGCGAGTCGGAGAACGTGTGCAGCACGTAGTGACGGGCGCTCTGGTACTGGCCCTTGTACGGCCGCTGGATGCGCCCGGCCTCGCGTTCCGGGTGCACGGTGACGACCGGCCGCTCCTCGGTGAACAGGATCCAGTCCCGGTCCCGCTGCGGCAGGTCGCGCCAGGGCCGGTCGATGTCGTACCCGAGGGTGGCGACGATGTCGCGGAGGTTCTTGCCGAGCCACGCGCCGGGCCAGGCGGCGATGGCGCCCTCCCGGACGGAGAGCGCGGGGTCGGGGACGAGGGAGTCCTCGGTGACCCGGTGGACGCGGCCCAGCCCGTGGCACTCGGGGCAGGCGCCGGCCGCGGTGTTGGGCGAGAAGGCGTCGGAGTCCAGCCGCCCGGTGCTGTCCGCCGGGTAGTCGCCGGCGCGCGAGAACAGCATGCGCAGGCTGTTGGAGAGCGTGGTGACGGTGCCGACGGAGGAGCGCGAGGTGGGGGCCGAACGGCGCTGCTCCAGGGCGACGGCCGGCGGCAGGCCGGTGATCTCCTCGACCCGGGGCGCGCCGACCTGGTGGATCAGCCGCCGGGCGTACGGCGCGACCGACTCGAAGTACCGGCGCTGCGCCTCGGCGTAGAGGGTGCCGAAGGCGAGCGAGGACTTGCCGCTGCCCGAGACGCCGGTGAAGACGCAGAAGGCGTCGCGCGGGATGGCCACGTCGACGGCGCGGAGGTTGTGCTCACGGGCGCCGCGCACCCGTACGTACGAATCGGTCATGCCCTCCATGATCGGGGACGCCGGCCGGTGGGTCGCGGTGCACCGGCCGGCGTCCCCCGTCTCACTCCGCGCCGAGGGCGGTGCGCAGGGCCGCGTGGGCCTCCTCCCACGGCCCCGGGGTGGCTATCACCGCGCGCAGCCCGCGGATCTGCCGGGGCGGCAGTCCAGCGGCGAGCACGCCGGTGGCCAGCCCGTCCCGGCCGTAGAGCGCGGCCACCTGGCGCTGCTCCTTGTCCAGGAGGACCGTCTCGGTCCGGTCGGCGCCCGCGAGCACCCCGTACGCCTGGAGCTTCATCCCGTACTGGTCGGACCAGAAGTACGGGACCGGCGTGAACGGGCGGCGCTCGTCCTCGGTGGTACCCAGCTCGGCGAGCAGGTTGCGGGCCGCGGCCATGGCCTGCTCGGTGGCGTTCATCCGGTGCTCGATCCGCAGGTGGCGGCCGTGCCCCGGGTGGTACCAGCGGGCCACGTCACCGGCGGCGTAGATCCCCGGTGCCGCGGCGCAGAACTCGTCGCAGCGCAGCCCGTCGGCGGTGTCCAGCGCCGCGTCGGCCCGCAGCCAGTCCACCGCCGGCTCGGAGCCGATGGCGAGCAGGACGGTGTCGGCGGCCGGCGCGCTGCCGTCGGTCAGCCGTACGCCGGTGACGTGCCCGTCCGCGGTCTCGACCGCCTCCAGACCGCCGGTCAGCATCCGTACGCCGTGCCGCTCGTGCTCGGCGGCGAGCAGCGTGCCCGTGCCGTCGCCGACGAGGCGGTGCATGGGCAGCGGGTCGCGGCCGACGAGCGTGACCTCGTGGCCCAGCTCGCGGGCGACCGCTGCGGCCTCGCAGCCCAGGACGCCGTTGCCCGCGACGACCAGCCGCCGCGGCGCCCCGGACAGCCAGGTCTGCAGCCCGAGGGCGTCGTCCAGCGTGCGCAGCGTGTGGACGCCTGCCACGTCGGCCAGGCCCGGCAGGGTGCGGGCCCGGACGCCGGTGGCGACGATCACGCCGGCGCACTCCAGCCGCTCGCCGTCGGCGAGGGTCACGGTGCGCGTCGCGGCATCCAGGGCCGTGGCCCGGGTGCCGAGCCGGAGGTCCAGGTCCAGGGTGTCGAGCTGGACCTCCGTACGCAGCCCCAGCCGGTCGGCCTGCCAGTCGCCGGAGAGCAGCTGCTTGGACAGCGGGGGCCGGTCGTAGGGCAGGTGCGGCTCGTCGCCGATCAGGGTCAGCGTGCCGGTCCAGCCGCCCCGGCGCAGGGCCTCGACGGCGGCGAGGCCGGCCGCCGAGGCGCCGACGACGGCGATGCGTCCGTCGGTCATGCGCCGACCTGGATGGCGGCGGCGGGGCAGATGGCGGCGGCCTCGTGGACCGCGGCGTGCTGCTCGGCGGGCGGCTGGGCGTCCAGCAGGACGACGACGCCGTCCTCGTCACGCTGGTCGAAGACCTCGGGGGCGACCAGGACGCACTGGCCGGCGGCGCAGCACTTGTCTTCGTCAAGGGTGATGTTCATGGCTTCTTGCTCCTGTGGGGGTTCCTGCGGAATTCCGTTGGGTGGTGGGGTACGGATCTACCAGGTGACGGGCAGTTCGTGACACCCGTAGATCGCCATGTCCGTGCGGAAGGGGATGGTCTCGATCGGCACGGCGGGCCGCATCGTCGGGAAGCGGCGGAGCAGGGTCGCGAGGACGACCTGGAGCTCGACGCGGGCCAGGGCCTGGCCGAGGCACTGGTGGATGCCGTAGCCGAACGCGACGTGGTGCTGGGAGTTGGGGCGGCAGACGTCGAGCGTGTCGGGGTTCTCGAAGGTCTCCGCGTCGCGGTTGGCGGACGGCACGGCGACGACGACGCCCTCGCCGGCACGGATGAGCTGGCCGCCGATCTCGATGTCCGCGGTGGCGGCGCGGCGCGGGCCGTTGCGGATGATGCTGTGGAAGCGCAGCAGCTCCTCGACGGCGCCGCGGATGAGCGAGGGGTCCTCGCGCAGCTGCTGCGCGGTACCCGGCTCACCCATCATGCTCAGCGCGGTCAGGCCGATCATGTTGGCGGTGGTCTCGTGCCCGGCGACCAGCAGCAGGGCCGCGAAGCCGATGACGTCGTCGTGGCTGATCTCCCCGGCCTGCTGCTGCTCGACGATCAGCCGGCTGAGGATGTCGTCGCCCGGGTCCGCCTCCTTGGCGGTGACCAGGCGGTCCAGGTACGCGCGCAGCTCCTCGCGGGCGGCGTCGGCCTCCGCCTTGGGGATGGTGCGGGAGAGCAGCTTGCCGGTGAGTCCCTGGAAGAGCGCGTGGTCCTCGTAGGGGACGCCGAGCAGCAGGCTGATGACGAGGGAGGGCACCGGGAGGGCGAGCGCCTCGACGAGGTCGACCGACTCCTCGCCGTTCAGCCTGGCGGTCTGCATCGCGTCGCACAGTTCGTCGGTGATCCGCTGGATCTCCGGGCGCAGCGCCTCGACCTTCTTGACCATGAACTCGCGGGTGACCATCCGGCGGAGCCGGGTGTGCTCCGGCGGGTCCATGCGGATGAAGCCGCGGTTCTCCGTGGTGGCGCCGCCGGTCATGCCGCTGAGCGGGTAGCCCGGGGTGAGGGTGTCGGAGCTGAACCGGGTGTCGCCGAGGATCGCGCGGATGTCCGCGTACCGGGTGACGAGCCAGGCCCAGCTGCCGTCGGGCAGCGAGATCTTCTTGATCGGCTCCTCGATCCGCATCCGGCCGAACTCGGCGGGCGGATCGAAGGGACAGCCGGTGGGGGGCTCCACGGGCAGCGGGGCATGGGGGGAAGTGACGGTCATGTCGCTCCTTGCGGACACGCGGACGGTGGCGCCGCACTCGGACGCTCGCCTAACACCCGTAAACTTACACCCGTAAAAGCCAGGCAAACGGACCGGGGCCCCCGTCAACTCCCTTCCGGGCAACGGGTACGCTGGTGGTGGTTGCCAAATACAACCTTGCGACCGCGACTCCCCGTAAAAGGGGGCATTGCCCCCCCGTCACTGGATGTTGCGGTACCGGTCCTGCCGGTTCATCGCGACCACGATGTCGCTCGGTGACTGCACTCCGGCGAAGTTCGCCTCGTGCTCCTGGCCCAGAACCGCGAACAGGGCGGCCACCGCTTCCTTCGTCTTGGCCAGCGCCTGCTCCCGCGCGTCCGGGATCCGGTCACTGTCACCGATGAGCCCGATCAGGGTCAGCTCCCAGTCACCCAGGGTTTCGGCGATCAGGATGTCCTGGGCCCGGTAGGTTCCCCATCTGTCACGCCACCCCCAGAACGTCCCCAGGGCGGCGATCACGGCGATCGACACGCTGACGGTGGCCTGCAGGCCGACCTCGTTCTGCGTCTGCGGGTAGACGAACAGCAGCGGCAGCATCACGCCGAGGATCACTTCGATCCCCCCGAAGAGGCGATACCAGAAAACGGAAGCCCGTGCGAAGAAACGCGACCGCTTGTGGTGCGTCACCAAGAGGCGTCTGACGACGTAGTGGCACTCCGGGAAGTGATCCTCGATCTTCGGGTGCCACGCGTACAACGCGTCTGTCCTGTTCCGCGCCCACAGCCTCGGCATCGCGCCCCCGCCCCCGTGCTCAGCCTTGCCAGGAGGATAGCGTCACAAGGGCCACTTCCACCCTGCTCGTTCTCCGGGTCGACCCCGGCCGGGACGGGCGCCCGCAGCCCGAAGCGGAACGGCGGATCGGATGGCCGGAGGGACGCCGTCAGCGCTCCAGCAGCAGGGTGAGGATGTCGTCGACGAAGCGGTGCAGGCGTTCGGGGTTCTTTGCGGCGGGGAGTACCTGCCAGAGCATGACCCGGCCGTGGACCGCCGACCACAGGACGTACGGTGCCTCGTCCCGCGAGCAGCGGATCCGCCAGCCGGCTTCCTCGCACGCCGTCAGCGCGTCGTGCAGGCCGCGCACCAGGAGGCCCGCCGGGTGCTGCGCCAGCCGCTCGGGGCCGACCGGGGACTGCCGGGTCTCGTAGAGCAGCCGGTACTTCGCCGGGTGGTCGATGGCGTACCGGCAGTACGCACGCAAGCGCGCCCGCAGCCGCGCCACCGGGTCCCCCTCCGGGACCAGAGCGCCGGCCGCTGCCATGTCCTCGACCAGCCGCTCGTAGCTGACCTGCATCGTCGCCCAGACCAGCTCGGTCTTGTCGGCGAAGTGCCGGTAGATGCTGGGGGCCGCGACGCCCGCCTCACGGGCCACGGCGCGGAGCGACAGCGCGTCCTCGCTGCCGACCTGCTCCAGCAGCCGCTCGGTGGCGGTCAGCAGCTCAGCGCGCAGCCGGTCACCCTGGCCGCGCGGGTTCCTGGGCCGTGCGGCCGCGCTCTCCGTCATCGCCGTGCGCCTCTTTCTCGTCTGGCGGGCCTCAAGAGTTTCACACTCGTGCCCCTGTTCCCGCCGCACGGCCACGCGCGGCCGCCGGGAGCCGCTACCGTGCGCCCATGCCCGAGCCCCCACGCGCCGACGGCGCCACCCCCGCCGGCACCGGCACCGCCGACCGGCGGCCCGATCTCCTGCCACCGGACCTCCTCCCTCCCGACCTGTTCCCGCCCGGCCTCCCGGTGGCCGAGACCATGGCGCGGCACGCTTCCGGCCGTGCCTGGCTGGCCCGGCTGCCGCAGCTGGTCGGCGAGGCCGCGGAACGCTGGGGGCTGCGCCTGTCGGCACCGTTCGACGGCGGCAGCTGCTCCTGGGTGGCACCCGTGCGACTGCCGGACGGCGGCCGGGCCGTCCTGAAGGTGACCTGGCCGCACCGGGAGGCGGCGGGCGAGGCCGCCGCGCTGCGTGCCTGGGGCGGCCACGGCGCGGTACGGCTGCTCGACCACGACCCGGAGCGCCACGCGCTGCTCCTCGAACGCTGCGTACCGGGTACGACGCTGCTTGACGCGGTGCCGGAGGCCGACGGGCGCGCCGCTCCCCCGGACACCGCGCTCTCCCCCGAGGAAGGGCTCGACAGGGCCGCCGACGTACTGGACGCCCTGTGGCGCGCGCCGCGGCCCCCGGAGGGCGAGCTGGAGTCCGTGGCGGCGGTCTGTGCGGAGTGGTCGGACCTGGTGCGGGAACGCGCGGACCGGCTCCGGCCGCCGTACGACCCCGGCCTGGTGGCGCTCGGCGCGTCGCTGCTGCGGGAGCTGCCCGCCTCGGCCCGCCGCGAGGTCGTCGTGCACGGCGACTTCAACCCCGGCAACGTGCTGGCCACCGGCGGCCCCGGCGGCTGGGCCGCCATCGACCCCAAGCCGATGGCAGGCGATCCGGGGTACGACCCCTGGCCCTTGCTGACGCAGCTGGACGACCCCTTCGCGCACGACTCGCCCGCCGACGTGCTGCGCGCCCGGCTGCGCCTGCTGGCCGACCGGCTCGGCGAGCCCGCCGAGCGGATCGCCGCCTGGGGCGTGGCCCGCTCCGTGGAGAGTGCCCTGTGGGCCGCGGCGCACGACGACGTGGCAGGCGGTGCCGAGGAGTTGGCGGAGGCCCGGGTGCTGGCGGAGGTCGCCGGGCTGTGACCCCGCCGTGTACGACGCCGCAAGGCCACCGGCTCCTCTATGGTGGTGGCGCATGAGGCGTGAGCGACCCATGGTGACAACGGTCTGGGACGAGGCGACACCCGGTGCCCCACGCGTCGTCATGGTGTACGGCCCGCTGGCCCCGGGCACCGAAGTCTTCGCCGGGCAGCGCATGTTGGCGGAACTGTTCCGGCTGGAACTGGTCGGCCCGGCGGCCGACGGCATCGGCGTCGACCCTTCCGGTATCGCGGAACTCCTCGACCAGGGCGCCCACTTGGTCGGCCACTGCACCGGTGCCACGGTGGCCCTGCACGTCGCGGCGGCCGCCCCGCAGGCCGTCCGCTCCCTGACGCTGCTCGAACCGTGCGCCCTGCGGGCGACGGCGGGCCGGCTCGCCGCGTACGGGGAGCCCGCCGCCGACACCCCCGGCCTCCGCCCCGCCGCGCTGCTCACCGCCGACTGGCCCAAGCTGATCGTCAACGGCGCGCCCGGCCGCCCCTACGACGACCGCCGCGGCTGTCCGCACCCGACGCCGCCCGGCTACGGCGAGCAGGTCGCCGACGCGATCGGCGCCCGCCACCTCCGGGTAGAGGACGCGGGCCACGCCCCGCAACGCGACCGCCCCGGCCGGGTGAACACCGCACTCAGGCGGCTGTGGCAGGGGTGAGGGGCCCTGGAACCGCTTCCGGTCAGTCGCCGTTCAGAGCCGCGGACCGGACGGCTGCCGCCGTGCGCGTCGCGTCGTAGCCGACCGGGACCCCCGGCACGAGCACGACGTCCGCCTCGATGTGCCGGGTGCGCAGCGGCAGGATCTCCTGGTACTCGGGCGAGTCGTACCACGCGCGAGCCTGCTCCAGGTCGGGGAACTCGACGAGGATCGCGTACCCGGGCCAGGTGCCCTCGCGGACCTCGGGCTTGACGCCGTGCACGAGGAAACGGCCGCCGAAGGGGACGAACGTCCCCTGGATGCGCTCGATGTAGGACAGCACGTCCTCGTGCCGGCTGTCATTCTTCAGGTGGGCCACGGCGTATGCGCTCATGTCGGTCCCCTCTCCCCGTCGAGTGGCGCCGGCCGCCCGTGCGGCCCGCGCTGACCCCTAGATTTGCAGGACGGGGTCAGCGCGTCGATGACCTCTGAGGTCATGGACCGCACACAGCGGGGCTCAGCCCGCCCGCAGCGCCGCCAGCTGCTCCTCGAACGGCACGACGTCCTCGAACTCGTCGGAGCCGCCGCCGTCCTCGGCCACGGGCGCCGTGCCCGCGCCGCCGCGCACCAGCCCGGCCAGCTCCCCCGCGGCCCGTTCGATGCGCTCCATGAGCGCGCCGCCGGGGCCGTTGCCGCCCGCGCCCCAGTCCTCGGACGCCGCGTACACCGCGGTCGGCACGACCACCGCGCGCAGGTACGCGAAGAGCGGGCGCAGCGCGTGCTCCAGGGCCAGCGAGTGCCGGGCCGTGCCGCCGGTCGCCGCGATCAGCACGGGCTTGCCGGTGAGCGCGGTGTTGTCGATGACGTCGAAGAACGACTTGAACAGTCCGCTGTAGGAGGCGGTGAAGATCGGCGTGACGGCGATGACGCCGTCCGCCGCCGTCACCGCCTCGATCGCCTCGCCCAGCGCCGGCGAGGGGAAGCCGGTCACCATGTTGTGGGCGATGTCGGTGGCGAGGTCGCGCAGTTCGATGACGCGGACCTCCACCGGACGGGCGGTGCCGTCCGCCGTCCGCTCCCGGGTGGCCTCGGCCAGCCGGTCGGCGAGCAGGCGGGTGGACGAGGGCACGCCCAGTCCGGCCGAGACGGCCACGATCGTCAGGGGCTTCATTCCGCCACCTCCTCCAGGGCCGCGGCGTCGCGCTCGGCGACACGGGCGGCGTGCGTGGGACCCTCCGGCACCTCGGCCGGGCGGTCCTTGGCGAACTCCTTGCGCAGCACGGGCACGACCTCTTCGCCGAGCATGTCCAGCTGCTCCAGGACGGTCTTCAGGGGCAGGCCCGCGTGGTCCATCAGGAACAGCTGCCGCTGGTAGTCGCCGAAGTAGTCACGGAATTCGAGGGTCTTCTCGATGACCTGCTGCGGGCTGCCGACGGTCAGCGGGGTCTGCTCGGTGAACTCCTCCAGGGAGGGGCCGTGCCCGTAGACCGGCGCGTTGTCGAAGTACGGGCGGAACTCGCGGACCGCGTCCTGGGAGTTCTTCCGCATGAACACCTGACCGCCGAGCCCCACCATCGCCTGCTCCGGCGTGCCGTGGCCGTACTGCGCGTAGCGGTGGCGGTAGAGCCGGATCAGCTGCTGGAAGTGGTGCTTGGGCCAGAAGATGTTGTTGGCGAAGAAGCCGTCGCCGTAGTACGCGGCCTGTTCGGCGATCTCCGGGCTGCGGATGGAGCCGTGCCACACGAAGGGCGGTACGCCGTCCAGCGGGCGGGGCGTCGAGGTGAAGCCCTGCAGCGGGGTGCGGAACTTGCCCTCCCAGTCGACCACGTCCTCGCGCCACAGCCTGTGCAGCAGGGCGTAGTTCTCGATGGCGAGCGGGATGCCCTGGCGGATGTCCTGGCCGAACCAGGGGTAGACAGGGCCGGTGTTGCCGCGGCCCATCATCACGTCCACCCGGCCCTCGGCGAGGTGCTGGAGCATCGCGAAGTCCTCGGCGATCTTCACCGGGTCGTTGGTGGTGATCAGCGTGGTGGAGGTGGAGAGGATCAGCCGCTCGGTGCGGGCCGCGATGTAGCCGAGCATGGTGGTCGGCGAGGACGGCACGAAGGGCGGGTTGTGGTGCTCGCCGGTGGCGAAGACGTCCAGGCCGACCTCCTCGGCCTTGAGCGCGATGGCGAGCATCGCCTTGATCCGCTCGTGTTCGGTCGGCGTCCGGCCCGTCGTGGGGTCGGTGGTGACGTCTCCGACCGTGAAGATCCCGAACTGCATGCTGCCCGCCTCCGTACGTTGCTGCGGTCACTGAACCGTAGTAGTTGAATCGTGAACTATACCCGCCCAACAGTGCCGGTCCCGCACCTATTCCACACCCCTGCGCGCCATCCCGCCCGGCGGCGGGCCGCCGGTAGAAGTAACACCGATTTCGTGAAGTTCACGTCTTGATTTGAGAACTTCACATGTGCTTTTGTTCTAAGCATCATGAACGACGTGATTCCTGACCTCCGCCGCCCCGTCGTAGGTGTCTCGCTGAAGCTCTACTTCGGTCTCGCCGAGACCCGGAAGTGGCTCGCGGACGTCGCCGCGCTCGCCGGTACCGCGGGGCTCGGCGCACGCGCCGTCGACCTCTTCGTCCTCCCCTCCTTCCCGGCCCTGGCCGACGCCCGCGAGCTGCTGGCCGGCACCGGGGTCGCCTTCGGCGCGCAGGACGTGCACTGGGCGGAGTCCGGGCCGTGGACCGGTGAGGTCTCCGCGGGGATGCTCACCGAGGCCGGTGCCACGTACGTCGAGGTGGGGCACGCCGAGCGGCGCGCGCACTTCGGCGAGACCGACGACGTCGTACGGGCCAAGACCCGCGCCGCCACCGCCGCCGGCCTGGTCCCCGTCGTCTGCGCGGGCGAGCGGGACGGCGCCGACCTGGGCGCCGCGGTCGAGGAGACGCTCGGGCAGGTACGGGCCGCGCTCGCGGGCGCCGTGCCGGGCAGCGAGGTCGTCATCGCCTACGAGCCGGTCTGGGCGATCGGCGCCACCGACCCCGCGCCCGCCGAGCACGTCCTGACCATGGCCGCCGCGATCCGTGCCTGCCTGGACGAGCACGACGTGCGCGGCCGGCTGATCTACGGCGGCACCGCCGGGCCCGGCACGTACGAGCGGCTCTCCGCCGGCCCCGTCGACGGCCTCTTCCTCGGCCGGCTCGCCCACGACACCGAGGGCCTGCGCCGCGTCCTCGACGAGATCGCCCCCGTCTGAACACTCCCAGGGAGACCACCATGACCTACCGCATCGCCATCGGCTGCGACGACGCGGCCTTCGAGATGAAGGACGCGATCATCGCGCACCTCAAGGGTCTCGGCTACCCGGTCACGGACCTGAGCGCGACCCCGGACGAGGACTACCCGGACGTGGCCGAGCGGGTCGCGCGCAGCGTCGCACGCGGCGAGCACGAGCGCGCCGTCCTGGTCTGCGGTACGGGCATCGGCATGGCCATCGCCGCCAACAAGGTGCCCGGCATCCGCGCCGCGCAGATCCCGGACAGCTACAGCGCCGAGCGGGCCCGCAAGTCCAACGACGCGCAGATCGCCTGCTTCGGCAGCCGCACCATGGGCGTGCACGCCGCGCTGGTGTGCCTGGACCACTGGCTGGTCTCGGACTTCGCCGGCGGCGGCTCGGCACCCAAGGTGGAGAAGATCAAGCAGGTCGAGACCCGCAACCTGGTCGCCTGAGCCGCCCCGCCCCCTCCCGAAAGGTGGAAGCACCATGCGCGCAGTAGTCATCGAGGAACCGAACAAGCTGTCCGTGACCACCGTGCCCGACCCGACGCCCGGCCGCGGCGAGGTCGTCGTCAAGGTCACCGCCGCCGGGCTGTGCGGTACGGACGTGCACATGCTGGCGGGCGAGTTCGGGCCGACGAAGTACCCGGTGATCCCCGGGCACGAGTTCTCTGGCGAGATCGTCGCCGTGGGCGAGGGCGTCACCGCCTTCGCCGAGGGCGACAAGATCGCCGCCGACCCGGCGATCTACTGCGGCGCCTGTCACTTCTGTGCCATCGGCCGCGGCAACCTCTGCGAGCGGTGGGGCACGATCGGCATCACCGTGGACGGCGCGGCCGCCGAGTACGTGAAGGTCCCCGCGAAGAACTGCTACCGGCTCCCCGAGACCGTCGAGCTGCGGCACGCGCCGCTCATCGAGCCGCTGTCGACGATCGTGCGCGGCTTCGACATCGTCGACCCCAAGCTGGGCGACCACTTCCTGATCTACGGCGCGGGCACCATGGGCCTGCTCTACATGCAGGTCGCACAGCGCGCCGGGGCCGGCTCGGTGTCCGTCGTGGACATCAACGCCGACCGGCTCACGGTGGCGAAGAAGCTGGGCGCCGACCACGTCGCCACCAGCGCCGACGAGCTGGAGAGCCGGCTGGGCTGGCAGGTCGTCACGGACTGCACCGGCAACGTCAAGGCCATCGAGGACGGGCTGACCCGGCCGATCCGCGGCGGCACGTTCCAGCAGTTCGGCTGCGCGCCCGACCAGGAGATGGCGCAGTTCTCGCCGTTCCGGATCTACAACGACGAGATCCGCATCGTCGGTTCGATGGCGATCCTGCACAGCTACGGGCGCGCGGTGGAGCTGCTGGGCAAGGGCGTCATCGACTCCGAGACGATGATCACCCACCAGTTCGCACTGGACGAGTACGCCGAGGCGCTGGAGACCTTCAAGCGCGGCACGGGCCGCAAGCTGCAGATCGTCCCCGACAAGGCCGCCGCCTGACGCCTCGTCGGCGATGCCCCCGGGCGGGGCGAAACCAGTGGCCTCCGTTGCCCCGCCCGGCCAGAATGACGGGATGCGCCGCATCGTGGTTCTCGACGCCCCGTCCAACCTCGGCCTCCGCCCGCCCGCCGAGGGCACCGTGCCCGGCTGTTACAAGCTGGCGGGCGCGCTGCGCGAACAGCGGCTGGTGCAGCGGCTCGGCGCGTACGAGGGCGGCGTCGTCGTGCCGCCCCGCTACGACCGCGGCGGCTGGCAACCGGGCGACGGCGTCTTCAACGCCGCCGCGCTCGCCACGTACACCCGCAAGCTCGCCGACCGCATCGAACACCACGTCCGGGCCGGGGACTTCCCGGTCGTGCTGGGCGGCGACTGCTCCATCCAGCTCGGCGCCTCGCTCGCCCTCCGCCGCATCGGCCGGTACGGCATCGCCGTGCTCGACGGGTCGGCGGACTTCCGGCACCCGGGGAACGCCGACCACGTCGGCGCGGCCGGCGGCGAGGAGCTGGCCCTCGCGACCGGCCGCGGCCAGCCGGACCTGACGGACCTCGAAGGACTGCGGCCCTACCTCAAGGACGAGGACGTACGGGTGCTCGGCATCCGCGACTACGACACCGAGCGGGCCGAACTCGCCGAGCTGAAGATCATGAACGCGACGGTGGGCGAGATCCGCGAGTGGGGCGCCGAGGAGATCGCGGGCGCGGTCCTGCAGACCCTCGAAGCCCCCGTCACCGAGGGCTTCTGGGTGCATCTGGACGCGGACGTGCTGGACCCGTCCGTGATGCCCGCCGTCGACAGCCCCGACGACGGCGGTCTGCTGCCCGGCGAACTCGCCACGCTGCTGCGCACCTTCGTACGGTCGGAGCGGTGCGTCGGCCTCAACCTCACCATCTACGACCCGGATCTCGACCCGGACGGCTCCGGCGCCGCCCTGCTCGCCGGTCTCCTCGAAGAGGCACTCGCGCCCCGCTGACCGGCGCGGGGCCGAGGCTCAGCCCGCCAGTGCCGCCAGTTCGCAGCCCGCGTGCAGGAAGGCGCCCACCCCGAAGTCGGCCGTGGTGTCCGGGCCGACCGGCCGGCTCGACTCGGGGCGGTCGCCGACGCCCTGGACGTAGCCGAGGAAGCCGTCGGCGTGCACCGCCGTCGTGGTCAGCCCGTGCCAGCCGCGGGCCGCCACCGGGAGGTACTGCGTGCGCGGGACGAGCCGGGCGCGGACCGCGTAGGCGGTGGCGTACACGAAGAAGGACGTGCCGCTGGTCTCGGGGCCCGGAAGGTGCGCGGGGTCGGCCAGGTTCACGTTCCAGAACCCGTCGGCGCGCTGGACACCGCGCAGCGCGGCCAGCTCCCGTACCAGGGTGGTGCGGTACTCCGGTACGTGCCGCGCCCCTGCGGGCAACGTCTTGAGGGTCTTCACGTGGCCGCCGGCCACCCAGCCGTTGCCGCGCGACCACACGACCGGCTTCCCGTCCGGCGAGAGGATGCCGCCCGGGAGGAAGCGCTTGTCGCGGTACCAGAGGCCGGAGTCCGGGTCGTACAGGCCGGGGCCGCCCTCCGCCGACTTGGTGTGCGTGTAGAGCGCGTACAGCTTGTCCCAGTAGGCGGGTTCGGTACGCAGCCTGCCTGTTCGGGCGAACGGCGGCATCGCCATGTGCAGTGCGTCGTCCCACCACCAGTCGTCGTTCTTCTCCGGCCGGTCGGTGAAGACCATCCGGTGCAGCGACTCCTCGATGGCCGCGATCTTGCTCTGTTCGGGCTCCAGTTCGTACAGGTCGAGGTAGGCCTGCCCGGCGCAGTGGTCGTCGGCGTGCCGGGTGGTGACGCCGCTGTGCAGCGCGTAGTCGTGGCCCTCGGCCCAGCCGCGCGCGTAGTCGAGGTACCGCGCTTCACGGGTGAGCCGGTACAGGTCCATCAGCCCGCCGAAGAACGTGGCGCGGGCCCACTGGTTGTCGCCGGGGTCGGCGTGCGCGCCGATCCAGTGGTCGGCGACCCGGCGCAGCACGGCGACGATCTCGTCTCTGGAGGGGAGCCCGCCGGGCGGGGCGCCTGCCGTCGCCGCGCGGGCGGTCGTGGAGAGCGCCGGTACGGCGGCGAGTGCGGCGCCGGCGGCGAGCAGTCCCCGCCGCCCCAGGTGCCGTCCGGAGTGCCCGCGGTGTGTCATGCCTACGCCCTTTCCGCCGACGGAAGCCACGCGAGTCACGCACGTGAAGGGAGTTCACTGATGTGGCGCACAGAATGGCACGCCAACTCCCGTCGGCGGAAGGGGACTTGTCCTCAGATCTTCGTGTCGTGCCCTTCCCAGTAGGGCTCCCGCAGCCGGCGCTTGAAGAGCTTGCCGGACGGGTCCCTGGGCAGTGCCGCCTCGAAGACCACGGTCCTGGGGATCTTGTACTTGGCCAGCCGGGCCCCCACGTGGGCGCGGACGTCGGCCGCGGTGAGCCCCGCGGCGGGGTCGGCCTGCACGTGCGCGGCCAGCGCCTCCCCGTACTCGGCGTCCGGGATGCCGAACACCGCGGCGTCCCGGACGCCGTCGAGCGAGAGCAGACAGCCCTCGATCTCCGCCGGATAGATGTTGACCCCGCCGGAGATGACCATGTCGTTGAGTCGGTCGCTGAGGTAGAGGTAGCCGTCCTCGTCGAGGTGGCCGATGTCGCCGATGGTGACGTACCCGGGGAGGGCGGCGGACTCCATGGCGGTGCGCTTGGCGGGGTCGCCGAGGTAGGTGAAGCGCGGCCAGGTGTCGGCCGGTCTGAGGTAGATCTCGCCGGTCTCGCCGGGCGGCAGCACCCGGCCGTCGGGCCCGAGCACGGCCACCCCGCAGGTGCCCTCCGCGTGCCCGACCGTGCCGGGGTGGGCCAGCCACTGTTCGCTGTCGCACCAGGTCACGGCGCCGGTCTCGCTGCCGCCGTAGTACTCGCGGAGGATCGGCCCGAGCCAGTCGATCATCGCGTGCTTGACGTGCGGCGGACAGGGGGCGGCGGCGTGCACGACCGAGGTGAGCGAGGACAGGTCGTACCGCTCGCGGACCTCCTTCGGCAGCCGGAGCAGGCGCACCAGCATGGTCGGGACGACCTGCACCTGCTCGACGCGGTGGGCCTCGATCAGGCGCAGGAACTCCTCGGCGTCGAAGCGCGGCATGAGGGTGATGTCCAGGCCGCAGGCGACCGCGAGGACCGCGTGCTGGCTGGGCGAGGCGTGGTACAGCGGCGCCGGGATCATGGTGCGGCCGCCGGGCCGCACGGCGAAGTAGGAGAGGAAGCTCGCCACCGCCTCGGGCAGCGCAGCGGCCGCCACGGGCTCGCGCAGTACGCCCTTGGGACGGCCCGTGGTGCCGGAGCTGTAGATCACGGTGGAGGGGCGGTCGGGCTCCGGGTCGGCCAGCGGCGCGTGACCGGCCAGCCAGTCGTCCAGGACCGGATGCGCGCCGCTGACCGGGGGCGCGTCGAAGCCGCAGGCAGCGGCGACCCCCTCCGGGACGGGTGCCTCGATGACGTGCACACCGGCCGGGAGGTGGGCGGTGACGGCGGGCAGCATGTCGGAGTGGACGAAGACGGCGCGGCTGCCGCTGTCGGCGAGGACGTGCGCCAGGTCGTCGTGGCGGAAGTGCCAGTTCACGGGCACCGCAGAGATGCCCGCCCGGGCGGCCCCCGTGGTGACTTCGAGATAGGCCGGTTCGTTGCGCATTACCACCGCGATCCGGTCACCCGGCGGGATCCCGAGGGCCCGCAGCCCGGTCGCGATGCGGGCTGCGCGGTCCTGGAAGACGGGGTAGGGGCGTTCGTGGCCGGCGGAGCGGATGGCGGCGGGTGCGGACGGGAGATCCATGCAGCCTCCAATAATGTTCGGCTCGCGCACATCAAACCGGCCGCACCGGGGATTGACCAGAGTGCTCACGGCAGAACAGCCGCACCACTGACGATGCGTCAGAGCGACGGGAGCGTACGGGAGGGCGCGCAGGGGGCGCGTCGGAGCGGCGCCGCCGTGTGCCCCCGCTCCTATGCTGAGGAGCCATGGAGTCCAACGACATTCTCCGCCGCCACGGCGAGGCCATCGACCTCTTCGGGGACCGCGTCCACACCGTGCGCGACGACCAGTGGGACGCCCCGACGCCGTGCGCGGACTGGACGGTGCGCGACCTGGTGAACCACCTCACCGCCGAGCAGCTGTGGGTGCCGCGGCTGGTGCGGGACGGGGCCACGATGGAGGAGGTCGGCGACGAGTTCGACGGCGACGTGCTCGGGGACGATCCGGTGGCGACCTGGGACCGGGCCGCGGTCGCGGCGGTCGCGGCGTTCACCGAGCCCGGCGCCCTGGACCGGGAGGTGCACCTCTCGTACGGCACCAGCGGCGCCGCCCCGTACTGCAGCCAGATGACGATGGACGCGGTGGTGCACGCCTGGGATCTGTCACGGGCGATCGGCGCGTCCGAGGAGCTGCCGGGTGAGCTGGTGGGCCAGGCGCTGCGCGAGGTGGAGCCCTACGCGAAGGAGCTGAGCAGCTCGGGGCTGTTCGCGCCGGCGATCGAGCCGCCGCCGGGGGCCGATGACCTCACCCGGCTGCTCTGCCTGCTGGGCCGCCGTCCGTAGGCAGCGGCCGCAGCGGCGTTCCGGCGCGGTCGGCGGCGGAACGGTGTGCCGTCGGCCGGCCGGTGATCCGGCCGGCCCGGTGCGTCAGTCGATGCCGCGGAAGATGTGCTGCTCGGTCGCGGACTCGTCCTCGCAGCCGGCCAGGTGGACCGGGGCGCAGCGGCTCCAGACCTCCAGGTTGCGGACCTCCCTGATGCGCCCCTGGCGCTCGCCCTGCTTCGGTCGGGGCTGCTTGCTGATCGTCTGTTCCGGTGCCACCACGCACTCCTTAGCCAACGGGATGAGGTACTGACGCGGTGGCGCCGTTTGTCACAACCGGGAGTTCGGCCATGGTTCGTGGCGCATCCCGCGACGGGCCGAGGATGTCGGCATCTCCCAGACAGGACGTCCGTCACCGCTCAGCCTAACGACATGAGTGCCCCGCCGCGCGGCAATTACCGTCGATAGGGTTACAGGACGGAGAAACCGCCCCCGTACGGCCCGTTTCAGCCACGTCGGCGAGGGACGGCAACCATGTCGCGGAGTCCCGGGCTCCGCCCGTCGGCAACACGGGCGCCACACGGTGGGCAGCGGACACGCACCGATGCTACGGATAGGCATGTGGAGTGGTTCCCGGCACCGGAGTACTGGCTGGGCCGGCTGGTCTTCCAGCGGGCCCTGGCCGCGCTGTACGTGATCGCGTTCGTCTCGGCCGCGTTGCAGTTCAGGGCGCTGATCGGGGAGCGCGGGATGACGCCGGTCCCGGACTTCGTGCGCCGGGTGCCGTTCCGCAAGGCCCCCTCGGTGTTCCACTGGCGCTTCTCCGACCGCTTCTTCGCGGGCTGGGCCTGGGCGGGCGCGCTGCTGTCGGCGGCCGTCCTGGCGGGCGCGGCGGACGCCGTGCCGCTGTGGGCGTCGATGGTGTGGTGGACCGTGCTGTGGGCCATGTACCTCTCGATCGTCAACGTGGGCCAGACCTGGTACGGCTTCGGCTGGGAGACCATGCTCCTGGAGACCGGCGCGCTGGCGGTCTTCCTGGGCAACGCGCGCACCGCGCCGCCCGTCCTGGTGCTGTGGCTGCTGCGCTGGCTGCTGTTCCGGCTGGAGTTCGGCGCCGGGCTGATCAAGATGCGCGGCGACCCGTGCTGGCGGGACCTGACCTGCCTGGACTACCACCACGAGACGCAGCCGATGCCGGGCCCGCTGAGCTGGTTCTTCCACCACCTGCCGAAGCCGGTGCACCGGGTGGAGACGGCCGCGAACCACGTGGCCCAGCTGCTCGCCCCCGTACTCCTCTTCACCCCGCAGCCGGTGGCCACCTGGGCGGCGCTGACGATGATCGTCACCCAGCTGTGGCTGGTGCTCTCGGGCAACTTCGCCTGGCTGAACTGGCTGACGATCGTGATCGCCGTGTCGGTCGTGGACGCCTCCGCGGTGGGCCTGGGCGGCCTCGTCGGCCCGCCGGCCGGCCTCGCGCCGCCCCCGCTCTGGTACGAGGTGCTGGTCATCGCGGCGACCGTTGCCGTCCTCGCGCTCAGCTACCGCCCGGCCCGCAACCTGCTCTCCCGCCAGCAGCGGATGAACACCTCGTACGAGCCGCTGCACCTGGTCAACTCGTACGGCGCCTTCGGGTCCGTCACCCGCGTCCGGCACGAGGTGGTCGTCGAGGGCACGGCGGACGAGGTGATCACCGATGCCACCGAGTGGCGGGAGTACGACTTCAAGGGCAAGCCGGGGGACGTGCGCCGGATGCCGCGCCCGTTCGCCCCGTACCACCTGCGGCTGGACTGGCTGATGTGGTTCGCGGCGCTGTCGCCGGGCTACGCGAGCCGCTGGTTCGGCGGCTTCCTCGAACGGTTGCTCGAAAATGACCGGGACACGGTGCGGCTGCTGCGCCGGAACCCCTTCCCGGACGCGCCGCCCCGCCACGTACGCGCCCGGTTCTACCGCTACCGCTTCACGACCTGGCGGGAACTGCGGGAGACCGGAGCGTGGTGGCACCGGGAGCCGGTACGGCAGTTCTTTCCGCCGACAGCTCTGCGCGGAAGGACCTGACCATGTCCCGGGCGTGCCGCAGCCCGATCCGGGTGACCTCGCGCTCGACGTCGTCCAGCTCGGCGGCCACCTCGTCGTACGGCCATCCCAGGTGCGCCCGGGACTTCACCAGCCCCAGCCGCGAGAGCGCCGTGCCCCGCGGCTCGGACATCGACCGGAACTCCGCCAGCGCGCCGCTGTAGACCACGGCGGCCTCCTCGTACCGCCCGGCCCGGTACAGCACGTTGCCGCGCATCTTGCGGTTGTAGGCCAGCGCCCCCGCGAGGTTCAGCTCCCGGCAGAGGGCCTCGCCCCGGCCGAGCAGCCGCAGCGCCTCCTCGGTCTCCCCCAGCACGGACCGCACGTCGGCCACGCCCCGCAGCGACCAGGCCAGCCCCCGCCAGTCCTCGGCCTGCTCGGCGACCTGCGCCGACTCCTCGAACAGCGCGAGGGCCTTCGCGTATCCGCCGGTGTTGCGGTGCATCTGCGCGATCCCCGACATCGCCCACACCATGTGCCGCGCCTCACCGTGCGCCCTGGCCTGCGCCAGCAGCTCTTCATGCAGCTCGGCGACGGCCTCGTAGTCCCCCTGTATGCGGCCGGTCTCGGCGAGCCCGGCCAGCGCGTAGCCGTGCGCGAGGCGGTCGCCGCTCGGTTCGGCGAACGCGACGGCCGCCGCGAGCAGCCGGCGCGCGAGCGCGAGCCGTCCGCACTGGCGGGCGAGCGTGCCGCCGCTCCACAGCGCCCACGCCATGCTGCCGGGGTCCCCCGCGGTGCGCGCGCTCCGGTAGCTGGCCCGCCACGCGGCCTCGGCCTCGGCCACCCTCCCGAGCCGCCGTCCGGCCTCCGCCTCGGCGAGCGCGGCCCGCGCGGCGTCCCCCGGCCCCACGGCCGCGCCCCGTGCGCGCCGCGCGGCGACGAGCACGTCCTCGTACGAGGAGTTGACACTCAACTCCGCCCCCAGCTCCCCTTGATACTCCGGAGCGAATGCCTTCCCGTACATCCCGAGTCCTCCTGGTCACGTGCGTCGGTCAGGCATCGACGCTATGTGCCGAGGAAGCCCCGGGACGTCACTCCACCTGCGGTTATCCCGGTCGCTCTCGGGATGTACGGCCGCGCTGCCGATCAACCTGGAGATGTACGGGGCGTCCCCTAAGGGGAGGAGCCGCAGGGGGGCAGCCGTCGCCGCGGTGGCCATATGGGCCTGTGGTAGCTTGCCGGAGCCAGTCGTACCTTGCATGTGCATGTGCACGTGTATGGGTCAGGGAATCCGGTGCGAATCCGGAACTGAGGCGCAGCGGTGAGGGTGACGGGCGGGGCATCGGCACTGGACGGCGTACGCGGTCCGGGAAGGCGTTCCGTCCGGGTGAGCCCGAGTCCGCCCGGAGCTGAGCCCGACTCCGACCGGAGCTGAGTCCGCCGGGACGGGGTACGCGGCCGCCATGAGGAGTGGCATCGCCGTCGGTACATGTTCGTGGACGGACCGGGCGCTGGTGCGGAGTGGGTGGTACCCGCCCGGCCGGCGGGACCCGGAGGGCCGGCTGCGGCACTACGCCGAGCAGTTCCCCGTCGTGGAGGTCGACGCCACGTACTACGCACTGCCCAGCGCCCGGAACAGCGCGCTGTGGGCGGAGCGCACCCCGGACGGCTTCCGTTTCGACGTGAAGGCGTTCTCCCTGCTGACCGGGCACCCGACACCGCCGCGGTCGCTCCCGCCCGACCTGCGTCCCGCCGCGGCGCGGACGGGCGACGTACGCGACACCGACCCGGCACTGCTGGACGAGGTGTGGGCGCGGTTCGGGCAGGCCCTGGAACCACTGCGGAAAGCCGACCGCCTCGGCACGCTCCTCTTCCAGTTCCCGCCGTGGTGCGCGCCCGGCGCCCGCTGGGAGGCGTTCCTCACCCGCTGCCGGGAACGCACCCAAGGGTGGCCCGTGGCCGTCGAGTTCCGGCACCCGGGCTGGTGGCAGGGGGACCGCGAGGAACGCACCACGGCGCTCCTCACCGACCTGGGCATGGCGGCCGTGGCCGTGGACATGACCCAGACGCTGCCCCGCTCCGTACCGCCGGTCGCCCCGGTCACCTCGCCGCACACGGCGGTGGTCCGCTTCCACGGCCGCAGCGCCTCGTGGGGCCGCGGCAGCAAGGAGGACCGCTTCCGGTACGCGTACGGGCCGTCGGAGCTGACGGAGTGGGTGCCACGCATCCGGCACATGGCGGACCGGGCCGAGCACGTCCACGTCCTCTTCAACAACTGCTGCGGGGACGCGGCGGTACACGCGGCGGAACGTATGCGGGAGCTGCTGACCGGCCAGGGCGACTGAGGCCCACGGACTGCGGGCCCGGAGCTTCCGCGCGAGGAGCAGCGAGATACGTTCCCCTCATGCTTACGGTTGCCGTGCTCGCGCTGCCTCGGGTGGTTCCGTTCGATCTGTCGACGCCGGTCGAGGTTTTTCAGCGTGCGCGGCTGGCGGACGGGCGGCCCGGGTACCGGGTGCGGGTCTGTGCCGAGGAGGCGGAGGTGGACGCGGGGACGTTCACGTTGCGGGCGCCGTGGGGGCTGGAGGGGCTGGCGGGCGCGGACACCGTCATCGTGCCCGGTACCGCCGATGTCACGGCACCGATCGGCCCCGCCGTGCGGGCCGCGCTGCGACAGGCCGCCGACCGCGGTGCCCGGATCGCCTCGATCTGCTCGGGCACTTTCCCGCTGGCGGCGACCGGGCTCCTCGACGGGCTGCGGGCCACCACCCACTGGGTCGCCGCCGATCTGCTGGCCGCCACGCATCCGGACATCGAGGTCGACCCGAACGTGCTGTACGTCGACAACGGGCAGTTCCTCACCTCCGCCGGCGCCGCGGCGGGGCTGGACATGTGTCTGCACATGATCCGGCGGGATCATGGTTCCGCGGTGGCCGCCGACGCCGCCCGGCTGTCGGTGATGCCGCTGGAACGCGAGGGCGGGCAGGCGCAGTTCATCGTCCACGACCGGGTGCCCGCACCGGAGGGGTCGGTGCTGGAGCCGGTACTGGACTGGCTCCAGGACAACCTCGCCCGCCCGCTGACGCTGGACGACATCGCCGGCCGCGCCGGGGTCAGCACCCGTACGCTCATCCGCCGCTTCCGGGAGCAGACGGGGACCACCCCGCTGCAGTGGCTGCACCGTGCCCGCATCCGGCGGGCCCAGCACCTGCTGGAGACCACCCGGCAGCCGGTCGAGCGCATCGGCCGCGAGGTCGGCTTCGGCTCGCCCACCGCCTTCCGCGACCGTTTCAAACGCACCACCGGCGTCAGCCCGCACACCTACCGCCGTACCTTCGGCGGAACCGCCGGGCCGGAGGCGAACGGCGAGGATTGGGTGAACGGGCGTGCGATGGCGTAGAGTGAAACCACCGACGCGGGGTGGAGCAGCTCGGTAGCTCGCTGGGCTCATAACCCAGAGGTCGCAGGTTCAAATCCTGTCCCCGCTACTCATCTTCCGGCCCCTCGGCACTTGCCGAGGGGCCGGAAGCGTTTGGGCGGCGTCGTCAGGCCGCTGCGCCGCGGCCCGCGAGGAGCCGGTACGCGGCGGACCGGAGCCGGATCGTGAAAAGCCGTACGGAGTTCACGCCGCCGCACGCTCCGGTCCGGCCTCGATGCGGTCGGCGATCTGGCGGCAGGTGCGCGAGATGATCCGGGAGACGTGCATCTGGGAGAGGCCCAGCTGCTCGGCTATCCGGCTCTGCGTCAGGTCGCGGAAGAACCGCAGGTAGAGGATCTCCTTCTCCCGCTCGGGGAGGTTGGCGAGGTACGGCTTGACCGCTTCCCGGGCCACGACCAGGTCGAAGCCCGCCTCCGGGGTGCCGAGGGTGTCGGCGAGCGAGCAGCCGTCGTCGCTGTTCTGCAGCTCCGCGTCCAGGGACAGGGGACTGAAGCTGTTCAGGGCCTGGGAGCCGAGCAGGACGTCCTCCACGGGCATGCCGGTGTGCTCGGCGATCTGCTCGGGGGTGGGGCCGTGGTCGTCGATGTTGCTGGTGAGTTCCTGGCGGGCGGCGCGTACGCGGTTGCGCAGCTCCTGGACCCGGCGGGGGACGTGCACGCCCCACATGTGGTCCCGGAAGTGGCGCTTGATCTCGCCGATGACCGTGGGCACGGCGAAGCTCTCGAAGGCGTTGCCGTGCGAGGGGTCGTAACGGTCGACGGCCTTGACCAGGCCCATGGCGGCGACCTGCTGGAGATCCTCCAGGTTCTCGCCGCGGTTGCGGAAGCGCAGCGCGAGGCGTTCGGCCATCGGCAGCCAGGCGCTGATGACCCGGCCGCGCAGCTCCTCCCGCTCGGGGCCGTCCGCCAGCGTCACCAGGCGCCGGAAGTCCTCGGCGGTGTCGGGGGCGTCGTCGTGCGGGTGCCGGCCGCGGCGCCCGGTGGCGGCGGGGGCCGCCGGCTTCGCCGCGCGGCGCTGCCGCTTGATGCCGCGGGGCTTGTTCGGCGGGCGGTTCGGGGACTGCTCCGCGCGACGCCGCGTGGAGCGGGCCTCCGTGCCGCGCTCCGGTGCCGATGCCGCCGCGGCGTCCGACACCTCGGACGCCTCCGGAACCTCCGCGGCGAACCGGCGGTCTTCGGTCTGCACTGTGTTCTGCGTCTTCACGAGCATGGTCCGGGCTCCTGGGTCAGCATCTCGTTCCAAAAGGACATGTCTGCATCCGTGGAAGAGCGGCCTGACAGGCGCGTCCTGCGGAAGTCACACTGCTCCCACGGGGCGTGCCTACGGGCCGAAGCACGTAACTCCTGCTGCCCCCGGCTTTCCGCGGCAAACAACCCGCCGAAAATTTTTCCCCACGGCCTTTCCTGCCCGACTCAAACCGCTTGTGAGCTGGGCTTTCGCCCTTCGGGGTCAGCTGTTCCCCGGAGTCCTCCGACGCACTGTCAGAAGGCAGCAGCCGACAGCCGCGACGGCCGCCGGGGCACCCGCGGCGGGGAGGAGAACGCGGTGGTCCACAACGGCGACCAGCCCCGCGCCGACGGCCAGTGTCAGCGCGTTGGGGGCGAAGAGAAGGGTGTTGGCGGTGGCGGCGGCCCGGCCCAGCAGTGCGTCCGGTACCTCACGCTGCACGGCGGTCATGGCGGCGATCAGGACGCAGGGCAGGCCCGCGCCGATCATCGCGCTCGCGGCCAGGGCCACGGGCACCGAGGGCAGGGCGCGCAGCGCGACACCGAGTGCGAAGAGCAGGATGCCCGCTGCCGCGAAGACCCGGTCGGGCATGCGCCGCAGCAGGGCGCCGGCGCACAGCCCGCTGAGCACGGAGCCGATGCCCTGCACGGCGTAGAGCACCCCGGTGAACGCGGGCGGGCGGTGCAGGCCGGCGTCCACCACCGCGTACACCGCGGCGCCGTTGAGCCCGGCCACGCCCATCGTGGCGGCGCCGGCGAGGACCAGCCGCCACAGCAACGGGTGCCGGCGGAGCGCGCCGGCCCCCTGGACGACCTGCGTGGTCCAGCGCTCACCCGGGGGCGGGCCGGTCGCGGGTTCCTCGACGCGCAGCAGCGCGAAGGCCGCAGCGGCGACGGCGAAGGTGACCGCGTCCAGGAGGGCCACGGTGGGACCGCCGAACCGGACGAACAGCCCGGCGCCCAGGAGCGGGGCGAGCAGCTTCATGCCTTCGTTCGCCGTCATGCGCAGGCCGTTGAAGTCGCCCCGCAGTTCCTGGGGTACGGCGGTGGCCACGAGGGCGGCCTCCGCCGCGTCGAGCAGGACGGAGCTGACGCCGTACAGCAGCAGAACGGCGAAGAGGATCCAGATCCGGTCGGCCGAGCGGACGGCGAGCAGCGGCAGCAGGGCGAGCGCCATGGCGAGGTGCACCCGGATCAGCAGCGGCCGCCGGCGCACCCGGTCGGCCACGGTGCCGATCAGCGGGCCGCAGAGCGTGGGTGCCCATACGCAGAAGGTCGTGAGGGCCGCCAGGCTGTCCGAGCCGGTGAGCGACTTGGTCCACACCCCGGCCGCCAGGAACATGGCGGAACTGCCGAAGCCCGAGACCACCACGCCGCTCAGGTAGTACGCCGCGTTGCGGTCGCGGAGCACCCGGACGCCGCTCCAGCCCATGCGGGCTCCCCTTCCCCCGTCACGCTCCCCCGCCGCACCGGACGCGGGCTCCCCTTCGCCCACTCCGCGTACGTACGGAGGCATCGTGGCCGTCCGGGGCGGGGCGCGGCAAGGGCGAGGCGGGCGGGACGGAGGGTCCGTACGGCCGCCGTGCCGCGGGGAGCGGAAATTGACGAGACGGTCCGGTTCGCCACGTGGTACGGTACGTACGTGCGATTCTTCTACTTCCTGTGACGGACCACGCGGCAGCCTGCCCCTCGTGAAGTGACCGAGGCAGCAGGCCGCCTGCCGTGTCCACGGCCGCTCGCCGGCCTTCCGTCGCTCTGACAGGAAGGACACACTCCCCGCCCGTACGGCGGGTGGAGTGTGTCCGGATCCGGAGAACCATGCACACCCTTGCCCTCCCCGCGCGTGCCCGCGCACAGCTCATCGCCGCCGACGTCCGCCTCGCCCGCGGCGGCCGGCCCGTCCTCACCGGCGTCGACATGACGGTCACCCCCGGCTCGCGCTGGGGCGTGGTCGGCGAGAACGGCCGCGGCAAGTCGACGCTGCTGCACGTCCTCGCCGGGGTGCTGGCCCCGGACGCCGGGACCGTGCGGCGCGTCGGCACCCTGGGCAGCGCCGAACAGGAGATGGACGCCGACGAGGACCGTACGGTCGGCGACGTCATCGACACGCACCTCGCCGACGCCCGTGCGGCGCTGGCGGCCCTCGACGACAGTGCCGCCGCGCTCGCCGCGGAGCGTCCCGGCGCCGACGACGCCTACCAGGCAGCCCTGGAGGCGGCCGAGGCGCTGGAGGCGTGGGACGCCGACCGGCGCGTGACGGTCGCGCTCGAAGCGCTCGGCGCGGTGACCGACCGCGCCCGGCGCCTGGTGACCATGTCGGTGGGACAGCGCTACCGGGTGCGCCTGGCGTGCCTGCTCGGTGCCGCCTACGACTTCCTGCTGCTGGACGAGCCGACCAACCACCTCGACCGGGCGGGGCTGGACTACCTGACCGGCCGGCTCACGCGGTGGGACGGCGGCGTGGTGGTGGTCAGCCACGACCGCGCGCTGCTCGGCGACGTGGCCACCACGGTCCTCGACCTCGACCCCAGCAGCGACGGCCGGCCCGCCGTGTACGGCAACGGTTACGACGGATACGTGGCCGGCCGCCGTGCCGCCCGGCAGCGCTGGGAGGAGGAATACGCCGAGCAGCAGGCCGAGCACGCCCGGCTGGCCGCGGACCTGACGGCCGCGCAGCAGCGTCTGGTCACCGGCTGGCGGCCGGGGAAGGGCACCGGAAAACACCAACGCGCCACCCGCGCGCCGGGGTTGGTCCGCTCGGTGCACCGCCGCCAGGAGGACCTCCAGCGGCACGAGGTGACGCTGCCCGAACCGCCCCTGAGCCTCGCCGCGCCCGAACTGCCGGCGCGGAACGGGGTGACGTGGGTACGCGCCGAAGGCGTCACCGTCGCCGGACGGCTGACCGCGCCCGCCGACGTGACGCTCCGGTCCGGGTCGCGGCTGATGGTCTCGGGCCCCAACGGGGCGGGCAAGTCCACGCTGCTCGCCGTGCTCGCCGGGCACCTGGAACCGGACTCCGGGCAGGTGCACCACGCCCGGCACGCACGGGTCCGGCTGCTCCGCCAGGAGTCCGCCGCCCCGGCCCGCCGCCGCGCCCGCGAGCTGTACGACGCGCAGCTCGCCGCGCTGGTCACGGCCGGGCGGCTGGACGGCGGCGAGACGCTTCCCCTGGAGCAGCTGGGCTTGCTCGCCCGGCGCGATCTGGACCGGCCGGTGCGGGAGCTGTCCATGGGCCAGCAACGGCGCCTGGACCTCGCCCTCGCACTGGCCGCCCGGCCGCACGCCCTGCTGCTGGACGAGCCGACCAACCACCTCTCGATCGCCCTCGTCGACGAGTTGACCGAGGCGCTCGAAGCGACTGCGGCCGCGGTGGTGATGGCCACCCACGACCGCCGACTCGGCCGCGACACCGCGCACTGGCCGCACCTCGCACTCGGCGCCGGCGCCACGGTCACCGCACCGGCCGACGCCGGATCCGCCGCCGCACGCGGACATCACGTGGCATGAGCGGCTTCGGGCCGGGCATAGTGCGGGTCGGCGCGCGCGAGATCTTCGGGAGAGCAGTCCGCCGATGGCGGGCATCGCACGCCATGTGATCGACGAGGTCACGGCCGATCGGAGTGGGGCGGCACGCAGTCCTGAGTCGCGCCGGTCAGTGGCTGCCGCCCGGCTTGCGGCCCCACGCGGAGATCAGCGGGGCCATGGTGAGGTCGAGCCGTCCCGCCGTGACGTTCGCGTGGTGTTCCTCGATCTCGGCTTCGGTGGCGAGGCCTGCCTCGACGAGGCGGTCGCGGAGTTGCCGTACCGTCGCGGCCTCCAGCGCATCGCAGGCCGGCGAGGTGACCGGGAAGTAGGCGTCGGCCGCCACGTCGGTGAGGCCGGCCTCGCGCAGCAGGCGCGGCAGGGTCCGCCCGAAGGCCAGGTCGGCGCCGCGCCGGGCGAGCAGTTCGCGGGAGCCCCGCCGCAGCCGGTTGGCCAGCCGCTCGGCCGGCCCGTGCTCGTCCGGACAGGCCAGCGGCTGCAGGGCCGGGTCGGCATCCTCCAGCACGAGCACGCCGCCCGGCCGGAGCGCCCGCACCATTGCCGCGAGGGCGGCCGCGCGCTCCGGTACGTGCACCAGGACCAGGCGCGCGTGCACCAGGTCGAACGGGCCGGGCGGCGGCTCCTCCGCCGCCACGTCGTGGCGCACCACCTCGTACGGGGCGTCCGACTCCATCCAGACCGTGTCGATGTCGGTGGCGAGGACGCGGCCGGCCGGGCCGGTGCGCGCTGCCAGCCAGGCCGGTACGCCGGGGCTGCCCGCGCCCACCTCCCAGCAGTGCCAGCCCCGGGTCACGCCCACGGCCGCCAGGTGCCGGAAGGTGACGTGGTCGAAGAGCTCTGACATCGCAACGAAGCGCTGTCCGGCCTCGGTCTGCTGGTTGTCGAAGAGGTATCCGTCGTCGTTCGCGTGTGCCACCCGGCGATCCTAGACGCGGGGCGCGGGACGGCCCGTCACCGTGCGGGATAATGCCGGCATGCGTATCTCAGCCAGGGCGGACTACGCGGTACGGGCCGCGCTGCAGCTCGCCGCCTGTAACGACGCCGGACCGCTCAAGGCCGAGGCCATCGCCGCCGCCCAGGACATTCCGCACAAATTCCTCGAAGGCATCCTGAACGACATGCGCCGCGGCGGGCTGGTACGCAGTCAGCGCGGCGGCAACGGCGGCTACCGGCTGGCCCGGTCCGCCGAGGCCATCAGCATCGCGGAGGTCATCCGCGCGGTGGACGGGCCGCTGGTGTCGGTGCGCGGCGTCCGGCCGCCGGAGCTGTCGTACACCGGGCCCGCCGAATCGCTGCTGCCGCTGTGGGTCGCGCTGCGTGCCAATGTCCGGCAGATCCTGGACGGGGTGTCGCTGGCCGACGTCGCGGCCGCCCGACTCCCGGCCGACGTCCTGTCGCTGACGGAGAGTCCGGAAGCCTGGACCAACCCCTGACGGGACCTGCCCCCTGACCCGCCCCCACCTGCGACGTCTCATATAACGAGAGCTTTCTGTCCGCCTTTTGAACACCCTCTTGTCACCAGGCATCGCCGCGTCGAGTATTCCTATCAATCCAGTGGGAAAACTAGGGAATCTGTGAGGTCGCCGTGCGTACGCTGATCCTGTTGGCCTTGGCCGGGCTGGGTGCCCAACTGGTGGACGGCAGCCTGGGCATGGCCTACGGCGTCACCTCCACCACACTGCTGCTCGCCGTGGGCACCAACCCCGCCGCCGCCTCCGCCACCGTCCATCTCGCCGAGATAGGCACCACCCTCGCCTCGGGCGCCGCGCACTGGCGCTTCGGCAACGTCGACTGGCGGGTCGTCCTGAAGATCGGCATCCCCGGGGCCGTCGGCGCCTTCGCGGGCGCCACGTTCCTCTCCGCGCTCTCCACCGAGCTCGCCGAGCCGGTGATGGCCCTCCTGCTGCTGGGCCTCGGGCTGTACGTGCTGGGCCGGTTCACCGTCGCCGGGCTGCCCACCGACAAGCTGGACAAGCCGCTGCGCAAGCGTTTCCTGTCCCCGCTCGGGCTGGTCGCCGGGTTCCTGGACGCCACCGGCGGCGGTGGCTGGGGCCCGGTCGGCACGCCGGCGATCCTGGCCAGCGGCCGGCTGGAGCCCCGCAAGGTCATCGGCTCCATCGACACCAGCGAGTTCCTGGTCGCGGTCGCCGCGAGCCTCGGCTTCCTCGTCGGCCTCGGCGGCGAGGGCGTCAACTGGCTCTGGGCCGTTGCCCTGCTGGCCGGCGGACTGATCGCCGCACCGATCGCCGCCTGGCTGGTCCGCCACGTACCGCCGCGCGTCCTCGGCTCCGCCGTCGGCGGCCTCATCGTCCTGACCAACATCCGCACCCTGCTGCGCAGCGACTGGCTCGGCGCCGGCGACGCCACCCAGTGGACGGTCTACGGCTTCGTCTACGTCCTGTGGGCGGCGGCCGTCGCCTACTCGGTCAAGGAGCACCGCCGCGCGAACAGGGCCGTGACGCAGCCCGCGGCGGAGCCGGCGGACGCACAACCCGTCGAGGCCACCACCACCTGACGGCCACCGCCCCGAACCCCCCACCCCGCAACCCCTCCCGGAGGTATCGCGTGTCTCTCGACACCCCTTGTCCGGCGCCCGCCGGGCAGCCGGCCGACGGCGGGCCCTGGCCGCGCACCGTACGGGAACTCGCCGACGACCTCGCCGTGGACGCGAGCGCCCGCGACCGGGCGGGCAAACCGCCCTACGAGGAGGTCTCCCGGCTGCGCGAGGCAGGTCTGCCGGCCTTCCTCGCGCCGCCGGGCCCGGACCGCGGCACGGACTGGCGCTCCGCCTGCGCCGCCGTACGGGAGATCGCGACGGCCGACAGCTCCCTCGCGGAGCTCCTCGCCCACCACCACGTGACCTCCTGGGGCCCCCGGCTCTTCGGCACTCCGGAACACGCCGCGCGGCTCGAACTCCGGGCCGCGCGCGGGCGGTGGCTCTGGGCGGGGCGCACCGACGCGCCGGAGAGCCCGGACGGCAGCGGCCTGTGGCTCGCGCCGCACGGCAGGAAGTACGTGCTCAACGGGGTGCGCGCGCTGGCCGCCGGCGCGAGCACGGCCGACCGGTTCCTGCTTTCGGCCCACCGCCTCGACACCGGGGAGCCGGTCGTCGTCGTGGTGGACCCGGCGCGGACGACCGTGACCCCCGACGCGCCGGAGGAGCGGCTCGGGCAGCGGCTCACCGGCGCGGCCAGCGTCGGCTGCGACGACGTGCCGGTGACGGCCGCTCAGATCCTGGGCACGGTCCCCGGAGACGAGCACACCGTTCTCCCGTACACCGCGCTCGCCCCGCTCGCGCTCCGCCTGATCCTGCTCCACGTCGGCCTGGGCAACGCCGAGGGAGCGCTGGCGGAGGCCCGCGACGTGAGCCGGGTGTCGCCCGGCGTCCATCCGTTCACCGACACCGGCAACGGCGAGTACGCCGCGGCGCCCGGCGAGGACCCGTATCTGCTCCTCGCCTACGGCGAGCTGGCGACCGCGGCGCACAGCGCGTCCTCGGTCGTCGACCGCGCCACGGACGCGATGGCGCAGGGGCTGCTGACGGGTCCCGCGCTCGGGCCGGACGAGCGCGCCGAGATCGCGTTCCTCGTCTCCGCCGCCGAGGCCGTCACCGCCGACGCGGCGCTGCACATCACCACGCGGATCCTCGAACTCACCGCGGGGGCACCGGGCCTCTCCCCCGCCACCGACCCCGGCTTCGACCGCTTCTGGCGCAACGCCCGTACCCTCACCGCCCGCAGCTCGGCCACGCACCGGCTCCGCGACATCGGCGCCCACTACCTCAACGGCGCCCGGCCGTCCCTCACTCTGCACGCCTGAGCCGCGGGGCGGCGGAGGCGGCGCACGCTAACGGCCCGCGGCCGTCCGGTGCAGTGCGTCGATGACGTCCTCGTCGGAGACCTGGGTGAAGTCGTCGTACCACTCGCCCACCGCGCGGAAGTCCGGCGGGCGGCTCAGGCAGAGCACGTCGTCGGCCTCCACCGCCAGCGCGGCGGCCGTGCTCGGGGAGGCGACCGGTACGGCCAGGAGGACGGTGGCGGGGCCGTGGCGGCGGAGGGCGCGCAGGGCGGCCCGGGCCGTCATGCCGGTGGCCAGGCCGTCGTCGACGAGGACGACCGTACGGCCGGTCAGCTCGGGCGGGGGGCGCCGGCCGCGGTAGAGGTCCTCGCGGCGGTGCAGTTCGGTGCGCTCGCGGGCGACGTCGGCCGTCAGCCCCTCCTCGGTGAGGCCGAGGAACTCCAGGGCACGGGCGTCGAAGAGCGGCCGGTCCTCGCCGGCCAGGGCACCGATGGCCAGTTCCGGCTGGCCGGGGGCGCCGATCTTGCGGGCGACGAGGACGTCCAGCGGTGCGCCCAGGTCGCGGGCGATCTCGGCGGCCACCGGGACGCCGCCGCGCGGCAGCGCGAGGACGACGGGGCCGTCGGGCGGGTGCCCGCCGATCAGATCGGGCCGGGTCGCCTCAAGGTGTTCCCGCACCCGCCGCGCGAGCTGCCGGCCGGCGTCTCTGCGGTCCGTGAAGCGCCTCACCGGGGGCCGCCCTCCCTGTGCGGCGGCCTGCCCGGCGCGAAGAACCAGTCGCGGGCCACGACGGCGACCTGGTCCAGGGCGCCGGACTCGGGGAAGAGGTGGGTGGCGCCCGGGATCACGTGGAGTGCGCAGCGGGCCGGCAGCCGGTCGGCGGCCTGCCGGTTCAGCTCCAGCACCTCCGTGTCGCGGCCGCCCACGATCAGCAGGACGGGGGCGCGTACCCGGCTCAGCGCGTCACCGGCGAGGTCGGGGCGCCCGCCGCGGGAGACGACGGAGCTGACCCGGTCGGCGCGTTCGGCGGCGGCCACCAGCGCGGCGGCGGAGCCGGTGCTGGCGCCGAAGAGGTGCGGGCGCAGCCCCGCGGTGGCCGGATGGGTGCGGAGCAGGTCGACGGCCGCCACGATCCGTGCGCCGAGCAGACCGATGTCGAAGCGGTGTTCCCGGGTCACCTCGTCGACCCGGTCCTCGTCCTCGGTCAGCAGGTCCAGCAGGAGGGTGGCCAGGTCGTTGGCGTGCAGGTACTCGGCGACCCCGCGGTTGCGCGGGCTGTGCCGGGAGCTGCCGCTGCCGTGCGCGAAGACGACCACGCCGCTGGGGTGCTCGGGGACTCGCAGGTCGCCCGTCAGGGAGACGTCACCGGCCGGTACGGACACCGTTTCGTCGAAGGTCATCGGACTCGCTCCCGCTCTGTTCGCCGGCGGTATGTCGCTCACCGATACGGGTAACCCCTCACGCAAGATCGTACTCTTCCGCGCAAAGCGGGCAAACGTGGCTGCGGTGGGCCGGGCGCGCACGGGGTCTTGTCAGCTCCGTTGGTATGGACCACTCTGGCTGCCGACCGACGCCGATCATGCCGATGGATGCCGAGGTGTGCCATGAACGACCGCTCGTCAGCGCGCGGACCCTCCGGACGGCTCGGCCGCCGCGGCTTCCTAGGCGCGCTGGCGGCGGGCGCCTCGGCCGCCGGCCTGGCGACCGCGGGCGCGGCACCGGCCACCGCGGCGGGGCGCGACGGGCACAAGGGGTCCGACGGACCGCGGCCGCTGTTCCTGGGGACCTACACCTCGATGCCGGGCGGCGGCAGCGGCATCGGACTGGCGGCGTACGACCCGGCGTCGGGCCGGATCACCGGCAACGGCGTGCTCCCCGGCGTCGCCGACCCGTCCTTCCTCGCCCTCTCCCCCGACGGCGGGACGCTGTACGCGGTCGACGAGAGCACGGACGGCGCGGTCACCGCCGTGGCGCTCGCCGCTGACGGCGCGCACCGCGTGCTGGGCAGCCGGCCGACGGGCGGCGCCGGCCCCTGCCACCTGTCCGTTCACCCCTCCGGCCGCTGGCTGCTGAGCGCCAACTACACCTCCGGCAGCGTCGCCGTGCACCCCGTCGACCCCGCGACGGGCGCCCTCGGCGAGCGCACCGACCTCGTGTCGCACTCCGCGCCACCGCCGGGCCCCGGGCAGGACGGCCCGCACGCGCACCAGATCGTCACCACGCCCGACGGCGGTCACGTCCTCGCCGTGGACCTGGGCACCGACACGGTCTACACGTACCGCCTGGACCCGTCGGCCGGCACGCTCCACCCGGTGTCGACGGCGGCGCTGCGCCCCGGAGCGGGCCCGCGCCATCTGACCTTCCACCCCGGGGGCCGGCACGCCTACCTCGCCAACGAGGTCGACAACACGGCGGTGGTCTGCGCGTACGACCCCGCCACCGGCCGGCTCACGCCCGGCACCCCGCAGCCCACCGGCACCGGGGCCGGGACCAGCTACCCGGCGCAGTTCCTGGTCACCCCCGACGGCCGGTTCGCGTACCTGGCCAACCGCGGCCACAACAGCCTGACCCGGTACGCCATCGAGGAGGACGGCGCCCGGCTGCGGCTGCTGGACACCGTGCCGGTGGGCGGCGACTTCCCCCGGCACATCACGTTCTCGCCGGACCACCGGCTGCTGTTCGCGGGAAATCAGCGGTCGAACACCGTCACCGTCTTCGCCGTCGACCCGGACTCGGGAGACCTGCGGCCCACCGGGACGCCGTTCGAGGCGCCGATGCCGGTGTGCGTGCTGCCGCTGCCGTGACGAGCGCCGGGCGGGTCCTCCGCGGAGAACCCGCCCGGCGCCCCTGCCCTCAGCTGCTCAGCCGGCTGCCCAGCAGCTGCTTGCCCAGCTCGGCGCCCTTGCGACTGTCGGCCTGGGCCTTGCGGAACAGCTCCGCCAGCTCGGTGTCCTTCTCCCGCTCCGCGTCCTGGATGTACGTCTCCATCCGCAGGGCGTTGTCCAGGCACGTCTGCGTGTACCAGAGCAGGTTGTAGTTCTTGTCCTTCGTCCCGGTGACCTCACCGGACTCGTGCGTGCTGGCCATGTGACCGACCTCCACGTCGTGGACTGGGACGTTGCGGGTGTCCGCCGCCCGACGGCCCAAACGCCGGGCCGCGGACCCGGCCGGTTCCGACCGGTCCGCCGCACTCCCGGGACCTCTGCGCCGGACATACGGGACGAAGGTCCCGCTTGCCGGGGTGCCGCGGGCGGCATCACAGGCTCGGAACGCCGTTCCGCGCGCTCCGAGGTCCGACCCGTACGACAGAAGGAAGGCACCGCCATGCTCAGGCCTGCGCCGACCTCGCCCGCCCACCTCACTCCCCCGGTCACCCCGGCCCTCCTCGCGGATCTCGCGGTGGCCGCCTGCACCGCACGCGCCCGGCTGCCGCGCGTCCCCGACATGACGGCGCCGCACGATGCCGACAGCACCGCCGAACTGCGCTCCATAGAGGCACTGCGCCCCACGTTCGCCGCCCTCGCGGAGGCCGCCGACGGCCGTGCCCTCGACCGCGCGCTGCGCACCGAACTGGGCGTGCTGGGCGAGCGGGCCGCGGACGGGACCGCCGCGCACCAGGGCGAGCTGTGGTCCGTCGGGCTGCTCGTGGCGGGCGCGGCGGCCACCGGCTGCCGGTCGGCGTACACGGCCTGCGCGGCGGCCGCGACGCTGGCCCGGCTGCCGTACGAGGGGGCGCCCGGCCCCGCCGACACACCGGGCGGCCGGGCCCGGCTGCACTTCCACGTACCCGGCGCGACCGGCCAGGCCCACTCCGGTTTCCCGCACGTACGGCGGGTCGCGCTGCCCGCGCTGCGCGAGTCCCGGGCACACGGCAGGCCCGAGACCGCCGCGCGGATGGACGCGCTGCTGACCCTGATGGCGACGCTGGACGACACCTCGCTGCTGCACGAGGGCGGGCCCGCTGCGCTGCTCTCGGTGCAGATGGACGCCCGGGACGTGGTGCGGGCCGGCGGTTACGACAGTCCGGGCGGCCGCGCCGCACTGGACCGGCTGCATGCCCGGATGCGCGACTCCGGGCTGACACCCCGCGGCAGCCACGCGGTCCTGTCCGCCGCCCTCTTCCTGGACTTCACGTTCGGCCCGGAGAACCAGGCACCGGGCGCCTGAAAGCCGGCGGGGCAGGCCCTCCCGAGGCTCCTGGCCTGCCCCGCCTCAACTCTTTCCGGCCTCGTCTCCTATGTGTCCGAGCCGACGATGCCGGTGAGGGCCTGCAGGCCCGTGACGACCTCGGCCGCGTCGGGGGCCTGCTCGGGGTCGGTGAGCCACTGCGTCATCAGGCCCGTGAACAGCGCCATCTGCGCGGCACCCAGGGTGCGGGCGGCAGCGTCGTCGATCTCGTCCTCGGGCGTGCTGAGCAGCAGGGCGGCCAGGCCCCGGCGGCCCTGGGCCTGGCCGCCGGACAGATAGCGGCGCAGATCCTCGGAGTGCTCGGCCTGCAGGAGGGCCTCGATCGTGGCCAGCCACAGGGTCCGGTCGTCCTGGAAGGACTTGATGATCGCGGCCCACATCGCCTCGTAGCGCCCGGCCGGTCCGCTGCCGGCCTCCCCGAAGGAGGCCAGCGTGCGGCCGATTCGTGTGCCCCATTCGTCGATCGCCTCGATGAGAGCGGCGGTCAACAGCGCCTCACGGGAGCCGAAGTGGTAGCCGATGGCAGCCATGCTGACGCCGCCGGCGGCGGTCACGATGTCGCGCACCGTGGTGCGGGCCCAGCCCTTCTCCTCCAGGCAGCGCCTGGCTCCCGCCAGCAGATCCTCGCGATTTCCCATGCGGGAACCCTACTCGAGAATTGATTCACCCGTCTTAGACGTACGCCTAATACATTTGCCTAAGACGTACGTCTTGAACGCTCGCGCAAATCTGTCTACAGTCGCGCCGAATCCACCGGCCGAGGGAGATGTCATGCGCGACGCCCGACCCGTCGATCGACGCCGCCTGCTCGGCCTCGCCACCGCCGCCCTCACCGCGGGGCCCCTCAGTGGCGCCGCCACTGCAGCGACCCCGCCGGCCACGGACCCGGTGGACGCCCTGAATCGCAGCGCCCGCCCTCTGGGCGATCTGACGGCCCTCGCTCGCATGGTCGGCGGCGCCCGCGTCGTGGGCCTGGGCGAGGCCTGTCACAGCGGCCACGAGTTCTTCGCCCTCAAGCAGCGCCTCTTCCGCCACCTCGTGGCCGCCAAGGGCTTCACCACCTTCACGCTGGAGGCGAGTTGGAGCACCGGCTTGCGCCTGGACGCCTATGTGACCCGCGGTGCCGGCGACCCCGCGCAGATCATGCGGGACGAGTTCCAGGGCCAGTACGTCTTCTGGAACACCCAGGAGTACCTCGACCTGATCCACTGGATGCGCCGCTACAACGTCGCCCACCCCGACCGGCCGCGGCTGCGCTTCGTCGGCAACGACCTTGGCTTCCCGGGCAGGACCGCCTTCGACCAGGTCGCGGACTACCTCGCCGAACACCGTCCGGACCTGGCCTCCGACATAGCGGCCTCGTACGCCTCCCTGCGGCCCGAAGCCGACGCCGAGGCCGGCCCGTGGATGGCCGACCAGCTCTACGCCAAGAGCGCGGCCGAGCGGAAGGCCGACGCCGACGAGGCCGCCTCCGCCCTTGCGCTGCTGCGCGACCGGGGCCGCCCGCACACTGCCTGCCGACACGGCCGAGAGGCGTACGCCTGGGCGGTGCAGAACGCCACCGCCATCGCGCAGAGCTTCACCGGCTACGCCTTCCCCGACGAGCAGTTCTCCGAGCGGATGCGCTATCGCGACCGGGCCATGGCCGCCAACACCGCCTGGTGGCTGCGCCACCGAGGCGGCAGGATCCTGCTCGCTTCGAACAACGGCCACATCGCCTACACCAGCGACAACCCGGCCGAGTTCCCCGAGCCCGCCGGCGCGGTCCTGCACCGCCGGCTCGGCGACGACTACGTCAGCATCGGCCTGACCTTCAACGAGGGCACCATCAACGCACTGCCCGACTACACCGCACAGCAGCCCAAGACCTACACCGTCGCCCCCGCGCCCGAAGGCCACAACGAGCACACCCTCGACAAGGTCCGCTACCGCGACTTCAGCATCGACCTGCGCACCGCGCCCGCTGCGGCCCGCACCTGGCTCGCCACGGCCCGCCCGACTCGCTCGTACGGCCTGTACTGGTCGGCCGACGACCCGGACACCGCACTGAGCCGCTCCTACGACATCCTCATCCACCTGCACCGAGTCACAGCCGGCCACCTTCGCTGACCCGACCGGGCCGGGCAGCCGAGCGGGAGAACGCCGCTGTACCGATGTTCCGCGAGGCCGTCTGCCGCCCCTCACCCCTCCGCACAACGCCGGAGCAGGGTGCTCAGCTCTGCCTCGAACTCGCCGTAGCGGGCGCGGAGTTCCGCTCCCGGCCAGTCGTCGGGGAGCAGTGGGTCCGGGAGGAGGGGGTCGGTGAGGAGGTGGCGGAGGATCGCCGCGGAGACGGTGAAGCGGCCGGCCGGGCCGGCGGCTTCGTCGAGGGCCGTGAGGAGGGTGCGGGCGCGCGCCGACCAGCCGGCCAGGTCCCACAGGCGGCCGGCGAGGGCGCACGGGTCGCCGTCCGGCGTCCCGGTCAGCCAGGTGCACTGCGCGGTGGCGACGGCGGGGCGCGCCCTGTCGAGGTTGGCGGGGCGCAGCCAGCTGCCCTCGCGCAGTTCGCCGAGGCGCAGGGCCGCCATCGCCTGGCGGAGCGCGGCACGCTCCGTGGCGGTCCGCGGCTCGGCGCCGCTGACCAGGGCGATCTCCCACTCCCCCGACCAGGGCACGGTGCGTGGGATGCGGCTCTCGTCCTGCCGGGCCTGGCGGTCCAGGAGCCGTGCGGTGAGCCCGTAGGCGCCGTCGCGCTGCCGCAGGTCACCGGCCGCGACCATCCGGGAGAGGGCGACCCGGACGGTGCCCTCGGCTATGCCGAACAGCTCGCCGACCCGGACCAGGGCGCGGGCGGGCAGCCGCGGCGGATGGTGGCCGAGGAGGGTGCTGAGCACGACGGAGCGTGCGGTGAGCGGCCGCAGGCCGAGGCGTGGTTCCATGGCAGGCATCATTACAGCCTTCCGCCACATACACGAAAACTGTAACGTCGACTCCATGACGGTCACCCATGAAGTCGTGAATCAGGCCCCGCCGCTCACCGGATTCAGCGCGGCGGACGACCCGGCCCTGCTGGAGGCGCTGCGCCGGGAGGACGCCGGGTGGGGCGAGCGCGAGGTGCAGGTGCTGGGCGCGCTGGCCGGCTCCGAGGAGGTCCAGGAGCTGGCCCGGATGGCGGAGGAGCAGCCGCCGAAGCTGCGCACCCACGACCGGTACGGCCACCGGGTGGACGAGGTGGAGTTCCATCCGGCCTGGCACCGGTTGATGACGGTGGCCGTGGAGCAGGGGCTGCACGCGGCGCCGTGGGCGGAGAACCGGCCGGGCGGCCATCTGGTCCGCGCCGCCAAGTTCTACGTGTGGTCGCAGGCCGAGCCGGGGCACGGCTGCCCGATCTCCATGACGTACGCGGCGGTCCCTGCCCTGCGGGCCACGCCCGAGCTGGCCGCCGAGTACGAGCCGCTGCTCGCGGCCCGTACGTACGACTTCGGACTGCGGCCGCCGCTGGGCAAGAGCGGGCTGATCGCCGGCATGTCGATGACGGAGAAGCAGGGCGGCTCGGACGTGCGGGCCAACACCACGCGGGCGGTGCCGACCGACGACGGCACGTACCGGATCACGGGCCACAAGTGGTTCACCTCCGCGCCGATGAGCGATGTCTTCCTGACGCTGGCGCAGACCGAGGAGGGGCTGACCTGCTTTCTGCTCCCGCGCGTGCTGCCCGACGGCAGCCGCAACCGCTTCCACCTGATGCGGCTCAAGGACAAGCTCGGCAACCGCTCCAACGCCTCCTCCGAGGTCGAGTACGACGAGGCGGTGGCCTGGCCGGTGGGCGAGCCGGGGCGCGGCGTGCGGACCATCGTGGAGATGGTCAACATGACCCGGCTGGACTGCGTGCTGGGGTCGGCGGCGGGGATGCGGGCCGGGCTGCGGCAGGCGCTGCACCACACCGCGCACCGGCGCGCCTTCGGCCGCGAGCTGGCGGACCAGCCGCTGATGCGCGCGGTGCTGGCGGACCTCGCGGTCGAGTCGGAGGCGGCGACCACGCTCGGCATGCGGCTGGCGGCCGCGGTGGACCGGTCGCAGGCCGGGGACGCCGCGGAGGGCGCGCTGCGCCGCCTCGCGCTGGCGGCCGGCAAGTACTGGGTCTGCAAGCGGGGCGCGACGCACGCGGCGGAGGCGCTGGAGTGCCTGGGCGGCAACGGGTACGTCGAGGAGTCGGGGATGCCCCGGCTGTACCGGGAGGCCCCGCTGCTCTCCATCTGGGAGGGCTCGGGCAATGTCGCGGCGCTGGACGTGCTGCGGGCGCTGGCCAAGGAACCGGCGGCGCTGGACGCGTACTTCGCCGAGGTGGAGGGGGCCGCGGGTGCCGATCCCCGGCTGGACGCGGCGGTGGCGCGGCTGAAGGCGATGCTGCCCGAGCTGGCCGATCCGGAGCGGGCGCAGCTGCTGGCCCGTACGCTCGGGGAGCGGCTGACGCTGGTCCTGCAGGGGTCGCTGCTCGTCCGGTACAGCCACCCGGCGGTCGCGGACGCCTTCTGCGCTTCCCGGCTGGAAGGCGACTGGGGCAACGCCTTCGGCACCCTGCCGGCCGGCGTGGACCTGGGCGCGATCCTGGCCCGTACCCGCACCAAGTCGCCGGACGAGGCACGCGGATGAGCACGGTACGGGTCGAGCGGCAGGGGCCGGTCACCACGGTGGTGCTGCATCGGCCCGTGGTCCGGAACGCCGTCGACCGCGTGACGGCCCGGCAGCTGGCCGACGCCTTCCGGGAGTTCGAGCGGGACGACGACGCCTCGGTGGCGGTGCTGTGGGGCGAGGGCGGCACGTTCTGCGCGGGCGCCGACCTCAAGGCGATCGGCACGCCGCGCGGCAACCGGGTCGAGCCGGACGGCGACGGGCCGATGGGGCCGACCCGGCTGCGGCTGTCCAAGCCGGTGATCGCGGCGGTCAGCGGGTACGCGGTGGCGGGCGGCCTGGAGCTGGCGCTCTGGTGCGACCTGCGGGTGGCCGAGGAGGACGCGGTCTTCGGGGTCTACTGCCGCCGCTGGGGCGTACCGCTGATCGACGGCGGCACGGTCCGGCTGCCGCGGCTGATCGGCGAGAGCCGGGCGATGGACCTGATCCTCACCGGCCGCCCGGTCCCGGCCGCCGAGGCGCTGGACATCGGGCTGGCCAACCGGGTGGTGCCGAAGGGCCGGGCCAGGGCCGAGGCCGAGGCGCTGGCGGCGGAGATCGCCCGGTTCCCGCAGGGCTGTCTGCGGGGCGACCGGGCGTCGGTGCGCGAGCAGGCGGGACGTACGGAGGAGGACGCGATGGACATCGAACTCCGTTACGCGCAGGCCTCGTTGGCGCAGGCGGCCGAGGGCGCCGCGCGGTTCGCCGCGGGTGCGGGGCGGCACGGAGCGAAGGAGGCCTGAGCCACCTCTCGGGGCACGTACCACATCCCGGACTTGAACGTGTTCAAGACAGCGCGTACGGTCTGCCGTACACGCAACTTGAACACGTTCAAGAGCAGGGGGAAGGCATGGATGTGCTCGTCCGCCTCATCGTCGCGCTGGGCATGCTGGCGGTGATACCGATGGGGCTCACGCTGGTCGACGAGCCCGGCGCGGCGCGGCTGCGGGGGATCTGGTGGCTGCCCGCTACGCTCGGCGCGGTGAGCCTGTGGCTGCCGCGCGGACCCGCCGCCACCGCACTCGCCGCCTGCTACGCCGCGGCCACCCTCGCCCTCGCCCTGCTCGCGCCCCGGCGGCTGCTGCGCACCCGGTCGCTCGCGCCGCGCGAGATCGCCGTACTCACCGCGCTGGCCACCCCGGCGGTCGCCGGCCTGGCACTGACCGCCGAGCGGCAGGGCACCGAGCTGTTCGGCTTCTCCCTGCGCATGCTGTCGCTGACCGTGCCGCACTTCCACTTCGCGGGGTTCGCCGCCGCGCTGGTGGCGGGGCTGGCCTGCCGGGCCGCCGACACCCCGGCCGCCCGGTGCGCCGCACTCGGCGTCCCGGCCGGCACGCTCCTCGTACTGGCCGGGTACTTCACCGGCGAGTGGGTGGAGTTCGCGGGCGCCGCGGTGCTCAGCTGCGGGATGTGGCTGGTGGGCCTGGCCACCCTGCGCGGTGCGCGCGCCACCGCCGACCGCACCACCCGCACGCTTCTCGCCGTATCGGCCGCGACGCTCGCGGCGACCATGCTCCTGGCGCTGAGCTGGGCACTGGGCGAGGCGAGCGGCCTGCCCCACCCGACCCTGACCTGGATGGCGGCGACCCACGGCGTGGGCAACGCGCTGGGCTTCGCCCTGTGCGCCCTGCTCGCCGCGCGCCGCCCGCAGCACTCCGCCCGCCCCGCCACCCGTACCGAGGAGCGTTCATGACCGCCGCACTCAGCTACCCCGAACACGGCGCCACCCAGCACGGCCCGTTGCCCGCCGGGTACCACCACCTGCGGGTGGAGGTCCTCGTCGGCCACGGCCGGGAGGTGCTCGAAAAGGCGGGCGAGGCGATCACGACCTTCCGGATGCACCGGACTGCCGGGGTCCGCATCCGGGCGGGCGCGGCGAGCGCCGACCCGGGGGTCCCGGTGGAGGCCGGGCTCGGCATCGGCCCGCTGCGCGTCGCCGCGCCCTGCCGGGTGGTGTGGAGCACGTACGACAGCGACCGCATCGGCTTCGGTTACGGGACGCTCGACGGGCACCCCGAGCGCGGCGAGGAGTCCTTCGTCGCGGAGCTGCGCCCCGACGGCTCCGTCTGGTTCACCGTCACCGCCTTCAGCCTGCCGGCGCGGTGGTACACCCGGCTGGCGGGGCCGCTGGTGCCGGTCTTCCAGCGGGCCTACGCGCGGCACTGCGGACGTACGCTGCGCCGGCTCGTCGGCCCCAGTACGTCCACTCCATGTTCATGACATCTTCACCAACTGACCAGTAGGTCATGAGACAACTCCTGGCATGTGTGAGCTGATTCCGCCGCAGGCGGACATGACCGAGGACCGGTGGCTGCGGAGCGGCACCGTCCCCGGCGGGGACCCGACCAGCCCCGCCGACACCCGCCCCGCTCCCCTGCTGAACCGGCGCACGCTCCTGGGCGGCGCCGTCGCCGGAGCCGCGCTCGCCGCGCTGCCCTACGGAGCCGTCGGCACCGCGGCGGCGCGGGACCGGGCGGCGGACGGGAAGTACCCCTTCCCCACCGCGGCCGACAGCAACGGGGAGTTCGCCGTGCTGGTGACCGGCGATGCCGGGACCGGCGAGGAGGGGCAGTACGCGGTGGCCGCGGCCGCCCGCGACCTGATGCGCACCGAACGGATCGGGCTGGCCGTCGGGCTGGGCGACAACATCTACGAGAACGGGCCGGAATCCGCCCACGACTCCGAATTCCAGGACAAGTTCGAGAAGCCCAACACCGGCATGGACGTGCCGTGGCTGATGATCCTGGGCAATCACGACTGCTCGGGGCTGATACCCGGCAGCGGCGGCGACCCCTCGCGCGGGGACCGGGAGGTGGCCTACGCGACGACCTCGAAGCGCTGGTACATGCCCAGCCGCTACTACAGCGTGGCGCTGCCGGCCGGCTCCGGCGCCGACGGCGCCGCGGGCGACGACCCGCTCGTGGAGTTCTTCGCGCTGGACACCACCCCCGTCTCCTCCTACGTCGTCCAGACCGATCCCTACTTCCACTGGGACGGTCCCTACATGCGCGAGCAGCGGGCCTGGCTGGAGGGCGCGCTGAAGGCGTCGCGGGCGCGCTGGAAGATCGTGCTCGGCCACCACCCGTACCTCAACAACGGCAAGCACGGCAGCGCCGGTTCCTACGACGGCTTCACCATCGGGCACTACACCAGCGGCATCCACCTCAAGGAGCTGTACGAGGAGGTGGTGTGCGGCCGCGCCGACCTGATCCTGTCCGGCCACGACCACACCCTCCAGATCCTGGAGCCGTCCGCGCGCACCGGCGGCACCCGCCAGGTCGTCTGCGGCGCCGCGTCCAAGACCGGCGACGGAAAGGCGCACTTCGGCAATCCGGCGGCGTGGCAGGACTTCGCGAGCCACGGCTTCATGGTCCTGAAGGTCTCCGCGAAGGGCCTGACCATCGACGCGTACACGGTGGACGTGGCCACCCGTACGGCGAAGCTGGCGCACCGCACGCGGACCGGCACGCCGGTGCAGGCGCCGGCCGCCGTGGGGAGCTGAGCCGGCTCACCGTACGGGGATCACCGCCGTCGGGCAGTGCCCGTGCAGCAGGACCGCGTTGGCGACGGAGCCCATGAGGCCGCCCTCGCGCAGCCGGCGGCGGTGCCGGCCGACCACCACCAGGTCGGCGGCGCGGGACGCGGCGACCAGCCGGCCCGCCACGTCGCCCTGCGCGACCACCTGGTCGACCGCCACCTTGGGATAGTGGCGCTCGGTGAAGGGACGCAGCCGCTCGTCCTGGCGGGCGCCGGCGTGGGCCTCCTCCTCACCCGAGGTGCGGTGGCCGGGCGGCAGGCTCTCGGGGTCCACGAGCAGGGGGTACGGGCTCGGGTACGCGGTGACCACCCGCAGCTCGGCGGACCTGCGTTCGGCCGCGGCGAAGGCGAAGTCCACCGCCTCGTCGGAGGTCTCCTCGGGGTGCAGGCCGAGCACCACCCGGCCCTGCGTCCCGGCGCCCGGGTCGGCGCGCCGCTCGTCGGGCACGACCACGACCGGGCACGCGGCCCGCATGGCGGCGGCCCGGCCCGCCGAGCCGAGCAGCAGGCTGGTGAAGCCGCCGCGGCCGCGCGAGCCGAGGACCAGCAGCCGGGCCTGCGCGCTCAGCCGGATCAGCGTCGAGGTGGACGCGCCGTGCGCGGCGAGATACCGGATCTCCGGAACGTCGGCACGGTCGGCCAGGTGCTCCTCGACCTCGCGCAGCACGGGATCGGCGGGGTCGGGGGCCGGGTGCGGATGGGCGTCGCCCAGCGCGCGCGGCATGGGGGTGATGGGCCAGACGTGCACCACGTGCAGCCGGGCCCCGGTGAGCCGGGCCGCCTCGGCCGCCCAGTCCAGCGCCCGGAGGCTGTTCGGCGAGCCGTCGACGCCGGCGATGACGGGCAGGGTGCTGTTCACGGTCTCCTCGATCCGTCGGTCGGGCACCGTCTCCGGTACCCCGATGTCCTGGGGCCTCTCGTGGCCGGTGGGGCGCGGGCACGAGGGGTGACGGCGCCGCGCACGGTCCGGGACACCCCGCCGTCCTCGGTTCCCATCCTTACCCGATATGACCGTAAGATCCCGGTATGGAGCGGAGCTGGGACGGGCCCGAGGCGGCGGACGGTGGGCGGGAGCCGCGCCGGAGCCGCCGCAGCCTCCTCGGGACCGGCCGGGAGCGGCCCCACCGGCCGGGCATCGCCCTCCCGGACCTGCTCGCGCTCAACCGGATGGGCTCCTTCGACTGGAACCTGGACAGCGGCGCCTTCGACCTGGACCCGGGCGGCCTGGCCGTCTTCGACCTGCGCCCGGAGGAGTTCGACGGGACCCGGCTCTCGCTGCTCCCCCGCGTGCCCCAGGAGGAGGGCTACCGGCTGGACAGCGCCATCGTGCAGGCGATCCAGCAGGGCCGGCGGTCCTGCGCCGCGTACTTCCGCATCCGCTGCCGGGACGGCACACCGCGCTGGACGCACGCCCAGGGCCGGATCCTGCGCAACGGCAGTGGACGCCCGTACCGGATGGCCGGCATCGTCCGCGAGGCCACCGCCGAGCTGGCCGACTCCGCGCTGCTGAACATCTCCGACGAGGAGCGCGAGCGGCAGACCAGGCTCGTGCAGTGGACCACCGCCGCACTGTCGCGGGCACTGTCGGTCGAGGACGTCACCGACGTGCTCACCGCGCCCGGCGGCCCGCTGCGGCTGGGCGCCGACGCACTGGTCCTCGGCCTGGTCGAGAACGGCGTGTTCGACGTCATCGCGGCCACCCCGCCGCTGGACGACGTGCCGGAACTGCTGCACATGCCGCTGGACCGGACGCTGCCGCTGTCCGACGCGGCCCTCACCCGGGAACCGTCCTACGTCGCCTCCCACGAGGAGCTGTTGCAGCGCTACCCGCGGCTCCGCCCGTACGTGCGGCACATCAGCATCCGCAGCGCCGCCTTCCTGCCGCTGGTCGCGCAGGACAAGGTGATCGGCGCGCTCGCGCTGGTCAACACCGAGGCCAAGGTCTACACGGCGGAGGACCGCAACCTGGCGCTGGCGCTGGCCGGCGTCATCGCGCAGTCCCTCCAGCGGGCCACCCTCTTCGACCAGGAGCGGGAGATCGCGACCGGGCTGCAGGCCTCGATGCTGCCGCGCCGGATCCCCGCCATCACCGGCGGCGACGTCGCGGTCCGCTACCACGCGGCGCGCACCGGCCGGGACGTCGGCGGCGACTGGTACGACGTCGTACCGCTGCCGCAGGGCCGTACGGGTGTGGTGATCGGCGACGTGCAGGGGCACGACACGCACGCGGCGGCCGTGATGGGCCAGCTGCGGATCGCGCTGCGTGCCTTCGCCGGCGAGGGGCATCCGCCGCAGACGGTGCTGGGACGGGCCTCCCGCTTCCTGGCCGAGCTGGAGACCGAACGGTTCGCGACGTGCACGTACATCCAGGCGGACCTCGCTTCGGGGGTGCTGCACGTGGCGCGGGCCGGGCACCTGGAGCCGCTGCTCGTGGACGCGGAGCGGCACGTGCACTGGCCGACCGTGCGCGGCGGGCTGCCGCTGGGGCTGGCCACCGTCTTCGGCGAGGACCACTACCCGGAGACGCAGCTGTCCATGGAGCCGGGCTCCACGCTGCTGCTGTGCACCGACGGCCTGGTCGAGCAGCCGGGCTCGGACATCCTGACCGGGCTCGACGCGCTGACCGGCGCCGTGCGGGACGGGCCCGGCGAGCTGGACGAGCTGGCCGACCACCTCTCGGACCTGCTGTGGGAGCGGCCGGGATCGCCGGACGACATGGCGCTGTTGCTGCTGCGGCGGCTGGCCGAACCGGGCGGCCCGGCGACCCCGCGCATCCGGCTCCACGTCCACCAGGCCGACCCCACGGGCCCGGCCGAGGTCCGCGCCGAGCTGCGGCGGATGCTGGACCAGTGGCGGGCGGGTGAGGTGGCGGGCGACCTCGAACTGGTGGCCACCGAGCTGATCACCAACGCGCTGCGGCACACCGACAGCGGGGCGCTGGTCTCGCTGGAGCTGCGTTCCGGCCCGCCGGACCGGGTGCGGCTGGAGGTCGAGGACCGGTCCAGCCACTGGCCGCGGCGGCGCAGCCCGGGCGAGACCGCGACCACCGGCCGCGGCCTGCTGCTGGTCGAGGCGCTGTCGGACCGGTGGGGCGCGGAGGCCCGGGGCGCGGGCAAGGCGCTGTGGTGCGAGTTCACCGTGCCCGGCCCCGAGGACCCGTGATCCGTGCCCGGCCCCGAGCGCCCCGGAGGTGGCGGTCATTCAGGGCTCAGCCCTTGGCGCCGTACCAGACCGTGGTGATGTTGCAGAACTCCCGGATGCCGTGGTCGCCCAGCTCCCGGCCGTAGCCGGAGCGCTTGGCGCCGCCGAACGGCATGCCCGGGTGCGAGGCGGTCATCCCGTTGAAGAAGACTCCGCCCGCCTGGATGTCGCGCACCAGCCGGTCCTGTTCGGCCGCGTCCTCGGTCCAGGCGTTGGAACTGAGGCCGAAGGGCGTGTCGTTGGCGACGGCGATCGCCTCGTCCAGGTCCGCGACCCGGAAGAGCGTGGCGACCGGGCCGAACGCCTCCTCGTAGTAGATCTTCATGTCCTTGGTGATGCCGGTGAGCACGGTCGGCCGGTAGAACCAGCCCAGGTCCATGCCCTCGGGCCGGCCGCCGCCGCACAGCACCGTGGCACCGTGCATCGTGGCGTCGTCGACCAGCTGCTCCAGGTCGGCGCGGCCCTGCTCGCTGGAGAGCGGGCCCACGTCCGTCCCGTCCGCCATCGGGTCGCCGACCTCCAGCGCCGCCATCTTCTCGGCGAAGAGAGCGGCGAACTCGTCGTAGACGTCGGTGTGGACGATGAAGCGCTTGGCGGCGATGCAGGACTGGCCGTTGTTCTGCACCCGGGCGGTGACGGCGGTGGCCGCCGCCTTCTCCAGGTCGGCCGAGGGCAGCACGATGTACGGGTCGCTGCCGCCCAGTTCGAGCACCGTCTTCTTGATCTCGTCGGCGGCGATGGCGGCGACCGAGCGGCCGGCGGGCTCACTGCCGGTCAGCGTCGCGGCGGCCACCCGGGGGTCGCGCAGGATCATCTCGACCGAGCCGGACCCGATGAGCAGCGTCTGGAAGGCGCCTTCGGGGAAGCCCGCGCGGCGGAAGAGCTCTTCGATGTACAGCGCGGTCTGCGGGACGTTCGAGGCGTGCTTGAGCAGGCCGACGTTGCCCGCCATCAGCGCGGGCGCGGCGAAGCGGATCACCTGCCAGAGCGGGAAGTTCCACGGCATCACCGCGAGCACCGGGCCCAGCGGGCGGTAGCGCACGTAGGCGCGGGCCCCGCCGGAGTCCTTGATGTCGGCGGCCCTCGGGTGCTCGTCGGCGAGCAGCGCCTCGGCGTGGTCGGCGTACCAGCGCATGGTCTTCACGCACTTGGCGGCCTCCGCGCGGGCCTGGGCCAGCGGCTTGCCCATCTCGGTGGTCATGGTGCGGGCGACGTCGTCGGCGTCGGCCTCCAGCAGGTCGGCCGCCTTGCGCAGCAGGGTGGCGCGCCGGTCGAAGCCGGTGGTGCGGTACTCCTGCCAGGCCTGGTCGGCGCGGACCAGGCGGTCCTCGATCTCGCCTTCGTTGAGCGCGTCGAACGTCTTGAGGGTCTCGCCGGTGGCCGGATTCACCGTGGCGATGGCCATGGGAAGCACCTCTCCTTCTGTCTTTCTGGTGGTGCGGGCGCGGGTGCGTACGGCCGCAGGGGCCGTACGCACGGGTTCCCGTTACGGCCGGGTCAATCCCGCCGGGTCGGCCCGGCGGGTCAGCCCAGCGGGCTCGGCTGCGGCGACGGCTCCGGTACCGGGTCGGGGCTCGGGCCGGGCGGTCGCGGCACCGGGGACGGTTCGGGGGTGGGCGGTACGGGGTCGGGCGGGCCCGGCACGGGGTCCGGGACCGGTCCCGGGCCCGGGTTGGGCGGTGTCGGGCCGCCGGGGTCGTGAGCGCGCGCGAGGTGCGGCTGCCGTTCCACGGAAGACCTCCTGGATCTCACGGTGCGGTGCGTACCGCGGGTGATCCGCCCGCGGCGGTGGTTCTCCTCGCCCCCGTACCCGAGTCTGGCCCGGCTATCGCTGCGGCGCGCGGCGGAATCGGATGGGCGGCGGGCGCGGAAAAGGCCGTGCGCGGGGGCGCGGGCGGGGCGGCCGCGCCCTACAGTGCCGTCATGAAGCCTTCGTTCCTGGCACTGGCGGCCGGTGCGGCCGCGCTCGCGCTGGCCGTCACGGCCGGCTCAGGACCGGCCGCCGCGGCTCCCGGGCCCCCGGCGGCGGAGCGGACCGGGGCGCCGCTGCCCGCCCGGATGGCGGACACCGGCGGCGGCAGTCAGCTGATCACGGCCGTGGCGCCGAAGACGTCCGCCACCCACGGCCGGCTGGTCTGGTGGGAGAAGCGGCACGGCCACTGGGAGCGGGCGGGCTCGGCGCCGGCCCGGTTCGGCGCGAAGGGCGTGACCGAGGGCAGCACCCGCGAGCAGGGCACGAACACCACGCCTACGGGCCTGTACGACCTGCCGTACGGCTTCGGGATCAGCGCGGCCCCGCCCGGTACCGAGGTCGACTACCGCCCGGTGCACGACGACTCCTGGTGGTGCGAGGACAACGCCTCCACCGCGTACAACCGCTGGGCCGAGCCGCTGCCCGCCGACTGCGCGGCGAAGGAGTCGGAGCGGCTGGCGGACTATCCGACGCAGTACGACCGGGCGCTGGTCATCGGCTTCAACTACGACGAGCCGGTGCGCGGCCGGGGCGCCGGGATCTTCCTGCACGTCAACGGGAAGGGCGCGACGGCGGGCTGCGTCTCGGTGCCGGCCGACGCCATGGCCCGCATCCTGGCCTGGGCCGACCCGGACCGGCGGCCGCACATCGCGATCGGGACGAAGTCCGGGGACACCGCGATCACCCGGTACTGAGCGGCCGCGCGGCGGGCGGGAGCCGGGGCCGGGCGCGTCAGGGCTGCGGGTCCCGGGCGTCGTAGCGGGCGAAGGCGGGGCGGCCCAGGCCGAGCAGCGTCACCACGACGACGCAGGCCAGGCCGCCGCCGACCACGGCGACGGCCGGGGTGGCGAGGTCGGCGGCGGAGCCGGCGAGGAAGTCGCCGAGCCGCGGGCCGCCGGCGACCACGACGATGAAGACGCCCTGGAGCCGGCCGCGCATCTGATCGGGGGTGGCGGCCTGCAGCATCGTGGAGCGGAAGACCATCGAGACGGTGTCGGCGCAGCCCGCGATCGCGAGGAAGACCAGGCCGAGCCAGAGGTTGCGGGTGAGGCCGAAGACGGCGACGGCGGCGCCCCAGGCGGCCACGGAGAGCAGGATCGCCAGGCCGTGCCGCCGGATGACGCCGAGCCAGCCGGAGAACAGCCCACCCAGGACGGCGCCGACGGCGGGCGCGGCGACCAGCAGCCCGACGGTCTTGGCGTCGCCGCCGAACCAGAGCGCCGCGACGGCCGGGAAGAGGGCGCGCGGCTGGGCCAGCACCATCGCGGCCATGTCGGCGAAGAAGGTCATCCGCAGGTTGGGGCGGGTGGCCAGGAACCGCAGGCCGTCCAGGACGGAGGCCCGCTTCGGCCGAGTGCCGTCCGGGCCCGCCTCGTGGTCCGGGCGCATCGAGGGCAGCCGCCACATGGCGTACAGGGAGGCGGTGAAGGCGACGACGTCGATGAGGTACGCGGCCTGGTAGCCCCACCAGCCGACGATGAGGCCGCCCAGCATCGGGCCGCCCATCAGGCCGAGGTTGCTGGTGAGGGAGTTCAGCGCGTTGGCGGCCGGCAGCTGTTCGGTGGGCAGCAGGCGGGGGATCATCGACGCGCGGGCCGGCGAGTTCATCGCGAAGCAGACGGCCTGGAGGGCGACGACCGCGTACAGCAGCCAGACCTGCCGGACGTGGAAGAGTGCGGCGCCCGCCAGCACGACGGACATCGTGGTGGCGCCGAGGGCGCTGAAGAGCCCCAGGGCGCGGCGGTCGACGGTGTCGGCGATGGCGCCGCCGTACAGGCCGAAGACGACCAGCGGGACGAGCGAGCAGAGGCCGACCAGCCCGACGGAGAACGTCGAGTGCGTGATGTCGTAGACCTGGAGCGAGACCGCGAGCGCGGTCATCTGCTGCCCCACCCAGGAGACGGTGTTCCCGGTCCACAGGCGGCGGTAGTGGACGGAGGTGCGCAGCGGGGTGAGGTCGGCGAATATGCGCGAGCGCAGGCCGGTGGGAGCGGTCTCAGTGGGCACGCGGCAGTAAAGCACGCGGAGCGCGGCATGTATGTGGCGGGGGCCACCTTCACGCCTTACAGGCTGTAGACGGCAGCCTTTCGTCCGTACCGCCGTCCGGCCCGTGTCCCGGGCGTCACGGGCACAGGAACTCGCACCACACGCTCTTGCCGTTGCCCCGCGGCGACACGCCCCAGACGTCCGCCAGCCGGTCGACCAGCAGCAGGCCGCGCCCGTGCACCCGGCTGTCGGCCGGCTCCTCGCGGTGCGGCAGCACGCTGGAGCGGTCGGCGACCTCCAGCCGGAGCCGCCGCTCCCCGTTCCTGGGCAGCGCGAGCGAGACCAGGGCGGCCCCGTCGGTGTGCAGCAGCGCGTTGGTGATCAGCTCGTCGGCGACCAGCTCGATCTCCTCGGCACGCGCGTGCGCGCCCCAGCCGCGTACCGCGTCCCGGATCATGTGCCTGGCCTCGGCGAGCGCGTCGGCGTCCCCGGGGGCGACCTGCCGGCGGACCGTGCCGTGGTGGTCCGGCGGGGCCGTACCGCTGCGGCGGAGCAGCAGCAGCGCCATGTCGTCCTCGCCGTCACCGCTGAGGGAGAGCGTGCACAGCAGGTCGGCGAGCTGCTGGACGTCCTGCGGCCCGGTGCGCACCGCCCGGGCCAGCCGGGCCATCCCGTCGTCCAGGTCGGCGCCGGGCCGCTCGACCAGGCCGTCGGTGCACAGCACCAGCGTCTCGCCGGGCGCGAGGTGCACGGTGGTCACGGGGTAGTCCAGCTGCCCGAACTCGGCGGACAGGCCGAGGGGCAGCCCGCCGGGCACGGGCAGCCGGCGGCAGATGCCCTCGGCGTGCCGGACCAGCGGGTCGACATGGCCGGCCCGGACGATCTGCAGCGCGCCGGTGGTCAGGTCGATGTCGGCGTAGGTGCAGGTGGCGAAGCGTTCGGGGTCCAGTTCGTGCAGGAAGGCGGAGGCGCGGGCCATGACGGTGGCGGGCGCGTGGCCCTCGGCGGCGTACGCGCGCAGGACGATGCGCAGCTGGCCCATGAGGGTGGCGGCCTGGGTGTCGTGCCCCTGGACGTCCCCGATGACGACGGCGACCCTGCCGCCTCCGGACGGCGGCCCCCCGGGCAGCTGGATGACGTCGTACCAGTCGCCGCCGATGTCCTGGCCCAGCTGCGCCGTGCGGTAGCGCACCGCGATGCGGGCGCCGGGGACGCCGGGGATGCGGCGCGGCAGCATGGCGCGCTGGAGCGCCTCGGCGAGGTCGTGCTCCTGGTCGAAGAGCATCGCGCGGGCCAGGCTCTGCGCGATGCTGCTGCCGAGCGCCACGAGGATGCTGCGTTCGTGCGCGCTGAACTCGCACTCCTCCCGGTAGAAGAGGCCGATGACGCCGATGGGGCGGGCCTGCGCGATCAGCGGGAGGTAGGCGGCCGAGCCGACGTTCAGGGGCTGGACGTGCGGCCAGAGCCGTGGATAGCAGGAGGCGAACTCCGCGCGGGAGCGGACGAAGCGCGGCGTGAGGGTGCGCACGACCTCACTCATCGGGAACTCGTCCGCCACTCGGGTGAACCGGTGCTCAGGGACGAAGCTGCCGGCCTGCCCCTCGGAGACGAGCTGGATGCGGCCGGCCTCCACCAGCCCCAGGATCACGTTCTCCACGCCCAGCCGGCTCAGCCCCTGGTCGTCGCCGAGGACGGCGATGACGTCGCGGACGCTCCGGGCGTGCGCGAGGGCCGCGGTGGTGCGCTCCACGACGGAGGTGTGCCCGCGGCGCCGGTCGCCCGGGGTCACCGGGCTCGCGGTGCGGGAGAGCTCCAGCTCCTGGCGGGCGTCGCGGACGATGCCGACGATGCGGTGCGGCCGTCCGCTGTCGTCCCGGTAGATCGTGCCGTGGGTGTGGATCCAGCGCAGCGCGCCGTCGTGGCGCCGGACGCGGAAGTAGGCGCCGTACGACTCGCTGCCGTCCTTGATGGCCTGCGCGACCAGGGAGTCCAGCCGGGCGGCCTCGGCGGGCGGGACCCGGTGGGAGAGCGAGGTGGGACGGCCGTCGAACTCGTCGGCGCGCAGGTCGAAGATCCGCAGCGCGGCGGCGTCCATGTGCAGCCGGCCGCGCTCCAGGTCCCAGTCGAAGCCGCCCATCCCGTTCAGCGCCAGGATGCGGTCCGGCGGGGCGGGCCACTCCTCCGGCGGCGACACGGGAGGGGACTGCGCGCCCCGTTCGGCCATGTCGTCACTTTCCCACATTTCCATCCCTTAGGGGATGTCTGCGCACCTGGCCGGACCCACCGGACACCGGATCTGACTTTCTCATCAGTCAGCCCTCATCACGCGCCATTTTCCCGCCCGCTGCCTAGGATTTTTCCGAGAATCGAAGCATCAGGCGTTGCGGTGATCTCATCACGCTGCTACGGTCCCGAACCATGCAGGAAGACCCCGGCACCCGGCTCGCCGACGAGAACGGCGACCTCACGGACCGCGTCAAGAAGGTGATCGACGGCATCGGCTGCAGCCACCGTGAGTTCGCCCGGCGCATCGTGATGGACCCCTCGAAGCTCTCCCGCTCCCTCGGCGGGACCCGCCGCTTCACCATCGCCGAAATCGTCCGCATCGCCGAGATCGGCGGCGTGGACACGGGCTGGCTGCTGGGCTCCCGGGCCGGGACGCCCGCGCCGCCGGAGGACGGGGCGGCACCCGCCCTCCCCGAAGGCGGCCGGCCGCTGCAGATCGTCCGCGAGACGGTCCGCCTGATCGCCGAGCACGGCTTCCACTCCGTACGCGTCGCCGACATCGCGGCGGCCTGCGGGACGAGCACCGCCGCGATCCACTACCACTTCCCCGGCCGGGACGACCTCCTGGAGGCCGCCGTCCGCTGGTGCATGGACGAGGACACCGCGCGCCGCGCGCAGGGCCTCGCCGGAGCCGCCGACGCCCGCGAGGAGATGCTCCATCTCATCGCGCTGCAGACCCCGCGTACGGAACAGCAGCGCCGGCAGTGGCTGGTCTGGCTGGACATGTGGGCCCAGGCGGCCCGCTCCACCGAGGTCGGGCGGCTGCACGACCACTACTACCGGCAGTGGCGGACCACCGTCGCCGACGTCGTGCGGCGCGGCGTCGAACAGGGCGTCTTCCGCCCCGTCGACGTGGAGTTCACCGCGCTGCGGCTGACCGCGCTGATCGACGGCCTGGCCACCCAGGTGCTGGCCACAGCGCCCGGCAGCACCACCCCCGACCAGATGCACGCCGCACTGACCGCCTTCGTGGACGACGAACTGACCGCCCCGTAAGGCACCCCGGACGACCGTCCGCCCACGATCGTGCGCGGGCAGGCGTGGCCGACGCCTGCCCGCGCACCCCCACTCTTCCCCTGCCGTCATACCTGACGGTTCGTCACCCATTCACCCGCAGAAGGGACTCCCGTCATGAACGACGAGGTCATCATCACCTGTGCGCTGACCGGCGCGGGCGACACCGTACGCCGCTCCCCGCACGTCCCCGTGACGCCGGAGCAGATCGCCACGTCCGCCGTGCAGGCGGCCGAAGCGGGCGCCGCCGTGGTGCACATCCACGTCCGCAACCCCGAGACCGGCGACCCCTCGCGCGACCCGAAGCTGTACGCCGAGGTCGTCGAGCGCATCAAGGAGACCGGCACCGACGTCGTCATCAACCTGACCGCCGGCATGGGCGGCGACCTGGTGCTCGACCCCGACCAGCCGCTGGAGAAGGGCGCCCGGCCCGGCACCGACCTGGTCGGCGGCCTGGACCGGCTGCCGCACGTCGAGGACCTGCTCCCCGACATCTGCACCCTGGACTGCGGCTCGCTGAACTTCGGCGACAACCTCTACATCTCCACCCCCGAGATGCTGCGCAAGGGTGCCAAGCGCATCCAGGAGCTGGGCGTCCGCCCCGAGCTGGAGATCTTCGACACCGGCCAGCTGTGGTTCGCCAAGCAGCTGCGCGCCGAGGGCCTCCTCGACGACCCGACCGTCTTCCAGCTGTGCATGGACATCCCGTGGGGCGCCCCGGCCGACCCGGGCGTGCTCCAGTCGATGGTCAACATGCTGCCGGAGAACGCGGAGTGGGCCAGCTTCGCGCTCGGCCGCATGCAGATGCCGTGGGTCGCCCAGTCCATCCTGCTCGGCGGCAACGTCCGCGTGGGCCTGGAGGACAACCTGTACCTCTCCAAGGGCGTGAAGGCCACCAACGCGCAGCTCGTCGAGCGCGCCGTGACCATCACCGAGTCCCTCGGCGCCAAGGTCGCCACCCCCGACCAGGCCCGCGCCCGCATGGGCCTGAAGCCCCGCGCCTGACTCCCGCTCCCCGTACGCCCGTTCCCACCCTCAGGAGACGCCTCCCCATGTCCTCCCCCGCTCCGCTCGCCCCCGAAGACGTACGCAAGGTCGCCTGCATAGGCGCCGGCGTGATCGGCGGCGGCTGGGTCGCCCACTTCCTCGCCCGCGGTTACGACGTGACCGCCTGGGACCCGGCCGACGACGCCGAGGAGAAGCTGCGCCGCCTGGTCTCCGCCGCCTGGCCCGCCCTTGAGCAGATGGGCCTCGCCGAGGGCGCCTCGCAGGACCGCCTCACCGTCGCGCCCACCCTCGCCGAGGCCGTCGCCGACGCCGACTTCGTGCAGGAGAGCGCCCCGGAGAAGCTGGAGCTGAAGCGCTCGCTGCTGGCCGAGCTGACCGCCGCCACCCGCGACGGCGTCGTCATCGCCTCCTCCACCTCCGGCTACCCGATGTCGGACATGCACTCCGACGCCGCCGACAACGGCCGCCTCGTCGTCGGCCACCCCTTCAACCCGCCGTACCTGATCCCGCTCGTCGAGGTCGTCGGCGGCGAGAAGACCGACCGCGCCGCCGTGGAGTGGGCCTCCCGCTTCTACGACATCGCGGGCAAGTCCGTGATCACCATGGACCGCGAGCTGCCCGGCTTCATCGCCAACCGGCTCCAGGAGGCCCTGTGGCGCGAGGCGCTGCACATGGTCGCCAACGGCGAGGCCTCGGTGCAGGACATCGACGACTCGATCACCGAGGGCCCGGGCCTGCGCTGGGCCTTCATGGGCCCGCTGCTGACCTTCGCGCTGGCCGGCGGCGAGGGCGGCATGGGCCACATGCTCGACCACTTCGGCCCGTCCCTGAAGTCCCCGTGGACCCGCCTGGAGGCCCCCGAGCTGACCCGCGAGCTGCGGGACGCGATGGTCGACGGCTGCGAGAAGGAGGCGGGCGAGCGGACGTACGCGGACCTGGTGGCCGAGCGCGACCAGGGCGTCATCAACGTGCTGCGCGCCACCGGCCGGCTCGGCGGCGCCAAGTGACGGCGGCCGCCGGCGCGCTGCCGCTCTTCCGGCAGACCGTCAAGGACGAGTGGATCGACTACAACGGTCACCTCAGCGAGGCGTACTACGTCCTGGTCTTCGGCTTCGCCACCGATGCGCTGATGGCGGAGACGGGACTGGGCCCGGAGTACCGCGAGGCGACCAACTGCTCGCTGTACACGGTCGAGGCGCACGTCCGGTACCTCCGCGAGGTCGAGCGCAACGCCGAACTGGCCGTACGCACCACCGTGCTGGGCGCGGACACCAAGAAGGCCCGCTTCCTGCACGAGATGTACGTCGCCGACGCGACCGGCGAACCGTCCGGCGACCCGGTCGCCACGGAGGAGCTCTTCGCCCTCCACGTCGACCAGGCCACCGGCCGCTCGGCCCCGCTCCCCGACGCGGTACGCGAGCGCCTCACGTCCCTGACCGCCCCGGCCCCGGAGTGGGCGGGCCGGGGGATCCGGGAGGTCTGACAGCGGTGCGGGTCCGGATGCTTCCGGGCCCGCACCGTCCGTGGGTGACATCCTGGAGGGGACCGTCCCTCGTCCGGGAGGACCACTGATGACCACAGGCCACCGCATCACTGTCGAGCGGAGCGACACCCATGTCCGCGTGGTGCACGACGGGGAAGTGATCGCCGACAGCACGCGACCGCTGGTGCTGCGCGAGACCGGGTATCCGGCCCGCTACTACGTGCCGCCGCAGGACGTCCGTACCGACCTCCTCGTCCCTTCCAAGACCACGACCCACTGCCCCTTCAAGGGCGACGCGTCCTACTGGTCGCTGCCGGACGGGACCGAGGACGCCGTGTGGGCGTACTCGGAGCCCAAGGAGGCCGTGGCGGAGATCAAGGACCACTACTGCTTCTACGAGACCGAGGTCGTCGAGGGCTGATGAGCACGGAGAGCCACGACGAAGGCGGCGACCCGGCCTGCTGGCTGGACCGGGTCTGCGACGCGTGCGGCCGGATCCGGGAGGACCCGGCCGCCGCGTGCCCGCACTGCGCGGCGGAGGCGGCGGACGGCGGTGCCGGGAACGGCGCGGCGAGCGCCCCGCGCGACGCGGCCCCGCGCGGCGCCGGTGCGGCCCGGCGCCGGGACCGGGACGCCGAGGGGCGGGCGCGCAACGCCCGGCCGCGGGACGGCCTGGGCCGCCCGCTGCCGTACGGCTCCCCCGGCGTCGCCCGGCAGCCGGAAGGCGTCGTACGGGAGCCGGCGGAGTCGCTGGCGGAGGCGCAGCAGCTACTGGACGACGGGATGCCGTTCCACGCCCACGAGGTGCTGGAGGATGCCTGGAAGTCCGGGCCGCCGGAGGAGCGCGAGCTGTGGCGCGGGCTCGCCCAGCTGGCCGTCGGGCTCACCCATGCGGCCCGCGGCAACGTCACGGGCGCAGGCTCGCTGCTGACCCGCGGCGCCGCCGCCCTGGGGCCGTACGCGGACTCGGCGCCGTACGGCATCGACGTCGCCGGGCTCGTCCGCTGGGCGGGTGACCTGGCCGGATCGCTGCGGGGGCCGGTCTCGGCGGCCGCTCACGCGCCCCGGCTGCGCGCCGCGGCGGAGCGCTGAAGCCCGGGAGCCGCACCGGCTCCCGGGCCCCGGGACAGCGCCTCAGCCCGCCTTGAAGCCCCAGTTCAGGAGGGCGGCGGCCTCCTTGTAGACCGCGTTCTTCCTGTTCTTGGGGTCGAGGACGGTGACCACGAGGGTGCGTCCGTTGCGTTTCGCGGCGGCGATGAGGGTGTTGCCCGCCTTGCTGGTGTAGCCGTTCTTCACGCCGACGATGCCGGGGTAGCGCGTCACGCCGCCCGTGCCGGACAGCATCCGGTTGGTGTTCACTATGGCGCGCGCACCCTTGGAACCACCGGGGAAGGTGGCCCGTACGGTGCCGCAGTACCGCGCGAAATCGGCGTTCTGCAGGCCCTTGCGGGCGAAGAGGGTGAGATCGCTCGCCGAGGAGACCTGCCCGGCCGCGTCGTAGCCGTCCGGTGTCTTCACGGTCGTGTCGTCGGCGCCGAGCGTGCGAGCCTTGGCCTGCATCTCCTTGGCGGTGGCCTGCCAGCCGCCGTTCATGTTCGCCAGGACGTGCACCGCGTCGTTGCCGGAGCGGAGGAAGACGCCCCGCCACAGGTCGGCGACCGTGTAGCGCTGCCCCTTCTTGATGCCGACGAGGCTGCTGCCCTCGCCCACGCCCTTGAGGTCGGCGGCGGTGACCGTGCGGACCATGTCGGCGGGGAACTTCGGCAGGACGGTGAGCGCGAAGAGCGTCTTCAGGGTGCTGGCCGGGGCGAGTTGGCGATGCGGCTGTTTCGAGCCCACCACCTGGCCGGTCGTGGCATCGGTGACCGTCCAGGCCTTGGCGCTGATGCCGGCCGGGGCCGCCGCCGCCGGCCCCCGGGCGCCGGCGAAGAACCCCGGCCAGACGGGTTCGGGCCAGGCCGCCGTATGGGGCGCGGAACGTTCGGGGAGTGCCCTGCCCTGTGTCGTGGGCGCGGCATGCGCGGGGGCGGGCAGTGCGAGGAGGGCGCCCGCCACGGCTATGGCCGTCAGGGTGCCCGTGGTCCTGGTCGAAGCGGTGTCGGTTCCCATGGAACCACGCTAGGGACACAAGCGGTCACGCGCAGTACCTGATGCGCCAGACGGCTCACGTGTCGCAGCGGAAGGCCCGCCCGGTGCGACGGGGGATGCACACCGGGCGGGCTCAGAACCTTTCTACCGCATGCCGGAACGGTTATGCAGGAAAAGCCTGTTCGAGTCGCCGCTACCAGGCGACGGGGAGCGACATCAAGCCACGCGCTCGGATGGACCTGCGCCACCGCAACTCCGTACGCGGAACGGTCGGGCGAAGGCCGGGGAAACGCTGAATCACGGCGTTGAGGGCCGTCTGCGTCTCCATTCTGGCGAGCGGAGCGCCGAGGCAGTAGTGGATGCCGTGGCCGAGCGCGAGATGGCCGAAAATATCGCGGTGCGGATCGAGTGTCGCGGGCTCGGGGAACCGTTCCGGGTCACGGTTGGCGGACGCCAGCGAGAGCAGCACGCTCTCCCCCGCAGGGATCCGCACGCCACCGATCTCCACGTCCTCGACCGGGAAGCGGCGGATGGCCAGCGGCGCCGGACCGTCGTACCGCGCGAACTCCTCCACGGCGCCGGGCATCAGCCCGGGATCGGCACGCAACTCCGCCAGCACGTCCGGGTGGTCGAGCAGCGCGAGGACGGCGTTGCCGATGAGGTGGACGGTGTTCTCGTAGCCCGCGAAGAGGATGAGGAAGGCGAGCGAGGTCAGCTCGTCCTCGCTGAGCCGGTCCCCCGCCACTCCGCCGTCGGCGTCCGCCTCGTCGCGCACGGCGATCAGGTCGGAGAGCAGGTCGTCCCCCGGCTCGGCGCGCTTGGTGGCGATCAGTCCGGTGAAGAAGCGCAGCATGGCGCCGATCGCCTCCTTCATCGCCTCGGGCCGGGACGGGTCGGGCGTGATGAGCGCGTCGGTCCAGGAGCGGAAGTCGTGCCGGTCGGTCTCCGGCACCCCCAGCAGATCGCAGATGACGATGATCGGCAGCGGGCCCGCGAAGTCGGCGATCAGGTCGGCGGTGCCCTTGGCCTCGACGGCGTCCAGCAGGTCCGCCGCGACCTTCGCCACGGGAGCGCGCAGCTTCTCGACGCGGCCGGGCGTGAACGCCTTGACCACCAGGCGGCGGACGCGGGTGTGGTCCGGCGGGTCCATGTTCAGCAGGTTGGCGTCCAGGGCCGGCGGCAGGGAGAAACCCCGGTAACCGTTCGAGCTGTTGCGCTTGTCCAGTGCGAGCCGGGGGTCGGCCAGACCGCTGCGGACGTCGGCGTAGCGGGTGACGAGCCAGGCGGGCTGCCCGTCGGGGCCGGTGATCCGGTGCACCGGACCGGCCTCCCGCAGCCCCTCGTACGCCGCGTACGGGTCGTCCAGCAGCATCGTCGGGTCGAGGGGGTCCGGACGGTCTGATGTGGGGGTCTTCTGCATGGATCCCGACCTTATGGGGTGCCGGCCGGCCACCCCCACCCGGGGCGGGGCCCGTCTCCGGCCGCGGACAAGAGCACAGGGCGGCCCCGGGGCCGAAACCCCGTGCCGCCCTGTGCCGTAGGCGGTTCGGACCCCCGTACCGAGCCACCTTGTCTGTGGTGCGCCGTTGCGGCGCTATGCCCCCCGCTCCTGCACGGTGCTGCGTTGTCGCAGCTCGGCGAGGACCGTCTCGGCCAGGGACGAGCGGTAGACGTCCGCGACCAGTGCCAGGTGTTCGTACTCCGCCGCCGGCGCCATGTCGGTGGTGACCACGACGGATTCGGCGTACGGCTCCGGGAGCCGGTCGGCCTGCCGGTTGTCCAGGCCCCGGCGCAGCGCCACCGCCTCGGCCACCGCGGCCAGTTGCGCCGCCTCGATGCCCACCGCGCGGGCCCGCTCGCGGGCGAAGTCGACGGCGTCGGCCTCGACGTACCGGCGGATGCCGCGCTGTACGTCGCGGATCTCCGCCATCTGGCGGTTGGCCCGCCACTCCAGGTCGGCGAACGGCCAGCCGCCCGGCCGCGAGCCCTCCATCGTCACCTCCGGGGCGTGCGCGGTGGCCTCGCGCCACAGGGGCGAGAGGCGGCGCAGCCGGCGCCAGGCGGACGCGCGGGGGCCGGCGGCGGGCAGCGCGAACCCGATGAGGACGAGGATCGCGGCGACCGAAGCGCTCAGCGGGGCCACGCCGTTGGAGAGCCACGGCGCCGGGCTGCCGGCCCAGGAGAGCGCGAAGCCGATGAGCTTGCAGGCGCAGTACAGCAGGCCCAGCCAGCAGCCGGCGGCCAGCACGCGCAGGCCGCGGGCCAGCCAGGACGGGCCGACCTTGGTGGCGTAGCGCGGGCAGAGGGTGCCGAGCCCGGCCAGGCTCGCGCCGAAGATGGCCAGGTACAGCATCAGGAACACCATGACGCCGGGCGCGTCGGTGTACGCGGTGCTGAAGTCCCGCGGGTGCTCCACGGCGTCCGGGCGGCCGACGGCGAAGCCGGTGACGGCCACCGCCCACGCCACCACGACGAGCCCGAGGACCGTACGGGTGCGGGTACGGGCCCGGCCGCGGGCCGCCTCGTCCTCGCCGCCGGTCCAGCGCAGCAGCAGCACCAGGGCGCCGGCCGCGAAGACCACGACGGAGGAGTACAGGAAGACCATGGCGAGGTTGGCGACGCCGGTGAACCGGTCGAAGGCGCGGTACAGGCTCGGCGCCGAGAACAGGAACACCGTGGCGACGCCCGCCGTCATCAGGGACGTCAGGCCCAGGTCGGCGTTGGCGCGGTCGCGCAGCCAGGCGCGGAACTTGTAGCCCGCGAGCCCCCAGGCGACGGCCGCGAAGCAGAGATAGACCACGTCAAACACGCGGCGGCCCTCCATCCTCGGAGCCGGTCCCCCGGTCCTCCGGACCGCTGTGCCCGGCGCCGTCCAGCTCGCGGCGGATGTGCTTGAGCGCCGGGCCCAGCGCGGCGGCGATATCGGCCGCGTCACCGCTGAGCGGCGGGTCGTCCTTGGCAGTGGCGGGCACCAGGTGCGCCATGAGGAGCGTGCCGAGGACCTCGGTCTCGCGCTCGGTGGCGTCGTCGTAGCAGTGGTGGCGCGCGAAGCGGGCGGTCAGGCCCATCCGCCGGGCGGCCGTGGCGACGTCCATGGTGGGCGTCCACACCTTCAGCGCGTTCTCGGTGACGGTGGGGTCCTGCTCATGGCCGAGGAGGAGGTGGCTCAGCTCGTGGAGGACGATGTGGGTCTGGTGCCAGGGCGAGGTCTGCCGCTCGTAGAAGACCCACCAGCCGTCGTCGGTGCCCGCGGTCATGCCGGAGACCACGCCGCCCAGGCTCATCGGCGCGATGCGCACGGGGCGCCCCACGCGCCGCGCCACGACCTCGCACAGGCCGGTCAGGTCGGTCGCGGCGGGCAGCGCCAGCTCCTGGACGAGCTGCTTGCACCTCCGGCGTATGCGCCGTACCCGCATGGCCGTACCGTCCTCGAATCCCGTCCGCCGCCATGCGACGAAGAGCTGCTCGTCAGTGGCCGGCATGCGGTTCCTCACCGCTGGTCGCCGGCGGGTCCGGCGGCAGGTCCATCTGCTGCCGGAACTGGGAGATGATCGTCGTGAGGCTGTCCTGCACCTCGGGCGGCAGACCGACCGAGCGCAGCGCGATCGTCCGCACCCGCTGGTCGCGCATGGCCGCGAGGAAGCTCAGTTCCTCCTCCACCCGGTCGGCCTGCGGCTGGGAGAGGTCCCCGACCAGATAGCCGACCGGCACCGCGAAGAACTTGGCGAGCGCGCGCAGCACTTCGTGGCTGGGGTTGGTGCGCCTGCCCTTGCGGAGCATGGACAGGTACTGCTCGGAGAGCGTCACGTCCCCGTACTCGGCGCCCTCGCTGATCTCCTCGGCGACGTAGGCGTTGGTGTACGGCGCGCCGGGCGGGTGCATGTGGGCGAAGAGGTGGTTCAGCCGCTCGGCGAGCGGGCTGTGCTCGCTCTTCGGCGTACCGTCGCCCCCTCGCGCCATGTCCGTGCCCCATCCCTGTCTGCTCTGGTCCCAGCAGCGGCCGAACGACGCGCGCACCCAACGGACAGTTGAGTCGCGCGCTCTCCGCTGTGCTCATCCTTTCATGAGCGGAACGAGACGCACCAGTCCACCTACGGACAGTCACCGCATCCCGGCGCAGGCGTGCATCAACTCGTGGTTGAGAAGGTTCCCCGGATACGCACGGTGTCGAGAAAACCGCCGACGGCCTGCGCGAACCCCGCGGGGTCAGCGGCGTACAGCCAGTGTCCGCAGCCGGGGAACTCGGTGAGTGCGGTGTGCGGCCGGGCACCGGCCATCCACTCCGCGGTGGCGCGCGTCAGCAGGAAGCTCTCGCCCGCCCTGAGCAGCAGGGCCGGCTGCCGGGAGGCGGCCCACCGGGCGGAGAAGTCGCCGGTGAAGGCGCGTTGCGAGGCCATCATGCCGTCCATGTCGAAGAGCAGCCCCCAGCCGTCCTCGAACTCCGCCGCGCTGTCCAGGAAGTAGCCGGCGTCCGGGATGCCCCGCGCCTCGATGGCGGCGCGCAGGGCCGCGCGCGAGGGGGTGCGGCGCGGCCACCGCGACACGTCCAGGACGGGCTGTGTCTCGGGGGCGTGGTTGCGTACGGTCATGTCCGCCACGACGAGGGCCCGCACGAGGTCGGGGTGGCGTTCGGCGAGCAGGAAGGCGACGGCGCCGCCCATGGAGTGGCCGAGCACGGCCGCGGGGCCGGCGTCCAGAGCGCGCAGGAGGGCCGCCGCGTCCGCCACGTACGCGTCCGGGGTGAAGGGGCCGCCGTGGTCGGAGAGTCCGTGGCCGCGCTGGTCCGGGGCGAGCACGCGGTACCGGCCGGCCAGCGCGGCGGCCAGCGGCGCGAAGATCCGGCCGCGGCCGAAGTGGCCGTGCAGCGCGAGCAGGACGGGCCCGGGGCCGCCGGAGTCGAGGTAGGCGAAGCGGCGGCCGCGCAGGCGGACGAAGGACTCGGGGACGGGCGCGGCGGACACGGCGGGGCCTCTCTCGTGGGCGTCGGACGTACGGACGCCCACGAGCATCCCAGCCGGCCCGCCGGCCGCGTCCTACCGCGCGGGCAGCGGCGCGGCGACGGGAGCCCCCGCCGCGGTGTCCGCCGCCGTCTCGTCGTGGTTCGGGCGGCGCAGGAGCAGCAGCATGCAGCCCATGGTCAGGGCGACCTGGAAGACCGCGTAGACGATGACCGCGGTGATCGAGCCGGTCCAGTTCAGCAGCGACTGGCCGATGATCGGGGTGGTGCCGCCCAGCAGCGTGCCGCACAGCTGGTAGCAGAGGGAGATGCCGGTGTACCGCAGGTGCGCGGGGAAGCGGCTGGCGAGCATGCCGGCCAGCGCCGCGTAGTACAGGCAGTGCGGGATGGTCGCCACCGCGACGCCGAACATCGCCAGGCCGTAGTTCTCGGTGCCGATGAGGAGGAACATCACCGGCATCAGGAACAGTTCGGGGATCAGCATCACGCAGACGGCCCGCGACCAGCTCTTCATCTTCGTGGCGAGGACCGCGCCGAAGGGCTGCACGATGATCTGGGTGATGTTGGCGACCAGGATGATCGTGAGGAAGGAGCTGCGGTCGAAGTCCAGGGCGCTGGTCGCCCAGGACAGCGCGAAGGTGGACTTGAAGTACGTGGCCGACAGGCCGATGGTGCAGGCGCCGATGCCCAGGACGATCAGCATCGGGTGGCTGCGCAGCACCTCGGTCAGCGGCAGCTTCGCGACCTCCTTCTTCTCGATCAGCTTCGCCATCGCCGGGGATTCGGCGACCTTCAGCCGGACGAAGAGGCCGACCATGACCAGCAGCGCGGAGGCGAGGAACGGCACTCGCCAGCCCCAGGAGGTGAAGGCGTCGTCCGGCAGCCGGCTGATGGCCAGGAACGACAGCGTGCTGAGCGTGTTGCCGACCGGCGAGCCCTGCTGTGCGAAGGCCCCGTACAGCACGGACTTGCCCTTGGGCGCGGACTCGGAGGCGATCAGGACGGAGCCGCCCCACTCGCCGCCCAGGCCGATGCCCTGGATCATGCGTATCGCCACGAGCAGGACCGGCGCGGCGATGCCGATGGAGGCATAGCCGGGCAGCAGCCCGATGGCCGTGGTGGACACGCCCATCATCAGCAGGGTGATGACGAGGGTCTTCTTGCGGCCGAGCCGGTCGCCGTAGTGCCCGAAGATGATGCCGCCGAGCGGCCGGGCGAGGAAGCCGACCCAGAAGGTCGCGAAGGCGACCAGCGTGCCGAGGGCGCCGTCCAGTTCGGGGAAGAAGACCTTGTCGAAGACGAGGGCCGAGGCGGTGCCGTAGATGTAGAAGTCGAACCACTCGATGGTGGAGCCGATGAAGGCGCCGATCCCGGCGCGGTTGGCGGCTCTGGTGCGGTCGCGTGCGGTGGGCGCGGTGGGCGCACTCATACGGACTCCCTGGGCGTCTTTGGGCAGGGGAAGGGGACACCAGGGGCGCCGCGTCGTCCCGAGCGGCGCCCCTGGGTGGTACGGGTGGTGCGCGATGTACTTGTACGGGGTACGGAGCGGCTACTGGCTCCGTACGAGGAATCGGCCGGGGGTCAGGCGATCCGCTCGAAGACGGCCGCGAGTCCCTGGCCGCCGCCGATGCACATGGTCTCCAGGCCGTAGCGGGCCTCGCGGCGCTTCATCTCGCGGGCGAGGGTGGCCAGGATGCGGGCGCCGGTGGCGCCGACGGGGTGGCCGAGGGAGACGCCGGAGCCGTTGACGTTGAGCCGCTCGTGGTCGGCCTCGCCGAGGCCCAGCTCCTTGGTGCAGGCCAGCACCTGCGCGGCGAACGCCTCGTTCAGCTCGATGAGGTCCATCTCGGCGAGCTTCAGGCCCGCCTTGTCCAGCGCCGAGCGGGTGGCACCGACCGGGCCGAGGCCCATGGTCTCCGGGGCGCAGCCGGTCCGCGCGAAGGAGACGAGCCGCACGATCGGGGTGAGGCCCAGCCGCTCGGCGGTGGCGGCGCTGGTGACCAGGCAGGCAGCGGCGGCGTCGTTCTGGCCGCTGGCGTTGCCCGCGGTGACGGTGGCCTCGGGGTCCTGCCGGCCCATGATCGGCTTGAGCTCGGCCAGCTGCTCGGCGGTGGTCTCGGGGCGCGGGTGCTCGTCGGCGGAGACGACGGTGTCGCCCTTACGGCCGCGCACGGTGACCGGCACGATCTCCTCGTCGAAGAGACCCGCCTCGATGGCGCGTCCGGCCCGCTGCTGCGAGCGGAGCGCCAGCGCGTCCTGGTCGGCGCGGCTGATGCCGTACTGGCGGCGCAGGTTCTCGGCGGTCTCGATCATGCCGCCGGGGATCGGGTGGTTCGCGCCGCCCGCGGTGACCCGGCCGCGGGTGAGGGAGTCGTGCAACGTGAGGTTCGGGCCCTTGATGCCCCAGCGGCCGTCGTGGGTGTAGTACGGCGCCGCGCTCATCACGTCCACGCCGCCGGCGATCACCACGTCGCTGAAGCCCGCCTTGATCTGCATCGCGGCGTCCAGCACGGCCTGCAGGCCGGAACCGCAGCGGCGGTCGATCTGCACGCCCGTGACGGTGTCGGGCAGGCCGGCGTCCAGGGCGGCCACCCGGCCGATGGCCGGCGCGTCGGAGGTGGGCCAGGCGTGGCCGAGGATCACTTCGTCGACCTTCTCGGGCGCGACGCCGGTCCGGCGGACGATCTCGCTGATCAGCAGGGCGGCCAGGGCGGCGGGGCGCTGTCCGGCCAGCGCCCCGCCGAACTTGCCGATCGGGGTGCGCAGCGGTTCGCAGAGGACGATTTCGGTGGGGTCGGACATGCCACGGCCTTTCCTGGTGCCCTGAGGGACGCTTCCCGGTGACTTTTCCACCCGAGCACTGAGCCGGTCCAATATCCAATTCGCCAAGGATTCGGACGCCAGGTTTATCAATCGGCGATCGGTACAGGTCAGACGCGAACCGGAGCCTTCCCTTCAGGTGTGGGCAGCGCCTCCTCGGCCACCGCCAGGACGGTACGCAGCGCCGCCGAGGGGTTGTCCGGACGCCAGGCCAGCGCGGCCTGCAGCCGTATCGGCGGGCCCGCCAGCGGCCGGTAGACCAGCCCGGTCTGCTGGATGTGCTGGCAGGAGGTGACGGTGAGGGTGACGCCCACACCCGCGGCGACCAGCGCCAGGATCGTGTACGAGTCGGGCGCCTCCTGCACCACCCGCGGGTTGAACCCGGCGTCCTCGCACGCCCGGACCGTGGCGTCCCGGACCGTGGACCCGGCGTTGGCGGGAAAACTGACGAACGGCTCGTCGGCGAGCGCGGCGATGGGGATGCGCCGGCGGCGGGCCAGCGGATGGTCCGACGGCAGCGCGCAGACCAGCTCCTCCTCGTCGATCACCCGGGTCGTGACGCCCGCCTGGGTGACCGGGAGGCGGACGAAGCCGAGGTCGAGCGAGCCGTCGGCGACCCCGGCGAGCGCGACGTTGGCGTACGTCTGGCCCTTCATCACCAGCTCCAGCGCCGGGTGCGCGGCCCGCACGGCGCGCGTGAGCAACGGCAGCGTCTCGTGCGTGGAGGCGCCGGCGAAGCCGATGGTGACCCGGCCGTACTCACCACGCCCGGCAGCCTTGGTGGCGCGGGTCGCGGTGTCCAGGTCGGCGAGGACCGTACGGACGGGATCCAGGAAGGACTGACCCGCGCTGGTCAGCCGGACCGAGCGGGTGTTGCGCTCGAAGAGCTGAACGCCCAGCTCCTTCTCCAGCTGGCGGATCTGCTGACTGAGCGGCGGCTGCGCCATCTGCAGACGCTTGGCGGCCCGGCCAAAGTGCAGCTCCTCCGCCACCGCGACAAAGGCGGTGAGATGCCGCAGCTCCATACCGTTCCGTCCATCCCTGCGAGCCGACTATTTCTTTCCCGATATCAGTCTGACCTTAATTCGGTATTGGACGGAGATCAATGGCCGGTGAAACGGTAAGCGGGACCGGATCCACACCCCGCACGCCGAGGAGCACCGTGGACAAGACCATGACGATGCGGGAGGCCGTCTCCTCCTTCGTCCATGACGGGGACACCGTCTCCCTCGAAGGCTTCACGCACCTCATCCCCACCGCCGCCGGGCACGAGATCATCCGGCAGGGCCGCCGGGACCTCACCGTCGTCCGGATGACCGCGGACATCGTCGTGGACCAGATGCTCGCCGCCGGCTGCGTCTCCCGGCTGGTCTCCTCCTTCGTCGGCAACTCCTCGGCCGGTTCGCTCGGTGAGCTGCGCCGCCGGGTGGAGAAGGCCGACCCCGAGCCGCTGGTCTTCGAGGAGTACAGCCACTACGGCATGATCTGCCGCTACCTCGCGGGCGCCCAGCGACTGCCGTTCTACCCGCTGCGTTCGTACGGCGGCAGCGACCTGCCCTCCGTCAACGAGGGCCTGCGCAAGGTCACTTCGCCCTACCCGGGCCCGGGCGGCGAGGCCGAGCAGGTCTACGTCGTACCGCCCGTCAACCCCGACGTGACGATCATTCACGCGCAGCGCGCCGACCGCAGCGGCAACACCCAGATCTGGGGCCTGACGGGCGTCCAGGCGGAGGCGGTCTACGCGGCGGACAAGGCGGTCGTGGTCGTCGAGGAGATCGTCGAGGACGAGGTCGTCCGCTCCGACCCGAACCGCACGGTGATCCCCTCGCACGCGGTGGACGCGGTGGTGGCCTGCCCGCGCGGCGCCCACCCCTCCTTCGCGCAGGGCTACTACGACCGGGACAACGCCTTCTACCGCGCCTGGTCCGGGATCAGCAAGGACCCCGACCGGCTGCAGGACTGGCTGAAGGAGTGGGTGTACGGCACCGCGGACCACGCGGAGTACGTCAGCAAGCTCGGCGAGGAGTTCTGGGACTCCCTCGCCGTCGGCGAGGCGATGAGCCTGCCGGTCAACTACGGGAGGCGACTGTGAGCACGGACCCGACCACCACCCCCGACGTGACCTCGTCCGAGCTGCTGGCCGTCGTCGCCTCGCGCGAACTGGCGGCGCGGCGGACGGTGTTCGCCGGTATCGGGCTGCCCACGCTGGCCGCCTCGCTCGCCCATCTCACGGTCGCGCCGCAGCTGGAGATCGTGTACGAGTCCGGGGTGTGCGGCGCGCACCCCTCGCACCTGCCCGAGACGATCGCCGACGCGGTGCTGATCACCGGCGCCGAGGCGGTCCTCTCGATGCCCGCGCTCTTCGGGTACGTCCTCCAGGGCGGCCACATCGACGTCGGGTTCCTCGGCGCGGCGCAGATCGACAAGTGGGGCAACCTCAACACCTCCGTCATCGGTGACTGGGACGCGCCGAAGGTGCGGCTGCCCGGCTCCGGCGGCGCGATCGAGGTGATGGCCAACTCCCGCGAGGTGTTCGTGGTGATGCGCCGCCACGACCCGCGCTCCTTCACCGAGAAGCTGGACTTCTGCACCACGCCGGGGCCCGACCGCGCCCTCGAAGAGGGCGTGCGCCCGCTCGGCACGGGCGTCACCCGGGTCATCACCGAGCTGGGCATCCTGGCCCGCACGGGCGTCGGCCAGGAGCTGACGCTGGTGGCCGTGCACCCGGGCGTGACGGTGGACCAGGTACGCGAGAACACCGGCTGGGACCTCGCGGTCGCCGACACCGTGGAGACCGTCCGCCCCCCGAGCGACGCCGAGCTGCGCCTGCTGCGCGAGGATGTCGATCCGGACCGGGTGTACCTGCGCTGAGCGCGTATACCTGCGCTGAGCGCGTGTACCTCCGCTGACCGCGTGGACAACGCCCGTGGTCACGCCGGGTTGTCAGTGGGTGGGGGTAACTTCATGAGGAGTGTGGTGGAGGCGGGGGAGGGGGTCTCGATCACGGGACTCTCCTTGTGAGGGTCGGGGCTCTCTTTGCGGGGTCGGGGCTTTCCTTGCGGGGGGGGCGGGACTTTCCTCGCGGGGAGAGGGAGGGGCCCTGCCACGGAAACGACGAGACGGACGGGCCCCGCCAAAGAACAGCTGGCGGCGGACCGGCACAAGGGAGTATCTGACGTGCGAATCAGGATCGTGGGCGCCGGCGTCATGGGTCGCGGCATCGCCCAGTGGGCCGCCACCGCCGGGCACACCGTCGAGCTGGCCGACATCCGTACGGAGGCGGTCGGCGCGGCCGTCGACTTCGTGCGGGGCATGCTCGACCGGGCCGCCGCCAAGGGCCGGATCGCGGAAGGGGAAGCGGCGGACACGCTCGCCCGCATCGTGCCGCTGGACTCCCCCTGGGCGCCCGGCGACGACGTCGAGCTGGTCATCGAGGCCGCCCGGGAGGACCTGGACACCAAGGCCGAGGTCTTCGGCAAGCTGGCCGAGACGCTCCCCGCGTCCACGGTCTTCGCGACCAACACCTCCTCCCTGTCGGTCACCGCGATCGCCGCCACGCTCGACGACCCCTCGCGCCTGGCGGGCCTGCACTTCTTCAACCCCGTACCGCTGATGAAGATCGTGGAGGTGGTGCCGGGCGCGGCGACCCGGCCGGAGATCCCGGAGCTGCTCACCGGGCTGGTGGCCGGCACCGGGCACCGCGCCGTCGTCGTCGCCGACACCCCCGGCTTCCTCGTCAACCACGCCGGGCGCGGCCTGGTCACGGAGGCGCTGGCGCTGCTGGAGGAGACGGTCGCCGACGTACCGGGGATCGACCGCATCGCACGGGACGTCCTCGGCCTGAAGATGGGCCCGTTCGAGCTGATGGACCTCACCGGGCTCGACGTGACCACGGCGGTCATCGACACGATCTGGCACGGCTTCCGCCACTCCGACCGGCTCCGCCCGTCCTTCCTCACCCCCAACCGGGTGACCGCCGGGCTGCACGGCCGCAAGGCGGGCCGGGGCTGGTACGCGTACGGCCCCGAGGACCCGGCGCCGGCCGCCGCCCCCGAAGCGCCCGTCACCGGCGACGCCAAGCGGCCCGTACGGGTGGCCGGCACGGGCCCCGGTACGGAGGCGCTGCGGTCGGCGCTCGCCGCGTCCGGCGCCGTGCTCGACGACGCCGAAGTCCCGGCCGACGACGCGCTCGTACTCGTCGCCACCTGGGGCACGACGGTCGCCGAAGCGGTGGCGGGCCTGGGCCTGCCACCGGCCCGCACCCTCGGCGTCGACCCGCTGTCCCTCGCCACCCGCCGCCGGGTGCTGGCCGCCACGCCGGCCACCGACCCGGAGGTGGCGGCCGACGCCCGTGCGGTCCTCGCAGCGGCGGGCGGCGAAGCGGAGCCGTACGCGGTGACCGTCGTACGGGACGCCGCGGGCTCCGTCGCGCAGCGGCTGCTCGCCTCGATCGTGTCGGTCGCGGCGTCCATCGCGGAGCGCGGTCTCGCGGCACCGGCCGACATCGACCTCGCCGTCACCACCGGCCTGGGCTATCCGCACGGGCCGCTGACCTGGGGCGACACCATCGGCGCTCCCCGACTGCTCGCGCTCCAGCAGGCGCTGCACCGTACGACGGGCGATCCGCGGTACCGCCCCACCCGCTGGCTCACCGAGCGCGCTCAGCTGGGGATGTCCCTCACCGACCCGGGCAACAGCCCGTTCCCGCAGGCCGGCTGAGCCTGCCTCCGACCCGGCCGCGGCGCATCGCTGATCATGCCCTGACTCCCGGTGCGCCGCGGCCGCGCACCCCACGGCGGCCGGCGCCCGGACACACTTGCCACGCCCGCATGCTTGTCATGCCCTCGCCATTCAACTCGCGCCAATGTCCCGCAGAGAGCACCTGACCAGCAAGGACAAGACCCGCACCGGGTTCCTCTTTCCCTGCCCGGCCGTTGTACTGGCGCCATGGACAACGACTGGTACGTGGACGACCGTTGCACCGACTGCGACGTCGCCAGGCAGCTCGCGCCCGGCCTGATCGACCGGGTGGGGCAGCGGTCCGAGGTGGTGCGCCAGCCGCGCGACGCGGCGGAGGACCGGGCGGTCCACGCCGCCGCCTTCGCCTGCCCGACCCGCTCCGTCCGCCCCGCCTCCGGGCGCCTCGACCCCGCGCTCGACCCCTTCCCGCTGGCCCTCGACGCGGCCGTCTCGCTCTGCGGCCACAACTCCCGGCAGACCGCCGGCGCCAACTCCTACCTCGTACGCCGCCCGGCAGGAACCCTCGTACTGGTGGACACCCCGCGCTGGAGCGAGGTGCTCGCCGCGAAGTACGCGGCGCTCGGCACGGTCACCGACGTCCTGCTCACCCACCGGGACCACGCGGCACACGGCCGCCAGTACGCGGACCACTTCGGCGCCCGGCTCTGGATCCACGAGGGCGACCTGGACGCGGCACCCGACGCCGACCGGGTGCTGCGCGGCACGGAGCGCGTGGAGATCGGTCCGGGGCTGATCGCGCACCCGCTCCCCGGCCACACGCGCGGCAGTGTGCTGTACGTCGCCGACGAGCGGTACTGCTTCAGCGGGGACAGCTTCTACTGGTCGCGCACGACGGGCGACATCGAGGTGGCGGAGAGCGTCACCTGGTACTCCATCGAGGAGCTGGCCGCCTCCCTGGCACGTACCGCGGGGCGGCTGCGCTTCGAGTGGCTGCTGCCCGGTCATGGCGACCGCAAGCACCTGCCGGCGGACCGGATGGCGGAGCGGCTGCGGGGCCTGGTGGCGCGCACGCGGCGACTGACGCCCCGGCCGGTCGACTTCACCGCGATGCGCTGGTGACACCGGCCGCGCCCGCGGCCCTCCCCTTCATGAGACGCCCCGGCCGACTTTCGTCGTGCGGGACCGTTGCGCGATCACGGTGCGGTGACCAATCATGACCGGCGAGTGATCTTCAGGTCCCGCTGAACGGAGGGTGCCGATGGCTGTCGGGGACGACAGCGCGGCCGTCGAGCTGCGCGGCGTCACGATGACGTACCAGGGCGCCGAGGGCGACTACACGGCCGTACGGGAGGTGGATCTGACGGTGGCACCGGGGCGGTTCGTCTCGGTGGTCGGGCCCACGGGGTGCGGCAAGTCCACGGTGCTCAACGCGGTGGCCGGGCTGCGCGAGCCGTCCGCCGGGCAGGTCCGCATCGGCGGCGAACCGCTGGACGGCCTGAACCGCAGGGCCGGTTACATGTTCCAGCAGGACGCCCTGCTGCCCTGGAAGACCGTCGTGCAGAACGTGGCGTTCGGCCTCGAACTGTCCGGCGTGGACAAGGCCGAACGCCTGGCGCGGGCCCACGAGTGGGTCCGGCGCGTGGGCCTGGCCGGCTTCGAGAACGCCTACCCGCACCAGCTCTCCGGCGGGATGCGCAAGCGCACCGCCGTCGCCCAGACCTGGATCGGCGACCCGGACATCCTGCTGATGGACGAGCCGTTCGGCGCGCTGGACGTGCAGACCCGGCAGGTCATGGAGAACGAGCTGCTGGCGCTGTGGACCGACAGCGGCAAGACGGTCCTCTTCGTCACCCATGACCTGGAGGAGGCGGTGTCGCTGTCGGACGAGGTGGTGCTGCTGTCCGCGGGGCCCGGCAGCGGCGTCGTCGGCCGGTACCCGGTCGACCTGCCCCGGCCGCGCGACCTGCTCGACATCAGGACCACGCCGCGCTTCACCGAGCTGTACGGCGCGATCTGGGCGGACTTGAGGAACGAGGTGATGAGGACCTATGAGCGCGCTTCCCACGGGACCGCGGGCGCCGGAGCTGTCCAAGACGCCGGCTGACACCGCACCGCCACGGCCCGCCGGGCCCCCGCGCCGCCGCCGGAGCGGCCCGTCCCGGCCCGCCGTGCTCGCGGCCCAGCTCGGCCTGGCCGTCGTGCTCGTCGCGGGCTGGGAGCTGGGCGCCCGTACCGGCGTCGTCGACCCGTTCTTCTTCAGCTCCCCCGCCGCCGTCGCCGGCCGCATCGGCAAGTGGCTGGGCAGCGGCGAGATCTACGGGCATCTGCTCACCACCCTGCTGGAGGCGGCGCTCGCGCTGGTCATCGGCGGCGTACTGGGCCTGGGCATCGGCTTCCTGCTGGCCCGCGCCCGCACCCTGGCCGCCGTCCTCGACCCGTACATCAAGGTGCTCAACGCGCTGCCGCGGGTCGTCCTGGCACCGATCTTCCTGCTCTGGTTCGGGCTCGGCATCTGGTCGAAGGTCGCCTTCGGCGTGACGCTGGTCTTCTTCATCGTCTTCTTCAACACCTACCAGGGCGTACGGGAAGTGGACCGGGTACTGGTCGACAACGCCCGGATGCTGGGCGCGAAGGAGAGCCAGCTGATCCGGCACGTGCTGCTGCCCAGCGCCATGTCGTGGATCTTCTCCAGCCTGCACACCAGCGTCGGCTTCGCGATCGTCGGCGCGGTGGTCGGCGAGTACCTCGGCGCGTCCGAAGGAATGGGCTACCTGATCGCGCAGGCGGAGGGGACGTTCGACACGACCGGGGTGTTCGCCGGGATGGTAGTGCTCTCCGCCGTGGTCGTCGTCATCGACCTCCTCGTCAACCGCGTCGAACGCCGTCTGCTGCGCTGGCAGCCCGCCCGCGAGCGCGGCCACGCCTGACCCGCCCCCTTCCCCCAGGAGAGTTCATGGCGCACCATCCCGCCCGCCGCCCCCTGCGCAGCGCCGTGGCCGCGGCTGCCTGCCTCGCCACGCTCGCCGCCGTCTCCGGCTGCTCGTCCGGCGGCGGGGGCGACGCGGTCCGCATCGGCGTCGGCGGCCAGCCGCTGCTGGTCTATCTGCCCACCACGCTCGCCCAGCAGCTGGGCTACTACAAGGAGGCGGGCGTCCAGGTACGGCTGGAGGACCTGCAGGGCGGGTCGAAGGCGCTGCAGGCGATGCAGGGCGGCAGTGTGGACGTGGTGAGCGGCTACTACGACCACACGATCCAGATGCAGGCCAAGCACCGGGACGTGGTCTCGTTCGTCAACATGCTGCGCTATCCCTCGCTGGTGCTGGCCGTCTCCCCCAAGGCGAGCAAGAAGATCGACTCGGTCGAGGACCTCAAGGGCGCGAAGGTCGGCGTGACCGCGCCCGGTTCGTCCACCGACTTCTTCCTCAAGAAGCTGCTCACCGACCACGGCATGAAGGCCGACGCGGCGAGCGTGCAGGGCATCGGGGGCGACTCCACGGCGGTCGCGGCGATGGAGCAGGGCCGGGTGGACGCGGCCGTCATGCTCGACCCGGCGGTCTCCCAGCTCCAGAAGCGGGTGGGCGCGAAGCAGGTGAAGCTGCTCACCGACACGCGTACCGAGAAGGGCGTCCAGGAGGACTTCGGCGTCTCGACCTACCCCGCCGCCGTCCTCTACTCCGACCGCGACTGGCTGGAGGACCATCCCGACCGGGCCCGCAAGCTGGCGAAGGCGGTCCTGAAGGCGCTGAAGTACATCGACACGCACTCCGCCAAGGAGATCGCGGCGAAGATGCCGCGCCAGTACGCCGGTGACGACCCGGCGGTGTACGAGAAGGCCATCGCGCAGGCGAAGGACGCGTACGCCAAGGACGGCCGGATCCGAGCCGACGGCGCGGCGGCGGTGCACAAGGTGCTCTCCGCCTTCACGCCGGAGATCGCGAAGGCGGATGTGGACCTGGAGAAGACCTACACGAACGAGTATGTGAAGTAGGGCGGTCCGGGGTGCTCTCGTACGAGGGCACCCCGGCCTCCGGTCAGTCCTGCGCCGCGGCGTCCTGCAACTCGCGGACCTTGGCGAGGAAGTCGCCGATGAACGGGTCACCGATCTTGACCGCGCCGTGCGGGCGGGTCTCCTCCGGGTCGGAGGTGATCTTCCCGGCGGCGCTCGCGTCGGCGTCCATGGCGGCACGTTCCTTCGCGGCCCCCGCCGTGTCGCCGTCCTGCACGGCGGTCAGCGCGGCGAGCCCGTGCCGCATCGCCGAGCCCCACAGCGCCGTGGCGTCCAGCCAGCGGTCGGCGTCGTGCAGGAACAGCTTGTCGGGCACCCCGGAGCGGATCACCCGCGGCGCGCGGGCGATGCCCTCGACCGTCGGGTGCAGCTTCGCGACCGCCGCCTCCGGGTCGCTGTCGTACGCCTTCCAGAACGCCGCCAGCCGGGCGCTGAGCACCGGGGCCTGCGGCTGCCACGGCGTCGGCGTGGAGCCGGGCGCGAGGTGGTTGAGGTCGACGAAGGTCTGTACGGCGTCGGCGGTCTCCGGGTCGCCGCCCGCGAGGTGCAGCGCGGACTGCCGGGCCGATCGCCGCACGTCGTAACCGCGGTCGTTCCAGGCGAAGTCGGCGATGGTGAAGACGGCGAGCTTGCTGGCCGCCTCCTGGTTCATCGGGTTGGAGACGACGCCGCTGAGGTGGTCGGAGAGGCCCGCCTCGCGCTTGTCGTACGGGGCGAGCAGCAGCCGGCCGGCGGTCTTGTCGAAGTCGTTGACCGGGTAGTTGTCCCAGACGAAGACCTTGCGGCCGAACAGTTCGGCGGCCTTGGCGGCCTGGTCGTTGGTGATCTCCGACGGCACCACCTCGGTGCCGGTCCACATCACCTCGATGTCCTCATCGAGCGTCGAGCGGAGCTTCTGCTTGTACGCGGTGTCGGTCAGGTCGCCGTACTCGGTCGGCACCATCTGGAGCGGGTTGGTGCCCTCGTGGGTGGCGATGAAGGCGCGCTGGACCTCGTTGAGCAGGCCGACCTGGGCCTCGGCGGCGGGTTCGCGGCCCGGCGCGCCGAACTTCTTCTCGTCCGCCGCGCAGTTCCACTTCGTGTAGCTGATGTCGTCCAGCGGCACGGAGAAGGAGCGGACGCCGAGGCCGTACAGCGACTCCAGCTTGGCGATGAGGGCCTTGACGTCGGCCGGGTCGGAGTAGCAGATGGAGTTGCCGGGCGAGACGGCGAAGGTGAAGCGGACGTGGTGGGCGGTCGCGCGCCGCACCAGGGCGCCCAGCTCGTCGAGCTTGTCGGCGGGGTAGGGATCGCGCCACTTCTCGCGGTGGTACGGGTCGTCCTTGGGCGCGTAGACGTAGGTGTTGGACTTGACCTCGCCGAGGAAATCCATCTGGTCCAGGCGCTCTTCGTGGGTCCACGGGGAGCCGTAGAAGCCCTCGATGGAGCCGCGCAGCGGCATGGACGGGAAGTCGGAGACCGAGGCGCCGGCGATCCGGCCCCCGGCGATCAGGCCGCGCAGGGTCTGCACGGCGTAGTACTGGCCGGCGGCGTCGGTGCCGCCGAGCGCGACGGTGGCCTGCCGCGACCGGTGGTCGGCGACGCGCAGCGCGTATCCCTCGGCGTGGTCCGGTACGTCCGTGCCGCGCAGCGCCGCCGCGACGTCCGGGCGAGTGGCCGGGCCGAGCAGCACGGTGAGCGCGGCGTGGCGACCGGGGCGGGTGCTGACATCGATGTCAAGCACGCCGTGCGCGCGCAGCGTCTTGAGGAGCAGCGTGCGCGCCGCCGCGTCGGTGTCCCTCCCGACGACGACGTTGACGCGGCCGCCGAGCCGGACGTCGGCCGAGACCCGGGTCATGTGCTGCGGGGTCGGCGAGATCACCGGGAGCGGCCGCTCGTGGCCGGCTTCCGGTGCCGCGCCGCCCGGTGCCGCGCCGCCCGGTGCCGCGCCGCCCGGTGGCGCGGCGCCCGGTGGCGCGGCGCCGAGCGTGGCGGCGGCGAGCAGCACGGCGAGCGAGCCGGTGAGCGATCTGGCGAAGACGGTCACGTGGCCTCCGGAGGTGTGGCGGACTGCGGGTGCGCGGCCGGCTCATGAGGGGAAGCGGAGCCGGTGCCTGGAACCGTCCGCAAGCCTCCGACATGCGGGAACGGACGTCAATGCCGCCTCGCCGGTCGGGACTTGGACTTTTCTGCGCCCGTTTCGTCCTGGTGCACATGCGCCACATCCGCATGTACGGTGCATCCGCTCCACGGTCGAGCCCATCGAACGGCGAGGAGGACGCATGCGCACCCGTCCACGTACCGGCAAGCTCCTGAGCCGCCCCTGGACCCTGCCGGTGCTGGCCGCAGCCGCGGTGGCCGCCGGGCTGCTGACCACGGTGCCGTACGGGACCACGGGCGGCGGGCGCGGGGACGGCGACGCCCCGGCCGGGCCAGCCGCCGGGCGCCTCGCGGCGGCCGGCGCGCCGCAGGGCAAGGCACGGCCCGACGCCCGGCACGTGGTACTCGCCGTGCACGGCGGCGCGGGCACCGCTCTGCAGCGCGACGAGACCTCGCCCGAACGGGAGAAGGCGTACCGGGACGGCCTCGCGGACGCGGTACGGGCGGGCAAGAAGGTGCTGGACCGGGGCGGCGACAGCGTCTCGGCGGTCGAGGCCGCGGTCCGGTCGCTGGAGGACAACCCGCTGTTCAACGCGGGCAAGGGCGCCGTCTTCACCGCGGACGCCGGGCACGAACTGGACGCCTCCATCATGCGCGGCTCGGACCTGGCGGCGGGCGCGGTCGCCGGGGTGCGCCACGTCCGCAACCCGATCTCCGCCGCCCGCCTGGTCATGGAGAAATCCCCGCACGTGCTGCTGGCGGGCGAGGGCGCCGACGGCTTCGCGGCCCGCAACGGCCTGGCGACGGTGACCCAGGACTACTACTGGACGCAGGCCCGCTGGGACGCCCTGATGGCGGCCAAGAAGAAGGCCGGCGGGGACCGTTCCGCCGCCGGCGCCCGCTCCTCGGCGGCGCTCGCGGACGAACAGGCGAAGGGCACCGTGGGCGCGGTCGCGCGGGACGGCAAGCGGAATCTGGCCGCCGCCACCTCCACCGGCGGCCTGACCAACAAGATGTCCGGGCGGATCGGCGACTCCCCCGTGGTCGGCGCCGGTACGTACGCCAAGAACGGCACCGTCGCGGCCAGCGCCACCGGCGACGGCGAGATCTTCCTCCGCGGCGCCGCGACCGCGACGATCTCCCACCTCATGGAGTTCGGCGGCAAGGACGTGGCAGCGGCGGCGTACGAAGTGCTGGTGAAGCGGCTGCCGAAGCTCGGGGGCGACGGCGGGGTGATCGCGCTGGACGGCAGGGGCACCTTCGACGCGCCGCACAGCAGCGAGGGCATGCTGCACGCCTACCTCACCGAGGACGGCACGATCGTGACGAAGATCTTCCCGGACGAGACCCCGCCGAACACCTGATCCGTCCGGGTACGGCAGGAAAGACCTGGTCGCACGGCGCGTGTCCGGTCCATAGGATCAATGGCATGTCCGACACGCCGTACCTCCGTCCGTCCGGCCGCCGGGAGACCACCGCATGACCGCGCCGCACCGCGAGGCCTGGCTCGACGTCACCTCCGGCGTCGCCGGGGACATGCTGCTCGGCGCGCTCATCGACGCCGGGGCCGCGCCGGAGGCCGTGCAGCACGCGATCGACGCGGTGATCCCCGGCGCCGTACGGCTGACCCGGTCGGCCGTCACCCGCGCCGGGCTGCGCGCCACCAGGGTCGGCATCGAGCCGCTGGCCGAGGACCATCCGCACCGGACCTGGCGCGCCATCAGGGGCCGGATCGAGGAGGCCGGGCTGCCGGGCCGGGTCGGCGACCGTGCGCTGGCGGTCTTCGGGCGGCTCGCGGCGGCGGAGGCCCGCGTGCACGGCGTACCGGTCGAGGAGGTGCACTTCCACGAGGTCGGCGCCTGGGACTCGATAGCGGACGTGGTCGGGGTCTGTGCCGCGCTGCACGAACTGGGGATCGACGGGATCACCGCGAGCCCGGCCGCCCTGGGCTCCGGCCGGGTCCGCACGGCCCACGGCGACCTGCCGGTGCCGGTGCCCGCCGTGCTCGAACTGGCGGCGGGCTGGGAGGTGGTGGGCGGCGGCGCCGGCGAGCTGGCCACGCCGACCGGCATGGCGCTGGTGACCGCGCTGGCCACGGAGTGCGGCGAACTGCCGCGGCTGCGGGCCGAGGCGACCGGGGTGGGCGCGGGCACGCGGGACACCCCGGGCCGCCCGAACGTGGTCCGCGTGGTGATCGGCTCCCCCGCGGTCGCCGCGGCTGGCACGGACGAGGAGACGTCCGCCGCCGTCCTGGAGGCCAACGTCGACGACCTGGACCCGCGCCTGTGGCCCGGCGTCCTCGCCTCCCTGCTCGCGGCCGGCGCCTCGGACGCCTGGCTGGTGCCGATCCTCATGAAGAAGGGCCGCCCGGCGCACACATTGCGGGTACTGGCCCCGCGGCAGCGGGCGGACGCCCTGCGCGACCTGATCTTCCGCGAGACCAGCACCATCGGGGTACGCGAGTCGGCCGTACGGAAGACCGCACTGCAACGCACATGGGTACGGGTCACCGTGGCGGACGGCGCCGAGCTGCCGGTCAAGGTCGCGCACCGCGGCGGAGTGATCGTCCGGGCCACCCCCGAATTCGACGACGTGGCCACCCTGGCCGCCGACCGCGGCCTCCCCACGAGCACCCTCCTGGACGCCGCGATCGCGGCAGCGGTAACAGCCGGCCTGGTCCCGGGCGCCACGCTGCCCGGCGGGGTCTCCTGACTGCCCGGCGGGGCCTCCTTAGAAGCCCCGGCCGCCACGGGACGGGCAGGACTTCGGCGGCACCGTCTTTCGGCGGCCCGGTCTACGCGGCGGGAAACGGTGCCGCGATCTGGGCTGCCAGGTGGCCCGCGCCGTAGCCGTTGTCGATGTTGACCACGGCGACGCCCGGGGCGCAGGCGTTGAGCATGGCCAGCAGCGGGGCGAGGCCGCCGAAGGCGGCGCCGTACCCGACGGAGGTCGGCACGGCGACGACCGGCGACGCGACCAGCCCGGCCACCACGCTGGGCAGCGCGCCGTCCATGCCCGCGACCACGACCACGGCCCGTGCGGAACGCAGCAGGTCGAGCTTGCCGAGGACCCGGTGCAGCCCGGCGACGCCCACGTCCGCGACGAATGCGGTCTCCCGGCCGAGGTACGTGGCGGTGAGGAGAGCTTCCCGGGCCACGGGGAGGTCGGAGGTGCCGGCGCAGACCACGGTCACCTTGCCGCCGGTCGCGGTCGGCGGCGCCGGCGGCCAGGCGAGCAGCCGGGCCTCCGTGTCATGGCGCGCGTCGGGGAGTTCGGCGAGCACCGCCTTGGCGTGTCCGTCGTCGGCCCGGGTGAAGAGGGTGACCGGTATGTCGGGGCCCATGTGCGCGGTACCGGCGTACCGTTCGCGTACCGCGGCCGCGATGGCGGCCACCTGCGCCGCCGTCTTGCCTTCGCAGTAGACCGCCTCCGGGTAGCCGCGCCGCGCGGTCCGGTCATGATCCAGCTCGGCGAGCCCGGCGAGCCCGGCGAGGCCGGCGAGCCCGGCCCCGGCACCGCTCACCGCTCCGAGGTCGGGCGCACCGCCCGTCGCCGCTTCGGGGCCCGGCGCGTGCTCAGACATCGCGGCCGCCTCCCGTCACGCCCACCAGCGGCAGCGTGAACGCGCCGGACTGGATGCCCGCCAGGTCGATCGCGACCATGCGGAAGCCGGCCGCCTTCACGGCGCTCAGCACCGCCTCGCGCAGCTCGTCGGAGGCGGCCCGGGCGATCTCCGCGACCGGCAGCTCGACCCGCGCCACCTCCCCGTGGTGCCGCACCCGGCAGTCGCTGAACCCCAGTCCCCGCAGCGCCTTCTCGGCCCGTTCTATCTGCCCGAGCTTGGCGGGCGAGACCTCTTCGAAGTGCGGGATGCGGGAGGCCAGGCAGGGCGCGGCGGGCTTGTCGGCGCAGGGCAGCCGGAGCGCGCGGGCGAGGCGGCGTACGGCGGCCTTGTCCAGGCCCGCTTCGGCGAGCGGCCGCAGCACCCGGTGCTCGGTGGCGGCGCGGCTGCCGGGCCGGTCCGGGCGGCGGGCGTCGTCGGCGTTCTCCCCGTACGCGACCGCCGCGAGCCCGTGCTCGGCGGCGACCTCGTCCGAGATCCTGGTGAACAGCTCGTCCTTGCAGTGGAAGCAACGGTCCGGCCCGTTGGCGCGGTAGGCCGCCGACTCCCCTTCGTACGTGGCGACTTCGACGACCCGCGCCCCGATGTGGGCGGCCACCCGGTGGGCCCCGGCGCGCTCGTCCGCGGCGAGACTGGGCGAGACGCCGAGGACGGCGACGACCCGCTCGGCATCGAGCGCCCGTACGGCGAGCGCCAGCAGCAGCGAGGAGTCGACGCCGCCGGAGAAGGCGACGCCGAGCGGGGCGGCGTCGCGCAACAGTGCGGCGACCGCGTCGGCCGCTTCGGCGTCCGCGCCGGTGAGTTCCGGGAGCTGAGGCAAGGTCATGTACCGCTCCTCATTTCGTGCGCAGCCGGTGGAGGATCTCGCCCGCGTGCGGCACGACCAGGGTCTCCGGGTCGGCGGCGAAGGCCGCGGGGTCGATCTCCGCCGGGTCGAGGTGGTGCAGGTTCGCGGCGCGTACGACGTCCTCGGGGATGCCGGTGGCGAGCGTGACGGTGACCCGGCAGCGTTCCTCGCCGGCCTCCGCGTCGTACGTGCCCGCGCCGCGCAGGTGCGTGGAGTGGGCCAGCACGCCCCAGTGCAGGTCCTTGAAGCGGTCCCACTGCTTGGTGAAGTAGTCCCGGCAGTGGTAGCCGATGTCGCCGATCTCCGGGTGCATGGCGGAGAGCTGCGTGATGTGCGGCGCGTAGAGGATGACCTCGCCGCCGTCCGCGACCACCGGCTCCAGCTTGTAGAAGCCCTTGGCGGCGGTCCAGATGTCCTCGTACTTCTCCGGCATGACCGACAGGACGCGCTTCACGGGCGCGTCCAGATAACGGATGTGGGTCTCGGCGGAGACCTCGGCCGCCGCGGCCCAGGCCGCCTCCGGTGTGCCGTACGCGAGGGAGTGCAGTGCGTCCGTCCCCGACTGCGCGACGGCGCAGAGGGCGAGGCGGCGGCCGGGGATGAGGGCCGCGGCCTCGTCGATGAGCGCGCGTACGGGCGTGATGCCGCGGGTGCCGATGATCTCCACGCTGCTGATCAGGGCGCCCAGCCAGTGCGAGAGGTCGATGATGTCGGCACCCGCGACGCCGGGGAAGAAGTACTTGTTGCCACCGGAGAAGCCGACGACTTCGTGCGGGAAGACGGGGCCGAGCACGAGGGTGACGTCGTGGTCGACCACCGCGCGGTTCAGGCGGACGTCGACGGCGTGGTGCAGCAGCCCGCCGGACAGCTCGCCGACCCGGTCGGCGGAGATCGTGCCGAGCGAGACGAACGTGTCGGGGTCCCACCACTCGTGGTTCCGTACGGTCATGCCCGGATAGCGCGCGGCGAGCCCGCCCTCCGGGTAGCCGAGATGCCCGGCCAGCCGGGCTTCGTCCATGGCGGCATGGGTGCCGAGCGCGATCAGCACGGTCAGCCGGCTCACCCGCCCGACGAGCGCCCCGTGCACGGCGGACAGCAACAACGGCAACGGACAACTCCGCGTCCCGTCGGGCACCACAACGCAAACACTCCGCCCGTCCAGCTCCGCCCCACCGAGCACCCCGGCAACGAACTCGGTGACCTGCGCGTCGTCGAGGGTCGTCCCCGGCCCGCCGATACGCAGGGCATCGCCCAGCGCCGACCCGCCGCCGTCTGCCGGATGCACGTACTCGTTCATGGCGGAACGATCTCCGAGCGCGGGCCCCGGACGCAAGAGGCAGGGCACTGCCCCGCACTCAACTCGACACACATGATTGCGGCGGTGGTCCACCCGCCCCCGACGAGTTCAGCTCCCCCGCTTGACCCGGCCCCGCACGGCCAGAGCCGCGAAGCCGAGGAGGACCGGCTCGGAGAAGCGGGAAGCCATCTCGATGTAGGTACCCGCGGTCGTGAGGTCCTGGCCGCTGGAGCGGAACACGACCGAGTTGAGGGTGACGGTCAGCGCCTTCTCCAGCCGCTCGCCGGTGAACCGGTGGCCGGTCGGATTCCTCGGATCGTCCTTGTCGATCGTGAACGTGACCTTGCCGCCGCCCGCGGGAACCGTACCGGTGGCTCTCTGCGCAGGGGACGCATCGGGCAGGCCGTACCCCATCATGAGCAGGATCGTGATGAACATGGCTACGGAGAGCCACCCCAGTGCGCGGGCCGCGCGAAGTCCGTAGCCGGACAGCAGCCAGTACGCCTGGAGCAGCCACCGTTCCGTGGTGCGCCAGCCACGGCTGTGCCGGCGCATCTCCATCTCGCCGTAGTAGAAGTCGGCGGCCCCCGGTTCGTCCTTCCCGTCTTCGAGGGCCTTTCGCAGATTCCGGTACAGGATTTCGATGGTCGCCGCACCGGGGGTCGCACCGGATTCCTCCGCCTCGACCGAGGCAAGCCAGCCCGGCCGGCCACGCCGAGGCCCGCGCCGGGCACGCCAGAGTCCTTCCTCCGCGAGGACCTTGCGCTGGGTCCAGTGGAACGGCCACACGTTTCCCCGGCCTGTGGCGGATGGCGGCTGAGCGAAGAGGCACTCGCCCTCGATACGGATCTGGTCCAGATGCCGCGCGCGAGAGAAGGAACAGCGCCGGAGGTCGACCTCGTGCAGGAACAGCATGGCGGCATCGACGCGCGCGAGGGAGACGATGGCGGCCGTACCGAAGCCGCCCGCTTCGGCGCGGGACTCCGCGGCCGGCCTGGACGCCACGGTGAGGGGCTGGAGCAGGACGGCGCCGTCAAGCTCCACTGCCGGCGACGAGGCTTCCAGCACAGCCGGCTCTTCAAGCCGTACGTCCGTGTACGTGATGCGGCGGGCGGAGGCCGTCACTTCACTCGGCGCGCGGAATGTGGCACGCACCATTTCCAGATGATCGGCCCCCGAGACGGGCCCGATGACGACGTGTTCAAGGAATGTCGCCTGCGCGAAGGACATGAACCCGGACACCTCGGAGTGGAGGAGATACATCGCACCCTCGAAGGTGACGTGTTCGAACTCAACGGAGTCGGCGAAGGAGAGCCCCTGAAAATACGTCTCGCCCCGGAATCGCGCCCCGCTGAACTGCGCGTAGCCATCGAACCTTGCCCCCACGATACCGATGCCGTGCGAGAACTCCGCGTCCCAGAACTGCACCCCGCCCTCGAAAGTCGCCTCGTGGAAGACGACGGACCCCTCACCCTCGAAAATCGAGTGGGCAAAGCTCGCCCCCGCACGGAACACCGAGCGGCTGAAATCGACGGACCCGTCGAACCGCGCCCCGTCGAATGTCGCTTCGCTCCGGAACTCGACGCCCCGCAAGGGCGTGAAACCCGTGAACTGCGCTTCGGTGAAGTCGGCCGTACCGAACACCGGCTTGCCGTCGGTGGGGGCCTTGACGGCATCGAGAATGCGCCCGAGCAGCGGCTCGTCGAAGGTGAGGCCGCGGAAATCCACGTCCGCCGCCGCGGATAACGTCGCCAGGAAATCGACGAGTTCCGGCTGCTCCAGGTGGGCGACACAGCGGCTGTACCGTTCCGCCTTGCGGCCGCGGCAGCCTGTCGCGTCGGCTTGCGTGGCTCCGGCCGCGCAATGATCCCATTCCGGCATCGCTGCTTCCATGCGCTGATCCCATCACAGCAGGCGCCGGCGCCCGCGAGCCCCCGGAACGCGAGAACAGGCCTGCGAAGTCTCGCAGGCCTGTCGCACGCTCGTCGGGACCGCGGTCGGGCCGACTAGTCCGGCGGCGTAGGCGTGTCCGGGCTGCGGTACATGGCCTGGAGGTCCAGCTCCAGCTTGACCGTGGGGCCGACGACGGCGATGCCGCGGGCGAGCATGTTGCGCCAGTTGAGGGTGTAGTCCTCGCGGTGCAGCTCGGTCTTGGCCAGGGCGGCGCAGCGCAGTTCCTCGCCGTAGCCGCCGTTGACGGCGCCGAGGTAGGTGGTGTCGAGGTTGACGGTGCGGCTGACGCCGTGCATCTCCAGGACGCCCTGCACGACCCACTTCTGGCCGCCCTTGTGGATGAAGCGGGTGGAGGCGAAGTGCAGGTACGGGTAGTTCTCGACGTCCAGGAAGTCCGCCGAGCGCAGGTGGCCGTCCCGGGTGTTGTTGCCCGTGTTGATGCTCGCGGCCTCGATGCGTACCTCGATGCGCGAGTCGGCCATGTCGGGGGCCACCCGGATACCGCCCTGGAAGCGGGTGAACCGGCCGTGCACGTTGGCCATGCCGACGTGCTTGGCGATGAACCGGATCGCGGTGTGCGGCGGGTCGAACAGCCACGTACCGGGCTGGGGCAGCTCGGGCGGCGCCGAGGACTCCAGCCGGATCGTGGGCAGCGGGAGGGTCTCGCCCTCCCTGATGTCGATCGTCTGCCGGTTCGGCTGCAGTCCGTCGGCGGAGACCAGGACGCTGTACCGGCCGACGGGCAGCGTCACGAAGAACAGACCGTACGGGTCGGTCGTCAGCTTCGCCACCACCTGCCCGCCGTGCGCCGAGGTGACGGTGACCTCGGCCTGGGGCAGGGGCTCCCCGAGCGGGTCGAGCACCTCACAGTTGAAGGCACCCGCACCCGGGGGGACGGGGTGCAGGAGGCCGGCTCCGCGCGGGCCTCGGGCGGCCCGCTTCCTCCGGAGCAGTGCGATGGGCATGCCATCACCTTTCTTCGCGGTGCATGTCAACAAGGCCCCTGCGTCGGGGCCGTGGGAGAGGGGGGTGACGGTGACCAAGACCGTCCCTGTGCCCACGATTTCATGCGCCGCCTTCCGCCGCTCACTCACCCCGGGCCACTGACCTGCTCATTTTCGGGCGGATCGGCATGAACTGCCGAGCGGCGGAGGCAATTCACCCCATGAATTCCCGGCGTCCGGCGCTCGTGACACCACTGTTGATCAGCACACTGAGCGCCGGACCGGAACGTTCACTCCTCGTGCACCGTTTCTTTACGCGGCCGGCTCCCCGGAGTCGCGAAGTGCCGCGGTACCGGGCTGCGGTGGGACGACGTCCGGCCCGGCGCCCTCCTCCTGCTCCACATACCCGTAGACCTCGGGGAGGAGGTAGGTGGCCGCGAGGTACCCGGTCAGCGAGAGCAACGAGACGATCACGGTCGCCAGCGGCACGCCCAGCTCGGTGAAGAGGATCGGGAAGAAGAAGATCGACACGAACGAGGCGAGCTTGACGAAGAGGTAGCCGAAGCCGGAGGCGGTGGCCTTGTACCGGCTCGGCGCGACCATCGAGGCGATCGTCATGCCGTTGGACGCGTCCCAGTAGTGGCCCCACATCAGGCCGGCGGCGGCCAGCGGCACCAGTACGTGCCACTCCAGGTGCAGGAAGAGCGCGGCCAGCAGCAGCGAGACGAACGCCATGCCGTAGCCCACGCGGGCCACCCCGCGATGGCCGATCCTCGGGGTGACCTGCGGCGCGACGAAGCCCGCCACGGTCGCGATGATGTAGATCGCGCCGGTGACGAAGTTGGTCGCGCCGATACCGGAGACGCCGGTGAGGACGAGGATGACCGGCAGGTAGAAGGCGAAGGCGGCGAACTCGGCCCCCTGCATGGCGTTGGAGATCCACGCGAAGACGCTGGCCTTGCGGCGCACCGGGTCCTGCCAGATGCTCTTCAGGAAGTCGCGGGTGCGCGGCCGCTCCATGACGAAGTCCTCGTCCGGCAGCATGTCCAGGTCGTCGTTGAACATCTCCTTCGCGACGGCCTTGGCCTTCTTGAACTTGCCGCGCTGCACCAGCCACAGGGCGGTGTCCGGTACGTCCAGCCGCCCGATGAGCAGCGCGAGGGCGGGCAGCGCGCCGAGGCCGAGGCCGATCCGCCACAGCAGGCCGTGGTCCATGCCGCTGAGGTACATCACGGTGATCACCGCGATGGCGGCGATCTCGCCGAGCCCGAACATGCCCTGCCAGCGGTTGCCCATCACCTCCCGCTTGCCCTTGGGCATGGTCTCCATGATGTACGCGTAGCCGGTGGAGATGTCGCTGCCCAGCGGGATGCCGAGCAGGAACCGGACCGCGACCAGCTGCCACATGCTGGTCACGAAGGACTGGCTCAGCGCGAGCACCACGAAGAGCGCCATCGTGATGATGAAGACCTTGCGCCGGCCGATCCTGTCGGCGACCCAGCCCCCGCCCAGCGCGCCGATGAGTGCCCCCAACTGCACGGCGCCGGAGGCGAGTCCGAGCATCGCGGCGCTGGGATGCAGGTCGTTCCTGACGAACAGCAGCAGGAACGAGATCGCGTACAGGTCCCAGGCTTCGATCAGGATCGTCGAGATCATGAGCCAGCCGGTGCGCCGCCCCGTATCGGTGCCTTGTTTGCTGAGGACGTGCTGTGCTGCCCGGTCGGACAGCTGCCGTATCTCCGCCTGAGTCGGCACGGATTCTCCTGACGTCGGCACGAATGGTCCAGGGCGCTCCGCCCGTTCTGCCTGGCGAAACGTCGTTCAGGGGGGTGGAATATCGGGGGAAGCTAGCCCTAGCCTCGAAGACGTGTCAACGAGTTCTGCACAGACGGATTCCGGCAGGCCCAACGACGGTGCGGGCCCCCGCAAAGTGCTGCGGCTCATCGAGACGCTCTGCCATGCGCAGGAGCCCCTGCGCCTCGCCGACCTGGCCGCCGGCGCCGCCGTTTCCAAGCCCACGGCCCACCGCCTGCTGGGCACGCTGGTCGCCGAGGGCTGGGCGGTGGCGCACCCCGGCGGGCGCTACGGCATCGGCCCGACCGCCAGCGGTGTCGGCGCGGCGGTCGCCCGCGGCCACCGGCACACCACCGTCGAGGCGGTGCTGGTCGAGCTGCAGGACCGGATCGGCCAGACCATCCACGTGGGCCTGCGCAGCGGCGACCGCATCGTCTACACCCACAAGGTCGAGGGCGTGCAGCCGTTCGCGTTCCTCTCCCGGGTCGGCATGCAGCAGCCCCTGCACTCCACCGCCATCGGCAAGTGCATACTCGCCGGGCTCGACGCGGCGGCGCTGACGGAGCTGGTGGACCGCACCGGCCTGGAGCGGCGCACGGACCGCACCCTGACCACCCTCGACGCGCTCTCCGCCGAACTGGCCGGCGTACGGGAGCGCGGCTACGCCCTGGACGACGAGGAGAACGAACCCAACGTGCGCTGCCTCGCCGCGCCCGTCCACACCCCGGACGGCCGCACGGTCGGCGCGGTCAGCGTCTCCACCGTCACCTTCGTCATCGGCCGCGATGAGCTGCTGGCGCTGACGGACGCGGTACGGGACACGGCGAGGCGGGTGGAGTCGGTGATGGCCTGAGCTCGACGGTACGGAACTGGAGGAGTCGTATGACGGAAGCGGACACGGGCGCCCGGCCCCGCCCCGAGCGCGTCGCGCTGTTCACCTCGTGCATGGGCGACCTGGCGGCGGGCGGCCCGGCCCGCGCCACGGTGGAGGTGCTGGCGGCGATGGGCCTCGCGGTGGAGCTGCCGCGCGGCCAGACCTGCTGCGGCCAGCCCGCGCTGAACTCCGGGCACCCGGCGGAGGCCGGCGCACTGCTCGACCGCTGGCTGCGGATCTTCGCACCGTACGACGCGGTGGTCACCCCCTCCGGATCCTGCGCCGCCCACCTCCACCACCACCTCGGCCGGCTCCGCTCCCCCACCCCGGAGCAGCGCGCGCTCGTCGAACGGACCTATGAGTTCAGCCAGTTCGTGATGGCGTACGGCACGGAGCTGCGGTTGCGGCTGTCCGGCTCGGTGACGTACCACGACTCCTGCCATCTGACGCGCACGCTCGGCGAGCGCCGCACACCACGCCAACTGCTGCGCAGAATCGAGGGGTTGGAGGTCAGGGAGATGGCGGGCTGCGACACCTGCTGCGGCTTCGGCGGGACCTTCGCCGCGAAGTTCCCCGAGGTGTCGGTGGCGATGGCCGACACCAAGCTCCGCTCGGCCGCTGCCGAGGGCGCCGACTGGCTGGTCTCGGCCGATCCCGGCTGCCTGCTGCACCTGGACGGCCGGGCGCGGAAGGCGGGGCCGCCGGTGCGTACCCGGCACCTCGCGGAGCTGGTGCGCGACGCGCTCGTCCCGGCGGAGGTGCCCGCATGACCGAGCGCCCCTGTACGACCGAGCGCCCCTGCGACAGCGCCGGGACGACCGGGCAGCGTTCGTCCGCCCTCGCCGGCCGCGAGCGCATCCGCCCCGACCGCCCCGAGTGGGCGGCCGGCGAGATCCCGCCGCACCGGCGCCCGCTGCCGCTGATCACCCGGGACGCGCTGACCGTCCGCACCGCCCGCCCCACCCACGACCGCCTCGCCGCCCTGAACGAGGAACGGCACGTCGGTACGTGGACCCCCGAGGTGGCCCGGCTCCGCGAGCAGGGCGCAGCCATCCGCCGCGAGACCCTCACCGACCTGGAGAAGTACCTCCAGCAGCTGACCGGGAGCGTCGAGCGGAACGGCGGCGTGGTGCACCGGGCCGGCACGCCCGCCGAGGCCCGTGCCGTCATCGGGCGGATCGCCCGCGAGAACGGCGTCCGCCTCGCGGTGAAGTCCAAGTCGATGGCCACCGAGGAGATCCACCTCAACGCCCACCTCACCGCGGACGGCGTCGAGGTCGTCGAGACGGACCTGGGCGAGTACATCGTCCAGCTGGCCGACGAGCGGCCCAGCCACATCGTCGGGCCCGCGCTGCACAAGTCCCGGCAGGACGTGGCGGATCTCTTCGGACAGCTCGCCGGTGACGAGGTGTCAGGAGAGCCGGAGGACCTGGCGTCCTTCGCGCGTACCCGGCTGCGCGCCGACTTCAAGGCCGCGGACATGGGCATCACCGGCGTCAACTTCGCCGCCGCCGACACCGGCACCCTCGCCCTCGTCACCAACGAGGGCAACGCCGACATGGTGACCTCCCAGCCGCGCGTCCACGTGGCCGTGATGACCGTGGAGAAGGTGATCCCGCGCTTCGCCGACCTCGGCGTCCTCATCCCCCTGCTCTGCGACGCGGCCACCAAGCAGCGCGTCTCCGTCTACCAGACCCTGGTCAACGGGCCGCGCCGCGAAGGCGAGACCGACGGGCCCGACCAGGTGCACCTGGTCATCCTCGACAACGGCCGTACGAAGGCGCTCGGCACACCCCAGGAGGAAGTACTCGCCTGCATCCGCTGCGGCAACTGCCAGATCTCCTGCCCGGTGTACCGGACGGTGGGCGGCGGGCACCCGTACAGCGCGGTGTACGGCGGTCCGATCGGCGCCGTGCTCAGCCCGCTGATCGGCGACCCCGGCACCGACTCCGACCTGCCGTTCCTCTCCTCGCTCTGCGGCGCCTGCTACGACGCCTGCCCGGTGAAGATCCCCATCCCCGACCTGCTGGTGGACCTCCGCGCGCGGCACGAGAGCGAACGGCCCGCCGGCCGGACGGCCCGCGCGGGCTGGCGGGCCTGGGCGCTGGCCTGGCGTACGGGGGCCGGTTTCCGCGCCACGATGGCGGCGGCCCGGCTGGCCGGGCGGCTGCTCCCCGACCGGCTGGTGGCCCGGCTGCCCGGGCCCGGCCGCGCCTGGGCCGAGGGCCGCGCCCTGCCGCCGCTGCGGGAGGCGGGCGCCTTCCGGCGCTGGTTCCGGCGGCGCGAGGAGAACAGGCCGGGCGAGGAGAACCGACCGGGCGACGGGAGGCAAGGATGAACCAGGGGCTGGCGGAGCTGTTCCGCGACCGGCTGGCGGAGGCCGGCGGCCGGGCGGAGCTGACCGCCTCGCACGGCGAGGCGCTGTCGGTGGTCCGGGAGTGGGCGGGCGACCGCCCCGTGCTCATCGACGATCACCCGGACCTGACCGGTCTGGAGGTCGCCGGGGAGCGGCCGCCGGACCCGTGGGACGCCGAGGTGGGGGTGACCGGCGTGCTCGGAGCCGCGGCGGACACCGGCACCCTCGCACTCGGTCCCGCGCCCGGCCGCCCGCGCGGCACGGCGGTACTGCCGGGCACCCATCTCGCGGTCGTACCGCTCTCCCGGCTGCACGCCGACTACGCGGCACTGATCGCGGCGCTCGGCCGGCTCGACCCCCTGCCGTCCGGCCTGCAACTGGTCACCGGGCCCAGCCGCTCGGGCGACATCGAATCGGCGATGATCCAGGGCATGCACGGGCCGCGCGCGGTGCGGGTGGCGGTCTATCCCGACGTGTGACGGGCCCGGCACCGGAGGCCGCCACGGTCTGCCGGGCGGCCTCCGGTGCTCCCGTACGGGCAGGTACGCGTACGGGAGCACCGGTGCGGCCGCCCCGGAAGGCGGGCGCCGGTCAGCCGGCGTCGCGCGCGGCCTCGGCCTGCTGCCGCAGCAGCTTCTTGTCGGGCTTGCCCGCGTCCGTCAGCGGCAGCGCGTCGACGAAGGTGATGCTCGCCGGCTCGTACATGGCGCCGCGCGCCTCGCGCACCGACGCGCGCAGCTCCTCGGCCTCCAGGCCGCTGCCCGGCGCGGCCACGACCGCGGCGTGCACCTGCTCCATGTTGTCCGCGTCGCGGACGCCGAAGACGGCGCTCTGCAGCACCTTCGGGTGCGAGTTGAGCAGGTCCTCCAGCTCGGTGGTGTACACGTGACCGCCGACCACCACGATCATGTCCTTGATCCGGTCGACGACGGTGATGTAGTCGTCGGCGTCGACGAAGCCCACGTCACCGGTGTGCAGCCAGCCGTCCTTGAGCACCTCGGCGGTCAGCTCGGGCTGCTTCCAGTAGCCGGTCATCGTGCCGGCCGAGCGGACGCAGATCTCACCCAGTTCGCCCGCCGGCAGGTCCTTGCCGTCGGTGTCGCGGATGGACACCTCGACGCCCGGCAGGATCTTGCCGGCCGAGCGCAGCCGCTCCAGGTTGTCCGGGTCGTGCTCGTCGGCGGGCAGCACGCTGATGCCGCCGGCCTCGTTCTGGCCGTAGAACTGCACGAGGACCTTGCCGAAGCGGCGGACCGCGTCCGCGATGCGGGCGGGCGAGGACTGGCAGCCGCCGTAGGTGAGGGCGCGCAGGCTGGAGAGGTCGCGGCGCTCGGAGTCCGGGTGGTCCATCAGCTGGTAGACCAGCGGCGGGAGCAGGAAGAGGTGGGTGATGTTCTCGCGCTCGATGGTGGCGAGCGCCTCGGCCGGGTCGAAGTCGTCGTGCAGGACGACGGTGCCGCCGTTGAGGAACATCACGTCGGCGAGCATGCCGGCGGCGTGCGCGATGGTGGTGCACACCAGCTGCTTGGGCGTGCAGCCCTGCTCGGCCTGCTCGGGCATCATCCGGCGCATGCGGTTGAGCTGCCGGAAGGTGGTGACGATGCCCTTGGGGTGGCCGGTGGTACCGCCGGTGTGCCGGATGTTGCAGATGTCGTCCGGCCGCGCGGTGCTCTCGTACGGCTCGGCGGTCTGCTCGGCGGCGAGCGCCAGCACGTCCCGGCCGACCTCCCGCTTGGCCTCGCCGAGGGTGAGTACGGTCGGCACGGGCGCGCGCTCGGTCAGCTCGGCGGCGCGGTCGGCCAGCCGCGGGTCGACGATCAGCGCCCGGGTCTCGACGTCGCGCACGATGTTGGCCTGCACGTCGGCGGAGAGCTTGTTGTAGAGGTGGTTGACGCGGCAGCCGACGAGGTTGGCGGCGTAGCGCGCGGCGATGGCCTCGGGGAGGTTGCCGCTGAGCAGCGTGACGGTGGTGCCGCGCTCGACGCCCTGCGCCGATATGGCGTGTGCCATACGGTGTACCAGGTCACAGAACTGACCGGCGGTCAGCCGGCGGTCGCCGTGCACGAGCAGTTCCCGGTCCGGGTCGGCCGCCAGCGCGTCGAGGTTGTCCTCGACGTACGTGCGGAAACCGTCCTCCGGCGAACTTCCCTGGTCGTCGAGGGGGGTTGTGGGGGTGGTCTGGGATGCGGCTGCCTCGGCAGGCATGAATCGTCCTCCTGACACCGGCGCGCGCTCGTCCCCGCACCCCGGTGGTGGTACTCCGTTGGTCGGTGGTGCCCAGGGCCGGCACGGCGCATGGCGGCGCACCCGGCACAAGTGAGCTCCCCCGCCCCGGGAATTGGTTGCCCCAGACAACCAATTCCCATGCTAGCGCTCCACCCCTCCCGCCCGCACATCACAAACCACCCGTTCCAGGCACTTGACCGCCTCTTTTCCTTTCTTTTCCTTAGCCGTTCCTTGACTTGACCTTCTCTTCCGGCGTTATTCGGCCATCCGTCAGGCACCGTGCGGCACCCGGAACCGACCACCGCGCAGGCGTCACCCGACCCGGGGCGATCGCCCGGAAGCCGCTGGATAGCGGCGTACGGATCGGGAAGGATGGCTCCCGCCCGCCGGGCCGTCCCGCATCGGCCCGTCCCCCGCCGGAAAGGACACCGAGATGCCCCAGCACGCCCCTGACCAGCTCGTCGTCACGCGAGCGACACCGGAGGACTGGAAGGTCGTCAGCGAGTGGGCGGCGGCCGAGGGCTGGAACCCGGGCCTCTCCGACGCCGCCTGCTTCTTCGCCCAGGACCCCGACGGGTTCTTCATCGGCCGCATCGACGGCGAACCGGTCTCCGCCATCTCGGTCGTCAACTACAGCCCGGACTACGCCTTCCTGGGCTTCTACCTCGTCCGGCCCGACCGGCGCGGCCACGGCCACGGCCTCACCACCTGGAAGACGGCGCTCGCCCACGCCGGCGAGCGGACCGTCGGCCTGGACGGCGTACCGGCCCAGCAGGACAACTACCGCCGCTCCGGCTTCGAACTGGCCTACCGCACCAGCCGGTTCGGCGGCACGGTGCCCGCCGGCGGCCGCCCGGCACCCGCGGACGTCGTCCCCGCCGAGGCCGCCGGGCTCGACGCGCTGCTCGCGTACGACAGTGCCTGCTACCCCGCCGACCGTCCGGAGTTCCTGCGCCACTGGCTCACCGCCGAGGGCCACCGCGCGCTCGCCCGCGTGGTGGACGGCCGGGTGACCGGGTACGGCGTGATCCGTCCGGGGCTCGACGCGCACCGCGTGGGCCCGCTCTTCGCCGACACCGCCGAGGACGCCCGCGTGCTGCTCGACGCGCTCACCGCCGACCTGGGCGGCGCCCCCTTCGCCGTCGACATCCCGGAAATCAACACGGAGGCCGTCGCGCTGGCCGAGTCGCTCGGCCTCACGCCGTCGTTCGACACGGCCCGCATGTACACCGGGCCCATCCGCGACTTCTCCGCGCCCCGGGTCTTCGGCGTGACCAGCCTCGAACTGGGCTGAGGCCGTCCCGGCCCCGTCCCCCTGACCTCCGCCGCGAGAATTGACCATAAGTTCGAATACTTCGCCAGGCGAAACGCAAGATCAGTCGATAGCGTGGCAAATCGAACAGACCTCTCCGAGGCACCTCACAGCGGAAGACGGAAGAAGGCACGTCATGGCCGTTCGAACTGAGGGCACTCCCATCTGGCTCGACGCCTCGTTCCCCGATCTGGAGAAGGCGAAGACGTTCTACGGCGAAGTCCTGGGGTGGACGTTCGGCGAGAGCGCGGCGGAGCTCGGCAATTACACGCAGGCGTACTCCGACGGCAAGGCGGTCGCCGGCATCGCCCCCAAGATGCCCGGCCAGGACGACTGGCCGACCGCGTGGTGCCTGTTCTTCGCCTCGGCGGACATCCAGGCCCGCACGAAGAAGATCGGTGACCTGGGCGGCCGGATCGTCGTGGAGCCCATGGCCGTCCACGAATTCGGGCACATGACGATCGCCGCCGACCCCGGCGGCGTCGTCTTCGGCCTCTGGCAGCCCGGCACCCACCTGGGCTTCGAGAAGCAGGGCGAGCCCGGCTCGTACTGCTGGGCCGAGATCACCACGCGCGAGGCGGAGAAGGCGGACGCGTTCTTCCCCGCCCTCTTCTCGTACGGCGTGAAGCGGATGGAGGACGAGGCCATCGACTTCGCCCTCTACGACCTGGGCGGCGAGACCACCCTCGGCCGGATGAAGATGACCCCCGACTTCCCGCCCGACCTGCCGTCGCACATCAACCCGTACTTCGCCGTGGAGAACTGCGACGACACGATCGCGAAGGTCACCGGGCTCGGCGGCCAGGTGCACTTCGGGCCGCACGACAGCCCCTTCGGCCGCTTCGCCGCGGTCTCGGACCAGCAGGGCGCCGGATTCTCCGTGATCGACCTGCAGACGACCAAGGGGGACATGCCGAAGATCTCGTAGCGGCCGCCCCGTCCGGCCGCCCGCACCGGCTTCGCGTGCCTTTCCCGCCCTGCCCCGGGAGCCGCCGACGGCTCCCGGGGCGGGGTCCGTCACGCGGCCGTCCGGCTCCTGAGGCAGAGGGGGTTAGGCAGTCCGTCCGGCTCCCGGGGCAGCGGCCGTCACGCAATCGTCCGGCTCCCGGGGCAGGGTCCGTTACGTCATCGACCGCAACGCGGCCGTCAGGCGGTCCGTGACCGCCGCGGGCTGCTCGACGTTCATCAGGTGCCCGGCGGCCGGGATCTCCTCGTACGTCACGTCGCAGGGCGCCGCCTTCAGGCCGTCCAGCATGATGTCGGCGGCCCGCCGCGGGCAGAAGGTGTCCTGCGCGGCGCCGACCACCACCACCGGGCACTCGACGGCGGCGAGCGCCGGGGTGAGCGGCCGCTCCCGCAGCCCGGCCATCGCGGCGGCCGCGTTGGCGTAGCCCGCGCCGTCCCCGATCGCGGCCATCCGCCGCGCGGTCACCACCTCGGCGTCCGCGTCCGTGCCGTACAGCGCGGCCACGGTGTCCGCCCGCATCGCCGCCGCCAGCCGCTCCCGGTCACCGCCCCGCACCAGCGCGATCCGCTCCTCGTAGAACTCCACGGCGGCCTTCCCCACCACCGTGGACGTACCGAAGACCACGGCCCCCGTGACCAGCTCGGACGCGGTCGCCGCCGCGGCCAGCACCACCGCGCCGCCCAACGAGAACCCGGCACACACCGCGGGCCCCGTCACCTCCCGCAGGAAGGCCAGCAGGTCGTCCCGCAACTGCTCAAGGCTGCCCTCGGCGTCCCCCAGCCCGCTCCCGCCGTGCCCCCGCAGGTCGTACGCGTACGTCCGCCACCCGGCCACCTCCGCCTGCTGCCGCTCCCACGCCCCACTGTCCTCCCCCAGCCCGTGCACCAGCACCACGGGAGGCCCGTCCCCGGCCGCGTGGTACCGCACGTCGATGCCGTTCAGCCGGGCGCGGTCGCCGGCCGGTGACTCCGTCATCGCAAGCCTTCTCTCTCCTCGTCACAGCAACTCTTGCTTCGGCCAACCTTCCGCCAAGAGCCAAGAAAATTCACCGGTGCGCTGTGGGGCGGCGAAGAGATCTCTGGCTGACTGACTGCGGATACGTGCATGACAGCAACGGGCAGGGTGCCGAGGCCAGGAGGAGACCGCTCTGATGGCGCGAGCGTCCGCGAAGACGGCGGGCTGAGCGCACGGAGGGACAGCAGGAGGCGGGGCACAGGCGGCGGGCCCCGAAATGCCGCGCGGCCCCCTTCGCCCTCAGCTGGGGCGAAGGGGGCCGCGGTGGGCTCCGGACGGGCGTGTCAGGAGACGGCGACGGGGGCGTCGGCCGCGTCCTCGTCGGCGCCGGGGGGCTTAGTCTCCCCGTCGTCCAGGGAGACGTTCCTGGTCTCCTTGCCGAGCACGAGGGCGATCAGGGTCAGCAGCGCCATCGCGGAGAGGTAGATCCCGACCAGCCACGGCGAGCCGTCACCGGCCTCCCACAGCGCCACCGCGATGAACGGGGCGACGGCCGCGCCGAGGATCGAGCTGACGTTGTAGGCGATGCCGGAGCCGGTGTACCGCACGCTGGTCGGGAACAGCTCCGGCAGCAGCGCACCCATCGGACCGAAGGTCATGCCCATCAGCGTGAAGCCGAGCACCAGCCACAGCACCACGCCCAGCGTGCCCAGGCCGATCAGCGGCACCCACACGAGCCCGAAGACCACGATCGCGGCGGTGATCCAGATCAGGGTGGCGCGGCGGCCGTACTTGTCGGCCAGCGGGCCGGAGATCAGGGTGAACGCGGCGAAGAACAGCACGCCGAAGATCATCATGAGCACGAACGTGGTGTAGCTGTACCCGAGGCCGGGCACCGGGGCGTTCTTCGCGGCACGCCCGTAGCTCAGCGAGAACGTGGTCATCAGGTAGAAGAGCACGTACGTCGCCAGCATGACGAAGGTGCCGAGGATCAGCTGCTTCCAGTGGCTGCGGAAGACGGTGACCAGCGGCAGCTTCCGCACCAGCCCGGCCTCGCGGGTCTTGGCGAAGACCGTCGACTCCACGAGCCGCATCCGCACCCACAGGCCGATCGCGACCATCACGGCGGAGAACAGGAACGGGATGCGCCAGCCCCAGGTCAGGAAGGCCTCGGAGGGCTGGGAGGGGTCGGCGCCCGCCGTGGACGGCAGCAGCGCGGCGATGATCAGGAAGAGGCCGTTGCCGATGATGAACCCGAGCGGGGCACCCAGCTGCGGGAACGTGCCGTACAGGGCGCGCTTGCCGCGGGGAGCGTTCTCGGTGGCGACCAGCGCCGCACCGCTCCACTCACCGCCGAGCGCGAAGCCCTGCGCGATCCGCATCAGCACCAGCAGCGCGGTGGCCACCCAGCCGGCCTGTGCGTACGTGGGCAGGACGCCGATGAGGAAGGTGGCGATGCCCATGGTGAGCAGCGAGACCACCAGCGTCCCCTTGCGGCCGAGCCGGTCGCCGAGGTGTCCGAAGAAGACGGCACCGATGGGGCGCGCGATCATCGCGGCGCCGAACACCGCGAAGGACGACAGCAGTGCCGTCGTCGGGTCGCTGCTCGGGAAGAAGAGCTTCGGGAAGACCAGGACGGCGGCGGTCGCGTAGACGTAGAAGTCGTAGAACTCGATCGTCGTACCGATGAGGCTGGCGATGAGCACGCGGGACCGCGAATTGACGGGTGCCTGGGCGGGGCTGCTGGCTGATGCGGACATGTCTCGGTCTTTCGCACGAGGGTGGAGAACGGTCACCGGCAGCGAGTGCCGGCGGCCCGACGGCAGCGCGCGTCCCCCTCGCGGAAAAGTCGCACGAACCGCCTGAGCAGCGCGACCATCTCATCTATCTCATTGAGCGGTCGGGGTATATCAGAATGTGGGACAGGGGTGGCGGCACCCGTACCGCTGTCGGAGATCAACCCGGTACTGCCGACGGCGAGTTCGAGGCCCTGCAGGAAAAAGGCGACGGGCGCAGAAAGCGGGTACGGAAAACAGGCACAGAAGGCAGGTACAGGTACAGAAAAAGGCTGTATCGGATGTTCTCCGATACAGCCTCTGCTCTGCGACTCTTTCGAGTCGGGACGACAGGATTTGAACCTGCGACCCCTTGACCCCCAGTCAAGTGCGCTACCAAGCTGCGCCACGTCCCGGTGCCGGGCCGGCTCGGGGAATCCCCGGGCGGCCGTGCACGAGAACAATACCCCATGTCAGAGGGTGCGCGCTGCGGGTTGACCGAAGGGGCGGGGGTGACGCGCGGGTACGGGATGAGTAGGCGTACTCATGTGGCGCGCGTCACGGGGCGCCACGCTACCCCTCATGAGCACACCATCCATTCAGCGTCCGACGACGACGGCCTTCTTTGTGCAGGCCGCGCTCTCGTTCGGGCTGTCGCTGGCGGCCCTGGGCATCGGGATCGCCAAGCTGCCCGTAGGGGCCTGGGAGCGGAGCTTTCTCGGGCTCGGGCTCATCTTCGTGGTGTCGTCGGCGTTCACGCTGGCGAAGTGCGTCCGCGACCGGCAGGAGGTCGAGGAGGTGACCAACCGGGTGGACAAGGCCCGGATCGACAAGCTGCTCATCGAGCAGGACGTGTTCAAGCCGGGGGCGTGAGCCCCGGAAGGGGGCCTCGAAGCGGGGCCTTGAAGTGGGGCCTTGAAGTGGGCCTTTCCCAAGGGGGCGACACTCTCGGGCAGTGACCGCTTGACCTCAAGTTTGGTTGAGGTTGCACGGTGGTCGCATGACCGAGATGACGACCGATATCGCGAGGGAGCGCGCCGCCGCCGGCCCGCTCCCGTACGAGCTTCCGTACGACCGGTATGACCAACTGCCCTCTCTCCTGGGGCTCATGACCGGCGACGAGAAGCACGGGCCCGCCGCCACCTCCACCCTCGACGCGCTGTGGGTGCTGTACGACCGGGTGCTGCGGGTCTCGCCCCGAACCGTCGAGGACCCGGACCGGGACCGCTTCCTGCTGTCCAAGGGGCACGGGCCGATGGCGTACTACGCGGTGCTGGCGGCGAAGGGGTTCTTCCCGGCGGAGTGGCTGCCCGGGTTCGGCTCGTACGACTCGCCGCTCGGGCACCACCCGGACCGGCAACTCGTACCGGGCGCGGAGATCGGCAGCGGATCGCTCGGGCACGGGCTGCCGCTCGCGGTCGGCACCGCGCTCGGGCTGCGCGCCCAGGGCCGCACCGAACCTGCGGTCTGGGTGCTGATCGGGGACGCCGAACTGGACGAGGGCAGCAACCACGAGGCCATCGCGTACGCCGGGCCCGCCGGGCTGGACCGGCTGCATGTGGTCGTGGTCGACAACGCCTCGGCTTCGTACCCGCTGGACGGCGGGATCGCCGCGCGCTTCGCGGCGGCGGGGTGGTCGGTGCGGACCGTCGACGGCCGTGACCACGACGCGCTGTACGCCGCGTACACCGCACCGCATCCGGGACGGCCGCACGCCGTCGTCGCCCGCGTCGAGCCCAAGGAGGCCTGAGCACATGGACACCATGCGGGAACGCTTCGCCGCGGTCACCTCGCGGCTGCTGGACGAGGACCCGCGGCTGGCCGTCGTACTCGCCGAGATCGGCAAGGACGGCTTCACCGCGGCCCACGAACGCCACCCGGACCGGGTGCTGAACGTGGGGATCAGGGAACAGCTGCTGGTCGGCGTGGGCGGCGGGCTGGCCCTCACCGGCCTGCGGCCGATCGTGCACACCTTCGCCAGCTTCCTGGTCGAGCGGCCCTTCGAGCAGGTGAAGCTCGACTTCGGGCACCAGGGGGTCGGCGGTGTGCTCGTCAGCGCCGGCGGGTCGTACGACTGGCCCGCGGGCGGCTTCACGCACATGTCGCCCGGTGACGTGGCGCTGATGGACACCCTCGACGGGTGGACCGTGCACGTGCCGGGGCATCCGGACGAGGCGGAGGTACTGCTGCGGCACGCCGCGGCGGCCGGCGACGACAAGGTGTACGTCCGGCTGTCCGTGCAGACCAACGAGGCGCCGCGCCCGGTGGACGGCAGCCGCTTCCTGACGCTGCGCGAGGGGCGCGCGGGGACGGTCGTCGCGGTCGGCCCGATGCTGGACAACGTGCTGGCGGCGACGGAGGGGATGGACGTCACGGTGCTGTACGCGACGACCGTGCGGCCCTTCGACGGCGCGGCACTGCGCGCTGCCGCCGGCGGAACGGGCGCGGCGGACGTCGTCCTGGTCGAGCCGTACCTGGCGGGCACGTCGTCGGCGGCCGCGGGCGAAGCACTGCAGGACATCCCGCACCGTGTGCTGGGCCTCGGCGTACGCCGCCAGGAACTCCGCCGCTACGGCGACATGCCGGACCACTTGGCGGCCCACCGCCTGGACGCGGCATCGCTGAGGGAACGGATCGGGGGGTTCTTGGGGGCGGGGTGAGGGGCTGGGGGTGCTGAGGACGGGGGGCTTGCGGTCCGGAGGGGGGACGGGGCGAGAGCGGGGTGTGCGCCCACGCCGGGGGCCAGGCGGCGAAGGGCATCGGGGCCGACCTGGCTGCCCGGTCGGGCCTCTCCCCGAGAAGTGGCGTGACCTCCTCCCCCGCCGCTGCCACACTCATTTCACGCTAACGCCCGCCACTGACAACTCGCTTGTCCAGCCAGGCCAGGAGGTCCTGTTGGACCTCGTCGCGGTTGGTCTCGTTGAGGATCTCGTGGCGGGCGTCGGGGTAGGCCGTCCAGGTCAGGTCCTCCGTGCCGAGGTAGCGGAAGTCCTCCAGGAGTTCGTAGACCAGGGTCATCCGCTGGTTGCAGGGGTCCTGGTCGCCGACGGCGAGGTGGACGGGCAGGTCGCGGGGCATGCGGGCGAGGTTCGCCGGGTCGTTGACCTTGCGGACGGCGCGTACCCAGTCCAGCGCGAGCCCCGCACAGAAGGGGAAGCCGCAGTCGTCGTCCGCGGCGTACGTGTCCACCTCGGCCGCGTCGCGGGAGAGCCATTCGAAGCCGGTGCGGTGCGGGTACGGGTCGTTGAACGAGCCGAAGAGGCGCGGGATGAAGTCGGAGAGCGCGGTGCGTCCGTGCTGCGCCGCCTCGGCCTCCAGTGCGGCGATCGAGCCCTCGATCTCGGCGCCGGGCAGCGTACGGAAGGTGCCGGAGAGGATCAGCCCGGCCAGCCCGTCGGCGTACTCCTGGGCGTAGTCGCGGGCGAGCATCGAGCCCATGCTGTGGCCGAGCAGCACCAGCGGCACGCCGGGGTGCAGGCCGCGCGCCGTGTCGCCGATGGCCTTGAGGTCGTCGACGGTGCGGCGCCAGGCGTCCTCGCCGACGACGCCGCGGCCGCCGGTGGACGCGGCGGTGGCGCCGTGCCCGCGGTGGTCGGAGGCGAGGACGCCGTATCCGTGCGCGCTCAGGAAGCGGGCGAAGCGGTCGTAGCGGCGGGCGTGTTCGGCGGCGCCGTGGGCGATCTGTACGAGGGCGCGCGGGTGGCCCGTCTCGGGGAGCCAGGTGTAGGTGGCCACTCGGGTGCCATCGGGCGCCTCGTGGAAGTCCTGCTGCATGGGCGTCGTCTCCTCACTGTTGACGCGGGCGGCGCGGGGCGGGCCAGGCCACCTTCTCGTCCGTGAACCAGGCCACCTTCTCCTCCGGGGGCGGGACGCGCCAAGAGGGGACGCGACGAGGTGTTGACCTTCTCTGTCCGGAGCGTGACAAGATCGGCGGGTTCCTGGCTGGTTGTGCACCACACGTATCCCCTGTCATAGGAGGACCGTTGGACACCACGGACAGTTTCCCGGGCGCCGACACCGGCTCCGGCTCCGCCCCCCTTTCCCGCCGCGGCTTCCTTCAGGGCACCGCCACCGCGGCGGCCGCGGTGGGGCTCGCCGGGCTCCCGGCCCCCGCCTCCGCGGCACCCGCCACCACCGCGCCGGCCGCCGCGACCCGCGCCACCACCCTCTCCTTCACCGCCGCCACCAACGGCGCCGCCACCCTCTCCCCCGACGGCAAGCGGCTGGTCGCCGAGGTCCAGAACGTGCTGTGGTCGGTGCCGCGCTCGGGCGGTACGGCGACGGCGCTCACCCCGCCGCTCCTGGAGCCGACGCGGCCGGTCTTCGCGCCGGACGGCTCGCGGCTGGCGGTCTGCGGCTATCAGGGCGGGCAGTTCCACATCTGGACGCTCGCCCCGGACGGCTCGGGGCTGCGGCAGGTCACCGACGGGCCGTGGGACGACCGGGGGCCCGCGTGGTCGCCGGACGGCACCCGGATCGCGTTCGCCTCGGAGCGCGGCGGTGACCCGGTGGCGGGCAGCCCGTACCGGATCTGGGTGCTGGAGCTCGCGAGCGGCAAGCTGACGCAGGTCACGGGGGTGCCGGACCAGGACGGGCCGCATCAGGAGGGCGCGTGGGAGGACTTCGACCCGGTGTGGGCGCCGGACGGCGGGCGCGTCTGGTTCGTACGCGGCCGACTGGCAGGGACCGTTCTGGAGTCCCGTACGGTCGCCTCGGTGCCGGCGGACGGCGGCGGGCCGGTGGTCACCGAGCACACCGAGACGGCGGCCGCGCAGGTCATGGTGCCGGCGCTGTCACCCGCCGGGCGACTGGCCTACGTACGGACGACTCCGGCGCCGGGGCCCACCTGCACGCTGGTCGTGGACGGCGCGGCGGTGGCGGTGGACGGCGATGTGATGCCGGTGCCGCCGCGCTGGATCTCCCGCGAGGAGTTGCTGGTGACGGTGGGCGGGCAGTTCACGGTCGTCCGGCCGGAGCGTCCGGATGCCGCCGAGACCATTCCGTTCGCTGCGCGGATGCCGGTGGAGCGGCCGCGGTACCGGGTCAAGGACTACGGCTTCGAGCGGGACGGCACGCGCCCGGTGCGGGGTGTGCATCTGCCCGCGCTCTCCCCCGACGGCCGCCGGGTCGCGTTCGCCGCGCTCAACGGACTGTGGGTGGCGTCGGTTTCGGGCGGTGCGCCGCGGCGGCTGGTGAAGACGGAGCCGACGCGCTATCTCCTGGCGCCGTCGTGGACGCGGGACGGCCGGGCGCTGGTGTACGCGGACGACCGGGACGGGCTGTACGCGGTGCGGCGGCGGGACGTGGCGACCGGTGTGGAGCGGGTGCTCGCGGAGGGCGGCCGGGTGCATCCGGCGCTCTCGCCCGACGGGCGGCGGCTGGCCGCGCTGGACATGTCGGGGAATCTCGTGGTGCGGGATCTGGCGGCCGGTACGGAGCGGAGGCTCGCGGCGCCGCTGGGCGGGGGCGGGCTGCCGGGGCGGCCGAGCTGGTCGCCGGACGGCCGGTATCTCGCGCTGTGCGACCGGAACCGGCTCAACCAGCGGTTCCGCGAGGGCTACAACCTCATCCGGGTGGTGGACGCCGAGTCGGGCGCGAGCCGGCTGCACGCGCCGGACGCGCATCTCTCGATCTCCGACCGGTACGACTCCGGCCCTGTCTGGTCGCCGGACGGGCGGTGGCTGGCGGTGGTCGCGGAGTCGGCGCTGTGGCTGCTGCCGGTGCGCCCCGACGGGACGCCGGACGGTGCGCCGCGGCAGCTGACGGAGGAGCCGGCGGACCATCCGTCCTGGTCGGGTGATTCCCGTACGCTGCTCTACCTTTCGGCGGGGCGGCTGCGGACGGTGCCGGCGGCGGGCGGGGCGCCGCGTACGGTGCCGTTGCGGCTGGACCACCGGCGGGCGCGGACGGCGGACACGGTGGTGCACGCGGGGCGGTTCTGGGACGGGACGGGCGAGCGGGTCCGGGACGACGTGGACGTGGTGATCCGGAACGGGCGGATCGCGGCGGTCGCACCGCACCGTGCCGGGCGCCGGGCCGCGCGGCGGGTGGACGCCTCGGAACGCACGGTGATCCCCGGGCTGTGGGACTCGCACACGCATCCCTGGCAGCTGACGTACGGCGGCCGGCAGACGGCGTTGCAGCTGGCGTACGGGATCACCACGGCGGTGTCGTTCGGCGGTTTCTCGTACGAGCAGGCGCGGCTGCGGGAGGCGGTGGCCGCGGGGGTGCTGGCCGGGCCGCGGCTGCTGAGCTGCGGTGAGCTGCTGGACGGGGCGCGGGTGGCGTACAGCATGGGGCGGGCGCACCGGACGCGGGCGGGGCTGCGCCGGTCGCTGGCCCGTGGTGCGGCGCTGGACTGGGACTTCGTGAAGACGTATGTGCGGGCGCCGGGCTGGGTCATGCAGGAGGCTGCGGAGTTCGCGCACGAGCGGCTGGGGGTGCGGTCGGGGAGCCATCTGCTGACGCCGGGGGTGCAGCTGGGCCAGGACCTGACGACCCATCTGCAGGCGACGCAGCGGCTGGAGTTCGGGCATGCGGTGTCGGCGGCGTCGCGTACGTACGGTGATGTGGCGGAGGTGTACACGGCGACGGATTTCCATCTCGTGGCGACGCCCTTCACGTCGGGCGTGCTGATCGGCGCCGATCCCGGGCTGGCCGACGACCCGCGGGTGACGGCGCTGATGCCGCCGTGGGACGTGGCGCTGGTGCGGGAGGACGCGGGGCACCGGCCGACGGAGGCGGAGCTGGCGGATCTCGCGCGGGAGACGGCGTTCTACCGGCGGGTGCTGGGCGAGGGCGGGCTGGTGGCGCTGGGTACGGACGCGCCGCTGATGCCGATCGGACTGTCGCTGCATCTGGCGTTGCGGGCGCTGCACCGGGCGGGGCTGTCGGTGGCGGAGACGCTGCGCACGGCGACGGCGCTGCCGGCTCGGGTGTTCGGCGCCGAGCGGGATCTAGGGACGCTGGAGGAGGGCAAGGTCGCGGATCTGGCGCTGGTGGACGGTGATCCGTTCCGTGATTTCGACGCGCTGGTGCGGACGTCGGGGGTGCTGCGCGGCGGCCGGCTGTACGAACAGGGCGATCTGGTGGGCGCGTTCGAGGGGCAGGGGCCGGCTGCGGCGCGGGCGGCCGGTGCGGAGGACTGGGCGGCGGTGGGCCGGCAGCTGCGCCGGGACTCCTGCTGCGACCCCGGCCATTAGCCCTACGAGGGGGAGGCGTCGGGTGGCGCGGGGCGGGCGTGCGCGTGCTACGGCACCGGCAGGCCGCGTCCCGCGCCGTCCTGCGCTGGTCCGGTGCGCCGTGGAGGGGTGCTCTACGTGCGTGCGCTACGCACTCCTCCGGTGACGCGACCCCGTCGAAATTCGGTCACGCGTACCCACGTAGCGAGCAACTCTGATCACTCCTGCCTCAGTTCTGCGTTTTCGCATGTGGGAGCCCCACGGGGTGGTGAAGGATCAATGCGCACTCCGATGTCTTCGCATAAATGCGACGAGTAGAGGTTTTATGCGCCCTGCGCCAGGTATGCCAACGGGTATTGCACTCGGGGTAACCACAGAACAACTGTCCGGATTGGATCGAGGAATGACACATACCGGATGAACGAATTCCACTAGCGCGGACGCATTACGGAGGAGGGCTCGTCTTGCATCGCTACTTCACGGACCAGCGGCATGAGGCACTCCGGCACAGGGTGCGCGACTTCGCGGAGCGCGAAGTCCGGCCCCGCATAGCCGAGATGGAGGCAGGCCGCACCGTCAGCCACGCCCTGTCGCGCCGGATCGCCCGTCAGGGCTGGATCGGCGCGACCGTGGCCCGCGGCTACGGCGGGATGGGGGCCGGGCACCTGGCAAAGACGGTGATAATCGAGGAGCTCTCCCGGGTCAGCGCCGCCATGGGCGCGATGGTGCAGGCCTCCCAGCTCGGCGTCGCGAAGATCATCCACTTCGGCAGCGAGGAGCAGAAGAAGACCTGGCTGCCGGCCATCGCCGCGGGCGAGTGCCTGCCGACCATCGCGGTCACCGAACCCCACTCCGGCGGCCACGTCCTCGGCATGACCAGCAGCGCGGTCCGGGACGGCGACGACTACATCCTCAACGGCAGCAAGATCTACGTCGGCAACAGCCACGTCGGCGATCTGCACGGCGTGGTCGTCCGTACCGGCGAGGGCTCGCACGGCCTCTCGGCCTTCCTCGTGGAGCACGACCGCCCCGGCTTCCGGGTCGGCCCCGAGACCGCCACCATGGGCCTGCACGGCTTCAGCTTCGGCGAGCTGTTCTTCGAGAACTGCCGCGTCCCGGCGGCCAATCTCCTCGGCCGCGAGGGCGACGGCCTGTCCGTCGCGTACTCCTCCAGCGTGCTGTACGGCCGCCCGAACCTCACCGCCGTCTCCCTCGGCATCCACCAGGCGGTCCTGGAGGAGACCGCGCGCTTCTGCGCGGAACGGCAGCGCTACGGCAAGCCGCTCGGGGCGCTGACCAACATCAAGATCAAGCTGGGGCGGATCCAGTCCCGGCTGCTGACCGCCCGGCTCGCCGCCTACCACGCGGTGCACCTGCTGGACCGGGGCGAGAGCTGCGACGCGGAGCTGATGAACGCCAAGCTCGTCAACGTCGAGTCGGCGATCGAGTCGGCGCGCGACGCGATGGACATCCACGCCGCGTGCGGGCTGTTCACCGACCGGCCGGTGGAGCGCTATCTGCGGGACGCGCACCACATCTTCGCGCCGGCCGGCACCTCCGACATCCAGCTGCTGCGCCTGGGCGAGCTGGCGCTGGGCTCGGCGCGCGGCGAGTGGTCCAGCCGGCTCGCGGACCGGGTCCGCACGACGGAGCACGTCCCCCAGCAGTACGACCCCCACCAGGCCTACGCGGGAGTGGGCTGCTGACCGGGGGATTCGATGTCACGGCGGCTTACCGCGGGAGAGCCGCACACACAACGGCCCGGTGGGGCCCCGCTGTCCGGCAGCGGGGCCCCACCGGGCCGTTCCTCCGTACCGCGGGCGGCGGGCTCAGATGCCTTCCGTGTGCTCCCGCTCCATCAGGTGGATCTGGTCGACCAGCCGGGCCGCCATCGACTTGATGGTCTCCAGGCCCTCGCGGCCCCACGGGCGCGGTTCGAGGTCCACCACGCAGACCGTGCCGAGCGCCATGCCCGTACGGTCGATCAGCGGCGCGCCGAGGTAGGAGCGGATGCCGATCTCGTCGACGACCGGGTTGCCGGCGAACCGCGGGTAGTCGCAGACGTCCTCCAGGACCAGCGCCTTGCGGCGGACGATGACGTGCGGGCAGTAGCCGTGGTCACGGGCCATCACCCGGCCCGGCTGCGCGCTGGCGGGCGCGGGCCCAAGCTCGACGGGGGCCTGTTCCTCGGCCGGGGTGTACAGCCCAGCGAAGTACTGCCGGTGCTCGTCGATGAAGTTGACCATGGCGTACGGCGCCTGCGTGGTCCGGGCGAGGTTGCGCGCGAACTCGTCGAACGCGGGCAGCGGCGCCTCACCGATGCCGAGCGTACGCAGCCGGGCGACACGGGCCGGCGCCTCGTCGTCGTCGGGCGTCAGCAGCAGGTGCCGGGTGGGGTCGTAGGTGGCGGCGGAGAGATGGGACGCGGGGCGGGTCATGGCAGCTCCGAGGCGAATGCGGGGGTCAGTAGGTGCTGGACGAGGGCGACCAGGACGTTGGTCGCGGAACTGCAGTGCCGGGCGTCGCACAGCACGACCGGGGTGCTGGGTGAGAGGTCTATGGCGGCACGCACCTCGTCCGGCTCGTAGTGGAAGGAGCCGTCGAACTGGTTGACCGCGACGATGAATTCGATGCCGCGGCGCTCGAAGAAGTCGACGGCGGAGAAGCAGTGTTCGAGGCGCCGGGTGTCGGCGAGGACGACGGCGCCGAGTGCGCCGGCCGACAGCTCGTCCCACATGAACCAGAAACGTTCCTGGCCGGGTGTGCCGAAGAGGTACAGCACATGGTCGGTGCTGACGGTGATGCGCCCGAAGTCCATCGCGACGGTGGTGGTGGTCTTGTCCTCGACCCCGTCGAGGCAGTCGGTGCCGATGCTGACCTGGGTGAGGAGTTCCTCCGTGCACAGCGGTTCGATCTCGCTGACGGCGCCGACGAAGGTGGTCTTGCCGACCCCGAAGCCGCCCGCGACGAGGATCTTCAGCGCGGAGGGGAAAGGGGCGCCCTCGGGCGCGGTGTCCGGGGCATACGGTTCAAAAGTACTGGTCTTCTCAAAGACGCTGTCGGAGTCCATTCAGCACCGCCTCCAGGAGAGCTCGGTCGGTATGGGGCGACGGGCCGTTCGGATCCTGCACGGGGGCCCGGGCGGTGAGGGCTCCGCAGTCGACGAGATCCGCGAGGAGCACCTTGGTGACCACCGCCGGCAGGCGTATGTGTGCGGCGACCTCGGCCACGGAGACCGGGCCGCCGCACAGCCCGAGCACCTGCATGTGGTCCGGGCCCTGACACGTCACCGGACGTTTGCCGGTGGCCATCACCATCGTCAGCAGATCGAACTGGGCGGTGGGGCGGGTCCGTCCGTTGCTGACGGTGTACGGACGGACCAGGCGGCCGGCCTCGTCGTCGAGCCACAGCGGCTCCGACCCGTGCCGTCGCCGGCGACGTACCGCCATCTTCAGCGCCCGCCCGCCCGTGCCTGGTGTCGCGCGGGCGTGGCGAGGTACGGCCGTACGCTCTTGACCAGCATGCCCATCTCGTAGCCGAGCACGGCGACATCGGCCTCGCGGCCGGCGAGGACGGCGAGGTTGGCGCCGGATCCGGCGGTGGACACGAAGAGCAGGGTGGACTCCAGCTCGACGACGACCTGGAGGACGTCGTCGCCGTCGCCGAAGCGGACACCCGCGCTGCGGGCGAGGCTGTACAGGCCGGAGGCGAGCGCGGCCATGTGGTCGGCGCTGTCGGGCTCGAATCCGTGTGCCGCCTTGACCAGGCCGTCGGAGGAGAGCAGCAGGGCGCTTCTGGCGTGGGGGACGCGCTGGACGAGTCCGGTCAGCAGCCAGGACAAATCCGTCGTTGGCCGACTGCCGTGCCGCTGGGGCTGTACGTGAAGGTCACTCACCATGGGTCTGGTCGTCTCCTCGTGGGCGGCTCACGGCCGTTCCGTTGCCGGTCTGGTCGTACGGGGCGCTGCTGCCGTACGCGGGGGCGGGGTCGTGGTCGGTGCCCGGGGCAGCGGCCGCGCCGTAGGTGTCGTCGGCGAGGCTGATGCCGCGCCGGAAGGCGGCCATCAGGCCCGGGTCGTGCTCGGGCTCGGGGCGCCCTGGCGTACGGATGCCGCCGGGCGGGGTGGGGTCGCGCAGCTCGGGAACGAGGTGTTCCTGCTTGCGGCGGCGGGGCAGGTTCGGCCGGTCGCCGGTGGTGGCGTGCGGGGCCGGGGGCAGGACGACGGGGCCGGGTTCCGGGGCCGCGGCGGCGGTGGGAGCGTCCGCCGCCGCGGCCCGGCCGCTGCCCGGGTCACGCGTCTCGGCGCGTGCGGCGTCCCGGCGCGGGTCGGTGGGCTCAGCGGGTGCGCCGGCCGTGCTGCGGGGTGCGGCGGCGACGGGCTGCGGGGCCGGGGCGGGGCGGGGGGCCGGCGGGGCCGGGACAGGGCGGTCGGCGCGCGGCGGCGGGGGCGGCAGGATGCCGTCGAGCTCCGTACGGCCGTTGGCGGTCCGCACGGCGCCGTGGTGCCGTTCGCGCTCCTCGGTGGGGGCGACGGCGGGCGGGGCGGGGGTCGCGGCCCGCCCGCCGTCCTCGGCGGGCTCGTCGCCGAGGAGGCCCTGCGGCAGGATGAGGACGGCCTGGACGCCGCCGTAGATGTTGCTCTGGAGCCGGACGACGATGCCGTGCCGACGGGCCAGGGAGGAGACCACGAAGAGACCGATGCGGCCGTCGTTGAGGAGTTCGGCGACGTCGACGTGGTCGGGGTCGGCGAGCAGCGCGTTCATCCGGTCCTGCTCCTCCAGGTCCATGCCCAGGCCGCGGTCCTCGACCTCGACGGCGAGACCGGCGGTGACCAGCTGGGCGCGGAGCAGGATGTGGGTGTGCGGCGCGGAGAAGACGGTGGCGTTCTCGACCAGCTCGGCGAGGAGGTGGATGACGTCGGCGACGGCGTGGCCCCGCAGGGTGCCCTCGATGGGCGGTACGAGCTTGACGCGCGGGTACTGCTCGACCTCGGCGATGGAGGACCGCATGACCTCGGTCATGGTGACCGGGCGGCTCCACTGGCGGCGGGAGATGGCGCCGCCGAGGACGGCGAGGTTCTCGGCGTGGCGGCGGATGCGGGTGGCGAGGTGGTCCACGTGGAAGAGCCCCTTGAGCAGGTCCGGGTCCTCCACCCGGTTCTCCAGCTCGTCGAGCAGTTCGATCTCGCGGTGGACGAGGGACTGGAGGCGCCGGGCGAGGTTCACGAAGACCTCGACCTTCTGTTCGCTGCCGCTGGCGTTGCCGCGGGCCACGGCCACCGCGTCGATGACGGCGGTCTCGGCGGCGCGGCCGGCAGCGGAGACGTCGTGGAGGAGGAGGTCCAGGGTGTCGCCGGCGGGGCGGGGCAGCGGTTCGGGGGCGCGCTGCTGGAGCCATTCCCCCTGGCGGACGCGGTGCACGAGGGCGTACAGGTCGGACTGGCTGCGGGCGCACACCTCGCGGAGGCGCGCGTAGCGCTGGACGGTGGCGCGGGCCTCGGCGGTGGCGGCGGCGCAGGCGACGGCGGTGACACCGCACACGAGGGCGAAGCCGCAGCCGAGGACGATCCAGGCGGCGCCACTCAGCGGCTGTCCGCCGGACCGGGCGACGAACGCGGTCACGGCGGAGCAGGTGGCGGCGACGAGCAGGCAGGGCACCGCCGCGAGGCGTACGAGGCGGACACGTATGACGGAGTCGGCGGCCGTCTCGCGCAGGGGTACGCGGCTGTGCCGGGCGCCTTCGCGGTCCCGCCGCCGCCCGGGCAGCGGTGCGGGAACCATTCCCCCCGTCCCCCGGGTCCCGTGGGATTGGGGGTGCTCCTGGGGCACGTCGGTCCCCGTCCCCTGGGGAAATGCAGCAGGCATCGGCGCCCTCCGGATCGGCCGTCGGCGGTTCGCGGAGCACGCACGCTAGTTGTTGGGGTGGGGCCGACCGGGCGGACTTCGAGGTTTCGCTACCCCACGCCACCTTCCTGAGTGGCAGTTCCTCGTACGGAAGTGCGAGGGATTACGAACTCCCGTTCGTCGCCCGGGATTTCCTTCCCTCCCGGTTCCGGAAACGCGGAAGCGGCGGCCCGCAGGCCGCCGCTCCGCTCACCTTCTCCCGCCCGTCACTCCCCCGCGACCGGTGCGCTGTTCGCCTCACTGGCCCCACTCGCCCCGCTCGCCATCGCCGCGGGCCCCTTCGGCGGCCAGCACGGCCACCCGTGGGCCGGCGGTACGGCCACGGCCCGCCACCACGGCTCCACGGTGAAGTCGTCCGCGGGCTCGAACGGCTTGCCGGGCACCGGCGCGGCGAGCTTCGCACCCGCCGCCATGGCCGCCGCTGCCGTACGTTCCGCCGGCTCGGCCCACGGATGCGGAGCGAGGTTGAACGTCCCCCAGTGGATCGGCAGCAGCGCGCCGGCGGGGCGGCCGCCGCCGAGGTCGATGTGGGCGCGCAGGCCCTCCTCGGGCGTCATGTGGATGTCGGGCCAGAACTCCTCGCTGTACGCGCCGATCTGGATCATGGTGAGGTCGAACGGGCCGTGCGCCTGCCCGATCTCGGCGAAGCCGTCGAAGTAGCCGGTGTCGCCGCTGTGGTACACGCGGTGCTCGGGCCCGGCGACGACCCAGGACGCCCACAGCGTGTGCTGGGGGCCGCGCAGCCCGCGCCCGCAGAAGTGCTGGGCCGGGGTGGCGGTCAGCGTCAGCCCGCCCACCCGGGTCGACTCGTGCCAGTCCAGCTCGGTGATCCGCTCCGGCGGTACGCCCCAGTACTCCAGGTCGGCGCCGATGCCGAGCGGCACCACGAACGCGGTGCCGGTCTCGATCAGCCCCTGGACCGTCGGCATGTCGAGGTGGTCGTAGTGGTCGTGCGAGATGACCACGGCGTCGACCGGCGGCAGCTCCGCCAGCGGCAGCGGCACCGGGTGCAACCGCCGGGGCCCGATCCAGCCGAACGGTGAGCACCGCTCGCCCCAGACCGGGTCGAACAGCACCCGCTGACCGTCGATCTCCGCAAGCACGCTCGAATGACCCATCCAGGTGATGCGCAGCCCGGAGGCGGGCGGCCGGGCCAGGTCGGCGGCGGCGGGCCGGTGCACCGGCACCTCGCCCACCGGCGACCTGCGCAGCCTGCCGTCCTTGTTCAGCTGCGTACGGACCATCGGCAGGGTCTGGCCCTGGCGGAGCTGCCGGGTGGCCACCGGATTCTGGAACTGTCCGTCCACGAACTGCGGGGAGCGGCGGATCCTGGCCAGGCGCTCTCCAGTGGGCACGGCGCCGAAAGCGGCGGTGCGCCACGAGCCGGTACTCATGCGCCAAGAGCGGGGAGCGGTCACGACACCTCCAGGTTCAGGACGGTCGGCGGAACTGCGGGCCGGCGGCCCACGACGACCGCGGTGCCGCACCGCCCGGACACAACACCATCACCCTCCTCGGGCAACCGCGCGACCGGCCCGGGCATTCCGCGTACCGCCGGACGGGTGATGGGTACCCACAGAACACCGGACGACTCGTGGCGCGGATGAGCGGGGTGTGCCGCCCGGTCCTCAGCGGTCCGGCGGAAAGTCGTACCGGCGGTGGTCGCCGGTACGGCGGTAGCCGAGCCGCTCGTACAGGGCGGTGCTGGTGCGGTTGGCGGCATCGGCGAAGAGCAGCACCTGCCCGGCACCGGACGCGAGCGCGGCGCGGGACACGGCGGCGGTGGCGCCCGCGGCGTAGCCGTTCCGTCGCAGCTCGGGCGGGGTGTGGCCGGGGCCGACCCGGGCCATGCCGGCGACGGTGCGGGAGCGTCCCGCCAAGGCCGCCGGGCGGCCGTCGGCCTCCCACAGCATGAGTCTCGTAAACGCGGCGTCGACGCGGCCGTCCGGGCCGTGCCGCCAGCCGTACCGCGGTGGCCGGTCGCCGTAGGCCGCCGGGCCCGACGCCGCGAGCGTGGCGGTGACGCCGAGCAGCAGCGTGTGCGCGTCGGGGCGGGTCCGCAGGAAGGCGCCCGCCGTGGTCAGGAACGTGTCGAGGTCGTGCGTCGTCGTCCAGTCCATGGTCCAGCGTGCCGCCCGGCGCGGCCGGTGCGCACGCGGTTTTCAGGGGTGTGCGGCGGGGCGGTCCAGGGCGCCGGCGCGGAGGGTGAGGTTCAGCCGGCCGCGCAGGCCGAGCGCCGCGGGGGCGGTGCCGGGCGTGGTGCGGGGCACGCCGTGGTACGCCCACCGGGAGGGGCCGCCGAAGACGAAGAGGTCGCCGCTGCGCAGCTCGACGTCGGTCCAGGGGCGGTTCCGGGTCTCGGTGTTGCCGAAGCGGAAGACGCAGGTGTCACCGAGGCTGACGGAGACGACGGGCGCGTCGGAGCGCTCGTCGATGTCCTGGTGCATGCCCATCCGGGCGGTGTCGTCGTAGAAGTTGACCAGCGCGATGTCGTACGGCGCGCCGGGCGCGTACGGTGCCGCGGCGGCCCCGCTGCCGTACGCCGCGTGCAGCGCCCGGTCCGCGAGCGTCCGGAGCCGTTCGGGGAAGGGCTTCACGGGCGCGCCGTCGCCGTCGACGACGGTGCGGGTGTAGGCGTACGGGTAGGAGTGCCGGCCGGGGCAGTCGGGGTTGTGGCGGACCGCGCGGCCGCAGTCCGGGCAGCGCGGCACCGCGCTCCAGTGCCAGCCGAGGCAGACCTGCCGGACGGACATCACGCCGCCGCCCGGGGTCCGCACCGTGCGCAGCCCGGCCGGCGGTCTCGCCCAGTCGCGGCACGCCGCCAGCAGTTCCCGCTGCTCGGCCGCGTCCAGCCAGTCCGGTACGTGCACCGCGCCCGGTGCCACCTCCGTCCGCTCGCGCGGGAACGCCTCGCGCGGGAACAGTCCGTCCGCCTCGTCCTCCATGCCGCCATCTTCCCCCGGCTCCCCGGGGCATCGGGTATCGGCCAAGTGGAGCCGCGGGCTACGGGCGGCGCGGGGGCGAGCCGCGAGCTGACCGGCACGTCGCGGCGGGGGCCGCGGGACGGGCCGGGTGGGGCGGGTGCGGGGCGGGGGCTGTCCGGAAAACGGTGGTGGCGGGGGTGCCGGGCACGTCTCAGCGAGTGACGGGGTAGTGACTTGGCGTTGCGCGGGGAGTGTGGCGTTTACACTCCCCGGAGCGGCCCCCAATGGGCCGTTATCGGTTTCACCAGCCAGGGATTCAAGGACACTTGTGACATTCCAGCAGGGAATCCAGCAGGACACCCGGCCGAGCCAGCCGTACGACGTGCTGGTCGTCGGTGGATCGGGTGTGGACACGATCGTCCGGGTCGGCGCGCTGCCGGTACCGCAGGCCGACTCGTACGCCGTACCGCCGGTCCGGGAGTGGGCGGGGCATACGGGTACGGGCGTCGCGCTGGGCTGTGCGGCGCTCGGGCTGTCCACCGCGTTCGTGGACTTCATCGGCGCGGACCACGAGGGTGAGCTGGTCAAGGAGCGGCTGCGGGGCACCGGCGTCGACTTCGATCCGATGATCTCGCCGCACGGGACGCGCCGCGCGGTGAACCTCGTCTCCCCGGACGGCCGCCGCACGTCGTTCTACGACGGCCGGGACCCGCTCGACCTGCGGATGCCGGCCGAGCACTACCTCCCGTACCTGCGCAGGACCCGGCACGTGCATCTGTCGATCATGCACTTCGCGCGGTTCCTCTACGACGACATCAGGGAGCTGGGCGTCCCGGTCTCCACCGATCTGCACGACTGGGACGGGCTGGCCGACCACCACCGGGAGTTCGCGCTCCGCTCGGACCTGGTGTTCCTCAGCGCCGCCGGCGCCGGGGAGCGGATCGCGTCGGTGATGCGGGAGATCCTCCGCGAGGGCCGGGCCGAGGCGGTGATCGCGACGGCGGGCGCGGGCGGCGCGTATCTCCTCACCCCGGACGACTCCACCCCGCGGCACGTGCCCGCGGCCGTGCCGTCGGCGCCGGTGGTGGACAGCAACGGCGCGGGCGACGCGTTCGTGTGCGGCTTCCTGCACGGCCGGCTGGCGGGCCGGGACCTGGAGGAGTGCGCCCGGCTGGGGACGCTCGCGGGCGCGCACGCCTGCACGTCGGAGGGCACGCACACGGCGCTCATCTCGGCGGACGAACTGCTGGCCGCCGGTGCGGAGGAGGCCGGTGACGAGCCGGTCGTCGTGCGGTCGGCGCGGGAGCCGGCAGAGGTGCCGGCGGCGGAGACGCGGGCCCCCTCGCTCACTCCGTGAGGCCCGCGCCGCCGCCTCGGTGACAGGCGCTCAGTCCTTGATGCCCACACCGCCGTAGAAGACCGTGTTGTTGATCTCCTCGGCGGTGGGCACGGGGCCGTCCGGGCGCCAGAGCGGGACCCGGACGACGCCGGGCTCCTGGAGCCGGAACGGCCCGAAGAGCCGCTCGACCGCCGCCCTGTCGCGGAGGTTGAGGGTGGCGGTGGCGTTCTTGTAGACGTTCAGGACGCCGTCCCGCGCCACCTCGTCCGTGCGGCCCGCTTCGTACGCCTCGTACGGCTCGCCCGTGGCGTGGGAGAGGATCAGCCGGCTGCCGGCGGGCAGGGCGTCCGCGAGCGCGGTGACCACCCCGGCCGGGTCCTCGTCGTCGCGCACGAAGTGCAGCACCGCGACGAGCAGCAGGGCCACCGGCCGCTCGAAGTCGATCAGCGCGTCGACCACCGGGTCGGCCAGCAGCCTCGCCGGGTCGCGGACGTCGCCGAGGACGAAGCCGGTGCCGGGCGCCGAGGTGAGCCGGGCGCCCGCGTGGGTGGCGACGATCGGGTCGTTGTCCGCGTAGACGACCCGGGCGTCCGGGGCGCTCTCACGGGCGACCTCGTGGGTGTTGGGCGAGGTGGGGATGCCCGTGCCGAGGTCGAGGAACTGCCGGATGCCGCTGTCGGCCGCGTCCCGGACGGCGCGCCGCATGAAGGCGCGGTTGGCGCGGGCGCTGTCGCGGACCTGGGGGTGGACGCGGATCACCTGGTCGGCGGCCTCGCGGTCGACCTCGTAGTTGTCCCAGCCGTCGAGGTAGTAGTCGTACATGCGGGCCGGATGCGGCCGACTGGTGTCGATCTCCTCGACGGTGAAGCCACGGTCCGCCGCGGGCTCACCGTGCGCCGGGAAAACGATGTCGCTCACGCCGTCCTCATCTCTCCGCATCCGCAGGGCGCGAGCAGGAAGTCGGCCTCGCCGGCCTTCGCGCCGCGGATGAAGCTCTCGATCTCGCCGTGGGTGTAGATCAATGCCGGGCCGTTGGGGTCGGTGGACTGGCGCAGCGCCACCCGGCCGTCCTGAAGTCTCATCGCCTCGACGCACTCGCCGCCGTTGCCGCCGCTCCACGGCTTGTGCCAGCCCTCGCTGCCCAGTTCACTGGCGGGCATGCCGTTGTAGATGCGTATGCGATCCATGGTTCAGATCTCCTTGCGAAAGCCACTCAAGAGGGCTGCGGTGCGGTGTGCGGGCGCGGCCTGCGCGCACATCCGGTCCAGCGCCTCCAGGAACTGCGAGACATCGCCGCGCTGGTCGAAGTACACGGCGCCGACCAGGCTCTCCGCGTACGCGATGTCGGGCAGCTCCGGGATGGGGAACCGGAAGATGTGGAACGGCCCGTACATGGCGGGGTGCGGGCCGGCGGCGAACGGGATGACCTGAAGCCGGACGTTGGGGAGTTCGGTGGCCTCGATGAGCCGGCCGATCTGCTCGCGCATGACCTCGGAGCCGCCGACCGGGCGGCGCAGCACCGTCTCGTCCAGCACTGCCCAGAGCATCGGGGCGTTGTCGCGGCGGAGCAGCGACTGGCGTTCCATGCGCAGGTCGACGCAGCGGTCGATCTCCTCGACGGAGGCGTGCGGCATGCCCGCGCGCAGAACGGCGCGTGCGTAGCCCTCGGTCTGGAGCAGGCCGGGGACGTAGTGCGGCTGGTAGGCGCGGATGAGGTTGGCGGCGCTCTCCAGGCTGACGTACGCGCTGAACCAGTCGGGCAGGACGTCCCGGAAGCGGTGCCACCAGCCGGGGCGGTTGGCCTCCCGGGCGAGGGCGACGAACGTCTCACTCTCCTCGGCGTCGGTGACGCCGTAGGTCGCGAGCAGCTTCTCCACATAGGGGATCTTGAGGCCCACCTCGGCCTTCTCCATGCGGCGAACGGTCGCGTGCGTGACGTCGAGGGCATCGGCGGCCTGTTCGAAGGTGAGTCCGGCCTTCTCGCGAAGGTCCTGCAGCCTCTTGCCGAGGACAACCCGCAGGACGGTCGGAGCGCCGCCCGACCGTGCGTCCACCACTTGTGATCTCCTCCAACTGAGTTCCGTGGTCAGCAGTGTGTCATGCCATCAGAAGTGCGAACAGACTGCGATGTCGATTCTGCAATTTGCAGAATGATCCTTGCCAAGGTTGTCCAACATCGCACATAGTTGCGGAGTGCCTTCCTCCCACAACGCGGCATCGTTAAGGGGATGCGGCGGCGTCGCCGTCGAACTCCTCAGCGACGCCTTCCAATTGCCGGCGCTGCGCACCTCCGTTCCGGAGGCCCGCCGAAGAGTCACCTCTGCGCTGCGGGAATGGGGCGCCACCGAGCAGGTGCGCGACGACGCCGAGCTCGTGGTCTCGGAACTGTTCACCAACGCCGTGCGGCACACCGACAGCGAGCGGGTGCACTGCGCGCTGACTCTTGAGGGCGCGCGGCTGCGGGTGGCGGTCACCGACCAGGGACACAGCGACTCCCGCCCGCGGGCGCAGCCGCGCAGCACGGACCGGGAGTGCGGGCGCGGCCTGCTGCTGGTCGGCGCGGTGTCCGAGGACTGGGGCGAACGGCCCTCGGACGACGGCCGGGGCCGGGTCGTCTGGGCCGATCTCGCGTACTAGGGCAGCAGCGTCTGGGCGGGGCCGGCGTCGGCCCGGTGCGCGACGGCCACCTGGGCGAGCGTGTTCGCGTCGGCCTCCAGCAGCGCCAGCTCGGGCCGCTTGGCCGTGACGTGGTCGCCCGAGGACTCGCCGCGCAGCCGCCGCCCGATCCACGGCACGAGGTGCTCGCGCGCCCAGTGGATGGTCTCGCGGCGGGCGTCGGCGGCCGTACGGGCCTCCGGCGGCCAGGGCTGGTCCGGGTCGGCGGGCACGTCCAGGCCGAGGACCTGGGCCGCGCGGAGCGCCACCCGGGTGTGGCCGTCGGGCGAGAGGTGCAGCCGGTCGTCGCTCCAGGCACGCCGGTCCTGCACGGACCGCAGCGACCACAGGTCCAGCACCGGGCAGTCGTACCGGTCGGCGATGGCCCGCACATGGGCGGTGTACGTCGCGATCTTGCCGCGCAGGTGCTTGAGCACGGGGATGCCGCGCGTGTCGAAGCCGGTGCAGAGCAGGACCGTGCCCACCGACTCCTTGAGGTCGGCGACGGCGGCGGCGTAGCGCTCGGCGACGGCGTCCGGGTCGGAGCCGGGCCGGAGGATGTCGTTGCCGCCGGCGCAGAAGGTCACCAGGTCGGGACCCAGCTCCTTGGCGCGCGGAACCTGCTCGGCGACGATCTGATCCAGGAGGCGGCCTCGCACGGCGAGGTTGGCGTACCGGAAGTCGTGCTCCGGGCGGCGGTCGGAGAGCAGGACCGCGAGCCGGTCCGCCCAGCCGATGAACGCGCCGTCGGGACCGGGGTCGCCGACGCCTTCGGTGAAACTGTCGCCGACGGCTGCGTACGACCCGATCGAGCCACCTTCACTGCTGCTTATCTTCTTCGAATCCTCTGCCACGTCAGGACATAATTCACCTTAGGGAGTGACCTACGCCACCGTAACCAGGGGTTGACGGGAGGTGATGATCGCCACTCAGTCAAATTCTGACCAAGTCGGAATAAGAGTGGACGTCCGCCACGGTCCGGACCCGGGCGCCGAGCGACCGCGAGCGGGCTCCGATGAGATCCAAAACGACGGGATTACGACGTCATACGGTCGGAAACAGTGGCCGAGCGAGCTAGTTGCCCATTGCACCAGTGCCGTATGGTCGAACCAGCCCGCTCGTCGACGAGCAGCGTCGACGGCCGACGTCAAAGGAGCGCGCCCGTGACGACGCAGCAGCCGCCGCAGGTCCAGTCGACCGAGCCCCTGCTCGTGGAGGTGCGCAATTTCCGCGACGTCGGCGGGCTTCCGACGGTCGACGGGCGGCGCGTACGGCAGGGGCGGCTCTTCCGCAGCGGTCACCTCGCGCACGCCACGGAGGCGGACGCCACCTTCCTCGGCAGCCTCGGCCTGCACACCATCTTCGACTTCCGCAACGCCGCCGACATCAAGCTGGAGGGCCCGGACGTCACGCTGCCCGGCGTGCGTCATGTCAACATCCCGCTCACCGACCCGGCCGACGGCGCGGAGTTCTGGGCGATGGTGCGCGACGGCGAGCTGGACCAGCTGCGCACGGTACTGGGCGACGGCCAGGCGGCCGGCCGGATGGCCCGCACGTACCGGCACATCATCTCGACCCGCACCGCCGACCACAGCCGGGTGCTGCACTCCCTCGCCGAGGAGAGCGTGCCCGCCCTCATGCACTGTGCGGCCGGCAAGGACCGCGCGGGCCTGTCCATCGCCGTCACACTGCTCGCGGTGGGCGTGGAGCGGGAGGCCATCGAGGCGGACTACCTGATCTCCAACGACCCGCGCCGGCGGTACAAGGTACGCCGCTCCGACCGCTCTGCGGCCGGCATGTCCGAGGAGGTCCTGGCACTGCTCGCGCCGCTCTTCGACGCGCGTGCCGAGTACCTGCACGCCGCCTTCGACACCATCGAGTCCACCTGGGGCTCCACCGAGGCGTACCTCACCGAGGGCCTGAAGCTCACCCCGGAAACCCGCGGCCGCCTGCGGGAACGGCTGCTGGAGGACTGACCGCCGGCTCGGCCACCCAGCCGGCCGCGACGACCAGACCGGTCCCCCGCCGCACGGCCAGGAACCCGAAGGGGCGGTCGAAGCGCGCCTCGACCTGGCGGGCGCGGTGCTGCGGTGTGCGCGGTGCGCCACCGGGCGCCGCGGCGACGGCGGTCACCGCCGCGGCACGGAAGCCCAGCGGGCCGAAGGTCGCCGTGGCGGACTGCCGGGCCGCGGAGACCGCCAGCGGGTACGCGCTGATACCGGGGAAATGACCGTGGGCAGTGTCCAGCGCGCTCTCCAGGCCGAACAGTGCCGCGCGGTCGCGCAGATCGTGGTCCGCACCAACGGTGAAGGAGACGGAACGGACCACGAGGGTCGGCTCATCGTCCCAGCTGGGGACGGTGCTGACCGAGACGCCAGGGGCCACCGCACCGCCCTCCGGCAGCGCCTCCCCGTACGTGGTGGCGTACGCCCCGTCCAGTGCCGCGATCCCGGCCTCCAGCACCTCGCCCGCCGGGCGGTCCTCGGGGCCGAGCAGCAGGTGCACGTCGAGCCCGTTGTCGCCCTCGACACGCAGCCGGGTGAGCGGGCCGTACGGCGTGCTGTGCACCGCGAGGTGGTCGTCCAGGGAGCCGGAGCGGACCAGGCCGGCGAGTCGGCGGTCGCTCCACGGCCCTGCCTGCGGAGCGAGCAGGGTCTCGGTGAACGGCTCGGCCCAGGTGGTCCGCGCCACCAGCGCAGAGGCCAGCACGAAGAGCGTGTCCGGGCCCACGACCGGCGGCATCTTCTCGATCATGCCGTCGGTGCGCCGCGCGGCCCAGGCGTTCAGCTCCGCCAGGTCCGTCTCGACGTCCCCGGTCAGCTCGCCGTGGGTGTCCAGGGGCAGCTCGGCGCGCCACTCCGGGCGCAGCTCCAGCGTGCGGCGGGTCCACAGCCCGACCGCAGCGCGGATGCCGGGCGCGGCCTCCAACGCTGCGAGGACCTCCCGGCCCGCCGCGGCGGCGGATTCGGCGGGTACGCCCAGGGCGGCGGACAGTTCCGCGCGGACCGGGCCGTGGGCCGGGCCCGCGAGCAGGGCCAGCAGCGGCCAGACGCCGGCCGCGGTGAGGACGGTGGAGCGTTCCGCGCCGCCGTCCCCGGCCGTGGCCCGCGCCCAGCGCGCCGTCATGGTGTTCACGGCCCGTACCGTCGTCGGTGCGACCACTGCCCGCTCCCCCGTTGTCAGCTCATCTGTGGGCTACCGCCTGCTTCACCAGCGTCCGCCCGAAGTCCCACATCAGGCCGCCGCCGGTGTGGGCGTCGTCCATGACGGCCGTGAACGCCTCGACGAACCGGTCCACCTCCGGCTCGCCGATGATCAGCGGCGGGATGAGCTTAATGACTTCGAGGTGGTCGCCGGAGACCTGGGTGAGGATGCGGTGCTTCTGCAGCAGCGGCACGACGACCATCTGCGCGAACAGCCCCTTGCGTGCCGCCTGGAGCATCGTCCAGCGGCTGCGCAGCCCCAGCGACTTCGGGCGGCCGAACTCGATGCCGACCATCAGGCCGCGGCCCCGGACGTCGTGCAGCAGCTCGTACTGGGGGATCAGCTCGGTCAGGCGGGTGCGCAGCAGCTCGCCCGTCGACCGCACGCCGGCGACGATCCGCTCGTCCTCCATGACGGTCAGGACCGCGAGTCCGGCGGCCATGGCCTGTGCGTTGGCCCCGAAGCTGGCGGAGTGCACCAGCACCCGGTCCATCGAGGAGTAGACCTTCTTGAAGACCGACTCCTTGCCGAGTGTCGCGCCGACGGGGACGTAACCGCCGGACAGCGCCTTGGCCACGCAGACCAGGTCCGGTTCGACGCCGGGCTCGTGCTGGTACGCGAAGAAGTCGCCGGTGCGGCCGAGGCCGGTCTGCACCTCGTCGGCGATCAGCAGCGCCTTGTGCTTGTGCAGCAGTTCCTGTGCGGCGCGCAGGAAGCCGGGCGGGGTGGGGTGCACGCCCTTGCCCTGGATCGGCTCCACCACGAAGGCCGCCACGTCGCCGCGCTTCAGCTCCCGCTCCAGCGCCTCCAGGTCGCCCATCTCGATCGCGGTGTCCGGCAGCAGCGGCGCGAAGCCGTCGCGGAAGCCGGCCTCGCCGTTGACCGAGAGCGAGCCCGTGGTCAGGCCGTGGAAGGCGTGCGTGCAGTACAGAATCCGCGGCCTGCCGGTCGCGTACCGGGCGAACTTCAGGGCCGTCTCGACGGCCTCCGTGCCGCTGTTCCCGAAGAAGACCCGGTCCAGGTGCGGCGCGTGCCTCAGCAGCTTCTCGGCGAGCAGTCCGGGCAGCGGCGGGCAGTCGAAGCGGGTGAGGTCGGCGAGCCCGGCGTCCAGTACGTCGTGCAGCGCCTGCCGGATCACGGGGTGGTGCCGGCCGAGGCCCATCACGCCGAACCCGGCGAGCATGTCGAGGTAGTCCTGCCCCTGGTCGTCCCAGAAGTACGCGCCCTCGGCCCGCTCGTAGACCCGGTCGAAGCCGATGGTGTGCAGCATCCGCGGGAGCTGGTGGTTGAGGTACTTGGCGTGCAGGTCGTAGCGTTCGTCGCCGCGCTCGGCGAGCAGCTTGGTCAGGTCGAATCCGCTCATGCGTCGTTGGTCTCCTTGACGGCCGCGACGGCCGCGCGGTCGTCCGTACGGGGCAGGCTCTCCGCGATGCGGCCCGCGATCTCCGCCGGGGTCAGCCCGATGTCGGCCAGCACCTCGCCCCGCTTGGCATGCGCGAGGAACTGTTCGGGGATGCCGAAGGTGCGCAGCGGCAGGTCCACGTCGGCGTCGCGCAGCGCCTGGCCGACGGCGGAACCGACGCCGCCGGTGCGGCTGCTGTCCTCCACCACGGCCACCGCGGCGTGCCGGGCGGCCAGCCGCGGGATCTCCGGGTCGACCGGCTTGACCCAGCGGGGGTCGACCACGGTGGTGCCGATGCCGCGCGCCGCGAGCAGTTCCGCCGCCGCCAGGCAGACCGGTGCCATCACGCCGACCGCGACGAGCAGCACGTCCTCGCGGTCGCCGCGGGCGAGGACATCCACTCCCCCGACGCGTTCGCGCGCGGGGATCGGCTCGCCGACGGACTCCTTGGGGTAGCGCACGACGGTGGGCGCGTCGGCCACGTCGACGGCTTCGCGCAGCTGGGCGCGGAGCTGGTCGGCGTCGCGGGGCGCGGCGATCCGCAGGCCCGGCACGATCTGGAGGATCGACATGTCCCACATGCCGTTGTGGCTCGGCCCGTCGGTGCCGGTGACGCCGGCCCGGTCCAGGACGAAGGTGACGCCGCACTTGTGCAGCGCCACGTCCATGAGGACCTGGTCGAAGGCCCGGTTGAGGAAGGTGGCGTAGACCGCGAAGACCGGGTGCAGGCCGCCGGTGGCCAGGCCGGCGGCCGACACCGCGGCGTGCTGTTCGGCGATGCCCACGTCCCAGACCCGGTCCGGATACGCCTCGGCGAACTTGCCCAGGCCCACGGGCTGGAGCATGGCCGCGGTGACCGCGACCACGTCCGGGCGCTCGGCCCCGATGCGGACCATCTCGTCGCCGAAGACGGAGGTCCAGGACGGCGCGCTCGGCGGCGTGACCGGTTCGCACGTGAACGGGTCCATCACGCCGACCGTATGAAAGCGGTCGGCCTCGTCCTCCAGGGCCGGGCGGTAGCCGCGGCCCTTCTCCGTGCGGCAGTGCACCAGTACGGGGCCGTGGAAGCGGGCGGCGCGGCGCAGCGCGGACTCCACCGCCTCGATGTCGTGCCCGTCGATCGGGCCGACGTACTTCAGGCCGAGGTCCTCGAACATGCCCTGGGGCGCGAAGGCGTCCTTGAAGCCCTTCTTCGCGCCGTGCAGCGACTCGTACAGCGGTTTGCCGACGACAGGCGTGCGGTGCAGCACGTCCTTGCCCCAGGACAGGAAGCGCTCGTAGCCGTCGGTGGTGCGGAGCGTGGCGAGGTGGTCGGCGAGGCCCCCGATGGTGGGCGCGTAGGAGCGTTCGTTGTCGTTGACGACGATGATCAGGGGCCGGTCGTCGGCGGCCGCGATGTTGTTGAGCGCCTCCCAGGCCATGCCGCCGGTCAGCGCGCCGTCCCCGGTGACCGCGACGACGTGGTCGCGCCTGCCCAGTACCTGGTTGGCCTTGGCGAGGCCGTCGGCCCAGCCGAGCACGGTGGAGGCGTGGGAGTTCTCGATGACGTCGTGGACGGATTCCTCGCGCGAGGGGTAACCGGACAGGCCGCCCTTGCCGCGGAGCTTGGAGAAGTCCTGGCGGCCGGTCAGGAGCTTGTGGACGTAGGACTGGTGCCCGGTGTCCCACAGGATGCGGTCGGCGGGCGAGTCGAAGACCCGGTGCAGGGCGATGGTCAGCTCGACCACCCCCAGGTTGGGCCCGAGGTGGCCGCCGGTGCGGGCGACGGCCTGGATGAGGAACTGGCGGATCTCCCCCGCCAGTTCGTCGAGGCGGTCCGCCGGTACCTCCTTGAGGTCCTGCGGTTCCCTGATGTATTCGAGCATCGACATGCTGGGTCCCCCTCCTCTTTGTTTCAGCCGACGGAGCCGCCGGGGTTCGTTCAGCCGACGGTGACGTCGGGGGTGCCGGGCGCCGCTCCCTCGGCCGCCATGCGTTCGGCGATCTTCATGGCTTCCTCGATGAGGGTCTCCACGATCTTCGACTCCGGCACGGTCTTGATGACCTCGCCCTTCACGAAGATCTGCCCCTTGCCGTTACCGGAAGCCACACCCAGGTCGGCCTCGCGGGCCTCCCCCGGGCCATTGACGACGCAGCCCATGACGGCCACCCGCAGCGGCACCTCCATGCCGTCCAGGCCCGCCGTGACCTCCTCGGCCAGCTTGTACACATCCACCTGCGCCCGCCCGCACGACGGGCAGGAGACGATCTCCAGCCGGCGCTGGCGCAGGTTCAGCGACTCCAGGATGGAGATACCGACCTTGATCTCCTCCGCCGGCGGCGCCGACAGCGACACCCGGATCGTGTCGCCGATGCCCTCGGACAGCAGCGCACCGAAGGCCACCGCGGACTTGATGGTGCCCTGGAAGGCCGGGCCGGCCTCGGTCACGCCCAGGTGCAGCGGGTAGTCGCACTGCGCCGCCAGCTGCCGGTAGGCGTTGACCATCACCACCGGGTCGTTGTGCTTCACCGAGATCTTGATGTCCCGGAAACCGTGCTCCTCAAAAAGGGACGCCTCCCACAGCGCGGACTCCACCAGCGCCTCGGGAGTGGCCTTCCCGTACTTCTGCAGCAGCCGACGGTCCAGCGACCCCGCGTTCACCCCGATCCGGATCGGCGTCCCCGCGTCATTGGCGGCCTTCGCGATCTCCTTGACCTTGTCATCGAACTGCTTGATGTTGCCGGGGTTCACCCGCACCGCCGCACAGCCCGCGTCGATCGCCGCGAACACGTACTTCGGCTGGAAGTGAATATCGGCGATCACCGGGATCCCCGACTTCTTCGCGATCACCGGCAGCGCATCCGCATCGTCCTGCGTCGGACACGCCACCCGCACGATCTGGCAGCCCGACGCGGTCAGCTCCGCGATCTGCTGCAGCGTCGACCCGATGTCCGCCGTACGCGTCGTCGTCATCGACTGCACCGACACCGGCGCGTCACCGCCCACGGCCACCGGCCCGACCTGGATCCGGCGCGAGACGCGCCGGACGGCCAGGGGACGGGCCGGGACCTCGGGGAGCCCCAGAGCTGTGCTTTTCCGGGGGACGACCCCCGGACCCCCGGCAGGCTTACCACTGAGGGTCATGACGTCACCCGCGGCTTCCGGCAGCGGTCTCGCGGGCGGCGCGCAGCGACTCCTTCAGGGAGCCCATGGTCGCGAGGACGGCGGTCGGTTCGTACCCGCAGTGCGCCATGCAGTTGGCGCAGCGCGCGTCCTTGCCGCGGCCGTACTTGTCCCAGTCGGTCTCCTCGATCAGCTGCCGGTACGTGGGGACGTACCCGTCGCTCATCAGATAGCAGGGGCGCTGCCAGCCGAACAGGGAGTAGTTCGGGATCGCCCAGGCGGTGCAGGGGAAGTCCGCCTTGCCCTCCAGGAAGTCCAGGAAGAGCGGGCTGTGGTTGAGCCGCCAGCGGCGCCGGTTGCCGCCCGCGAAGGCCTTCTTGAACAGCTCCCTGGTCTGCTCGACGCCGAGGAAGTGCTCCTGGTCGGGGGCCTTCTCGTAGGCGTAGGCGGGCGACAGCATCATCTCGTCGACCTTGAGGTCGTCGTTGAGGAAGTTGAGCACCTCGATGATGGTCTGCGGGGTGTCGGTGTTGAAGAAGGTGGAGTTGGTGGTGACCCGGAAGCCGCGCCGCTTGGCTTCCTTGATCGCCGCCACCGCCTCGTCGAAGACGCCCTCCTTGGCCACGGACTCGTCGTGACGCTCGCGCATCCCGTCGATGTGCACCGCGAAGGCGAAGTACGGCGAGGGGGTGAACTTGTCCATCTTCTTGCGCAGCAGCATGGCGTTGGTGCACAGGAAGACGTACTTCTTCCGGTCCACCAGCTGGCGCACGATCTCGTCGATCTGCGGGTGCATCAGGGGCTCGCCGCCCGCGATGGACACCATCGGGGCACCGGACTCCAGGACGGCGCCGACCGCCTGGGCGACCGGCATCCGCTGCTTCAGCACGCCGGCCGGGTGCTGGATCTTTCCGCAGCCCTCGCACGCGAGGTTGCACGCGTAGAGCGGCTCCAGCTCGACGATGAGCGGGAACTTCTCACGCCGCCGGAGCATTTTCTGTTCAAAGAGATAGGTCCCGACCCTGATGGTCTGACGGAGCGGCATGGCCATCTGGCTCACCTCCTGGGGAGCAGCAAAGAACGGTGCCATTCAAAAAAGACGGGAAGGACGGCACGCAAGACACGGAAGGCCGATATTCCCCCGCGTATCGTGCCGATACGGACCAGCTCGTGCTCTGGAGCGTCCACGACCACCCGTACGGCCGCAACCGGACGGGGCCCGGCGCGCAGCGCGGTGCCGAGCGTCGCGGCGGATTCCATGTCCACGGCGACCGCTCCCGCGGCGTGCAGCGCGGCCCGCTCGGTGCCGCGTACGACGTGGTCGCTGCCGAGCAGCAGCCCGGAGTGCACGGTCAGGCCACGCTCCTTCAGGGCCGCGACCATCGGCGTGTTGTCGCGGCAGACGCTCTCCGGACGGTCCGGCCGGTGCTCGCGGGTCGTCTCCGCGACGACCACGTCACCGGGGCGCATGCCGGGCGCGAGGCCGGCGCAGAAACCGCTGGCGACGACGGGCGAGGCCGCGGTGGGCGAACCGGCGGCGAGCGCGGCGCCGATGGCCCGCTCGGCCGCCTGCGGGCCCATGCCCGTACGGAGCACGGTGGCGCCCGGGCCGCCGCGCAGCGCGAGCCGCTCGATGCCGAGCGCGCAGGCAACGAGCAGCGGGGGCGGAGGACCCGGGACCGGGCCGGCCGGGGCGGTCATCTAGACCCCCGGAGCAGCACCGGCCGGACCGCCGCCCAGGTAGCGGCCGAGGGCCGTGAGCGGGAAGACCTGCCGGTAGAGGTGGTAGTTGATCGAGAAGTCCCAGGGGAAGCCGGTGCCGGTGAAGTAGGGCTCGTCCCAGGAGCCGTCCGGGCGCTGGGTCGCGGCGAGGTACTGCACCCCGCGCTCGACGGCCTTGCCGTCCCGCTCGCCGGCCGCGAGCAGCGCCATCAGCGCCCAGCCGGTCTGCGAGGCGGTGGAGGCGCCGCGCCCGATCCACTCCCGGTCCCGGTACGAGCGCTGGTCCTCGCCCCAGCCGCCGTCCTCGTTCTGCACCGACTCCAGCCAGCCGACGGCGCGGCGGATCGCGGGGTGCGAGACGGGCAGACCGGCCGCGGTCAGCGCGGGCAGCACGGAGCCGGTGCCGTAGACGTAGTTGGTGCCCCAGCGGCCGAACCACGCGCCGGTCGGGTCCTGCTCGGCCAGCAGCCATTCGATGCCGCGCCGGACGCGCGGGTCGTGGGTGGCGCCGACGTCCGCCGCCATCTCCACGACATGCGCGGTGACATCGGCCGACGGCGGGTCGATGACCTCGCCGAAGTCGCAGAAGGGCAGCCGGTCGGGGAAGGGGCTGGTGTTGTCGGCGTCGAAGGCGCCCCAGGCCCCGTTCTTCGACTGCATGCCGAGGTTCCAGCGCACGGCGCGGCGTACGGCGTCCTCGACGCGCTGCGGGTCCGGGTGCTCGACGCGGCGCAGGGCGAGGACGACCTCGGCGGTGTCGTCGATGTCGGGGTAGTTGTCGTTCTCGAACTCGAACGCCCAGCCGCCCGAGGGCAGCGTCGGCCTGCGTACGGTCCAGTCGCCGGGCCGGTCGATCTGCTCGTCCAGCATCCAGTCGGCGGCCTTGACCAGCTGCGGATGGTCCCGGGGCACGCCCGCGTCGGCGAGCGCGATGGTGGCGAGGCAGGTGTCCCAGACCGGGGACTGGCAGGCCTCGATCATGCGGACGGGGGCGCCCTCACCGTCCTCGCGCCATACCGTGAAGCGGTCCAGGGAGGCCAGGCCCTCGCGGAGGACGGGGTGCTTCAGGTCGTAGCCCAGCAGGTGCAGCGCGATGACCGAGTAGACCGCCGGGGGCTGGATGCCGCCCCAGCAGCCGTCGTTCTCCTGCCGCTCGACGATCCAGCGGGCCGCCGCGCGCATGGCGCTGCGGCGCAGCCGGCGCGGGGCGACGTTGTGGTAGAGGTGCAGCGCCTTGTCCAGGCGCTCGAAGACGCCGTCCCAGGTGGTGACGGGGGCGAGCGGACGCGGCGGGTTCGGGTTCCGCGGGTCGGTGTGCAGCTCGTCCAGCGCGAAGGGCGCGGGGCGCACGGGCCGCTCGGCCGAGACGATCGTCAGCGGGACGATGGTCTGCCGGGCCCAGCAGCCGAAGTCGTAGATGTTGAGCGGGAACCACTTCGGGAGGGCGATGAGCTCCGGCGGCAGCTCGGGCAGGTCCTCCCACTTCCACCAGCCGAAGAGGGCCAGCCAGATGCGGGTGAAGACCCGGGCGGCGGCGATGCCGCCGTGCGCGCGGATCCAGGCGGCGGCCCTGGCCATGTGGGGCGCGTCGGGCGCGTCACCCGCCAGGCGGAGCGCGACGTAGCCCTCGATCGTGGTGGACAGCTCGCCGGGCCCTCCGTAGAAGGAGGCCCAGGTGCCGTCGTCCCGCTGCTCGCCGCGGATGTGGCGCGCGGCGGCCTCGGTGGTCTTCTCGTCCCTGATGCCCAGGAACTGCCGGAGCATCAGATCCTCGGCGTCCATCGTCACGTTCGTGTCGAGGTCGCCCTTCCACCAGCCCGCGGAGTCCTGGAGGGAGAGAAGGTGTTCGGTGGCCCGGGCGGTTGCCCGCCGTGCCGCGCCCGTCACGTCTCCGAGGGGCGGGGCCTGAAGGTTCGGATCGGTGGTCTCAGCGTTGGCATCGCTGGCCGAAGGGGCCCGGGGCGGCAGGGCCCCGGTGCTTCCGTCGGTCGTCGCTGTCATGGCTTCCCCTTCTGCAGTGATCAAAGAAAAATGCATGGGGCTTCCGTCGGCCGGTGCCGGGCTCCCGGTATGGCGTACCGGGGGCCGGCGCCGGCCGGCGACTGCGATCTAGGTCGGGTTAATCGTGATCATCTCTTCCGTACGACGACGAAGTCCGCAAGGGCGACCAGCTGTGCGCGGACCTCTCCGGGCATGTCGATCTCGTCGAGCGCGGCGATCGCGGTGGCGTGCTGGCGGCGGGCCTCCTCCGAGGTCCACTCGCGGCCACCGGCCTCCTCGATGAGAGCTGCGCGGGAGGCGAACTCCGCCTCCGTGAAGTCGGCGATCTCGGTCTCGCTCTTCTTGGCGTCGGCGGCCAGGATGTGGGCGAGCTTCTCGGATGCCGGGCCGCCCGCGTCCAGGGCGGCGACGACCGGCAGCGACTTCTTGCGCTGCCGCAGGTCGGACCAGGTCTGCTTGCCGGTGGCCTCGGGGTCGCCCCAGATGCCGAGCAGGTCGTCGACGGCCTGGAAGGCGAGGCCGAGGTGGTAGCCGTACTTCTCCAGGCTGTCGGCCGTACGGTCGTCCGCGCCGCCGAGCACCGCGCCGATGGAGACGGCGCAGGCGAGCAGCGCGCCGGTCTTGTTGCCCTCCATCTCCAGGCACTCCGCGACGGTGACCCGGTCGCGGTGCTCGTAGGAGATGTCCTGGGCCTGGCCGTCGATCAGCTTGCGGGTGGCGACCGTGAGTCGGCGCGTCGCGCGTCCGGCGTCCACGGTCTCCAGCTCCAGCAGTATCTCGTTGGCGAGCGCGAAGAGCGCGTCACCGACCAGGATGGCCTGGGCCGGGCCGTGCACCTTCCACACGGTGTCGCGGTGGCGGCGCTGCTCGTCCCCGTCCATGAGGTCGTCGTGGAGCAGCGAGAAGTTGTGCACCAGCTCCACGGCGACGGCGCCGGGGATGCCGACCTCGGGCGCGGCGCCCGCGGCCTCCGCAGAGATCAGGGCGAGGGCCGGACGCACGGCCTTGCCGCCGTCGCCCGACGAGGGCGCTCCGGCGGCGTCGATCCAGCCGAAGTGGTACGCGGCCACGGTGTCCATGGGAGGCGCGAGCCGGTCAACGGCGGCCCGCAGCACCGGAGTGGCAAGCCTGCGCCCGCGCTCCAGGAGTGCGGCTACGCCCTCGGTATCGATTACTGGGGAAGCCGGGTTCACGGTTTCTCCTCTGTTTCCGGTGCTCGTGTTCGTGCGAGCGCGCGTACTCGTTGTCATGCCGCCTCCTGGGGCAGTGATCCCTGGGGGAAGCCGAGTTCGGTGAGTGCCTCGCGTGCGGCGCTGATGCCGCTGCGAACAGCGCTTTCCATGGTCGCGGGCCACCCGGTGGCGGTCCACGCACCGGCCAGGTACAGGCCGGTGGACTGAGTGCGGGCGGCGGGCCTGAGCCGGCCGACGCCCGGTGCGGGGGCGAACGTCGCGGTGCGCTCGCGGGTGACGAAGAAGTCGCGGACCTTCGCCCCGCGGGCTGCGGGCAGCACCCGCGCCAGCTCCGGGAGGTACCGCTCGCGCAGCACGCCGACCGGCAGATCGATCTCGTCCTGCGCGGCGGACTGCGAGACGGCGAGGTACTGCCCGCCGCCCTGCATGCCGGAGGCGTCCGTACGGTCGAAGACCCACTGCAGCGGCGAGCCGAGCGCCGCGAAGAACGGGCGGCGCAGCACCTTGCGGTCGTAGAGGACGTGCACGTTGAGGATCGGGGCCGTGCCGATGTCCAGCAGCCGGTCGGGGCGGTCCAGCGCGCCCGGCGGCAGCAGGCCGTGCGTCTCGCGCTGCGGCAGGGCCAGAACGACGGTCTCGGCGGCCAGCTGCTCCTGGCTGTGCGGGCCGTTCTCGACGGTGACCTGCCAGCGCTCCTCGTCGGTACGGGTGACGGCGGTGGCCCGCGTACGGGTCTCCACGCGCACCCCGGCCTTCTCCAGCGCCGTCCGGGCGAGGGTGTCGTGGACGTCGCCGAGCGGGACGCGGGACCAGCCGATGTCGGCGGCGCCCGGATCGGAGAGCAGGCCGGTCTTGAAGACCATGGCGGCGAGCCCGGCGGAGGCGTCACCGGCGCGGGCGTTGAGGGTCGCCACGCCGACCAGGTCCCACAGGGCCTCGACGGCACGCGGCGTCTGGCCGTGCCGGGCGAGCCAGCTCGCGAAGTCGATGCGGTCCAGCTCGGGGTCGGCCGGATCGAGGCCCTTCAGGGCGAGCGCGGCGCGGCCCACGGAGGCCCGCTCGGCGAGCGAGAGGTGCGGGTAGGTGGCCAGGCTCGCGGCGAGGTGCAGCGGTACGGGCAGGGCGGTGCGGCGCAGTCGGCCCAGGCGGGCGCCGGCGGCGGCCCGCGCGGGGTCGGCGTCGAGCACCGGTACGTCCAGGCGGTCCTGGACCGGCATCAGGTGCGCGCCGCCGACCCGCTCCAGGAAGTCCCGGTAGGCGGTGCAGCAGCGCAGGTAGACGTGCTGGCCGTTGTCCACGCTCAGCTCGCCGGCCGCGGAGTCGCGGCGGAACGAGAAGGCGAGCCCGCCCAGCCGCGGCCGGCCCTCGACGAGGGTGACGCGCAGCCCCGCTTCGGCGAGCGCGAGGGCGGCGGTGGTGCCCGCGAGGCCGCCGCCCACGACGACCGCCGCGGCGCCCCCGCCACCGGCAGCGCCGGTGGTGATGTGCGAGGCCGGCCGTGTGTCGGCGGAAGTCATGCGTCCTCCCGGATTGCTGCTGTCATTGACGCAGCGGTTGCCCGGAGGGTTGCCCGGGATTCCAGGGCGCGTACGGTGCGGACGTGCGCGGGCGCGCACCGGCTCGTTCGTGGTGTCATCCGCGCCTCCTGACGGCCTCTCGGCGGACGATCGCCCGCGCGTCCAGCCCGGAGAGGCCGCGGACGGCGACGAACGCCTTCTCATGGCCGGGCAGCGAGACCCGGCCGCGCAGCACGGCCTCGGGGTCGTCGGAGATCCGGCGGAGCAGGCGGTGGTAGATGCCGGCCATCGCGGCGACGCAGGCGCCGCTGCGCCGGTCGAGCATGGGCAGCAGCCGGAACCCCTCGGCGAACAGGGCGCGGGCCCGCCGTACTTCGAAGTGCACGAGGCCGGTGAAGTCCGCGCCCGGGGGCGGCACGGGACCGTGGAATCCCGCGGCGCAACCGAACTTCTCCAGATCCTCGGCGGGCAGGTACGTCCGCCCGTTGTCGGCGTCTTCCCGAACGTCCCGGAGAATATTGGTCAGCTGCAGGGCGAGCCCGAGCGTATCGGCGTACTCCGGGGCGCGATCCGCCTCCAGTGCGCCGGGCACGGTGCCGAACACGCCCAGCGAGAGCCGGCCGATGGCCCCCGCGACGCAGCGGCAGTAGCCCTTGAGGTCGTCCCAGGTCTCGTACGTCTCGCCGTGCACGTCCATCAGGACGCCGTCGATCAGCTCGTCCAGGCCGTCCAGCGGCAGCGGGAAGCGGTGCGCCGCGTCCGCGAGCGCGACCGCCACCGGATCGGTGTCGTCCTCCGCGACCTCGCCGTCCTTTATGCGCGCGAGCACACCACGGGTGTCCGCGAGCCGCTGCTCCTTCTCGGCAGGCGTCAGCGCGCCGTCGCCGATGTCGTCGACCCGGCGCGAGAACGCGTACAGCGCCGACATCGCCTGTCGCTTGTCGACGGGCAGCAGCCTGATTCCGTAAGCGAAGTTTCGTGCCTGCTGCCCGGTAACGGCCTCGCAGTAGCGGTACGCAGCGAGCACCGGCGCGGACGCGTGTGCGGTTGCCTCCACGGTCCGACTCACCCCTCTCTTCGCAGTGTCGCCCCTACCGCGCGCAGCAGACCGAGCTTGCTGGGCTTGGGCGGTCCAGGGAGGACGTCGTGGTCGGCGGCAGCCACCGCCTGAAGGGCAGCGCGTCCGCCGGCAACGAAGCCGGAGAGCAGCAGCTTGAGTCTGCCGTGGACGCTACCCACCAGCGGGGCACCTTCATTCAGCAGGTCACGGGCGCGTTCCGCCTCGAATGCAACGAGTGCGCGCGCCTGTGCGCCCCCCTTCGGAGCGGCCAGGTCGGTTTCGGAGACGCCGAAGCGCTTCATGTCCTCGGCGGGCAGATAGATCCGGTCCCGCCGCAGGTCCTCGGCGACGTCCTGGATGTGCTCGACGATCTGGAGGGCGGTGCAGACGGCGTCCGAACGGCGGATGCGCTCGGGCGTGCTCGTGCCCGTGATGCCCAGGACGAGCCGGCCCACGGGGTTGGCGGAGAGTTCGCAGTAGTCCAGCAGATCCGTGTAGCCGGGATAGCGGCTGACGCGCTGGTCCTGCCGGTTGGCCTCGATCAGGCGCTCGAACGGCTCAGGGCTCAGATCGCAGCGCCGTACGGTCGGGCCGAGGCGGCGCATGAGCGGGTGCCGGGGGCCGGGCGCGCGGTCGCTGTAGACCCGGCGCAGGTCGGCCTCCAGGGCGTCGAGCATGGCGAGGCGGTCCCCCGCCTGCGCGCGGTCGAGGCCGAGCAGCACGGCATCGGCGCCACCCGGCGCGAGGTCGCCGTCACCGATATCGTCGACCAGGCGTGCGAATCCGTAGACCGCCATCAGGTCGGCGCGCCAGGCGCGGGGCAGGAAGAACGGCGCGACGGGGAAGTTCTCGTGCGCGGCCTTGTCGAGGACGGCGCGCTCGGGCGCGGGCACGACAGGCTCCGGGCTCACCGGAGGCTGCCCGGCGCGTTCCGGAGCCGGAGAGATCCCGTAGCCATTGCCGTCACGTCTCCCGTTCTACACCGCCACGCTTAAACTGCATATTTCGGACACGCCGCAGCTGCGCGACCTGTCCGATCGGGGCGCCTATCGACGCCGTCGGACCATATTGCCCGACTTGCACCACATGTGCCGTTCGGCACCCGTACAGCTTACGCCGTACATCTCACACTCGTCCGAGGGGGTACCGAACCGCGAAGCAACGATCCGGACAACTCCGACAGGCGGACAACTGTTCTTGGAGTGGCCGGAGTTGACCGTCTTATGAGCAACGAAGGCCCCCGCGCCGAGAGGGCGCGGAGGCCTTCTTGCCGGGGTACGGGCTACTTGCCCGTTTCCTTCTCGTACGCCTTGATCACTTCGTCCGTGGGGCCGTCCATGAGGAGCTCGCCCTTCTCCAGCCACAGCACCCGGTCGCAGGTGTCCCGGATGGACTTGTTGTTGTGGCTGACCAGGAAGACCGTACCGGCCTCCTTGCGCAGCTCCCGGATGCGGGCCTCGGAGCGCTTCTGGAACTTCCGGTCGCCGGTGGCGAGGGCCTCGTCGATCATCAGGACGTCGTGGTCCTTGGCCGCGGCGATGGAGAACCGCAGGCGGGCAGCCATCCCGGAGGAGTAGGTCCGCATCGGCAGGGAGATGAAGTCGCCCTTTTCGTTGATGCCGGAGAAGTCGACGATGCTCTGGTACCGCTCGCGGACCTGGTCGCGGGACATGCCCATGGCCAGGCCGCCCAGGATCACGTTGCGCTCGCCGGTCAGGTCGTTCATCAGCGCCGCGTTCACGCCCAGCAGCGAGGGCTGGCCATGGGTGTAGACATGGCCCCGCTCGGCCGGCAGCAGTCCGGCCACCGCCTTGAGCAGGGTGGACTTGCCCGACCCGTTGGTGCCGATCAGCCCGATCGACTCGCCCCGGTAGGCGGTGAAGGACACCCCCTTGACCGCGTGCACCTCCCGCACGCCCGTGGAGGGCTTGCGGCGCACGATCCGGTTCAGCGCCGCGGTGGCACTGCCCCGGCCCGCACCCGTGCCGTAGACGCGGTAGACGATGTGCAGGTCATCGGCGATGACGGTGGGAATCCGCTCCTCGGCGGCCGCGGTGGCCTCCACCGCCGGCTGCTCCAGATCGGTGCTCTGCTGCTCAGCCACGGCCGTACCGCTCCTCCGCCTTCCAGAAGTACACGAAACCCACGATGCCCATGACGACCGCCCAGCCCAGCGCCAGCGCCCATACGTGCGGCGGCAGCTGCTCGTACTTGAACGAGTCGATCAGCGCGAAGCGCACCAGGTCGATGTAGACCGCGGCCGGATTCACATCCAGCAGGAAGTGCACGAAGCCCGGAACGTGCTTGCTCTTCATGATCTGGTCGATGCTGTACATCACGCCGGACGCGTACATCCACGTCCGCAGGATGAACGGCATCAGCTGCGCCAGGTCCGGGGTCTTGCTGCCCAGCCGCGCCATGATCATGGCCAGCCCGGTGTTGAAGACGAACTGCAGACACAGCGCCGGGATCGCCAGCAGCCACGACCAGCCCGGCACCTGCCCGAACGCCAGCAGGATCACCACGAGCACGCCCATGGAGAACATGAGCTGCTTGAGCTGCATCAGACAGAACGAGATCGGCAGGCAGGCGCGGGGGAAGTGCAGCGCCCGCACCAGCCCCAGATTGCCCGAGATCGCCCGCGTCCCCGCCAGCACCGAGCTCTGCGTGAACGTGAAGATGAAGACGCCCGTGACCAGGAACGGCACGAAGTCCGGCACGCCCCGGCTGGTGCCGAGGAGCAGGCCGAAGATCAGGTAGTAGACCAGCGCGTTCAGCAGCGGCGTGGCCACCTGCCACAGCTGGCCCAGCTTGGCCTGGCTGTACTGGGCGGTCAGCTTGGCGCTGGAGAACGCCGCGATGAAGTGGCGCCGCTGCCACAGCTGCCGCACGTACCCCGGCAGGCTCGGCCGGGCGCCGCTCTGCGTCAGCCCGTACTTCTGGGCCAGCCGCACCGGCGTGAGCCCCTCTTCCGGGGCCCGCTGGGCATTCACGGCGACCGCACTGTCGTGCCTGGTCTCGCTCACAGTTGACACTCTCGTCCTCAAGGGGCGCTTCCCGGAGTGAGGTGGGTACCCCGGGCAGCGCCGGATGCTGCTCTCGCCCCGAGCTTGTCAGATGACCGGAGGCCGGCCCAGTCGGGTCAGGCGCCACACGGTACGCCACTTCATGGGGCGCCTGGGGCCGCACGGCTTGGTCCAGCCCTCCTTGAAACCGCCCAGCCAGGCCCGCAGCCCCGGCAGCGACGGGCGCCGCGCGAGGGTCAGCAGCAGCCATACCCCGAGGTACACCGGTACCAGCGGGGCGGGCAGGTTCCGGCGCGCCAGCCACACCCGATTGCGCGCCACCATCCGGTGGTACACGGCGTGCCGGGTGGGCGCCATGGTCGGGTGCAGCAGGACCATGTCGGAGCGGTAGTCGATCATCCAGCCCGCGTCCAGGGCCCGCCAGGCGAGGTCGGTCTCCTCGTGGGCGTAGAAGAAGTCGTCGGGCAGCCCGCCGACCTCGTCGAAGACCTTCGTGCGGACCGCGTTCGCGCCGCCGAGGAAGGTCGTGACGCGGGAGGAGCGCATCGGATCGGACGCGCGCAGCCGCGGTACGTGGCGGCGCTGGGTCTCCCCGGTGTCCGGGTCCGCGATGCGGAAGCTGATGATGCCGAGCTCCGGGTCGTGGGCGAACGCCTCGCGGCACAGCTCGGCCGTGTCCATGGTGGCGAGCAGGCCGTCGTCGTCGAGGAAGAGCAGGACGTCCTTCTCCGACCCGCCGGGCCCGAAGGCCTCGATCCCGACGTTCCGGCCCGCCGGGATGCCGACGTTCTCCGGCAGCTCCACGGTCCGTACGCCCTCGGGCAGCTCCGGCAGCGGCGAGCCGTTGCCGACGACCACGACCTCGACCGCGTCGCCGTTCTGCTTGGCGACGGAGTCGAGGAGCGCGCGCAGCTCCTCGGGGCGGTTGCCCATGGTGAGGACGACCGCGCCGAGCTTCAGGTTCTGGGGAGTCTGAGTCACTTGAGCCTGCTTGAAGCCATGATGGAAACGAGGTGCAGCAACGTCTGGAGGAGCGCGATACCGGCCAGCACCGCGACGCCGAGCCGCGAGAAGAACAGGTCTCCGCGGATCGTGTCGAGGACCGCCAGGACCAGGATCAGCAGCGACGCCTCGATCCCGAGGATCAGCCGGTGGAACTGGAGCGCGGCCGCTGCCTTGCGGGCCAGCGCCATGCCGGACGAGCGCGGCACGGACGCCGACTCCTGGACCGGCGGCTTCCCGGTCTGGTGGCGGGCGACGCCGACGAGGTCCGTCTCCGCCTTGATCATGATCGCGCCGACCGCGGCGAGGGTGCCGAGGAACGCCCACAGCCAGTCGATCCGCCCGGAGCCCCACAGGTCGGCGGCGCGCAGACCGAAGCCGACCAGCACGGCGGCGTCGGTCAGGTAGGCGCCGACCCGGTCCAGGTACACGCCGCCCAGCGAGTACTGCTCACGCCAGCGGGCGATCTCGCCGTCGACGCAGTCGAGCAGCAGATAGAGCTGGACCGCGACGACGCCGAGGACGGCGCCCGCGATCCCCGGCACCAGGAGTGCCGGGGCCGCGAGCACGCCGAAGACGGTCATCAGGTAGGTCAGCTGGTTGGGCGTGATCCTGGTGTTCACCAGGTAGCGGTCGCAGCGCAGCGAGATCTCTCGCATGTACAGGCGGCCCGCCCAGTGCTCACCGCTGCGGCGGTCCTTCACCCCTGCGGGGTGAACGACGGGCCGGAGTTCAGCTACCGATGGCCTTGGCATAGTCGAGGTATGCGTCCTTGATCTGGTCGGATTTCAGGTTGAGGTGTTCGAGGATCGTGTAGCGCCCGGGTCGCGTCTGCGGGGCGTACTCCACGACCTGCACGAACTCGTCCACGGTGAAGCCGATCTCCTCCGGCAGGACCGGCAGGCCGTGACGGCGGAGAACCTCTGCCATGAACACCGACTCCTCGTGGGCCCCGCGCAGATGCATCGCGAAGGCCGCACCCAGGCCGCACTGCTCGCCGTGGCTGGCCGCGCGCTTGGGGAAGAGGAGGTCGAAGGCGTGGTTGATCTCGTGGCAGGCGCCGGACGCCGGGCGGGAGTCGCCCGACACGGACATCGCGATACCGGTGAGGACCAGGCCCTCGGCGAGCACCTGCAGGAAGCCGTCGTCGCCGACGCCACCGGGGTGGCGCAGTACGGCCTCGCCGGCCTGGCGCGCCATGGCCGCCGCGAGCCCGTCGATGTCCTCGCCGCGCTCGCGGGCCGCGAGCTCCCAGTCCCGGATCGCGGAGATGTTGGACAGGGCGTCGCCGATGCCGGAGCGGACGAAGCGGACCGGTGCCTCGCGGATCACATCGAGGTCGATGACCACCGCGATGGGGTTCGGCACGCCGTACGAGCCGCGGCCCGCGTCGTTGTCCAGCGTCGCGACGGGCGAGCAGAGGCCGTCGTGCGACAGGTTCGTCGCGACGGCGACCAGCGGCAGGCCCACTCGCGCCGCGGCGAACTTGGCGCAGTCGATGATCTTGCCGCCGCCGAGGCCCACGACCGCGTCGAAGCGGCCCCGCTTCTTCATGGCGTCGGCGAGCTTGATGGCGTCGTCGAGCGTGCCACCCCCCACCTCGAACCACTCGGCGCTGGGCAGCGCCGGCGCGAGCCGCTCACGCAGCACGGAGCCGGAGCCGCCGCTGATGGCGATGGCGAGCTTGCCCGACGACGAGATCCTCTGGTCCGCCAGGACACCGGCCAGGTCGTTGAGCGCCCCCGGCCGGATGTCGACGACGAGCGGCGAGGGGATGAGCCTCGTCAGTACTGGCATGCGATTTCACGGCCCTTCGCGAGGTCGTCGTGGTTGTCGATCTCGACCCACTTGACATCGCCGATCGGGGCCACGTCGATCCGGAAGCCGCGGTTCACGAGCTCCTGGTAGCCGTGCTCGTAGAACTGCTGCGGGTCCGCCTCGAAGACGGTCTTCAGCGCGTCGGCCAGCTCGTCGGCGGCCTCGCCCTCGATGAGGGTGACGCCGATGTACTCACCGGTGGCCTCGGCCGGGTCCATCAGCTTGGTGATCTTCGTCATGCCCTTGTCGGGGTCGACGACGACCTTCATCTCCTCGTCGGCCAGGTCCTTGACCGTGTCCAGCGCGAGGATGATCTTCTTGCCGTCGCCGCGCGCGGCGAGCAGGGTCTTCTCGACGGAGACCGGGTGCACGGTGTCGCCGTTGGCGAGGATCACGTCGTGCTTGATCGCGTCACGACCGCACCAGAGGGAGTAGGCGTTGTTCCACTCCTCGGCCTTGTCGTTGTCGATCAGCGTGAGCTTGAGGCCGTACTTCTGCTCCAGGGCCTCCTTGCGCTCGTACACGGCCTCCTTGCGGTAGCCGACGATGATCCCGACCTCGGTCAGGCCGATCTCGGCGAAGTTGCCGAGGGTGAGGTCGAGGATGGTCGTGTCGCCGTCGACCGGCACCAGGGCCTTGGGGAGGGTGTCGGTGTAGGGACGCAGACGCCGTCCGGCGCCGGCCGCCAGCACGAGGCCGATCATGCGGGTTCTCCTTCGTCGTGTACGGCGGGTGCATGGGAGGACACCCAGAAGCGGATGCTCTCGGTGAGCACCAGCAGCGCCAGGGCCCCCGCAAGGACCGTGAGCGCGATTGTGAAACCTGAGATGGGCAGTGCGGCCGCGGCGATGGTGACCACGAGGGCGCGGCCCTCGTGCCCGCCGGTCGCCCGCACCAGGGCGCGCGGGGGCGCGCCGCTGCCGCCGCGGATGCGGTACACCGTGTCGTAGTGATGGTAGGCGACCGCGGCCACCAGCCCGAATGCCGCCGGCAACGCTCCGTTCACCTCGGAGCGGGCCGCAATCACCAGAATCGCGACGTATTCGCCGATGCGGAAGAGCGGCGGCACGAGCCAGTCGAGCGCGCCCTTGAGGGGGCGGGCGACGGCAAGTCCGGAGAGTACGGCGTAGCCGAGCGCGGCCACGCAGACCCAGGGGCTGCCCCAGCCGGCGAACGCGGCGGTGGCGATCATCACAGCGGCGCCGGCGGCGGCGATCACGGGGGCCGCGAAGCCGGGGAGCTTGCGGGCCGCGCCCTTGAAGGCGGCCGCGAAGCCCTCCGCGAGCGGCCCGGAGTCGCCGAGGTCGGCGAGCGCCTGCGCGGCGCGGTCGGTACTCCCCCAGCTACCGCTGGGAGGTGCCCCCATCGCTTCGCTCGCCCTGCGGGTCAGCGAGCGCAGTACGCGGCCCGCCGTGGTGTAGCAGGCGGCCAGCGCGCAGCCGACGAGCAGCACCCAGAAGACGATGCGGGGCGTGGTGCAGGCGGTGAGGACCGCGATCAGGGCCCAGCGCTCACCGATCGGCAGCACGATCATCCGGCGGGCCCAGACCGTCCAGCCGACGCTGTCGAGCTTGTCGGAGAGGGCCGCGGTGGGACTGGTGTTGGCGGTGGCGTCGTGGTTCGCCTCGTTGAAGGAGAAGTCCACGACATGCCGGACCGTCTGCAGCACCATGGCACCGAGCGCGAGGGCCCAGACGTCGTCCCCGCCGCGGGCCGCGCCGAGCGCCAGGCCCGCGTAGTACGCGTACTCCTTGGCACGGTCGAACGTCGCGTCGAGCCAGGCGCCCATCGTCGAGTACTGCAGGGAGTAGCGGGCGAGCTGCCCGTCCGTGCAGTCCAGGACGAAGGAGAAGAGGAGGAGCAGCCCGGCGGCGATGAAGCCGCCGCGGGTGCCGGTGGCCGCGCAGCCCGCCGCGATCAGCGCGGTGAGCAGGGACGCGGTGGTGACCTGGTTCGGGGTGAGGCCGCGCCGCGCGCACCAGCGGGCGATGTACTTGGAGTACGGGCTGATGCAGTACGTGGTGAAGAACCCGTCGCGGGACTTCACGGCGGTCCGCAGCCGTACGGCCTCGTCGTCCACGGCGCTCACGGCCGCCCGCGCCTCGTGACGCTGCTGTGCGCCGGAGGGTACGGAGGCGACCAGCGAGCCGAGCTCGGGGTGGTGCACCGATACGCCCTCGGCGTCGAGCGCCGTGGCGACGGCGTCCGGGAGCCCGTCGGCGGAGTCCGCCGTGGCGAGCGCGCGGGTGAGCGCGGCGCGCGCCTCGGGCTGCGCCGTGAGCGCGCCGGTGACCGCCGCGGCCGGGAAGCGGGGGTCGGTCAGGGCCAGGCGCAGGCTGTGCAGGTGGCCGACGAACCGGGCGTCGACCAGCGCGACCCGGCGGCCTGCGGGGACCTCGGCCAGCAGCCGGGCCGCATCGGCGGCGTCGGCCGCGCTGCGGACGTCGAAGCCCAGCTCGCGCAGGTCGCCCTCGAGCGGCGACCCGGCGACCGGCGCACCGGTGAGGATTGCGGTCGACAGACGAATTCACTCCCTGAATGCTGGCAAGGCCGCCGGCCGGTCCGCATTCGGTACGAACTACCCGGGCAGCAGTCGTGGCACACCTCGGGCCCCGGAGGGGTCGGTGGCACGTCGGCAGAGGTTAGCGGATCGCCGGATGCGGCCGTTCACCACGCATTCACCGCCCGGTGGCCGACCGGCGGCGGCGTCTGCCGCGATCATCATGGTGGATCTTGCCGTCGATGAACAACTGCGGCGCTGGTTAGGGTGCCGGTTATGACATGGCTGATCACAGGTGGGACGGGTTATATCGGCGCGCATGTGGCGAGGGCCATGGTGGCGGCGGGCGAGCAGGTCGTCGTGCTCGACGACGTCTCCAGTGGATACCCCGCCCGGCTGCCCGCCGGGGTGCCTCTGGTGCGCGCTTCGGTACAGGACCGTGACGTGGTGGACGCCACGCTCGCGGAGCACGGCGTGACCGGCGTCATCCACCTCGCCGCGAAGAAGCAGGTCGGCGAGTCGGTGGAGCAGCCGCTGACGTACTACAGGGAGAACGTGCACGGGCTGACCGTGCTGCTGGAGGCGGTGGCCGCGGCCGGCGTGCGCCGCTTCGTCCTCTCCTCGTCGGCGGCGGTGTACGGCATGCCGGACGTCGACCTCGTCACCGAGGACACCCCGTGCACGCCGATGAATCCCTACGGCGAGACCAAGCTCGCGGGCGAGTGGCTGGTGCGCGCCGCGGGCCGGGCGCACGGCATCGCGACCGCCTGCCTGCGTTACTTCAACGTGGCGGGTGCGGCGGCGCCGGAACTGGCGGACGTCGGGGTCTTCAACATCATTCCGATGATGTTCGAGAAGGTGACCGCCGGGGAGCCGCCGCGGATCTTCGGCGACGACTACGACACCCCCGACGGCACCTGCGTCCGGGACTACATCCACGTCGAGGATCTGGCCGAGGCGCACCTCGCCGCGGCCCGCCGGCTCACAGACCTCGACAGCCCGAAGGACCTCACGCTCAACGTCGGCACCGGCCAGGGCGTCTCCGTACGGGAAATGGCCGACCTGGTGCTCGGGGTCAGCGGCCGCCATGACCTGACGCCCGTCGTCGAGGCGCGGCGGGCCGGTGACCCGGCACGGGTGGTCGCCTCGTGCGAGCGGGCGACCAGGGAGCTGGGCTGGCGCGCCCGGCACGGCATCGACGCGATGGTCGGCTCGGCCTGGGAGGGCTGGTGCCGCCACCATCCGGAGGCTCGTGGGGCCGCTGAGGAGGGCGCACGGTCGGCTTGAGACGGCGCGTAACGGCTGCTGCGCGCCGCCTGTTCTGCCACGCCGCACACGGTGCGGCACTGTGCCACTGATACGGGCGCTACTAGGGCAGACTGAACATCGAGGACCGACCGAGAAGGATGGGCATGCCGATCACACCTGCCAACGGACAGACTTCCGGAACCGCGGCGGTGGCCGCGCCGGACACGGCCGCGGAGCCGATCATGCTGGAGCTGGTGGACGAGGACGGTAGAACGATCGGTACGGCGGAGAAGCTCGCCGCGCATCAGGCACCCGGGCAGCTGCACCGCGCGTTCTCCGTGTTCCTCTTCGACGAGCAGGGGCGGCTGCTGCTGCAGCGCCGCGCGCTGGGGAAGTACCACTCCCCCGGTGTGTGGTCCAACACCGCCTGCGGCCATCCGTACCCGGACGAGAAGCCGTTCGCGGCAGCCGCCCGGCGTACCGCCGAGGAGCTGGGTGTCGCCCCGTCGCTCCTCGGTGAGGCCGGCACCGTGCGCTACAACCACCCGGACCCGGAGTCCGGGCTGGTCGAGCAGGAGTACAACCACCTCTTCGTGGGCCTGGTCCGGGACACCCCGCAGCCGGACCCCGAGGAGGTCGGCGAGTACGCCTTCGTGACGCCGGCCGAGCTGACCCGGCGCCATGCCGAGGCCCCGTTCTCGGTGTGGTTCATGACCGTCCTGGACGCGGCGCGTCCGGCGATCCGTGAGCTCACAGGGACGTCGGCGGGCTGGTAGGCGTGGGCACCTCGGCGAGCGGCAGCTCGGCCCAGACGACCTTGCCGCCGCTCGCCGTGTGCTCCACCCCGCACTTTCCGCCGGCCTCGGCGGTGAGCATCTTGATCAGCCAGAGGCCACGGCCGCCGACGTCTTCCTCGTCGGCCTCCATCGCCTTGGGCCGGTACGGGTGGTTGTCCTCGACGGCGATCCGTACCCAGTCCGCGCCGATCGCCAGCTCGATGTCGATCTGCGGGGAGAGCAGGGCTGCGTGCTGCACCGCGTTGGTGACCAGCTCGGAAGTGATCAGCAGCAGGCCGTCCACGATGTCGGGCCCCGCGGGCACGCGCTGGTCGCCGAGGAGATCCCGTACCGCGTGCCGCGCCTGTGGCACCGAGGACTCCAGTGCCGGAGCGGTGAACCTCCAGACACCTTCGTACGCGAGCGGGGCCGTCAACTCCTCGGGAGGTTCGGCTGGGGGTCCGGAAGGCATCCTCACCCTTCGAGTGTTGGGAATCCCACCGTCCGGGCTGGCCTGCTGACAAAAAGTCAGCACTTATCGACAGTTTTTGAACGCATTTCTACGTGTCGATCATCCGGGAGATCGACCCTGACCCTTTTGTTCCTGTTTGAAGAACTGCCAGGAAGAGATGCGTTTCTCCGTTTCTCCCGCTTCGCCCGGACCGGCCGGAGCGCCGGCTCGGGGAAACCGGCCGCACGCACGCCGAAGGCCCCTCCCTGAGAGGAAGGGGCCTTCGGTACGCACTGTTGCGCGAGTAGCGGGGACAGGATTTGAACCTGCGACCTCTGGGTTATGAGCCCAGCGAGCTACCGAGCTGCTCCACCCCGCGTCGGTGAACACCACCTTACGGGTTCCGTCCGGCAGGGCCAAATCCATTACCGACCGGACCGGCGGCTACCCGTCAGCGCTCCGCGACCCGGCCGTCCGCGACCTCGATGCGCCGCGTGGTGTGCACCGCCTCCAGCAGCCGGCGGTCATGGCTGACCAGCAGCAGCGTGCCGTTGTACGACGCGAGCGCGGACTCCAGCTGCTCGATCGCGGGCAGGTCGAGGTGGTTGGTCGGCTCGTCCAGGACGAGGAGGTTCACGCCGCGGCCCTGCAGGAGCGCGAGCGCCGCCCGGGTCCGCTCCCCCGGCGAGAGCGTGGCCACCGGGCGCAGTACGTGCCCGGCCTTCAGCCCGAACTTCGCCAGCAGCGTCCGCACGTCCGCCGGCGCCATCTCGGGGACGGAACGCCGGAACGCGTCCACGAGCGGTTCGCCGGCCGCGCCCGGGTGCTGGAAGAGCTGGCCGCGGGCCTGCTCGATCTCCCCGACGACCACGCCGGGCCCGAGGTACGCGTCCCCGTCGTCGAGCGGCAGCCGGCCGAGCAGCGCGCCGAGGAGGGTGGACTTGCCGGAGCCGTTCGGGCCGGTGATCGCGACCCGGTCCGCCCAGTCGATCTGCAGGTCCACCGGGCCGAAGCGGAAGTCCCCGCGGGCCAGGCGCGCGCCGCGCAGCGTGGCGACCACGGCGCCGGAGCGCGGCGCCGCCGCGATCTCCATGCGCAGCTCCCACTCCTTGCGCGGCTCCTCGACGACGTCCAGCCGGTCGATCAGGCGCTGGGTCTGCTTGGCCTTCGCCGCCTGCTTCTCGGTGGCCTCCACCCGGCCCTTGCGGGCGATCTTGTCGTTGTCGGGAGCCTTGCGGCGGGCGTTCTTGACGCCCTTCTCCATCCAGTTGCGCTGGAGGTGGGCGCGCGCTTCGAGGGAGGCCTTGGTCTCGGCGTACTCCTCGTACTCCTCGCGGGCGTGCCGCCGGGCCCGCTCGCGCTCCTCCAGATACGCCGTGTACCCGCCGCCGAAGGCATTGACCTGCTGCTGCGCGAGGTCCAGCTCCACCACCCGGTCGACCGTGCGGGTCAGGAACTCGCGGTCGTGGCTGACCAGGACGGTGCCGGCCCGGAGCCCGGTGACGAACCGCTCCAGCCGGTCCAGGCCCTCCAGGTCCAGGTCGTTGGTCGGCTCGTCCAGGAGGAAGACGTCGTACCGGGAGAGGAGGAGGGAGGCGAGCGAGGCGCGGGCTGCCTGGCCGCCCGAGAGGGAGGTCATCGGCTGGTCCAGGCCGACCGCCAGGCCCAGCTGGGCGGCGGTCTCCTCGGCCCGCTCGTCCAGGTCGGCGGCGCCGAGCGCGAGCCAGCGCTCCAGGGCGACGGCGTACGCGTCGTCGGCGCCCGGCTTCTCCTCGACCAGCGCCTGGGTCGCCTCGTCCAGGGCGAGCTGGGCGGCGGCGACGCCGGTGCGGCGGGCGAGGAAGTCGCGGACCGACTCCCCGGCCCGGCGCTCGGGTTCCTGCGGGAGGTGGCCGACGGTGGCGGTGGCGGGGCTCAGCCGCAGCTCGCCCTCCTGCGGGGTGTCCAGCCCGGCGAACAGCCGCAGCAGCGTGGACTTGCCCGCGCCATTGGCACCGACCAGCCCGATCACCTCCCCCGGCGCGACGACGAGGTCGAGCCCGGAGAACAGGGTGCGGTCACCGTGACCGGCGGCGAGATTCTTGGCGACGAGAGTGGCAGACATCAGACCGCCGATCGTAGCCGCGCCGCCACCGAACAGGCGCGGCATTTCCTGCGGCCCTGTGCACGCGGGCGCCAGCCACGCCACTTGTGGGCATCAGCCCTGCGCACGTGGGTATCGGCCCGGCGCTCGTGTGGCTCCGGCCTGCGCTCGCGGGTCCACGGAGCCGCGTACGCCCGGGGGTTCGGGCGTGCGGGCCTTCCCACGTGCCGCGACGCTGTGATCGCAGTCTCTCCTGTGGGACGCGGGCCGGGCGCCGGCTCTACGATCCGCAGCATGAACCCAGGGCTCAGCACGCGTGTCAGCGGCGGCACCGCGACCGTCACGATCAGCAATCCCGCCAAGCGGAACGCCATGACGGCCGACATGTGGCGGGCGGTGCCGGAGCTGGTGGCGCGGCTGGCCGAGGACCGGTCCGTCCGTGTACTGGTGCTGACCGGCGAGGGCAACACGTTCTGCGCGGGGGCCGACATCGGGTCGCTGCGCGAGTCGGGGGACGAGAACCGCGGGCTCGCGCAGGCCGCCGAGGAGGCGCTCGCCGCCTTCCCCAAGCCGTCGCTGGCCGCGGTCCGCGGCTACTGCGTGGGCGGCGGCAGCCAGCTCGCCGCCGCCTGTGACCTGCGGTTCGCCGAGGAGGGCGCGCTCTTCGGCATCACCCCGGCGAAGCTGGGGATCGTCTACCCGGCCGCCTCCACCCGGCGGCTCGTACGCCTCGTGGGCCCGGCGACCGCCAAGTACCTCCTCTTCTCCGGCGAGTTGATCGACTGCGCGCGGGCGCTGCGGTCCGGTCTGGTGGACGAGGTACTGCCGGAGGGTGAGCTGGACAAGCGGGTCGCGGACTTCTCGGCGGTGCTGGCGAGCCGGTCGCAGCTGACCCAGGCGGCGGCGAAGGAGTTCGCGGACGGGCCGGCGGACGCGGAGCGGGACGCGTACTGGGAGGAGCAGGCGCGCGGCAGCGGCGACACGGCGGAGGGCGTCGCCGCCTTCCTGGAGCGCCGGGCACCGCGCTTCGAGTGGACGGTGTGAGCCACCCGGCCCGCATCGGAATCATGAGGCAACCGTAGACCGCACCACTGACAGCGCCCCGGCGGAACGTGTCCGCCGGGGCGTCCGTGTCAGGCCGAGCCCTTCAGGATGAACCGGCTGCGGTCGCGCAGCGCCGCCACGACCTCTGCCGGCGCCTTCTCCGGCGAGCCGCTGTCGTACGGCGGCTGCGGGTCGTACTCGACGGCGAGCTGCACGGTCTGCGCGAGGGTGTCGCCCTGAAGCCGGCCCAGGAGGGTCAGGCCCATGTCGATGCCCGAGGAGACGCCGGCCGCCGTGACGTACTTGCCGTCGAGGACGACCCGCTCCCCCGTGGGCTCCGCTCCGTACTCCTTGAGCTGGTCCAGCGCGAGCCAGTGGGAGGTGGCGCGGCGCCCCTCCAGGAGCCCGGCGGCGGCCAGCAGCAGCGAGCCGGTGCACACGGAGGTGGTCCAGGTGGTGGCGGTGTCGACGGCGCGCAGCCACTCGTGGAGCGGGCCGTCGGTCATCAGGTCGCTCTGTCCGGGGCCGCCGGGCACGACCAGGATGTCGGGCGCGGTGACCTCTTCCAGGGTCGCGTCGGCGACCATCGCGAGGCCGTGGCTGTCGTTGCGTACGGGGCCCGTGCGCTCGGCCACGAAGACCGTCTCCGCGCCGGGCAGCCGCCCGAGCGTGTCGTACGGCCCGACGGCGTCCAGGGCGGTGAAGCGGTCGTAGAGGAGGATCGCGATCTGCACGAGGTGCCCTTTCGTCAGCGTGCGGCCGACGGCTGAGGGGCCGCCGGGTGGTGCGGGCGGTACCGGCGCCGGTACTCCGCCGGGCCGGTGCCGAGGGCGCGCAGGAAGGCGCGGCGCATGGCTTCGGGGGTGCCGTATCCGCAGCGGCGCGCGACGCGTTCGACGCCGTCGGTGGTGTCCTCCAGGAGCCGGCGTGCGGCCTCCAGCCGGACTCTGTCGACATAGCGACCTGGCGTCATGCCGACTTCGTCGCGGAATGCCCGCGCGAAGTGGCGTGGTGAGAGCCCGGAGCGGGCCGCGAGCGCCTCGACGGACAGGTCGGCGGCCGGGTGCTCGGTGATCCAGTGCTGGACCTCGCGCAGCGGCGGGCGCTCCGCGGTCTGCGCGGCGAGCTGGGCGCTGAACTGCGTCTGGTTGCCGGGGCGGCGCAGGAAGACGACGAGGTGGCGGGCGACGGTCAGTGCCACGTCCCGGCCGTGGTCCTCCTCCACGAGGGCCAGCGCGAGGTCGATGCCGGCGGTGACGCCGGCCGAGGTGGCCACGTCGCCGTCCCGGATGAAGATCGGCTCGGGGTCGACGTCGACGCCGGGGAAGCGGCCGGCCAGCGTGTCGCACATCGCCCAGTGCGTGGTGGCGCGGCGGCCGTCCAGCAGGCCGGCGGCGGCCAGCAGGAAAGCGCCCGTGCAGACCGAGACCTTGCGGCCGGCCCGCTGCGCATGAGTACGCAGCCAGTCGACGAGACGCGGGTCGGGGTCCCTCGTGCCCTGCCCGCCGGGCACCAGGAGGGTGTCCGGGGGTGCCGCGTCGGACAGCGCCAGGTCGGGCGTGATCCGCAGGCCGCTGGAGGTGCGTACCGGGGTGCCGTCGAACGTGGCGGTACGGACCCGGTAGGCGCCGGGCACACAGTGGCCGGCGCCCGTGAAGACCTCCAGGGGGCCGGTGACGTCCAGGCTCTGGACGCCGTCGAACAGGACGGCCAGTACGTCGTGCGGTGGCATGGCCCCATCGTGGGCGCAGTGCGCGAGGGCGGCAAGGACGTATTTCCCACCTTTTCTGCCACGGACGGCCGGTCCAGCCGTCCGCCCGCCCCGGGCTACCCGGCATACCGACGGGTCGGTAACGTGCTGCCATGACCACCACGGCTTCCTCGCAGGACCACTCCGCGCTGCCCGACCGCGCCGGACGACGCTGTCACAACGTCGTCAACCCGCTGCACTCCACCGTCTACTTCGCCCCGGACTTCCCCGCCGAGATGGCGAAGCTCGGCATCGAGGACCGCAGCGCCGCCTACTTCCTCGGCCGGGCCGCCGCCATGGGCCCGGTGGGCCCCGGCGTCATCGCCGCGACGTTCTACAACTTCAAGTACGAGCTGATCGCCCGGCACATCCCGGAGGCCTGGTCGGTCGTCACGCCGCAGCAGGTGCTCGACGCACGGCTGCGCGCCGCCGACAGCACGCTCCGGCGGCTGCTGGGCGACGAGCTGGCGGAGTCCGACGAGATGGCCGAGGCGGCCCGGCTCGCGCTCCGCGCCGCCGAGGCCTGCGTCCGCCACGCCCGGCCGCTGTACGCCGCCCACGCCGACCTCCCGGTGCCCGAGGCGCCGCACCTGGCGTACTGGCACGCCGCGACGCTGCTGCGCGAGCACCGCGGTGACGGCCACCTCATCGCGCTCGCAGACGCCGGCCTGGGCCCCCTGGAGGCGCTCGCCTCGCACACCGCCAGCGGCCGCGGGATGAGCACGAAGTGGATTCTGGCGACCCGCGGCTGGTCGGCCGAGGAGTGGCAGGGGGCGCGCGACGCGCTGCGCGACCGCGGCCTCCTGGACGCCGAGTACGGCCTGACCGAGGCCGGTACGCAGCTCCGCGCCGACCTGGAGGACACCACCGACCGTCTGGACGCGGCGCCGTACGAGCACCTCGGGGCGGAGGGCGTGGCCCGGCTGACGGAGCTGGCCACGAAGTTCACCACCACCGCGGTCGGCAACGGGGCTTTCCCCGCCGATCTGTTCGGCCAGGGCTGAGCCGGCCTTCGGGGCGGGCCGCCGGGCGTCCGGCGGCCCGCCCCGCTGCCGTGCCTCTTGTCACACCTGTGTACTCCTGCCCGGGTCACGCGACAGGCCGGACCGCGACCCTGCACAATGCAGGCTCAAGCACAGCGCGAGAAGGCAGGTCGGGAGCATCGTGACGGCAACCACCGAGTCCACCGGGCCCATCCAGTCCCCGGGGGCTCCCGGGGCCCTGGGGTCCATCGAGAGCAGGATCGCCGAGGAGCTCGGCGTCAGGGAGCGGCAGGTGAAGGCCGCGGTCGAACTGCTCGACGGCGGCTCGACCGTGCCGTTCATCGCCCGGTACCGCAAGGAAGCGACGGAGATGCTCGACGACGCGCAGCTGCGCGCGTTGGAGGAGCGACTGCGCTACCTGCGGGAGCTGGAGGAGCGCCGGACGGCCGTCCTGGAGTCCGTACGGTCCCAGGGGAAGCTGGACGCGGCGCTGGAGGCGCAGATCCGGGGCGCGGAGTCCAAGGCCCGCCTGGAGGACATCTACCTGCCGTTCAAGCCGAAGCGGCGGACGAAGGCACAGATCGCCCGTGAGGCGGGTCTGGAGCCGCTCGCCGACGGTCTGCTGAGCGACCCGTCCGTGGAGCCGCAGGCGGCCGCCGCCGCTTTCGTGGACGCCGACAAGGGCGTGGCCGACCCGGCGGCCGCCCTCGAAGGCGCGCGGGCCATCCTCACCGAACGGTTCAGCGAGGACGCCGACCTCATCGGCGAGCTGCGCGAGCGGATGTGGACCCGCGGCCAGGTGGCGTCGAAGGTGCGCGAGGGCAAGGAGGAGGCGGGCGCGAAGTTCGCCGACTACTTCGACTTCGCCGAGCCCTTCACGGAGCTGCCCTCGCACCGCGTCCTGGCGATGTTCCGCGGCGAGAAGGAGGAGGTCCTCGACCTCGCCCTGGAGCCGGAGACCGAGCCGGTCGAGGGCCGGACGTCGTACGAGTCGTCCATCGCGCAGCGGTTCGGGATCGCCGACCGCGGCCGCCCGGCCGACGGCTGGCTGCTGGACACCGTGCGCTGGGCGTGGCGCACCCGCGTCCTCGTGCACCTCGGCATCGACCTGCGGCTGCGGCTGCGCCAGGCCGCCGAGGACGAGGGCGTACGGGTGTTCGCCTCCAACCTCCGCGACCTGCTGCTGGCCGCGCCGGCCGGCACCCGCGCCACGATGGGCCTCGACCCCGGCTTCCGTACGGGCGTGAAGGTGGCCGTCGTGGACGCGACCGGCAAGGTGGCCGCCACGGACACGATCTACCCGCACGTGCCGCAGCAGAAGTGGGACGCCTCGCTGGCCACTCTGGCGAAGCTCGCCCGCGAGCACGATGTGGAGCTCATCGCGATCGGCAACGGCACGGCCTCGCGGGAGACGGACAAGCTGGCCGCCGACCTGATCGCCGCGCAGCCGGAGTTGAAGCTGACGAAGGTGATGGTCTCCGAGGCGGGCGCCTCGGTGTACTCCGCCTCCGCCTTCGCCTCCCAGGAACTGCCCGGCATGGACGTGTCGCTGCGCGGCGCGGTGTCCATCGCGCGCCGTCTCCAGGACCCGCTGGCCGAGCTGGTCAAGATCGACCCGAAGTCGATCGGCGTCGGGCAGTACCAGCACGACCTCTCCGAGGTGAAGCTCTCGCGCTCCCTGGACGCGGTCGTAGAGGACTGCGTGAACGGCGTCGGCGTGGACGTCAACACCGCCTCCGCGCCGCTGCTCTCCCGGGTCTCCGGGATCGGTTCGGGCCTGGCCGAGAACATCGTGGCGCACCGCGACGCCAACGGCCCGTTCCGCACCCGCAAGGCGCTCAAGGACGTGGCGCGGCTGGGCCCGAAGGCGTACGAGCAGTGCGCGGGCTTCCTGCGGATCCGCAACGGCGACGACCCGCTGGACGCCTCCAGCGTGCACCCGGAGTCCTACCCCGTGGTGCGCCGGATCGTCACTGCAGCGGGCAACGACGTGCCCTCACTGATCGGCAACACCGCGGTGCTGCGCACCCTGAAGCCGGCCGACTTCGTGGACGACTCCTTCGGTCTGCCGACCGTCACGGACATCCTGAGCGAGCTGGAGAAGCCGGGGCGCGACCCGCGGCCGGAGTTCAAGACGGCGACCTTCAAGGAGGGCGTCGAGAAGATCGGCGACCTGCAGTCCGGGATGCTCCTGGAGGGCGTCGTCACGAACGTGGCCGCCTTCGGGGCCTTCGTCGACATCGGTGTGCACCAGGACGGCCTCGTGCACGTCTCGGCGATGTCGAAGACGTTCGTGAAGGACCCGCGGGACGTGGTGAAGCCGGGCGACATCGTGCGCGTGAAGGTGCTCGACGTCGACATCCCGCGCAAGCGGATCTCGCTGACGCTGCGGCTGGACGACGACCACAACGCGGCCTCCGGCCAGGGCGGCGGCCGTGGCGGGCGCCGCGAGGAGCGCGGCGGCGAGCGGCGCGGCGGCACGCCGCGGCAGCGGCAGGGCGGCGGCCAGGGCCGGCAGGGCGGCGGCAACGCCCGCGGCGGACGCGGCGGCGGCCGGGACGCGGCCCCCGCGAACGGCGCGATGGCCGACGCACTGCGCCGCGCGGGCCTGCTGGGCAAGGACAAGGGCGGGCGCTGAGCCGGCTGTACGGGAGCGGCGGGCGGCCGGGCGTACGCGCCACGGCCGCCCGCCGCTGTACGAGGACGGCGTCAGTCCTCGCCGACGTGGGTCAGTCGGTCGTCGCCGAGGCGGTGCTGGACGTCGGCGAGGAGGGTGCGGAGCAGGGCGGTCAGCTCGGCCTGCTTCTCGGGGGCGAGGCCGTCGAGCAACTCGGCCTCCCGGTGCAGCACCTGGTCCACGGTCGCCTCGACGACCTCGTGGCCGGTCGGGGTCAGGGTGACCTCGACGGTGCGCGGGCGCCCCTGCGCGGGCCCGCGGATCACCAGGTTCTCCCGTTCGGCGCGGGCCACCCGCTGGGAGACGGCGCCGGCCGTGATCATGCTGCGGCGGCCGATCTCGCGGGTGCTGAGGGTGTACGGCGGGCCGCTCCGCCGCAGCACGCTGAGCAGGTCCAGGGTGGCGGTGTCCACGCCGGCGCGGGCGAGGGTGCGGCGGCGGTCGTCGCCGAAGAGCTTGGCGAGCTGCCAGACGCTCGTCACGATGCCGATGGAGGAGACGGGCGTCCCCGGGCGCTCGCGCTCCCACGCGGCGGCGATGTCACGCACGGGGTCGGACGGGACCCTGCCCTCCTGCCGGCCGCACTCGGCCTGCGTCTCGTTCTCCCTTGCCACGGTGCCCCTTCCTCCTGCTACGTTTAGCTCTAAATTTAGACCTGAATGGATGTGAGGGGTTCAGCTTATGACACGCAACGTCCTGGTCACCGGCGGCGGCACGGGCATCGGCCACGCGATCGCGCGGCACTTCGCCGAGCAGGGGGACACGGTCGTCATCACCGGCCGCCGCACCGGTCCGCTCAAGGAGGCGGCGGACCGGATCGGCGCCCGTGCCGTGGTGTGCGACCACACCGACCCCGATGCGCTCACCCGGCTGCTCGCCGAGCTGCCCGACCGCGTGGACGTGCTCGTCAACAACGCGGGCGGGAACACCGACTTCGACGCGGACGCGGCGTCGGACCTGGCGTCGTACGCCCGGGACTTCCGCGCCAACCTCGACGCGAACCTGGTCAGCGCCGCGCTGACGACGAAGGCCCTGGAGGGGCGGCTCGCCACAGGCGGCGCGGTGGTGCACATCGGGTCGATCGCGGCCGCCCGGGGAGGCGGTTCGTACGGCGCGGCGAAGGCCGGGCTGGCGACCTGGAACATCGACCTGGCCCGCGCCCTGGGGCCGCGCGGGATCACCACCAACGTGGTCGCGCCCGGCTACATCGCCGACACCGAGTTCTTCCGGGACCGGCTCACCGACGAGCGGCGTACGCAGCTGGTGACGGAGACCGCCGTCGACCGGCCGGGCAACCCCGAGGACGTGGCGGGCGCGGTGGCGTTCCTCGCCTCCCCGGCGGCGCGGCACATCACGGGGCAGACCCTGCACGTGAACGGCGGCGCGCTCACCACCCGATGAGACGAGGGGCGCGGCGCCCTCGTGGGCCCCGGGCCTCCGCGCTACAAGGGACGCGGCCACGCCCGCACTCTCGTGGGCTCCGGACCGCCCCGCACGAGGACACCGTGCCCGTACCCTCGTGGCCCCCGGGCCGCCCCGCACGAAGGCGCCGTGCCCCGTACGTCTCACACCGCCCCCGCGTACCCCCGCATCCGTTCCAGTTCGGTGGCGACGTCGCTGAGTGTGGCGCAGTCCGGCGCCGACTCCAGGGCGGGCGGGGGCAGCAGCCGGGGGTGGTGCCGGCGCGGGGCGTCCAGCGCCCCCGCCATCTCCGTCAGCACCGCGCACAGCCGCTGCGCGTCCTCCTCGCTGGGCCGCTGCGCGCCCTGGTCCAGCCGGACGGCCGCTGCGGTCGTCGCGTCCACGATGCGCTCGGCGGCCCTGACGACGGTCGGCCAGTCGGGGGCGTCGGTCCGGTGCGCCAACAGCTCCGCCGCCGCGGTCTCGGCCGCGGTACGGGCCTCGGCCAGCGCCTGGTAGGCGGCCCGGCGGAGCGCCAGCCGCTCCCCCGTGTCCGTACCGGGCTCGGTGGCGAGCACCTGGCGCAGGTACGCCTCCGTGCAGCGCAGCGCGGCGCCCACTCGTGGGCCGACCCGGCGGCGGGGGTCGGCGAGCTTCGGCAGATGGCCGACGACCAGCACGATGAGGCAGGCGATCGAGGTGTCGACGATCCGCTCGGGTGCCGCCTCCCGCGCACCGCTGACGTGCACGAACGACAGCACCATCAGCGTGATGGCGACGGTCTGCAGGGCGAAGTGCCGGATCGCGAACGGCAGCAGCGCACCGCCCGCGGTCGCCATCACCACCGGCCACCACGCGCCGGGCAGCAGCGGTCCGAGGAGCGCGAAGACCAGCACCCCGCAGGCGGTGCCGGCGAACCGGTTGACCGTACGCGAGAACAGCGGCCCGAGGTCGGGCTTGACGAGGAAGGTGGCGGTGGCGGGCAGCCAGTACCAGTGGTCGGCGCGCAGCAGGAGCGCCGTGGCGGCGCAGGCCGCGATGCAGAGGCCGACCCGCAGTCCGTAGTCGCGCCCGGCCGGCCCGAAGACGCGGCGGCCCGGCCCCCGGCGCCAGGCGAACACACCCGCGACGCCGCGCGCCACGGAGGCCCAGCGCCCGGTCTCGAAGGCAGCACGCGACCCGAAGGGGGCCCAGGCCCCGCTCTCCTCGGGTGCTGCGTCGGCAGCGGTGTCCGCCACCTCCTCCGGGGTCGCGCCGGGCCCCCCGAGGGCCGGGCGCAGCCCACGGAGGAGCCGCTCGTCCGTCGCTCCCGCCGCGGTTCCGCCGCCCGGTGGCTGCGTACGGGCGAAGACCACCGCGGCGTCCAGCAGCGCCCGGTCGAAGGCGCTGCGGGCGGGTGTGGAGCTCTCGGGCGCCGGCAGCCGGCCCGGCGGCCGCCCGGTGCGCAGGGCGGTGGCGAGGGCACGCGGTCCGTCGGCGATGCGCGCGGGCAGCGGCCGCGCCTCCCAGAGCAGGGCGACGCTGGCCTCGCACAGCGCCGTGGCGGCGGCGAAGCGTTCGATGAGCCGCCGTTCGCCCGTGCGGGGCCTGCGGCGCAGCAGCCGGCGCAGCCGCATGGCCTCGTCCGCCCGGTCCAGGGCGGTGGTCAGCCGGCGCCTGGCCGGTTCGGCGCCCGGTGTGCCGACCGCGGTCAGCGCCTCGGCGAGCGCGTCGAAGACGGTGGCGACGGCCGCGCGCTCGCCGCTGAGCGAGCCGCCCGGCGGCCGCGGCGAGCGGAGCACCAGCCGCAGCAGGAGCAGCCAGGCCGCGCCGGCGAGCGTCAGCAGGCTCTTCTGCCACGGCTCCAGCTGCGGCAGCGGCATGCCGGCACCGAGGATCGCGGCGGCGAGCATCTGCATGCCGGCGGTAGAGCGTACGGGCCCGGCGACGCTGCCGGCGCCGGAGACGAATCCGATGCCGAAGAGGGCGAGCACCAGCCACCAGCCGACGCCCGACAGCGAGGCGCCCGCGAACATGCCCAGCGCGACGGCGAGCGCGGGCAGTCCGATATGCACCACGCCCTTGCGGCGGGTGCCGGGCCGGTCGTTGACGCCCGCGAGCATGGCGCCCAGGCTCACGAGCACGCCCGCGGCCGGGTGGCCGGTGGCGATGCCCGCGCCCAGCAGCGGTCCGGCGCACAGCGCTCCCCTGACCACCGCCGCCCACGGGACGGGCAGCCGCTGCCAGCGGAACGGGTGAGCGAGCCAGGCGGGTACGGCGCGGGGCATGGGCCTCCTCGGGTCGGCTGCGTACGGCTGCGGTACAGGTCATCGCTGCGTACGAGTACGGACGGTCCGTGGGGCGTCGTCGGCCGACGGTGTGCTGCTACCAGCCTAAGTGCCCGCATTGTCCGGGTCGCTGCCGGAGGGTTAACCCAAGATCACAAAAGGTCGAAGGGACTCCGGATACGGTCCTCCCATGACGAACGATGTGATCGTGATCGGAGCCGGGGTCACCGGGCTGACCTGCGCCGTCCGCCTCGCCGAGACGGGCCGGACGGTACGCGTGCTGAGCCGGGACCAGGCGGCGGGAACGACGTCCTCGGTGGCGGGCGGCCTGTGCTGGCCGTACCGCATCCTCCCGGAGGCGGCGGCGGTCGAGTGGTCGGTGCGCGGCTACGAGGCACTGGCCGAACTCGCCGGAACGGACGACACGGGTGTGCGGATGGTGACGGGCACGATGGCGGCGGCGTCGGTGCCCGACCGCTGGCGGGAGGCCGTACCGGGGCTGCGCGCCGCGCGCCCCGAGGAGCTGCCCGCCGGCATACCCGAGGGCCTGCGGGCCCGCACCCCTCTGGTGGCGATGGACGCGCACCTTCAGTACCTGGAGCGGCGGCTGGCCGCGGCCGGGGGCACCGTGGAGCGGCGCCCGGCCGGTTCCCTGGACGACGTCGCGCGGGAGGCCGGCGCGGTGGTGAACTGCTCGGGCCTGGGCGCCCGGGAGCTGGTGCCCGACCCGGACGTGCGTCCCGTGCAGGGCCAGTTGGTCATCGTCGAGAACCCGGGCGTCGAGGAGTGGTTCGTCGACGGCGACGGGCACGCGGACACCACGACGTACGTGCTGCCACAGCCGTACGGGGTCGTGCTGGGCGGCACGGCGGTCGAGGGCGCGTGGTCCACCGAGCCCGATCCGGCGGTCGCCGAGGCGATCGTGGCGCGCTGCGCCCGCGTCCACCCGGCGCTCGCCGAAGCGCGGATCCTCGCGCACCGCGTGGGGCTGCGCCCGGCCCGCCCCGCGGTGCGCCTGGAGGCCGAGCGGCTGCCGGGCGGCGGGCTGTGCGTGCACAACTACGGACACGGCGGCGCGGGCGTCACGGTGGCGTGGGGCTGCGCGGACGAGGTGCTGCGGCTGCTGGACGCGGCGGCCTGAGGGCCCCTGAGCCGCGCCCCGGCCGCACAAGGCCGCACAAGGCCGCACAAGGGGGGCCGCGCCCGGCCGAATGAGGGCCGACGCGCCGGAGCGGAGGGCCGTGGCGGCCCTCCGCTCCGATGTCACCGCTGAGGTGAGTGCGGGTCAGTCCTTCCCGGTGCCCGCGGGTGCGGGACCGTCCTTGTCGCTGATGACCGTCGCCCCCTCCCCCGAGTCGCCGTTGGCCGGCCCGATCCGGATCTCGAAGTCGCCCTCGTACTTCTCGTGTCCGGCCACGACCGCGGCCTCGATGGCCTCCTCGCCGATCTGTCCGCGGACGATCAGCGGATCGCTCCGCAGGTCCTTCAGCAAGGCCCAGCACATCGCGATCATCACGAGTGTGAAGGGCGCCGCGACCAGGATCGTGAGGTTCTGCAGGCCGGTGAGTGCGTCACCGCTGCCGCCGCCGATGAGCAGCATGATCGCGGCGACCGCGCCCGTGACCACGCCCCAGAAGATGACGACGGGCCGGGTCGGCTCCATGGTCCCCTTCTGGGACAGCGTGCCCATCACAATGGAGGCGGCGTCCGCGCCGGACACGAAGAAGATGCCGACCAGGATCATGACGAGCACGCTCATCAGCGTGGCGACCGGGTACTGGTGCAGCACATCGAAGAGCTGTCCCTCCACGGAGGAGGCGTCCGACAGCTGCTTGTGGTCCTTCAGGAACATCGCGGACGTACCGAAGATCGCGAACCAGATGAGGCTCACGACGCTCGGCACCAGGATGACGCCGCCGACGAACTGACGGATCGTCCGGCCCCGGCTGATGCGCGCGATGAACATGCCCACGAAGGGCGTCCAGGAGATCCACCACGCCCAGTAGAAGACCGTCCAGCTGCGCAGCCAGGCGTCGACGTCCGCACCGCTGCTGGCGCCCGTACGGCCGGCCAGCTGGGGCAGCTCACCGATGAACGAGGCCACGCCGGTGGGCAGCATGTTCAGGATGAGGATGGTCGGCCCCGCGATGAACACGAAGACGGCCAGGATCAGCGCCAGCACCATGTTGATGTTGGACAGCCACTGGATGCCCTTGGCGATGCCGGAGACGGCCGAGAGGATGAACGCGATCGTCAGCACGGTGATGATGACGACCAGCAGCGTCGTGCTGACGCTGTCCTTCCAGCCCAGCACCTTGATGCCGCTGCCGATCTGCAGCGCTCCCAGGCCCAGCGAGGCGGCCGAGCCGAAGAGCGTCGCGAAGATCGCGAGGATGTCGATGATCCGGCCGACCGCGCCGTTGGCCCGCCGCTTCCCGATCAGCGACGTGAAGACGGCGCTTATGGTCTGCCGGCGGCCGCGCCGGAAGGTGCTGTAGGCGATGCCGAGCCCGACCACCGCGTAGATCGCCCATGGATGGAGCGTCCAGTGGAAGAGCGTGGTGGCCATCGCGGTGTCCATGGCCTGCGCGGCGTCGCCCGGGTGGGTGCCCGGCGGCGGCGTACTGAAGTGCCCCAGCGGCTCGCTCACGCCGTAGAACATCAGACCGATGCCCATACCGGCGCTGAACATCATCGCGATCCAGGAGACCGTGCGGAACTCCGGCTGCTCGCCCTCGGCCCCGAGGGTGATCCGCCCGTACTTGCTGATGGCCAGCCAGATCGCGAAGATCACAAAGCCGGACGCGGCCAGTACGAAGGCCCATCCGCCGTTCTTGATGAGCCAGTCGAGCATCGTGCCCGACGCGTTCTCCAGTGACTCGGTGGAGGTGGCACCCCAGACGATGAAGGCCAGGGTGAGCAGTGCCGTGACGCCGAAGACGACCTTGTCGGTCTGCGCGGGCCCGGCACCCTGAGACTCCGTGGGCAGGTCTATGGGGCTTGGTGCCCCGCTTCCGCCCCCCGGTTCGTTCTCTCTGTCCGTCACGTGGTGACCTTTCGATGGGCTGGATTTCCCCTAGCCATTACCCCTTACCACGGTTCAACACCTGGATGAGGGCTTCGCGACCGTAAGGTGACCTGCGGACCGCCCGTCCAGCAGCAGGGGCACCAGCGCCCGTAGCGGCTGACGCAGCCGGACGAGTGCACCCGCACCGTCATGTTCGACCCGTACTCCGTGAAGCGCCAGTTCGTCGCCGATTTCTTCGTACGCCGCACCGTCCAGCCGGTAGCCGCACGGCGGGTCCTTGATGATCTGCTCGTCGGTGGCCGGATCGTTGTCGGCGCCGCCGAGGTAGACCGGCCCGCGGTCCGCATATCCTGCCAGCCGCGCCGCCGTGGTGGCCGCCTCGATCCGGCCACGGCGCTCCCCGAGGAAGGCGAACGCGCCCTCCAGCCCGGCGAGCTGGGAGTCCACCCGACGCCGGTTGTTGACCGCCGGGTCGTCCTTCTCGGCCTGGGTGAGCGGCGTCGTACGGGTCTCGACGAGCAGCCCGACGGAGTTCTTCACACCGGCCGTGTTGCGCAGGATGCGCTCCTGGCCGTCGCCCGCCACCTGCTTGACGGGCTCACCGGTCTCCGGGTCGGTCCAGATGCCGTAGATGCCGGTGCTGAAGCCGCTGTCCCGCACGGTGGGGCGGACGTACCGCTCGGAGAGGGTGGTGGCCTCCTTGTGCACCGCGTCCGCGGTGTTGAGGTTACGCGGCCACAGTGACAGCAGGTCCTTGTCGTAGTACGGCGGAGTGGCGCCGTACTCGTGCAGGTCGTAGAGGGTGTCGGGGCGGTAGTCGCGGAAGACCCGGGCCATCGCGCGGCCCTCCGCGGTCTTCAGCGCGATGTGGTCGCGGTTGATGTCCACGCCGTCGGAGTTGCCGCGGGTGTTCGCGGCGCGGCCGTCCGGATTGGCGGTGGGGATCACCAGGACGCTGGTACGGGCCAGGAAGCGGCGGGTGGCGTCGTCGGTGGCGTAGGCGAGGTCGCGGACGGTGGACAGGCAGGCCTCGCGGCCCGAGGGCTCGTTGCCGTGCTGGGAGCAGATCAGCAGGACGGAGTTGCCGTGGCGTACGCGGTCGGCGGAGGGCGGCTGCGCGGCGCCGATGCGGACGAGCTGGACCGGCCGGCCCTGTTTCGTCGAGCCGATGCGGTCGACCCGCATGCGCGCGCTCTCCCGGTCGGCGCGGGCGAGGAGCTCCTGTTCCTCGGGCTGGGTGGTCCAGCGGGCGCCGTCGCTCTCCTCGAAACCGGTGCGCGGCCCTTCGTGGCCCGCGGCGACGGCCTGGCCGGGTACGGCGAGGAAGGCCGTGGTGAGCGCGGTGGTGACGACGCCGAGCAGTGCGGTGCGGAATCTGTACCTCACGAAGCGGTGTCTCCCTTGAGCGGTTCGGACACGGTTCTCCGGGGCGGGCCGCACGTATGCGGTGCGGTGCGGCCCGCCCCGGGGGTCAGCGGGCCGCCGGTACGGGGCGGATCGGGCGCGGCGCATCGAGGCCGGCGAGCGGCTTGCCCTCGGTACGCGGCGTGCGCGCCGTACCGGAGAGAGCGTGCGCGGCCCCTACGAGGGGCAGCTCGGCCTTGGTGCGGGACAGGTCGAGGGTGAGCGTCGGCTTCGTGGCCGGCGGGTCGATGAGTCCGGCGTCCGTGCCGCCGATGATCAGGGCGAGCCGGTGCCCGGCGGGCACGACGTGGTCGGTCGCGGCCAGGTCCAGGGTGACCGTGTACGGCTTCCCGGGCGTCAGCGGGCGGCCCTTGTGCGGGTCGGCGTACGTCCCCAGGTCGGCCCAGCCGCGGCTGACGACGGTCTGCGCCACCTTCGCGGTGTCGGGCGCGGTCTCCTTGAAGCAGGCGCTGTCGCCGTCCCGGCTCGCGCCCCAGCAGGTGCGCCGGTCCAGCGTCGTGATGCCCTCGCCCTCCCCGGCGTAGTCGCGGATGGTGGCGGGGCCGAGGTCCACGAGGACGGCCGAGAGGTGGGCGCTGGCAGTGGAGGGCGTGGCGGTGACGGTGACCCGGCCGGCGCCGGACAGCCGCAGCGGTGCGGCCAGCGGGGCGGTGCGGAACGCGGCCTTGGCGGCGGTCGGTTCGTCGGCGTGCTCGGCCCAGTCCGTCTCGCTCAGCTTCGGGTCGTCGGTGAAGGTCTCGGTGGCGCCGGACGGCGCGGGCCGCGTCCCGAGCACCCCGACACCCGGCTCCTCGCCCGTGCCGGGCCGCAGCGTCGTACGGTCGGCCGTACCGGGCGCGGGCCAGACGCGGTCCGTCGTCCACTTCCCCGGGGCGCGTTCGACGTCGGCCATCGGGGCCCGGTCGATGCCGTTGTCGTAGCCCATCAGGTAGTGATCGAACCACCGGTGCAGCGTCGGCACCCAGTCGGCGCGCCGGAAGTCGAACGGGTCGACGTGGCCGGTCTGCGAGAGCCAGATCTTGCGCTCGACGCCGTGCTTCGCGAGCGCGTCCCACCACTGCCCGAAGTGCTTGGTGCGGACATTGAGGTCCTGCATGCCGTGCACCACGAAGACGCTCGCCTTGACCTTGTGCGCGTCCTTCACGTAGTCGCGCTCGGACCACAGGTCCGTCCAGTCGCCGCTGCGCGGGGCACCGTCGACGAGCTTCTTCTGCACGGCGGCACAGCGACCACGGGCGGCCGGGCTCTCGACGTAGTCGGACAGCCACTCGGGGCCGGAGTCGTAGAGCGGGGCGCCCTGGGAGAAGTAGTAGTCGTACCAGGAGGAGATGGCGCCGATGGGCACGATGGTCTTCAGGTTCGGCACCCCGGTGGCGGCCACGCCGTTGGCCACGGTGCCGTCGTAGCTCTTGCCGATCATGCCGGTCCTGCCGTTGGACCAGCCGGCGGTGACCCGTTTCCCGCCCGTGGGGGCGTCGTAGGCGCGGGCGCGGCCGGCCAGCCAGTCCACGACGGCCTTGGCGGACTGCACGTCGGACCGGCCGCCGACGTCGACGCAGCCGTCCGAGTGGTTGGTGCCGGCGAGGTCGACCAGGACCGTGGCGTACCCGCGCGGCACGAAGTAGTTGTCGTAGAACAGCGGGAACTGCACGGGGCGGCCGTCGGCGTCGTAGGTCTTCTTCTGGTTCTCGTTGCCCCGGCCGCAGCAGGAGTAGTACGGGCTCGCATCCATGATCACGGGGACCCGGCGGCCCTGCTCTGCGGCTTCGCGCGGCCGGACGATGTCGACGGCGACCCGGTCGGTCCTGCCGTCCGAGTCGCCGTCCAGTTTCGTGTCCACCCATACGGATTCGCGGATGGCGCGGTCGTAGGAGTAGACGGGTCTGCTCTCTCCGGGACCCGCGGCCCGCGCATCTCCCGAAGCGGCGGGCCGCATCCCCTCGGAGGCGGCGGTCCGCGTCCCTTCGGGGGCGGCCTGCGCGGTGCCACCGGGTGGCAGCAGGACGGCCAGCAGGGCGGCGGTGGCCGCCACGACAAACGCTTGCCACGGTATGCGGCCCAGCCGCGTGCGTATGGTCACCCGCCGGACCGTAGCGCGGGCTCCCGGCGCCACGTAAGGGTGCGGCAGGGACGGAAGTGACCATGACGGCCCGATGTCGGTCATGTGTCAGATATGGCCATGCACCTGACGTGAGACGCCGCAGTACATAGGGTCGGGAGAGACCCGACCAGGGTCGGTGTCACCCCCCACGTAGGCCGGAATCGTCCGGCCTCTCCGACGAGTTGGAGGACTCGTGCGTCACAGACTCCTCGTGCCGGGCGCTGCCGTGCTCAGCCTGCTGCTGGCGATCCCGGCATCGGCTGCCGACTACTCCCCCGGCGCGCCGGGCGCCGGCGACTCCTACTACCCCGAGAGCGGCAACGGCGGGTACGACGTCTCCCACTACGACCTGCGCCTGAAGTACCAGCCGAAGACGGACCTGCTGGAGGGCACCGCGACGCTGCTCGCGAAGACCACCCAGGACCTCTCCCGCTTCAACCTCGACTTCGGCCTGAAGGTCAGCGAGGTCCGCGTCAACGGCAAGAAGGCGTCCTTCAAGGCCTCCGGGAAGCACGAGCTGGAGGTGACGCCGGGCGCGCCGCTGCCCAAGGGCAAGGACCTCAGTGTCGTCGTGCGGTACGCGGGCAAGCCCTCCGAGCTGAAGATCGACGGCTTCACTGCGTGGGCCCGCACCCCCGACGGCGGTGTGGTGGCGCAGGAACCGGACTCGGCGGTGTGGTGGTACCCGAGCAACGACCACCCCACCGACAAGGCCACGTACGACATCTCCGTGGCGGTCCCGGACGGCACCCAGGCCCTCAGCAACGGCGTCCTGCTCTCGCAGTCCTCCAAGCTCGGCTGGACGCGCTACAACTGGCGCTCGGACAAGCCGCAGGCGACCTACCTGACGACGCTGGCGGTCGGCAAGTTCGACATCACCAAGGACACCACCGCGAACGGCCTGCCGGTCATCAACGCGGTCAGCAAGGACCTGGGCAGCAACGAGGGCGCCGCGAAGGCCAGCATCGAGCGCTCCACCGAGGTCGCCGAGTGGCTGGAGACGGTCTTCGGCCCGTACCCCTTCAACGCGCTCGGCGGGTACGTGCCGAACGTCCCGGCGGGCTACGCGCTGGAGACCCAGACCCGCCCCTTCTACGGCAAGAAGGCCTTCGACGCGGGCACCAACGTCTCCGTGGTCGTGCACGAGCTGGCCCACCAGTGGTACGGCGACAGCGTGTCCCTGAAGGACTGGAAGGACATCTGGGTCAACGAGGGCTTCGCCCGCTACAGCCAGTGGCTCTGGTCGGAGAAGGAGGGCGAGGGCACCGCGCAGGAGCTGGCGGACTACGTGTACGACCAGCACCCGGCCGACGACGCCTTCTGGAAGGTGAAGCCGGGCGACCCGGGCCCGGACAACCAGTTCGACATCGCGGTCTACGACCGGGGCGCGCTGACCCTCCAGGCGCTGCGCAACAAGCTCGGCGACAAGACGTTCTTCGGGCTCCTGAAGTCCTGGCCGACGGAGAACAAGTACGGCAATGCCTCGGTCGCCGACTTCGTGAAGTTCGCCGAGCAGAAGTCCGGCAAGCCGCTCGCGGAGTTCTTCGACACCTGGCTGTACCAGCCCGCCAAGCCCTCCGCTCCGGCGGCGAAGGGCGCCTCCATCGCGGCCGCGAAGACCGCGGCGGAGCGGCCGAAGTCGTGGCAGTCCATCGCGGCGACGAACGACGTCCACGACCACGGTGACGTGCACGCGCAGGACGGGCACCGGCCGGAGTAAATCTCCCGGCCGCCCGGTGGTTACCAGAAGGTAATCACGGCTGGTTGGATGTGCGGCGCCGGATCAACCCACACCCCCACAGGGAGATTCAGTGCCGCACTCCACGCCGCGCCGTACGCGCGCCGCCGTCCTCGCCGCCGCGATCACCGTCGCGGCGGCGCCGCTCGCCACCGCGGGGCCCGCGTCGGCCGCCACCGCGGACACCCCCGCACTCAAGGTCCTGACGTACAACACGTTCCTGTTCAGCAAGACGCTGTACCCCAATTGGGGCCAGGACCACCGCGCCAAGGAGATCCCGGCGGCCGGCTTCTTCAAGGGACAGGACGTCGTCGTCCTCCAGGAGGCGTTCGACAACTCCTCCTCCGAGGCCCTCAAGGCGAACGCCGCGGCCGACTACCCGTACCAGACCCCGGTACTGGGCCGCTCGAAGGACGGCTGGGACGCCACCTCCGGGGCGTACTCCTCGCTCACCCCGGAGGACGGCGGGGTCACCGTCCTCAGCAAGTGGCCTGTGGTCCGCAAGGAGCAGCACGTCTTCAAGGACGCCTGCGGTTCGGACTACTGGTCCAACAAGGGCTTCGTCTACGCGGTCCTGGACGTGAACGGCGAGAAGGTGCACGTCGTCGGCACCCACCCGCAGTCCACCGACCCGGGATGCGCCGCGGGCGAGGCCGCCGCGACGCGCGCGAAGCAGTTCAAGGAGCTGGACGCCTTCCTCGACGCCCGGCACATCCCGGCGGACGAGCAGGTCATGGTCGCCGGCGACTTCAACGTCGACTCACGGAGCGCGGAGTACGGGACGATGCTCAACGACGCTGGCCTGGTGGCCGCCGACGCCCGCACCGGCCACCCGTACTCCTTCGACACCCGGGACAACTCCATCGCCAGGGACCGGTACCCCAGCGATCCCCGCGAGGACCTGGACCACGTCCTGCACCGCGCGGGCCACGTCCGCCCCGCGGGCTGGCACAACGAGGTCGTCAAGGAGCAGACCCCGCCCTGGACCGTCACCAGCGGCGGCAAGTCCTTCACGTACACGAACCTCTCGGACCACTACCCCGTCACGGCTGCCGCCGGCGCACAGGACGGCGCGGCGGACCAGCGCTCAAGGTAGGCAGGAACGGCTCGGGGCCATCGGGTGGTGGTCGTCCGACCGCCACCCGATGGCCCCGAGCCGATGCCGGGATCAGCCGCGCGGGCCGGGCACCTTCGGCGCGTCCGGTGCGGACGGGCCCTCCAGGCCGTCCGAGCCGCCGGCGGCGCGCTCCGCCGCGATGCGGCCGACGCGGCCGCGGACGACGAACCAACCGACGATCAGGGCCAGCACGATCACCGGTGCCAGCATGACCGTGTCCCGGCCGACGCCGCCGTCGAACCACATCAGAACGATGACGCCGAGCAGGAACGCGATGGTCACGATGTCGGTGACCGGCGTGCCCGGGAGCCGGAACTTCGGACGCTGGAGGAGGCCCTCCTTCGTCCGGCGGACGAACACCATGTGACAGATCATGATGACGACCCAGGTGCTGATCACACCGAGCGCGGCGATGTTGATCACGATCTCGAACGCCTGGCTGGGCACGAGGTAGTTCAGCGCGACGCCCAGCACACACACCGCCGAGGTGAGCAGGATGCCGCCGTACGGCACCTGGTGGCGGTTCATCCGGCCGACGAACTTGGGCGCGGAGCCGGACATCGACATCGAGCGCAGGATGCGGCCGGTGGAGTACAGGCCGGAGTTCAGGCTGGACATGGCGGCGGTGAGCACGACGAGGTTCATCACGTCGCCCGCGGCCGGTACGCCGACGTTGGAGAGCACGGTGACGAAGGGGCTCTCGGAGCCGCTGTACTTGTCCCACGGCATCAGGAGCGTCAGCAGCACGACCGAGCCGACGTAGAAGATGCCCACCCGCCACATGATCGAGTTGACGGCCTTCGGGACGACCTTGTGCGGCTCGCTGGTCTCACCGGCGGTGACGCCGACCATCTCGACGGCGGAGTACGCGAAGACCACGCCCTGGAGGACGACCACCACGGGCAGCAGGCCGGTCGGGAAGAACCCGCCGCTGTCGCTGATCAGGTCGAAGCCGGGGGTGTGACCGCTCACCGGGTGCTGGGTGGCCAGCAGGAAGATGCCGATGAACATGAAGACGACCAGCGCGGCGACCTTGATGATCGCGAACCAGAACTCCAGCTCACCGAAGATCTTCACCGAGATCAGGTTCACGGTCAGCACGACCGCGAGCGCGATCAGCGCCATCACCCACTGGGGCACGTCGGTGAAGAGGCTCCAGTAGTGCGTGTAGAGCGCGATGGCGGTGATGTCGGCGATACCGGTCGTCGACCAGTTCACGACGTACATCCAGCCCGCGACGTAGGCGCCCTTCTCGCCCAGGAACTCACGGGCGTAGGAGACGAAGGAGCCCGAGGAGGGGCGGTGCAGCACCATCTCGCCCAGCGCGCGTACGACGAAGAACGCGAAGAGACCGCAGACCGCGTAGGCGACGGCGAGCGCGGGTCCCGCGGACGCCAGCCGGCCGCCGGCGCCCAGGAACAGGCCGGTGCCGATCGCGCCGCCGATGGCGATCATGTTGATGTGCCGGGCCTTGAGGCCCTTGCTGTATCCGGCATCGCCCGCGTCGTGCGGGGCATTGCCGTTCCCCCCGTCCGGCGGCCGGTAGGCGTCTTCCTGGACGGTATGCGTGCTCACGGGTGGGTCATCTCGCTTTCGGGAGGGCGATAAAGCCACGGTCGGCCGCTGCGGATCGCGCGAGCCGGGCCGACGGCACACCTTCCCCGAAGGATGGCCATCCGTCTGTGAAAGAGATCACACGAGCCGGGTTCTCCGTCCCGTGTTTCGTCCGTACGCCGTCCCTCAGTCCCTCAGGAGCAGCACGAGCACCAGCACCACGGCCACCGGCCAGCCCGCCAGCAGGACGACCGCCCAGAGGCCGGCGCCCGGGCCCTTGAGCAGCGCGAGGAGCCACGCGACGAGGCCGGGGCCGTCCTGCGGGAGGTCCTGTGCGCGCTGGGGCCCCGGGCCCGGCCCCGTCCGCGGTGCCGCCTCTCCGGGACGCCTAGAGGCGGCCACAGGAGGCGGTGCCTTGCGCGCCGCCGGGTCGGACGGCTCCGGTCCGGGCTCCGCCGCCGGGACCGTCCCGGCGGCCAGCGACGCCAACGGCACACACGCCGAGACCAAGGGCCGGAACGCCCGCTCGTCGGCCAGGAAGCGCGCGAACACCTCCAGGGCCATCGGGCGCAGCCCCGGCAGCTCGGCTTCCGTCACGGAGACCCGCGCCCGCGCGCCCGTCGCCCCGGTGACGACCACGCCGTACGCCACCTCCACGGGCCGGCCGCTGCGGTCGCGCAGCACCACGCCCTCGGCGCCGGGCGGTGACGCCTGGACGATGCGGTACGAAAGCCCGATCCGCCCGCCGTCCGGCAGTGCCGCCTCCGCGTGCCGGCTCTCCCCCGCCTGGGTGAGGCTGCCGGTGATCGCGTCGCGCAGCAGCCCGGACAGCCCGCGCTCGGCCAGGAAGCGCGGTACGAGCAGCGTCCGCTGCCCCACCACCCGGCCCCGTGCCACCAGGAAGGGCCAGCACCCGTGGTCCCGCGCTCCGCGGCGGTTCACAGGGCCTCGCCGTCACGCAGCACGGAGAACGGCATCCTGGCCACGAAGGAGGCCAGCTCGGCGTTCATCCGGTCCATGGCGATCCGCCGCGCGGAGGCGGCCTCCTCGGTGAGCCGGTCGACCTGGCCCAGCTCCCGCTCCCGCACCCCCATCTTGATGTCGCCCCGCTCGGTCAGCCTGCTGGCGAACATCTCCACCGCGGCCTCGCTCACCTTGTCGAGCTTCTTGCCGCCGACCACCGCGCCCAGCACGCCGGTGAGGGCCTTGCTCAGCCGGGTGCTGAGCGTGCCGCTCAGCCACTTGATCCGCTCCCCCGCGGTCAGCGCCGTGCTCCGCTGGATGTCGAGGATGAGCTGACGGCGGGTGGCGTCGTCGAGCCGGCCGAGGATCGAGGAGAAGATGTCGGGCAGGATCGCGAGGAAGGGGATCTCGACGTACTGCGGATGCGGCAGCGCACCCGGATGCTTGCGCATCTGCCCGTCCGGTTCCAGCGTCGCGAAATCGGGGCCGACCGCGCTGACGGGCAGCAGACGCACGGCGGGGGCGTACTCGTTCCCGGCCATGGTGACGTTCTCGACGAGGTGCGCGAACTCCTCGATGCCGTACAGCGCGTCCCGCACCGCCGCCAGCGAGGCGCCCTCCGTGCGGGCGTGTCCGGCGAGCAGGTCCCACTTGGTGACCACGAAGTGCACCGGCTTCTCCGCCGACTGGAGCAGCCCGAAGATCAGCGACATCTCGTGGTGGAAGTGGTCCAGGCCCGCCTCGGTGCCCATGAGCAGTTCGCGTACGTACTGCCCGTCCAGCAGGCACAGCACCGTGTCGGCCGCCACCAGCCGCTCGGTCAGTTCCTCCTGGGCCCGCGAGGCGGCGTCGTCGTGCGTGGCCTCGGTGAGCAGCTCGCCCGCGTAGTCCAGGTACTTGATGCGCAGCACCGAGTGGTTGGTGCCGCTCCGCCGGGTCTTGCAGTCGAAGGTGTACTCGCGGCTGTTGTGCACCCGCGTCGAGGCGGGCCACTCCTTGCGGTCCCGCACCTGGCGGTAGAACTCCATGAGCTCGATGCGCTGCGCCTGCGGGCACTCCAGGAAGATCGCGGCACTGCTCTGCACCTGGAGGCGCTTGAAGAGGCTGGCGAGATAGACCGTCTTGCCCGATCCGGACGGCCCCACCACCAGCACGCGCACGGTGAACGGGTCATCGCTGAGTTCGAGCATGCGTCCCCCGTGGGCTCCGTACCGGACCAGCGGATGCTACTGAAGGGGGTGCCGCGCAGGAGGGAGAGCGGCCGCTCCCTCACTCGTCGGAGTGGTGACAAGTGTGGTGAGACAGCAATACTGTCCAACATGATGGAGTCCGCTGCCGACGAGAGCCTGACCGTGGACGAGCTGGCCGCGCGGGCCGGGGTCACGGTCCGTACGATCCGGTTCTACAGCACCCGCGGGCTGCTCCCGCCGCCCGAGCTCGGCCCGCGCCGCGTCGGCCGGTACGGCCCGGACCACCTCTCGCGGCTGGCCCTCATCGAGGAGCTGCAGCACCAGGGCATGACCCTGTCGGCCATCGAGCGCTATCTGGCGCAGCTGCCGCCGGACCTCAGTGCGCAGGACCTCGCCATCCACCGTGCCCTCGTGGCCGGCTGGCTCCCGGACCGGGCCGAGGAGCAGACCCGGGCGCAGCTGGAGCGGCGGGTGGGCCGGTCGCTGACGGAGCCCGACCTGGACCGGCTGGCGGCGATGAGCGTGCTGGTGCGGACCGAGGAGACGGATGTCTTCCAGGTGGATCCCGGGCTGCTGCAGCTCGGGGTGCGGCTGCTGGACGTGCCGATCGCGCTGGAGACGATCCTCGCGGCCCGCACCGTCGTCCTGGAGCACACCCGCTCGGCGGCCCGGGAGCTGAGCCGGCTCTTCAAGGACGAGGTCGGCGCCGCGTACGAGGACGACGGACCGGACGCCGAAGAGGTGGCCCGCCGCAAGTCGCTCTCCGCCCACATGCAGCCGCTGGTCGTACAAGCCCTCGTGACGGCATTCCAGCGGTCGATGAAGGAAGAGCTGCAGGAGTGGTTCAGCGAGCGGTGAGCGGGAAGGGGCGGGCCCCGCAGGACCCGCCCCCGTTCGCGCGCGTCAGTCCTTGAAGCGCTCGCCCTTCTCCGCCTTCTCCAGCAGCAGCGGCGAGGGCGCGAACCGCTCGCCGTACGTCGCCTGCAGCTCCTTGGCACGGGCCACGAAGCCGGCGACGCCGCCCTCGTAACCGTTGATGTACTGCATCACGCCGCCGGTCCAGCCGGGGAAGCCGATGCCGAGGATCGAGCCGATGTTGGCGTCGGCGACGGAGGTGAGGACGCCCTCCTCGAAGAGGCGGACGGTGTCCAGCGCCTCGGAGAAGAGCATCCGCTCCTGCATGTCCTTGAACGGGATCGACACGTCGGGCTTGGTGTAGTGCTCGCGCAGCCCCGGCCACAGCCCGGCCCGCTTGCCGTCCTCGCCGTACTCGTAGAAGCCTGCGCCCCCGCTGCGGCCCGGCCGCCCGAACTCGTCCACCATCCGGTCGATCAGCGCGTCGGCGGGGTGCGGCGTCCAGCTGCCGCCCGCGTCCTCGATCGCCTTGCGGGTCTCGTTGCGGATCTTCCGCGGCAGGGTGAGGGTCAGCTCGTCCATCAGGGAGAGCACCTTGGCCGGGTAGCCGGCCTGCCCCGCCGCCTGCTCCACGGAGGCCGGGTCGACGCCCTCCGCGACCATCGCCACGCCCTCGTTGATGAAGTGGCCGATGACGCGGGAGGTGAAGAAGCCGCGGCTGTCGTTCACCACGATCGGGGTCTTGCGGATCTGGCGTACCAGGTCGAACGCGCGGGCCAGCGCCTCGTCGCCGGTCCGCTCGCCCTTGATGATCTCCACCAGCGGCATCTTGTCGACCGGCGAGAAGAAGTGCAGGCCGATGAAGTCCCGCTGCCGCTCGACGCCTTCGGCGAGGCCGGTGATCGGGAGGGTGGAGGTGTTGGAGCAGAGCAGCGCGTCGGGCGCGACGATGCCCTGGATCTCCTGGAACACCTTGTGCTTGAGCGACGTGTCCTCGAACACCGCCTCGATGACGGCGTCGCAGCCTGCGAGGTCCTGGGGGTCGGCGGTCGGGGTGATCCGCGCCAGCAGCGCGTCCGCCTTCTCCTGCGTCGTACGCCCCCGGGAGACGGCCTTGGCGCACAGCTTCTCGGAGTAGCCCTTGCCCTTGGCCGCGGCGTCCGCGGACACGTCCTTGAGGACGACCTCGATGCCCGCCTTGGCGCAGCTGTACGCGATGCCCGCGCCCATCATGCCCGCGCCGAGGACCGCGACCTTGGAGACCTTCCGCTCCTCGATGCCCTTCGGGCGGTTGGCACCGGAGTTGACGGCCTGGAGGTCGAAGAAGAAGGCCTGGATCATGTTCTTCGAGGTCTGGCCGGTGACCAGCTCCACGAAGTAGCGCGCTTCGATGGTCTGCGCGGTCTCGAAGTCGACCTGGGAACCCTCGACGGCCGCGGCGAGGATGTTGCGCGGGGCCGGGTACGGCGCGCCGTTCAGCTGCTTCTTGAGGTTGGCGGGGAACGCCGGGAGGTTCGCGGCGAACTTCGGGTTGGCGGGCGTGCCGCCGGGGATCCGGTAGCCCTTGACGTCCCAGGGCTGCTGCGACTCGGGATGGGCGTCGATGAACGCGCGGGCCTTGGCGAGCAGGTCCTCGGGGGTCTCGGCGACCTCGTGGATCAGCCCGTTGTCCTTGGCACGGGTGGCGTTGTACTGCGTTCCCTGGAGCAGGACCTTCAGCAGCGCGTCGGCGATGCCGAGCAGCCGTACGGTACGGGTGACGCCGCCGCCGGCCGGCAGCAGGCCGAGGGTGACCTCGGGCAGGCCGATCTTGGTGCCGGGGGTGTCGAGCGCGACGCGGTGGTGACAGGCGAGCGCGATCTCGTAACCGCCGCCCAGCGCGGCGCCGTTGATGGCCGCGACGACCGGCTTGCCGAGCGTCTCGATGCGGCGCAGGTCGCGCTTGATGCCCTGGCCCGCCTCGAAGGCCCGCTGGGCGTTCTCGGGGGTGACGGCGATCAGTTCGCGCAGGTCGCCGCCGGCGAAGAAGGTCTTCTTGGCGGAGGTGAAGACGATGCCGCGGATGCTGTCCTGCTCGGCCTCCAGGCGGTCGGCGACCGCGGCGAGGGAGGCCTTGAAGTCCTCGTTCATCGTGTTCGCGGACTGGTTCGGGTCATCGAGGACGAGGGTGACGACGCCGGTCTCGTCCTGCTCCCAGCGGATCGTGCTGGTCTCACTCATGGTGCGTTCTCCGTAAGGGGTTCGGGACGGACGGTCAGAGGCGCTCGATGACGGTGGCGACGCCCATGCCGCCGCCGACGCAGAGGGTTGCCAGGCCGTAGCGCTTGTCCTGGCGCTCCAGCTCGTCGACGAGGGTGCCGAGGATCATCGCGCCGGTGGCGCCGAGCGGGTGGCCCATGGCGATGGCGCCGCCGTTGACGTTGACCTTGTCCAGGCCGATGCCCATGTCGGCGGCGAAGCGCAGGACGACGGCGGCGAACGCCTCGTTGATCTCCACGAGGTCGATGTCGTCGATGGTCAGGCCGGCCTTGGCGAGGGCCTTGCGGGTGGCGGGCGCGGGCCCGGTGAGCATGATGGTCGGCTCGGAACCGGAGACCGCGGCGGAGACGATGCGGGCCCGCGGGGTCAGGCCGTAGCGCTCGCCGACCTCCTTGGAGCCGATGGCGACCAGCGAGGCGCCGTCCACGATGCCGGAGGAGTTGCCGGCGTGGTGGACGTGGTCGATCTGCTCGACCCAGTGGTACTTCTGCAGCGCCACCGCGTCGAACCCGCCCATGTCGCCGATGGCGGCGAAGGAGGGCTTGAGGCCGGCGAGCGAGTCGGCGGTGGTGCCGGGGCGCATGTGCTCGTCGTGGTCCAGGACGGTGAGCCCGTTGCGGTCGGTGACGGGGACGACGGACCGCTCGAACCGGCCGTCCTTCCAGGCCGCCGCGGCCCGCTCCTGGGACATCGCGGCGTACTCGTCGACGTCGCGCCGGCTGTAGCCGCCGAGCGTGGCGATCAGGTCGGCACCGATGCCCTGCGGGACGAAGTTGGTGTCGAAGTTGGTCATCGGGTCGTTGAACCAGGCGCCGCCGTCGGAGGCCATCGGCACCCGGGACATCGACTCCACGCCGCCGGCCAGGACCAGGTCCTCCCAGCCGGACCGGACCTTGGCGGCCGCCATGTTGACGGCCTCCAGGCCGGAGGCGCAGAAGCGGTTCTCCTGTACGCCGGCGACGGTGTCGGGCAGCCCGGCGGCGATCGCCGCGATCCGGGCGATGTCGGAGCCCTGGTCGCCGACCGGGCCGACGACGCCGAGCACGATGTCGTCGACGGCGGCCGGATCGAGGTCGGGGAAGCGCCGCCGCACCTCGTGGATCAGGCCGACGACCAGGTCGATCGGCTTGGTGCCGTGCAGCGCACCGGAGGCCTTGCCGCGCCCGCGCGGGGTGCGGATCGCGTCGTACACGTACGCTTCGGAAGTCACGGTGTGGAGCCTTTCAAGATGAGGGTGAGCCGTGCGTAACAGAGGGGCGGCCGGGTCGGGGGCCCCGTCAGCCGAGCAGCGAGCGGCCGATGATCTCCTTCATGATCTCGGTGGTGCCGCCGTAGATCGTCTGGATGCGGCCGTCGGTGAACGCCTTGGCGACGCGGTACTCGTTCATGTAGCCGTACCCGCCGTGCAGCTGCAGACAGCGGTCGGCCACCCGCTTCTGCAGTTCGGTGGCCCACCACTTGGCCATCGAGGCGTGTACGGCATCCAATTGCCCGGCCGAGTGGTCGACAATGCAGCGGTCCAGGAACGTGCGGGTGACGGCGCACTCGGTGGCCATCTCGGCGATCTCGAAGCGGACGTGCTGGAGCTTGGCCAGCGGCCGGCCGAACGCCTCGCGCTCCTTGACGTACTGCGTGGTGATCTCCAGCAGGTGTTCGGCGGCGGCGATCCCGGCGACGGCGATGCCCATCCGCTCCTGCGCGAGGTTGGTCATCAGGTGGATGAACGCGCCGTTCAGCTCGCCGAGGAGGTTCTCCTTCGGCACGCGTACGTCGTTGAAGAACAGCTCGGCGGTGTCCTGGGACTTCTGGCCGATCTTGTCGAGGTTGCGGCCGCGCTCGAAGCCCTCCATGCCGCGCTCGACGACCAGCAGGCTGAGTCCGTGCGCGCCCCCTTCGGGGGTGGTCTTCGCGACGACGACCACGAGGTCGGCCAGGATGCCGTTGGAGATGAAGGTCTTGGAACCGTTCAGCACCCAGTGGTCGCCGCGGTCCTCCGCGGTCGTTCTGATGCCCTGGAGGTCGGAGCCCGCGCCCGGTTCGGTCATTGCGATGGCGGTGATGATCTCGCCGCTGCAGAAGCCGGGCAGCCAGCGCCGCTTCTGCTCCTCGGTGGCCAGCGAGGTGAGGTACGGGCCGATGATGTCGTTGTGCAGGCCGATGGCCAGGCCCGCGGCGCCGGCCCGGGTGAACTCCTCGGCCAGTACGGCGCTGTAGCGGAAGTCGGGGTTGCCGCCACCCCCGTACTCCTCGGCCACCGCGAGCCCCAGCAGCCCCTGCCGACCGGCGGCGCGCCACGCCTCCCGGCTGACGATGCCTTCCTTCTCCCACTCCTCGTAGTGCGGCTCGACCTCCTTCTTCAGGAAGGTGCGCACGGTCTCCCGGAAGGCGTCGTGGTCCTCGGTGTAGATCTGGCGCTTCAGCTGCGCCGGCTGCTGGGTCATCGCTGCGGGCCTTCCTCGGGGCCGGCGCCGGGCCGGTTCTCGGGGTGTGCGGTGGACGGGCCTTCGGGCTGTGCGGTCGTCGGGGCTTCGGGGCGTGCGGCGGTCGAGCCCTCGGGGTGTGCGGTGGTCAGGGCGGGGACGTCCCAGTCGCGGGCCACCGCTTCGGTGTCCGCGCCGGGCAGGGCGGGGCCGCCGCGCACGGCTCCCGGCGTACGGGAGAAGCGCGGCGCGGGCGCGGGCTGGGTCAGCCCGGCGTGCTCCACGAAGGTGCCGCGGGCGGCGAGATGGGGGTGGGCGGGCGCCTCGCGCAGGGACAGCACGGGGGACACACACGCGTCGGACCCCTCGAAGACGGCCGTCCACTCCTCCCGGGTACGGGTACGGAATCGGTCGGCGATGGCCGTACGCAGCTCGCCCCACTTGGCGAGGTCCTCTCTCGGGGGCGCCTCGTCCGCGATGCCGAGCAGCCGCAGGAACTCGGCGTAGAACCGCTGCTCCAGCGCGCCGACCGCCATGTGGCCGCCGTCGGCCGTCTCGTACGTGCCGTAGAAGGGCGCCCCGCCGTCCAGCAGGTTGGCGGCGCGGCGGTCCTGCCAGGCGCCGGCCTCCAGCATGCCGCGGATCATGGTGGTGAGGTGGGCCGTGCCGTCGACGATCGCGGCGTCCACGACCTGGCCGCTGCCGCCCTCGGTGCGGGCGTGCTGGAGGGCCGCGAGGATGCCGATGACGAGGTAGAGCGAGCCGCCGGCGTAGTCGCCGAGGAGATTGGCGGGGGCCACGGGCGGGCCGTCGGCGGTGCCGGTCATGCCGAGGGCGCCGGTGAGCGCGATGTAGCCGATGTCGTGGCCCGCGGTGTCGGCGAGCGGGCCGTCCTGGCCCCAGCCGGTCATCCGCCCGTAGACGAGGCGGGGGTTGCGGGCGAGGCAGTCCTCGGGACCGACGCCCAGCCGTTCGGCGACGCCCGGCCGGAACCCCTCGATGAGCACATCGGCCCGCTCTGCCAGGTCGAGCACCTGCTCCGGCCCCTCGGGGGCCTTCAGGTCCACCAGTACCGAGCGCTTGCCGCGGTTGGTGAGGTCGTGCGCCGGGTCGATGCTGATGCCGGAGCCGCCCGGGCGGTCCACGCGTACGACGTCGGCGCCGAGGTCGGCGAGGTGCATCGCGGCGAACGGGCCCGGCCCGATCCCGGCGAGTTCCACCACCCGTACTCCGCTCAGCGGGCCGTTCCCTGTCTGCGCCATCGAGCCCCCTGTCTGTGAAACTGCCTGTGACGCCGTCTGTGACACCAATGCTGTAACACTCGTGATGTTAAGAACGTGTTCCACTTTCCACAAGCCCCCTCAGGGCAGGTTGGGGATCGGGCTCGGTCGCCGGCGCGAGGGCGGATTCGGTGGCCGGTGGGAGGGCCGGTTCGGGGGCCGTGGGACGAGGGCTTTCCGGGCGGCATTGCGGGCGGGTTGGACCCGCCGCCATTGCCTGCCGGGAGGCCGTGGTGACAATGGCCGGATGTCTTACACGCACCTCGCCGCCGCACTGTTCGATCCCGGCTCCGGCCAGGGCTGGCGCCAGATCGCCGAGCTCTCCATCGCGCTGCTGCTGTCCTCCCTCATCGGGCTGGAACGTGAGGCGCGCCAGAAGAGCGCGGGCCTGCGCACGCACACCCTCGTGGGCGTCGGCAGCGCGCTCTTCATGGAGGTGTCGATCCACGGCTTCGGTGCGGTCACCGGCATCGACGGCATCGGGCTCGACCCGTCCCGGGTCGCGGCGCAGGTCGTCTCCGGCATCGGCTTCATCGGCGGTGGCCTGATCTTCGTGAAGAAGGACGCGGTGCGCGGCCTGACCACGGCCGCCACCGTCTGGCTCACCTGCGCCATCGGCATGGCCTGCGGCGGCGGACTGCCGCTGCTGGCGCTCGCGTCGACGGCCGTGCACTTCCTGGTCGTCCGCGGCTTCCCCAAGGTCACCGACCGCATCGCGCCGGCCCCGTCCGTCGAGCGCTTCGAACTGCGACTCGCCTACCGGGCCCAGCACGGCCTGCTCGGCCGCATGCTGGAGATGTGCACCAGCGGCGGCTTCCAGGTCACCGACGTCCAGGTCGAAACCGACCCCGAAGCCCCCGACCGGGTCGCCTCGGAAGTCCTCCTCGGACTGGAGGGCACCGCCTCGGCACACGACCTGGTGGAACGCCTCTCCGAACTGGAGGGCGTCCGCGGCATCACCTTGGGCCGCGAGTCGGACCGCACTGAGTGAGGGCGGCTCAGCTGTAGAAGCTGAGCGCCTGCGGTGCCGAACTCCGCAGCGTCCGAAGGGGCGTGTTGACGCCATGTACAACTGATCCATAGCGTGCGACCACTGACTGCGCGAGTGCCTTGACCCACTGCGCGCATACGTGAACGACTGCGCACGCACCTTGAAGGCGACCGCACCGAACGCGCCCGCACCGGCGCTCACACCGAAGGGGCCGCACCATGGCACGACAGGACGACGCGGGACGGACGTACGACGTCGTCCTCTTCGGCGCCACCGGCTTCGCGGGCCGGCTCACCGCCGCCTACCTCGCCGCGCACGCCCCCGAAGGCTGCCGCTGGGCGCTGGCCGGGCGTGACAAGAGCAAGCTGGAGCGGCTCCGCGCCGAACTGGCGGCGAGCCACCCGGCCTGCGCCGACCTGCCCCTCGTGCACGCCGATGCCGCCGACCCCGAGTCGCTGCGGGCCGTGGCCGCCGCCACCCGGGTGCTGGCCACCACCGTCGGCCCGTACCTGAAGTACGGCGAACCGCTGGTCGCAGCATGCGCCGAGGCGGGTACGGACTATGTGGACCTGACCGGTGAGCCGGAGTTCATCGACCTGATGTACGTGCGCCACCACGAGACGGCACGCGCCTCGGGCGCCCGCCTGGTGCACGCCTGCGGCTTTGACTCCGTCCCGCACGACCTCGGCGTGCTCTACACGGTGGGGCTGCTGCCCGAGGGCGTACCGCTGCGCATGACCGGCATCGTCCGCACCAACGCCACCTTCTCGGGCGGCACCCTGGCCTCCGCGCTCACGGTGATGTCGCGGCCGCTCGGCATGGTGCGCGCCGCGCGGGAGCGGCAGCGCGTCGAGCCCCGCCCGGTGGGCCGCACGGTGCGCGCCGTTCCGGGGGCACCGACCCGTGAGCAGGGCGTCTGGGGCGTGCCGCTGCCGACCCTCGACCCGCAGGTGATCGGCCGCTCCGCGGCGGCCCTGGAGCGGTACGGGCCGGACTTCCGCTACCGCCACTACGCCGGCGTCAGGCGGCTTCCCACGGTGGTCGGCGGCGTACTGGGAGCGGGCGCCGCGTACGGTGCGGCGCAGGTCCCGCCCGCGCGCCGGTGGCTGTCGGCACGGCTCGCGCCGGGCGACGGGCCGGACGAGGAGCGCCGCGCCCACAGCTGGTTCAAGGTCCGCTTCGTGGGCGAGGGCGGCGGCCGGCGGGTCGTCACCGAGGTGTCGGGCGGCGACCCGGGGTACGACGAGACGGCGAAGATGCTCGCCGAGTCGGCCCTCTGCCTGGCGTACGACGAACTCCCCGACTCCGCGGGGCAGGTGACGTCGGCGGTCGCGATGGGCGACGCGCTCACGGGCCGCCTGCAGCGGGCCGGGCTGCGCTTCCGGGTGGTGGAGCAGCAGGGCTGACACGGGCCGTACGGGCCCCGTACGCAGGGCGCCGCATCTCCGGCGCCGTACGGGGGCTCCCAGCTCTTGCGCGACGGCTCAGGCGTCAGCGAGCGTCTCAGGTCTCCGTGAGCGTCTCAGGCCTCCGCGAGCGCCCGGCGGCACAGTGCGTCGGCCGCGCGGGTGGTCTCCGGCTGACGGTAGGACGCCGCCAGCCCCAGCGTGTGGGCGCAGGCGCGGTCCAGGCCGACACGGTGGCCCACGGACACGAAGACCGGCTTCACGCCCGGCTGCGTCCGAAGGGCCCGGCCGACCTCCTCGCCGCCGTCCAGCAGCGGGGAGGTGGCGCCCCGCTCCGGTCCCGGCGCCTCGTACGTGAAGGTGAACGGGTTCTTCGCGACACCGATCACCGGCAGCCCCGTGAGCACCCCGAGGTGGCAGGCCAGCCCGAAGCGGCGCGGATGGGCGAGCCCGTAGCCGTCGCAGACCACCAGGTCCGGTACGCGGGCGAGCCGGTCGAGCGCGGCGAGCACGGTCGGGATCTCCCGGAAGGCCAGCAGCCCGGGGACGTACGGGAAGGACACCGGGCCGACCGCCGTCGCCTCGTCGACGACGCCGCGCGTGCGGGCGTCGAGCGCGACGGCCGCGGCCGCGACGACGCCCCGCTCGTCGTCGTACGCGACGTCCACTCCGACCACCGTGCCCGCGAAACCCGGCTCGGGTCCGGGCTCGTCCAGGATGACGTGCGGGCGCAGCCGGTCCTGGGCGGCACGGGCCGCGGCCTCGTCGGCGGGCCAGTTGCGCAGTTCGTCGTCGCGGGAGACGGTTCCGTTGCTCGTCATCGTGGCGCCCACGCTACCGGGCCTCCGTGACGGGGTGAGAGACGGACCGAGGGACAGGAGAGGCAGCGATGACGGTGCCGGAGGAAGCGCGTCCGGTCGTGGTCACGGAGCGGGGCGCGGTGCGCGGCGTACGGGAGACGCCGACACCCGTGCACGGAGAGCCCCTGACGCCCGGCCCCGAGGGTGAAGCGGTGGCTGTCGCCGCCTTCCGGGGGATCCCGTACGCGGCATCTCCTGTGGGCGAGCGGCGGTTCGCGCCGCCCCGGCCGCACCCCGGTTGGCCGGGCGTGCGCGACGCGGCACGGTCCGGGCCCTCGGCGCCGCAGGCCGCTTCGCGGCTGGAGGCCGTGATGGGGCCGCGCGCCGCGGACTGGGACGAGGAGGGCTGCCTGAACCTCAACGTGTGGACGCCCGCCGCCGCGCTCGCCCCCGGAGCGCGGCCCCGCGCGGTACTCGTGTGGTTCCACGGCGGCGGCTGGACCAGCGGTTCGGGCGGCTGGGACTGGTACGACGGCGCGCGGCTCGCCGCACTCGGGGACATCGTCGTGGTCACCGCCAACTACCGGCTGGGCCCGCTGGGCTTCCTCCACCTGCCCGCCATCGGCGCCGCGAACCTGGGCAACCAGGACCAGGCCGCCGTCCTGCGCTGGGTACGGGACACCGTGGCGGCGTTCGGCGGCGATCCCGGCCGCGTCACCGTCGGCGGCCAGTCGGCGGGCGCCTGGTCGGCCCTCTCGCTCGCCCTCGCCCCGGACACCGGCGGCCTGGTGCACCGGGTGATCGCCCAGTCGGGGCCGTGGGGACTGCGCCCGCAGGCCCCGACGGACGCCGCGGAGCGCACCGCCGCCTACCTGCGCATCCTCGGCATCGATCCGGACGGCTCCCCCACCGCGCTCGGCAAGGCGCTGCGCGCGCTGCCCGCCGGGCAGTTGGTGGCCGCGTACGGGCAACTGGCCGCCCGTACGGCCCGGCCGGGCGAGGTGGCACCGCCGATGTACCCGGTGCTCGGCGGGCCGGGCCTGCCGCACGCCTTGCAGGACGCCGTCGCCGACGGCGCGCTGGGCGGCAAGGAGCTGCTGATCGGCGCCACGGAGGACGAGATGACGGCGTTCCTGTCGTTCGACGGTGTGGACCGGTCCGGCGTCGGTCGGCTCACCGCCCGGCTCTTCGGCGACGGCGTCACCGAGATCGCCGCCCATCGTGCGGCCCGGGGCGTCCCCGCCCACGTGTACCGCTTCACCCGCCGCCCGGTACCCGACCCGCACGGCCTCGGGGCGACGCACTGCGCCGAGCTGCCCTTCCTCTTCGGCACGTTCGACGCGTACCCCGAAGCGCCGATGCTCGGCCCCGTGGGCGACGACGACCGCGCACTGGCCCGCGCCTTCGGCGGTGCCCTCGCCGCCTTCACCGCCACCGGCTCCCCCGAGGCGCACGGGCTCTCCCTCTGGGGCCCGTGGCTGCCCGGGCCGTCCCCGGAGGTCATGCGCTTCTGACCCCTTCGAGGAGCCGGGCGCCGGACGCCGTGCCCGCGGTCTTACTCCTTGCCGCGGGCGCGGCGGAAGCGGGACAGGCCGTCGGCGAGGTCGAGCAGCGGGTCGGGGTAGTCGTACTGTGCGCGCTCCCGTGCGGGCAGCTTCCACGGCTCGTGGACCGCGCGCCCCTCGATCCCGGCGAGTTCGGGAACCCAGCGGCGTACGTAGGCGCCGTCCGGGTCGTACCGCTTGCCCTGGGTGACGGGGTTGAAGACGCGGTTGGGCCGGGAGTCCGTGCCGGTGCCCGCCACCCACTGCCAGTTGAGCTGGTTGTTGGCCACGTCGCCGTCGACCAGCAGGCGCAGGAAGTGCCGGGCCCCGGCGCGCCAGTCCACGTACAGCGTCTTGGCCAGGAAACTCGCGGTCAGCAGCCGCCCGCGGTTGTGCATCCAGCCCTCGTGGGCCAGTTGCCGCATGGCGGCGTCGACGACGGGATAGCCCGTCCGCCCCTGCTGCCAGGCCTCGACCTCCGCCCGCGCCCCCTTCTCGGTACGCCAGCGGTCGTGCTGCGTGCGGTACTCCTCGGCCGCCGCCCGGGGCCGGGCGGCCAGCACCTGATGGTGGAAGTCCCGCCAGCAGAGCTGCCGTACGAAGGCCTCGGCCCCCGCGCCACCCTTCGTGCGCGCCCGGTGCACCGCCTCCACGGGGGAGACCGTCCCGAAGTGCAGGTGCGGGGAGAGCCGGGAGGTCGTGTCGCCCGCGAGGTCGTCGTGCCGGTCCTCGTAGGCGTCCATGCCGTCGCGGCTCCACGCGGACAGCCGGGCCCGGCCCTCGGCCTCGCCGCCGCTCGTCAGCCCTTCAGAGACGCCCTTGACGGCCTTCCGGGACGGGATCTTCTCGGAGCCGATACCGTTCGGCACCCGGACGGTCCGCGGGGCGCCCAGCGGCTTGCGGAGGCTCTGCTGCTCCCACTTCCGGGCGTACGCGCCGAACACCGCGAAGTGGTCCCTGGACTGCGGGGTGACCGCACCGGGCGGTACGGCGGTCACGACCCCGTCATGGACGTGCAGCCGCCGGCCGTCGGCGGCCAGTGCGGCGCGCAGCCGGTCCTCGCGGCGCTGGGCGTAGCCGCTGACGTCGGCCGACATGTGCACATCGGCGGCATCCGCCTCGGCGGCGACCTTGCACACGGTCTCGGCCACGTCGCCCGACCGCACCACCAGCCGGCCGCCCCGGTCCCGGAGCGCCGCGTCGAGGGCGGTCAGGCAATCGGCCAGGAACGCCGAGCGGTTCGGCGTCGCGAAGCCGGCTGCACCGATGGCATCGTCCCGCACGAAGAGCGGCACCACCTCCCGCCCCTGCTTCAAGGCCGCGCGCAATGCAGACTGATCGTGCACCCGCAGATCGGCGGTGAACAGGACGACGGACACGGTCATGGTGGTACTCCGGTTCAGGAAGGTGCGTTGACGCCCCACGATGCCGTGCCGCCCTGCTCACCGCTCTACGCCACGCCGCCCGCGATCTGCTTGCGAGGGCACCGGCCCCTCTCCTTGATGCCCCCTCCGCTCACGCCCCTCGAAGAGGCCGGTCAGGGCATGGTGGGGAACGCCCTCACGTACAAGGCTGGGAAGGGACAGCACGGGAGCGGGGCGGCGGAAGGGCGGCCGGCAATGGCGACCGACGAACCGGACAGGAACGAAGCCGTACGCACGACTTCGAAGTGCGGCGACACGGGGCACTCCGGAGAGCCGCCGATACGGGTCTTCCTGCTGGACGACCACGAGGTCGTGCGCCGCGGCCTGCGCGACCTCCTGGAGGACGAGCCGGACATGGCCGTCGTGGGCGACGCGGCCGACGCCCGCCAGGCGCTCGCCCGGGCCCCGGCGCTGCGGCCGCACGTCGCCGTGCTCGACGTACGCCTCGGCTCCAGTGCCGAGGCGGGCGACCACGAAGGCATCGACGTGTGCCGCGAGTTGCGCGTCGCGCTCCCCGGCCTGGCGTGCCTGATCCTCACGTCCTTCGATGACGACGAGGCCCTCTTCGACGCCATCATGGCCGGCGCCTCCGGCTACGTGCTCAAGCAGATCAAGGGCTCGGCCCTCGTGACGGCCGTACGGACGGTGGCGGCGGGCCGGTCGATGCTGGACCCCGGCGCCACCGCCCGCGTACTGGCCCGGGTGCGCGGCCCGGCCGTCCCCGCCGGCCCGCCCGAGCTGGCCCGGCTCTCCCCACGGGAGCGGCAGATCCTCGACCTCATCGGGGAGGGCCTGACCAACCGCCAGATAGCCGAGCGCCTCTACCTCGCCGAGAAGACCGTGAAGAACCGCATCTCCGCGATCCTCACCAAGCTCAAGGTCGGCCGCCGCATCCAGGCCGCGGTCATCGCCGAACGCGTACGGGAGCGCGAGGAGCCACCCGGCCACCGTTGAGCACGGGCCCCTTCGCCCCTTTGCTCCGCAGGCCGCGACCCGCATCGCCCCGCACTCCAGGCATCACCCGGAAACCTCAGGAATGTCCATGGCCCCGTACCGCGTCCTGATCGCCTACGGAAGCTCGTCCGAGTCCACCCAGGGCATCGCGGAGGAAATCGCCGCCGCACTACGGGAGGACGGCTTCGACACCGAACTGCGCCCCGCAGCGGAGATCGTGAGCGTGGGCCCGTACGACGCCGTCGTCCTCGGCGGTGAGCTGCGCGGAGGCCGGTGGCACCGCGAAGCCCGCCGCTTCGCCCGCCGGCATGCGGCGCAACTGCGTTCCCGCGCCGTCTGGTTCTTCAGCAACGGACCCGGCTCGGCGGACGCGTCGGCGAGCGGCGGGGCCGACGCGCCGTCGGTCCGCGGCGCGATCCGGGCCATGGACCGCACCGGGGCCCGCGGCCACCTCACGATCGGTGGCCGGACCGGCCGGCTCCCCCGTGTCCCGTTCACCCGCTCGACGGCCCCTGGCGACTTCTCGGCCGACCACCGGGAGGTGTCCCGGGTCCGCGACTGGGCGCATCACATCGCGAACGAGGTGAGCGACTCCTGACGGGGCGGGGCTGCCGGGTGCGGCGGGGCGACGCGTACGGGAGCAGGGCCGGGGAAGTCGGCCGGCCGGCTCCACCGGGGTGCGGTGGAGGGGTCAGCGCTGGCCGCCGCCGAAGAGGGAGCCGAGGACGTTGCCGGCGAAGTCCAGGCCCGCCTGCTCCCGCGGAGTCAGCTGGTCCGGTTCGTCCGCGGGTGCCGCGACCGCGGACCCGGTGGCGAGCAGTCCTGCGGTGAAGACGGCGGCGAGCATGACCGTGAGACGTCGCATCATTGCTGTTCCTTCCCGTGAGGAAACCAGTGCGGCTCCATCCTCGGCCGCGGGCCGACCACCCGCCACGCGACGCCCCCGGCGCTGCTGCGAACGGACCACGAGCGCCATCCGTCCTGCTCCGCGCCGTACCGCCCCGCCACGAGCCGGTGCAACACCTGTCCTATATTTCAAGGATGTTCGTACTTGAGTTGACCTACACCGCCCCTCTCGACCGCGTGGAAGCCGCGCTCGACGAGCACGTCGCCTGGCTGGACCGGCACTACGCCGCCGGACACTTCCTCGCCTCCGGCCGCAAGCAGCCGCGCGACGGCGGCGTCATCCTCGCCTCGGTCGAGGACCGCGCCACGGCGGAGCGGATCAGCCAGGAGGACCCGTTCGTCACGGCCGGCGTGTGCGAGTACCGGATCACCGAGTTCATCGCCACCAAGACCGTCCCGGACCTGGAGAGCCACCGCGAGCAGCAGCCCGCCTGACGCAAAAGGCCTGACGAGAGGGGTGTGCGCGCCGGTTTTCCGGCGAGCGCACCCCTCTTTTTTCATGCCCCGACGACCCCGCTCACTCATTCGAGGGATGGCAGCCCGGCGCCAAACTGCGTACAGTTGATTGCAGTGAAGCCAAAAGTTGCAGTTTCGTGCACGAGCCGAGGGATTCACGCAAGCAATGGACGCCGAGTGGCGGACGACGGGGACGAAGGGCGGGGTCAGCGATGAGCGGCATGTCGCACATGGAGCAGGAGCTGCGCAGCCAGCCGGAGACCTGGCGCGAGGCGGTGCGCCTGGGCGGCGCGGACGGCCCGCTGCCGAAGGCCGGCCGGCGCGTGGCCGTCATCGGCTGCGGCACCTCGTGGTTCATGGCGCAGTCGTACGCCGCGCTGCGTGAGGCGGCCGGCGCCGGTGTCACCGACGCCTTCCCCGCCTCCGAGGCGTTCCTCGGCACCGAGCGGGGTTACGACGCCGTGGTGGCGATCACCCGTTCCGGCACCACGACGGAGGTCCTCCGCATACTCGACGCCGTGCAGGGCCGGATCCCCACGGTGACCCTGCTCGGCGACCAGGACACCCCGGCGAAGGAACTCTCCGACGAGACGGTCGCCCTGCCCTTCGCCGACGAACGCTCCGTCGTGCAGACGCGGTTCGCCACCACCGCCCTGGCCCTGCTCCGTACGCATCTGGGCGAGGACCTCTCCGCCGCGATAGGTGACGCCGAGGAGGCACTGTCCGCGCCGGTCGCCCCGGAGTGGGTCGACGCCGAACAGTTCTCCTTCCTCGGCACCGGCTGGACCGTCGGCCTGGCCAACGAGGCGGCACTCAAGATGCGCGAGGCGTCGCAGAGCTGGACCGAGTCCTACCCGGCCATGGAGTACCGGCACGGCCCGATATCCATCGCCGCTCCCGGACGCGTCACATGGCTCTTCGGCAACGCACCGGAAGGGCTGGCCGACGACGTCGTACGGACCGGCGCCCGGTTCGTGGCACACGACCGCGACCCGCTCGCCGACCTGGTACTGGTCCACCGCGTCGCACTGGAACGCGCCCGCGCCCGCGGCCTGGACCCCGACAGCCCCCGCAGCCTCACCCGCTCGGTCATGCTCGCCCCGACGACGACTCCCTGACCGCGGGCCTTCGCTTCCCTACTTCCCCTGCTTCCCCCGACCACCGCCTCTGAGCTTCGCCGCTGCCCATCGACCGGCACCCGCGCCTCACCGGCACCGCCACCGTATTCGCTCCTCCCCCACCCACTCTCCTACGTGATCCCGAGATCCAGGGATCCGGAGATCCCGTGATCACCCGATCCCGAGATCCCGAGATCCACGGACCGTCCATACGCCAGGGAGGCCGGCTCCATGCCCCTCGTCCCCACGTCAGAGATCGTCCGGGCCGCCGATGAGGCACGGGTCGGCGCCATGTCCTTCAACGTCATTCACCTGGAGACCGCGGAAGCGCTGGTCGCCGCCGCCGAGCGCACGGGCATTCCGCTCATCCTCCAGATCAGCGAGAACTGCATCCGGTACCACGGCAGTCTGTTGCCGATCACCCGCGCCTCCCTCGCGCTCGCGGAGGCCTCGTCCGCACGGGTGGCCGTGCACCTGGACCACATCACGCAGCACCAGCTCGTGTACGAGGGGGTCGAGGCCGGGGTGAGCTCGGTGATGATCGACGCCTCCGCCCTCCCGTACGAGGAGAACGTGGCGACGACGGCGGAGCTGACCGCCTGGTGCCACGAGCGGGGCGTGTACGTCGAGGCGGAGCTCGGCGAGGTGGGCGGCAAGGACGGCGTCCACGCACCCGGCGTGCGCACCGATCCGGACGAGGCGCTGGCGTACGTCACGGCCACGGAGGTGGACGCGCTCGCCGTGGCGGTCGGGTCGTCGCACGCCATGCGGGAGCGAACGGCCGTACTGGACAAGGAACTGATCGGGGCGCTGCACGCGAAACTGCCGGTACCGCTGGTGCTGCACGGCTCTTCGGGCGTGCCGGACGAAGAGCTGCGCCGGGCGATCGCCGCGGGCATGACGAAGATCAACATATCGACCCACCTGGTCTCGGTGTTCACCCGCTCCGTCCGGGAGACGCTGACCACGGAGCCGGACCTGGTCGACTCGCGCAAGTACCTCAAGCCCGCCCGCGAAGCGGTGACCGAGGAGGCGGCCCGGCTGCTGAACGCGCTCAGCGCGAAGACGGCACTCCCCGGCCAGTACGCCCCCGCGACCCCGGCCTGCGGCTGAGCCGGCGAGCGGGTGGCGGCGAAGTCGGCGAGCAGGGGGGGGACGGCTGGGCCGGGGGCGAGGGGCGGGGAAGGGGGTTGCGCCGGCGGAGAGGGAGAGGGGGCGATGTCGACGGTTAGGGTCTTCGCATGAAGCGCCATGAACGGATGAACGCCCTGCTGGAGCTGCTCGGGGAACGGGGCAGGGTGGAGGTCGACGAGGCGGCGACCGCGCTCGAGGTGTCGGCGGCGACCATGCGTCGCGACATGGACGCGCTGGCCGAGCAGCAGTTGCTCACCCGGACCCGTGGTGGCGCGGTGCTCAGTTCCGTGGCGTACGACCTGCCCATCCGTTACAAGCACTCGCACCGCGCGGCGGAGAAGGATGCGGTGGCCCAGGCGGCGGCCGGACTGGTCGAGCGGGGCGACGTGGTCGGGCTGAGCGGGGGTACGACCACCACGGAGATCGCCCGGGTGCTCGCGACCCGGCCGGACTTCGCGGAGGCCGGGCCGCAGCCGCATCTGACGATCGTCACGAACTCGCTCAACATCGCCAACGAGCTGGCCGTGCGGCCGCAGATCAAGATCGTGCTGACGGGCGGGGTCGCGCACTCGCGGTCGTTCGAGCTGGTCGGGCCGTTCAGCGAGCTGGTGCTGCAGCAGATCTCCGTGGACATCTCGTTCATCGGGGCGAACGGAGTGGATCCGCAGCGGGGCGCCACGGTGCACGACGAGGCCGAGGCACGCATCAACCGGCTGATGGCCGAACGCTCCCAGCGGGCCGTGGTCGTCGCGGACTCCTCCAAGATCGGGGAGCGCTGCTTCGCCCGGGTCGGCGACGCGGACGTGTTCGACACGTTCATCACCGACGACCGCGTGGAGGAGTCGGTCCGGCAGGAATTCACCGACCGCGGCCTCCACGTCATCGCCGCCACGACGTCGCGAGCCGGCTCCGGCCCCGCCTCGGCTGCTCCTTCCGCCTCTGCCTCGGCCTCAGCATCCGCCTCTGCCTCCGCCCCGGCGCCGGCGCCGGCGCCGGCCCCGGATCCTCACTGACGCGGGGATCGGCCGCCGGTGGGGTGACCGAGAGGGGCCGATGCCGGTGGTGGGGCTCCGAGCATCGGGCGTGGGGCGTCGGGTGCCGGACCTGGGTTCAGCGAGCGGGGTGGAGGAGGGCTTCGGCGCCGCCGTCCACGAAGAGGAGTTGGCCGGTGACATGGGTGTTCTCGGGTGAGGTGAGCCAGGTGAGGAGGGGGGCGATCTGTTCGGGCCGGGCGTGGCCGTTGAGCGGCATCGGGACGCTGGTGTCGACGACCTTGCGCAGGTCGGGGTCGGCGAGCATGCCTTCGGTCATCGGGGTGAGGACGGTGCCGGGGCCGATGGCGTTCAGCGGGATACCGGCGCCCGCCCAGTCGTCGGTGACCGCCGTGCGCCGTACCCACCGGGCCAGAGCGGCCTTGGACGAACCGTAGATGAGGTGACCTTCGCCGCGGTCGAGGGCGTTCTGTGCCGCGATGGCCGCCGCCTCCTCGTCGCCCGCCAGCGACGCCTCGACGATGGCCGGATCGGTGGGGTGGGCGGCGGCGACGGAGGCCACGACGACCGCGCGTGGGGCGGTACCGGCGGCGAGGAGCGGGCGCAGGCTCTCCAACGTGGCGATCGCACCGAAGTAGTTGACCCGGACGGTGGCGGGCACGAAGTGCGCGAGGCCGGCGCAGGCGATGACGGCGTCGAGCCGGCCGCCGGTCAGTTCGCGGGCCTGGGAGGCCAGTTCGGCACGGCCGCTCTCCGTGGCGAGGTCTGCCGCTATCGCGACACCGTCGGCTTCCCTGGTCCGGTCGGCCCCGATGACGGTATGGCCCGCGGCGCGCAGCCGGTCCGCGGTGGCCTTGCCGATACCGGACGCAGCTCCGGTGACGAGGTACGTACGAGCGGAAGCGGAGGAAGAAGCGGAACAGGCGGAAGGGAAAGCGGAGGAGGAAGCGGAAGAGGAAGGGGGCATGTCGGCTCCTTGTGGCTCGGGGCACGGGGTGCGGGGCGGGGCGTATGGAGCGGCAACTCGCTGGGCCGGCAGCCAATTTAGATTAAGTGGCACGACATGCCAATAAGCCGGGGCGCGGCACTGTGGCAGAGTGACGGCCCGGCGGCACACGAGGGCGGCGAAGGGGCGACGCGGATGGCAGCGGGGCGTGGGCGGCCGTCGTTCAGCGAAGACCGGCGCCAGGCGACCCGGATGATGATCGCCGAGGCGGCGGCCGAGCTGTTCTCCGACCGGGGGTACGAGGCGACGACGGTCGAGCACATCGCGGCGGCCGCCGGGATCTCGTTGCGCACCTTCTACCGTTACTGTCCGGCGAAGGAGGACGCGCTCACGCCGGTCTTCACGGCGAGCGTCAGCGGTCTCGTCGACCAGCTCGCCGTCCGTCCCGCCGAAGAGCCCCTGGTCGAGGCCGTCGGGGCGGCATTCGCCGAGGGGGCCGCGCTGCGCCGGCTCGCCGACGCGGAGCGGGCGCGGCGGCTGCTCCGGGTGATGGGTTCGGTGCCGGCACTCCGTACGCGCTGGCTGGCGGCGGGCCGGGATCTGCAGGACCGGCTCGCACCCGTTCTCGCCCCGCGCACCGACGGGGACCCCGACAGCATGGAGACCCGGCTGCTGGCCGCGGCGCTGATCGACGCGCTCACGGTGGCGATGGAGTTCTGGGCCCGGGAACAACACGGCCCGGAAGATCAGGCAGACGAAGATCAGACAGATGAAGACGTCATGGTCTTGACCGCTCGGGCGTTGCGGTACTTGCGGATCGATGACCGACGGGCGGTCGGTGACCGGAGGGCGATGCCCGCGGCGGCCGACGGCGAGCTGTAACGGCGAACAGCCTGCGACGACCGCGAGCGGCCAGCGACGCCGGACCGACCTGCCTCGCCCCCGCCCCGCCGGGCGGCCGGCCCCCACCCAGTGGCCAGCCGCCCCGTTGCTCCGGCCACCCCGTGGCCTGCCGCTCGGCGCGAGCGGTGGTCAGCAGGAGCGGTTCTTGACGTACAGCGCGCGGGGGTCGCGGTCGGTGCCGTAGCGGACGTTCTTCGTGGTGCCCTTCTTGAGGCGGCCGCGCGGATCGGGGCGCCACGGGACGACGATGGTGTAGCAGGCGGTCCGCTTGGCGCAGAGGTTCTTCAGGCGTACGTAGCGCTTGTGCTTCTTCGTGTAGTACTTCGCCACCTTGACGCACTGCGGCGTCTCCTGGTGACGGGGAGCGGCGGAGGCGGGCTCGGCCGACGCGATGCCGAGCGTTCCGCTCAGTATGGCCGCGACAATGGCTATAGCCAGGTATCTACGCATGGGTCCCCCCGTGATCGGTCCACTTGACTATCGCATTTTCCGCGAGACGGACAAGGGACACCCCACCGTACAAGGGAGCACGCTGCGGCCCAGGGGGCGGCGGGGGCGCCCGGACCGGGGGCACGCTTCCCGCGGTGCTCCCGGTGTGCTGCCGTGCGGACGCGCCCGATGAGGCGGTCGGGAGAGAGGGCGGCGACGACCCGAAGCCACCGCTTCAGCCAGTCACTATCAGTCACCATCGATCACGACCAGGTCGTCACGGACACCGCCGCCACACTCGCCAATCATTCACGAGTAAAACACCTGCTAATATTTATGTATGGGCAAGCACGCTGGACCGACACGACTGGGACAAAGGATCACGAAGAGCCTCCGCATCAGCACCAATGCCAACGCCGACGCCGGGGGCGTCGTCCGGGCGCGGCCGCTGCCGGTCAGGAGCACCGTGCGGCTCCGGCGGCCGCTGGAGACCCGGCACTGGCACAAGCCGGCCTTCAGCGCGGCCGTCGCCATCGGCGTACCGGATCTCGCGCTGCTCGCCCTGGACCGGATGGACCTGGTCCTCTACACCTCGGCCGGCGCGATGTGTGCGCTCTACGGGCACAACAAGCCGTACGCCGCGCGTGCCCGAACCGTCGCGTGGGTGATCCTGGGCATGATCGCCAGCCTCGCCGTCGGCCTGGTCGGCTCGTCCTTCATCGGCAGCACCCTGCTGCTGGTGGTGATCGCCTCGGCGCTGGCCGCGGTACACAAGATGATGTGCGACGCGACCCGTATCGGGCCGCCCGGCAACCTCATCATCACCTTCATCTCGGCCTCGGCCTTCTTCGTGCCGCAGCGGCCGGACCAGATCCCGTTCCACCTGCTGCTCGCCGTCGCGGGCGGGGCCGTCGCCTGGCTGGTGTGCATGGCGCCCCGGCTCGTACGGCCGGAGGGGCCGCAGCGGATCGCCACGGCGCGGGCGCTGGAGGCGGCCGCCGGACTGCTGCGTGCCGCGCCCGAGGCCACGGCAGGCCCCCGGCACGCCACGGCCGCCGCGGTCAACGCCGCGTGGCAGACGATCTTCCTCGTACCGGCCCGCAGTGCGGCCAAGTACGCCGCCAGAGCGCGCCTGGAACGCCTGCTCGTCCGGGCCGAATCCGTACTGGCCGTGGCGGACGTGCCCGCCGGGGAGCGGGCGGCGGACGCCGAGCTGTTCGACGCCTGGGCGCGTGACCTGCGGCGTGGCCTGCCGCTGCCCGAGGTGACGCTGGATGCCGGGCAGACCGCCGAGCTGGCCGGTATCGCCGCCGATCAGGACGGAGCCGGGCTGGATCTGCGCCGCCCCTCCCCCGATCACCGGCGCGGCTTCCGGCCCGTCCTCGCGCAGTTGCGGCCCGGGTCGCCGCTGCTGCCGGTCGGGGCGCGGGTGATGATCGGCTGTACGTTGGCGGGCTGGGCCTCGATGGCCATCGGCTCCGAGCACCCGTACTGGGCGGTCGTCACCGCGGCTTCGGTCTTCCAGGCCAACACCACGCTCTCGTGGCAGCGCGCCGTGCAGCGCTCCCTGGGCAATCTCCTCGGGCTGCTCCTCTTCACCGCGCTGCTGCCCGTGATCCACACCGGGCACCTCGCCATGGTGCTGCTGGTGATCCTCTTCCAGATCGGCGCGGAGGCGTGGATCCCCCGCAACTACTGGCTCGGCTCGGTCTGCGTGACGCCGATGGCGCTGCTGCTGACCTCGTTCGGCAATGCGCTGCCCGCGGGCGTCCTCGTACGCGACCGCTGGGTGGACACGGTGGTCGGCGCGGTCATCGGCCTGGTCTGCTGCGTACTGGTGACCAACCGGCGGGCGACGGACCGCATCGAGGCCGCGGTCGGACGGGTCATCGCGGCCCGGGAGGCGGCGGACGCCCTGCTCACAGCGGACCGGGCGGACGACCTGGCAGCGGACCCGGCGCTCACGGCGAACCAGCCGGACGATCCGCGGGACCGGCCGAACAGCCCGGCGACGGACCCGGCGCTCACGGCGAACCAGCCGGACGATCCGCGGGACCGGC